>PBBT01000009.1:49977-90132 GCA_002717725.1 Chloroflexota bacterium
TACAAGCCCATTTTTTACTACTTGATCCAAAACACAATCGGTTACTCANTCACTTCTTATAATCAGTCCGAGGTGGACTGAAAATATCTAGTGCNAGCGCTCTTTGATCTGTGGCNATCAAACTATGTTCGACATTCGAAGGAATTATATACATTTCTCCTTCTTGNATCATTCTTGTTTCCTCACCAATGGTAAACAAAAATTCACCTTCCAATACTATTCCCGCCTGCTCATTTTCATGAGAATGAGCTTCCATTTTCGCTCCAGGTGAAATGGTTACTATACTCATCATCACATTTTCTCCCCAAGNAGTTTTCAATGAAACTCCAGGAGAAATCTCAAATGATTCTATNTTTTGTGAATCTATAAAATAACTCATTTAATATCTCTCAATNCTAGGAAAAATAACTTCCTCTTGCACGTTGATCATGAATCGATAAGCAACTNAAAATAAAATCGTTAATTGGGGTATCAACATTAATTTCTTTTGNGGNATTAGAAATTGCGCCAGTAATCACATCAATTTCTAAAGGTTTTCCATTTTGCAGATCCGCATANATTGATGATACTAAATTCTTCCTATTTGCCGTCAGCTCTTCCAATGTTTCCTNAACAATAGATGGATTGATATTCACTCCAAGATTACGTGCAACCAANGCAGCTTCTTCTAATACTTTAGATACCAAATGTGAAGTATTTAAATTAGCCATAACCTCATCAAATGTCCCCCTTGTAACACAAGTAAGTCCGCTCAAAGCTGAAATAAAAATTAATTTGTGCCATGCATCTCGCTGAATATCATTCGATATAGAAGCATTGATTTTTGAGTGNGTCAATATCTTCTCAATTGATATCATTCTTGAAGAATTCACTTCATTCTCACCGCCAAAAATTATTTTTGGATNATCTCCNTGAAAAGTCACAACTCCGGGAGACAACTGTTCAGCTTCAACATAAATTACACCTTGTAAGACTTTTCTATCTCCAAATTTTTCAANAAGTTTTTGTTGACTGCCAATTCCATTTTGTAAAGTAATAATGGTNGTATTTGCAGAAACAGCGCTAGTCATTATCTCCATTGCTTGATCAGTTTGATAGGCTTTAACACAAAATAACACCAGATCTACTGTACCGAGTTCTTCAGAGTTATCAGTAGCAAATAAATNTAATCTATCCATATCCTCCTCTCCGTGTTTTAGCAGCAGGCCATTTTTACGTATTGAGTCCAAGTTTTCACCACGCGCAACCAAAGTNACNTTTTGTCCTGATTGAGCTAATAAGCCTCCCAAACATCCCCCTACTGCCCCAGCACCCATAATTAAAATATCCATGAGAAGTACTACCTTTTACTTAATCTCNATGACAATATTGCTATAAATTTCTTCCCCANCATTCGTTACACGGTGAAGTGCCCCNTTTTTNCCCATAACNACCTGCCCCACAGANAGTGGNGAAGTTGAAACNTCCCCNCTTTCATGTTCTGCNTTCAAGGAACCTGAACGAGTAACAACAAAACAATAATTAGTATTGTGTCTATGCCAATCACTCGATTCACCAGGAGATAGCTCAAGATTCCAAACTCTAATCAAATCATTTTCAAACATAAATTCTGTTCCGACNTCCCCCAATTTAGAATCATCCATTATATCCTCCTATACGTTCAAAATTTTAGATTTTGTGACTNTAAACATATGTTAATGCTTCCAAAGGTTTTGTCAAAATTATTGAATTAGAATTTTCATTAGAAATATGAGAAGACATTTAATCAACTCTAAGACTAAAAATTCAAATNCTATACTGANATTGGGAATTATTTGTATTTGTACACAGAAAATTTGATACTATTTCTCCTTAACAGTCGAACTGTTAGAATACAATTGCCTAGTCAATAAAATTTGGAGTAATTATGATCAGCAGAGATAGATTAATCAAAACTTTCACTGAAATTGTTCAAATCGATAGNCCATCTGGTGAAGAAGAGGCTATGGCACAATACGTTATATCGAAACTTGAAAAATTTGGATTAAGTGTTTCCAGAGACGATTATGGTAATGTCATAGCCAATGATGGTGGGGAAAATCCAATATTGTTGTCTGCTCATTTAGACACTGTCGAACCTGGAAGAGGAATAAAACCAATTATTAANGGTGACAGAATTGTCTCCGATGGCTCNACAATATTGGGAGGAGATTGTAAAGCAGGTGTTGCAGCAATATTGGAAGCATTAGAATCAATAACAGAAGATAACATGTCACACCGTAGCATAGAGGTAGCATTTACAAGAGAAGAAGAACTAGGATTGATTGGCGCGCATAACCTGAATTTCACAATGTTAAANAGCGATACTGCAATTGTATTTGACGGAGAAGGACCATCAAGCCAAATCACNTCGGCATCTCCAACAAATTTTAGTTTTGATATTGAAATTATTGGACGAAGTGCACATGCAGGAGTAGAGCCTGAAAAAGGGATATCTGCAATCAAAATTTCTGCAGATTTAATATCTAAATTACCTCAAGGCAGACTAGATGAAGAAACAACCTTCAATGTAGGAAAAATCGAAGGAGGAAGTACTAGAAATACAGTTGCTGAAAAAGTTTCTATTCAGGGAGAATTCAGAAGTAGGAGCACAGAAACTGTAGACAATCTAAAACTTCAAATCAACGAAACCATAAAAGAAATCCTANAAATNTATCCTGATGCAGTCATCAACAATGAATTACAAATTAAATTTCAGACATACACCCTTACTGATGAAGACAAATCTACAAACCTGGTCAAATCTGCGCTTANATCAATGGGACTTGAGCCAGAAATGCANCCCTCAGGAGGCGGAACCGACGGCAATGTATTCAGATTAAATGGAATCAGTGCTGTAGTAGTTGGAATGGCAGATCACAACATGCATACCAAAAGGGAATATGNAGTCATTCCTGACCTAATNGATTCTGCAAATCTGTGTGAAACATTATTNACTAGTTGATAAGGATTTCTCGTTAATGGATGTANGGTTATCATATGGNAAAACAGGATTAATTATCAAATGTCCNCCNAAACAAACNACGGTAATTGAGCCTACATTTGTAAATTCTTTACCAGACCCTAAGGGNGCGATTCAAAATGCAATCCGAAACCCAATTGATTCAAAACCNTTAAAATCATTAGNCAAACTTGGACAAAAAGTNGGTATTTCAGTCTGTGACATTACCAGACCAATCCCTTCAAAATTGATTCTTCCTATACTCCTCAACGAACTAAAACATATCCCCAAAGAAGACATTACNATATTCATTGCGACTGGAACCCACAGGGCTAATACAAAGGATGAATTANTCAACATGTTAGGCTCAGAAATCGTAGATAATTTTAAATTATCAAACCATNANGCATTCGACAATGAGAATTTAGTCAACACAGGATTTACCGAAAATGGTATCCCAATAGAATTAAACAAAACGTGGATAGATCAAGATGTAAAAATTACCCTGGGATTTGTNGAGCCTCACTTTTTTGCAGGATTTAGTGGNGGGCCTAAAATGGTGGCCCCTGGATTAGCAGGATTTAAAACAATTATGGCCCTACATGACTATCAGATGATTGCNAATGAAAATGCACGTTGGGGANTCACTATNGGCAACCCAATACATGACTCAATACGTGAGATCGCTACAAAAAACCCAGTTACATTTGCAATTGACGTCACTTTAAATAGAAACAACGAAATAACTTGCTGCTACGCAGGNAATTTATTNAAAGTACATAATGCTGCAATAGATGTAATTAAGCGAGTTTCAATGAAACCCCTTCAAGAGNCTTTCGATGTTGTCGTTACTACCAACAGTGGATATCCTCTAGACTTAAATATGTATCAATCTATCAAAGGTATTTCTGCAGCATATCAAATAGTAAAAAAAGGAGGGANTATCATATGCGCATCAGAATGTTCTGATGGAATACCAAAACATGGAGAATACAAAAACATTCTTTCTTCAGCATCAAACCCAANNGAACTACTTNAACAAATATCAAATCCAAAACACAAAAAACATGATCAATGGCAAGCACAAATTCAAGCNCAAATTCAAANCAATTCAAGNATNAAATTTAAATCAGATTTTCTGTCTAATGAACAAATAGAAACAGCATTTATGGAACCGATATCAGATATTTCAGAAACAATNCAAGAAATTCTTAANAATCTTCCTAATACNGCAAAACTATGTGTACTNCCTGAAGGACCTCAGACTATCCCCTATTTAATNAACAAAGAATAATTATTCTACAGAAACTACTGCTCCAGCTTCTTCAAGTTTNGACTTTGTNTCATCGGCATCGTCTTTNCTAACACCCTCTTTNACATTTGNTGGGGCACTTTCAACTAATTCCTTAGCTTCGCGAAGACCTAGACTGGTAACTTCTCTTACAGCCTTGATTACATTGATTTTATTAGAACCAACTTCNTTCAANACTATATTGAATTCACTCTGTTCATCGTCTTGAGNAGATGCTTCCGANCCTGCAGCAGCTCCTGGAGCGNCTGCAACAGCAACAGGCGCAGCACTCACACCAAATTCATCTTCCAATGCTTTTACTAAATCAGCCATATCTAGGACTGACATCTCTTTAATCGCTTCGATAATTTCTTCTTTAGAAAGGGCCATTGTTTACTCCTTATTTTATTAACTAGTATTGATTAATTTTGACTATTTAACTGTTGCATTCTATTGTTTAGAACTGTTGCTAATCCGACAATAGGATTATTTAGAACCTGAACCAATCGTGAAACAGGTNATTGAATCTGACGTGCAAAATTNGCTATTAGCTGATCCTTTGANGGCAATGTGGCTAATTTCTCTAACTCGTCAATTGTCAATAANGTATCATCCATAATACCCCCTCTTATCTTTAAGGGTAATCTAGACGTAGAAATAAACTCAGTAACNGTTTTAGCTATAGAAACAGGATCCCCGCTTCCATAAGCTATACCAGTAGGACCTTCAACGATTTCCTGNATTTTNGGCTTACCAGATTTTTCCGCAGCCAATCTAGCAAGGGTATTCTTTATTATTGTATATTGTACTGAATTTTGACGAAATGCTTTGCGCATCTGGTTCATATCATTAGCAGACATTGAAGTGTAATCAGTNGATACAAGCATCTCATANTGAGACATCCATTCAGCCATTTTCTCAACATCATTAATTTTTTTATTTGTAGGCATTTTAACTCCAAAAAAAAACCCGAATCACAGACTCGGGATTAANGCTTTAATATTAGAAAGCATTACCTCGGCAGGCGTTTACACTTTAACCTAAAATAGGGCCCACTGTCTGCGGTTAACTATATTATTCTACTTCAAGTTCAGTCAATTCTGCAACATTTATCCTAACACTAGGTCCCATTGTACTTTTAATAAAACTAGATCTTATATANTGTCCTTTAAGACCCGCAGGTCTTGCCTGAACTATTGCATCCATTACAGAGGANAAATTGTCTAAAAGTTGTTCCTCNNCAAAACTAGCCTTACCAATTGGAACATGAATCAANGATGACCTATCNAGTCTATACTCAACACGACCTTTTTTNGCNTCAGTAATTGCNCGAGGNATGTCATCTGAAGGCACTACAGTACCAGTCCTAGGATTAGGCATTAAGCCCTTTCTNCCNAGCACTCTTCCTAACCTGCCAACCTTACCCATCATTTCAGGCGTAGCAATTGAAACATCAAATTCAGTCCAACCACCTTCGATCTNTTTNATGACTTCATCATCTCCTACAAAATCAGCGCCNGCNTTNTCAGCAACNTTAATAGTATCNCCCTCAGCAAACACTAAAACACGAATTTCTTTGCCTGTACCATGAGGAAGTGTAGCAACACCCCTAACCATTTGATCTGCATGNCTAGGATCCGCTCCNGTTCTCANGTGAAGTTCAATAGTTTCATCAAATTTCGCTGTAGCAGAATTTTTNGTAATTGAAATTGCGTCTNNTGGTGAATAAGATTTTGTCTCNTCAATTGTTNCTAGAGCCGANTTATATCTTTTTCCATGNTTTACCATAAGTGGACTACTCCTCTATATCTATACCCATACTACGTGCTGTTCCAGCAATAATCTTCATTGCCCCCTCAATATCNGAGGCATTCAGATCNNCCATTTTAATCTCNGCNATTTCTTTTACTTTATCTTTNGNTATTGTTCCTACTTTTTGAAGATTNGGTTGTCCACTTCCTGTNTCAATACCTGCAGCCTTTCTAAGNAGCTCCGAAGCGGGTGGAGGCTTAACTATAAATGTAAATGAATTGTCATGATATACAGTAATCTCAACAGGAGCTATTGTTCCCATTTGTGACGATGTNCGTTCATTATATTCTTTNACAAAACCCATTATATTAATTCCATGTTGACCCAAAATTGGTCCNACAGGAGGGGCAGGAGTTGCTTTCCCTGCTTCTATCTGGAGTTTGATCGTAGATACTACTTTCTTAGCCACTTTTCGTATTAAATCCTTTCCACTTGAACAAAGTCTAATTCAACAGGTGTTTCACGCCCAAAAAACGAGACAAGTACTTTAACTTTTGATNGATCTGCATAGACTTCTTCAATAATNCCCATAAAATCAAGAAATGGACCATCNTTAATNCGCACCGTCTGACCGACAGAATATGCAANGGANATTTTGGGTTGTTCATCGGCGTTATTATAATCCAGAATTTTTTCTACTTCAGNAGGAGTAAGCGGCACAGGCCTAGANCGCATAGCCGTTTCATCNTCAGCAGAAACAAAACCNGTAACACCNGGTGTATTTCTNACGACATGCCAACATTCATCATCCATCATCATTTTAACCAAAACNTAACCTGGAAACACTGTTCTAGCAATCCGCTTACGNTGGCCNTCTTTTATCTCAACTTCATCTTGAGTGGGAACCAAAACNTCAAGNATTCTATCAGAAATATCCATTGTGGAAATNCGGATCTCAAGATTTCGTTTTACNCGTTCCTCTTGACCTGAATAGGTATGCACTATATACCACTGATCATCTGGATTATTAGTCAAATCAACCATAATTGCTATCCAAGTATTACCGAAAANAGTCTTCCAAAACCAATATCAATCACACCCAGAAATGCNCCAATGGCAGCAGCTACAGCTATAACCATTATAGACAAACGCATTGTTTCTTCNCGACTCGGCCATGTGACTCGCCTAAGCTCCCCAATTATATCGGTAAAAAACCGAAAACTAGGCCTGCTCGAAGAACGNTGATTAGATCTTGAATTCTGTCGTGCCATAAAACNTATCTAACTTCTCTGTAGAGTCTATGAGCTCGACANTTCGGACAATACTTCTTGAACTCTAACCTATTAGGGTCGTTNCTACGGCTTTTTTCTGTACTATAATTTCTCTCACGGCATTCAGTACAGCTCATATCTATT
Source organism: Chloroflexota bacterium (assembly GCA_002717725.1). The sequence goes on from PBBT01000009.1 coordinate 57,416, forward strand.
ACAGTTCTATTTTTCCCTTTACCNGACATTNGAATTCCTANTCATTAATTTTGGTAATTACACCAGAACCAACTGTNCTNCCACCTTCACGAACAGCGAATCTTAATTGGTCAGTTAAGGCNACAGGCATAATCAATTTTATATTCATTTCCACATTGTCTCCAGGCATAGCCATTTCAACACCTTCCGGNAAATGAATTTCNCCGGTAACATCNGTAGTTCTAATATAAAATTGAGGTTTATANCCATTGAAGAAAGGAGTATGNCTNCCTCCCTCAGCGCGGCTCAGAATATAAACTTGNGCCANAAAGTCNGTATGCGGGGTAATACTATCTGGAGCGGCCAAAACCTGACCTCTCTCTACATCCTCACGCTCAATACCNCTTAGCAAAACNCCAACAGCATCTCCAGCCTCACCAGAATCTAATGTCTTATGAAACATTTCTACTCCAGTAACAACAGTCTGATGAGTATCACGAATTCCTACAATATCTATCGTATCTCCCATCTCAACCTTGCCACCTTCTATTCTACCAGTAACAACAGTACCTCTACCTTTAATCCCAAACACATCTTCCACAGGCATAATGAATGGTAAATCAGTAGGCCTATCAGGTACTGGAACATAACTATCAACTGCTTCCATCAATTCCCAAATACCTTTGCCCCACTCAGATTCAGGAGTAAGGTCATCAGATTCAAGTGCAGCAAGGGCACTAACAGGAATTATCGGTACATCATCACCCGGAAAACCGTATTCTGATAGCATTTCTCGCAGTTCTAGTTCTACAAGCTCTAGNAACTCAGGATCAGCCACATCAACTTTNTTCAATGCAACAACTATTGCGGGAACTTCAACTTGACGAGCCAGCAATATGTGTTCACGTGTTTGTGGCATAGGACCATCTGCAGCACTCACAACTAATATTGCCCCATCCATCTGAGCAGCACCCGTAATCATATTCTTAATATAATCAGCGTGACCAGGACAATCTACGTGAGCATAATGCCTTGATTCAGTTTCATATTCCACGTGCTGAATCGCAATAGTNACACCTCTNTCACGTTCTTCAGGNGCATTNTCAATAGTCTCAAACGCCCTAAAATCAGCCATCCCAGCTGAAGCAAGAGTTTTAGTAATCGCAGCCGTTAAAGTAGTTTTCCCGTGGTCAACGTGACCAATAGTACCTACATTCACGTGCGGTTTAGTTCTTTCAAATTTTTGTTTAGCCATTTCTACCTCCATTAACTGGAGCCCACAAGCAGACTCGAACTGCTGACCTCGTTCTTACCAAGAACGTGCTCTGCCGGCTGAGCTATGTGGGCCCGAGANTAAATTTATTAATTTAGATAATCATTAGTCTTACTTGGTGGAGGGGACTGGATTCGAACCAGTGTAGCCCTCAGAGCGCCAGATTTACAGTCTGGTGGATTTAACCACTCTCCCACCCCTCCATAATACAAAATACATCTCACAGAAGTTTAGCATATTAGATAAGTAGCACCAAATAAAATATATAGATAATTTTATACCTAGCCCCAAGCCCCAGAGGGGACTCGAACCCGCTAACCTGGCGATTACAAATCGCCTGCGCTGCCAGTTGCGCCACTGGGGCATATTTATCTCGTTCACAATAGNTTGTTAAAGCGCAAAACGAGGCTAGACCCCGAAATTCGGTGACTAGCCGCATCAACTNTATTATTTTATCCATCTATTGCGCCTAGGTCAAGCACCAAAAAGTGTAAAAAATNAATATATTGAATGGTAAATTTACTTCTCGGAAAATTGCCTTTGCACAATCAAAAAGACCTCTTGCAATGACAATCCANTAATTTCAGCTATTNCTTTACAATCCTCATATTCTGGTGAANCATTNATAATTTCATTCCCGATTTTTTTGACCTTAACTCTTNCACTACCAANTTCAGTTTTAACTTCAANTATCTCCCTATCAGCTTCTATCCTAGAAATTTCNCTAATNCGAATACCCAAAGTTGTAGTTTCACGAAATATNAATTCCNTAGCTTTGGATTCTAATTCATTGGTAACAAGAACAGATAACATNGTNCCGGGTCTATTTTTTTTCATTTGTATTGGCGTAAACCATACATCTNGANCTCCAAGTTTAAACAATNCCTCTTGAACATACCCAAACAACTCAGGGCTCATATCATCAATATTCGTTTCAAGAATTATTAATTNCTTAACNGTTTGAATTTCAAATTGAGTTCCTATCCAAANCGANAGCGCATTAGGATAAGAGTCGGGATTTCTAGATCCCAAACCAACGCCNGTATNTACTAAATTAATATTCGGATGACCAAATTCTGACAATGTACACAATATTGCTGCNCCAGAAGGAGTAACCATTTCGCCAGTCGGATNAGAATTNTTAGGAACAGCATGAATTGGGGCATTGAACTCAACNAATATTGNTTCAGTAGCAGGCGCAGGCACGGACACAATACCATGAGCAATCTTAATCACTCCATTACCNGCTGGAAAACCTGAACAAAANACCCTATCAANCCCTAATTCCTCTAATGCCAAAACAGATCCTACAACATCTACTAATGTATCAACCTGTCCAAGTTCATGTAANTGGACTTCGTCCGAAGGAATACCATGAACTTTTGATTCAGCCGTTTTTAAGGTTTCAAAAATCTCTAAAGATTTCTTTTTAGTCTGATTTGACAGATCCGAATCTAGAATCAAAGAAACAAAATCTTGAAAATTTCTACGAATCTCNCCTTTAGTCGATTGCCTAACAACCAAATGAGTCCCAGNCATACCATTTCTTACTGAGTCNGAATANTCAATAGTNAATTCNNCTGGAACAATTTTAGACAGAGGATCAACTATCTTATCAATAGATACACCTAAATCAACTAACGCGCCTAAAATCATATCCCCACTTGCACCACCAATACAACGAAAAAAAGCAATGTTCTGCTGCATTTTAACCACCAATCTTAAATTGAATTAATTAGACAATCGATTAAAACAACCTGAATTAAAAACCAGGATTAAATGGCAGGTGTTTGNAATTTAGGAGAGAGAGTATTCACAACTATTTCATCATCTTCCAAATCAATAATAACCGTAGTAGCAGGTTTAATATGACCACTCAATAATGCATCAGACAATTTATCTTCAATATTATCTTGAATTACTCTTCTTAAAGGACGAGCACCAAAATGCCTATCGTATCCCTTTTCTGCCANCCAAGTTTTGGCTGNATCAGAAACTTCCATATCCACACCTTGTTCAATTAAATTCGAATGGACTTCTTTNAACATAAGATCAACAATTTGTGTCATGTGCTCGACATGAAGTGACTGGAATACAATTGATCCATCNANTCGATTTAAAAATTCTGGCCTGAAAAAACGCNTAACTTCATCCATAACATTTGTTTTCATTCTTTCATATCTATGCTGTTCTTCTTCTATTTCATCGGTAGACTTTGCGAATCCCAAAGTTCTATCNTGTCNNATTAAATCTGATCCAATATTNCTAGTCATAACAATCAAAGTATTTCGGAAATCTACTTTCCTACCCTTAGAATCGGTAAGATGTCCATCATCAAAAATCTGAAGCAAAATATTGGAAACATCCCTGTGGGCTTTTTCAATTTCATCTAACAGAATTACCGAATATGGCTTGCGTCGAACAGCTTCAGTAAGTTGACCACCTTCATCGTGACCAATATAACCTGGAGGTGATCCCACTAATCTAGCAACAGAGTGCTGTTCCATAAATTCCGACATATCTATTCTAACCATAGAATCTTCGCTACCAAAAAGAAATTCTGCCAGTTTTTGAACCAAATAAGTCTTNCCNACACCAGTAGGGCCTAAAAACAAGAAGACACCAGTGGGTCTCTTACGACTTTTTAATCCAGATCTTGACCTTCTTACAGCCTTTGAAATAACACTAATCGCTTCTTGTTGACCAACCACTTCAGAGGAAATAGATTCTTCCATTTTCACAAGTCGATCCATTTCATTTGAAGCAAGATTAGTCACNGGAATTCCTGTCCACATGGTCACAACTTCATCTATATCCTGCTCAATCACTNTTGGTTTTTCATCATGATCATTTTTCCAATCAGNTTGGAGTTCATCGATTTTTTNCTGNAAGTCGACTTCTCTTTCCCTNAGCGAGGAAGCATGCTCATATTCTTGATCTTCTATAGCTTTCTCTTTNTCTGTTTTGGTACGATTNAGCAAATTTATCAAATCTTTAATATTTACTGGNGGAGTAGAAGAATTTATCCGTACTCTTGAAGCTGCCTCATCAATAACATCAATAGCCTTATCAGGCAAGAATCTATCTGAAATAAATCTTGATGCAAGNCTAGCAGCTCTCTCAAGAGCNTCNTCAGAAATTTCTAAGTNATGGTGCTCTTCATACAAATAGCGAATGCCTTTNAGTATTTCTACNGTCTCGCCTACAGANGGTTCTTCCACACGTACTGGCTGGAATCTTCNTTCGAGTGCAGGGTCCCTCTCAATATATTTCCTNTAATCATCCAAGGTNGTAGCGCCAATAGTTTGCATTTCGCCACGAGCCANGGAAGGTTTCAACATATTAGCAGCATCGACTGCNCCNTCAGCTGAACCAGCACCTACGACAGTATGTACTTCATCAATAAATAATATACAATTCCCNACTTTTCGGACTTCTTCAATTACTTTTTTAAGTCGTTCTTCAAATTCGCCTCTATATTTTGTTCCGGCGACCAAAGAACCCATATCTAAAGTNACTAAACGTTTGTCTTTNACTGTGTCAGGAACGTCACCTGANGCAATCCGATTAGCCAAAGCTTCAACAATCGCAGTTTTTCCAACTCCTGGTTCTCCAACAAGAACTGGGTTATTCTTCGTACGGCGACTAAGAATTTGAACAACTCTTTGAATTTCCGTATCACGACCAACAGTTTTCCCCAACTTGCCTTGAGCTGCCTTTTTGGTCAAGTCTACACCCANCTGTTCTAACGTAGGCGTAGAAGACTTAGTCTTCCTTGAAGGCCTAGAAGTCTTACTTGGAGGCTCATTATTAGCCTGTAGAACATTACTGGTCTCAGCTCTAATTCTATCTATGTCAACCCCTAAGCTCTCNAGNATCCCGGCCGCCACACCTTCTCCATCTCTCATTAAACCAATCAAAAGATGCTCAGTCCCTATGTATGTATGATTAAGGCGNCTTGCCTCGTCAACTGCTAATTCAATAAGTTTTTTAGCTCTTGGAGTCAATCCAATATCTTGNTGAGGATTTGATTCCTCTTTACCAATCAAATATTCGACAGCCGACCTAACTCTAGAAAGATCTAATCCTAAATTACCGAGGACTTGAGCAGCAACACCNTCAGTCTCTCTTACAAGNCCAAGCAAGATATGCTCACTACCTATATAGTTGTGATTAAACCTCTGAGCTTCTTCCTGGGAAAGTGATAACACCCTTCGGGCTCGCTCAGAAAATTTTTCGAATCTGCTTGCCATTCAATTACCTNTCTAAGCTGGTTGGCAACCAAGCATATATTTATAGTAATTCCATTTTATTTATAGTCAATAGATAGNAACTANAATTCCTCTTCGACATAATCTTCGGCAGCTTGTTTTAAACTCATTCCAAGCCTGCGCCTATCTGATTCTATTCTTAACACCTTTACTTGGACAATATCTCCATCAGAAACAACATCGCTNGGGTGACGAATCATTCGAGTNGACAATTCTGAAATATGAATNAAACCTTCTACAGAACATTCTGGATTTTCCAATCTTGCAAAAGCTCCAAAATCAGTAACATTTGTTATNACTGCAGGCACAACATCNCCTATGTGAACATGTTCAGAAATTGCCATCCAAGGTTCCGGCTGCAATTGTCTAATACTCAGNCCAATTTTTTGCCCATCTTTGTCAANTTTNATTACTTTAATATCAATTTCTTGACCTACTTNTACTACATCNCCTGGNGAACTAATTGGACCCCANGACATTTCAGAAATATGTACTAATCCNTCAGCACCACCNAAATCAACAAACGCACCAAAATTNCTTATCCCAGAAATTTTGCCTTTCCNGACTTCNCCNANCTCTAACTCTTCAATTAATTTTGACTTCAAATCTTCTCGTTCACTTTGAACGGTATTTCTTTCAGAAAAGATAGCTCGATTCCGCGGNCTATTTACCTCAAGAACTTTNAATCGAATCGTCTGTCCAANAAATTCATCTCTAGGATCNGNTTGTTCATCATTAGCTTCTGAATCCGAATTATCANCAGACGTTTCAGAAGATGTTNCTNCAGAAGGAGTAGTNNCATTAAATTGAAAAAAATCTCTTGGAACAGAAACTANATGTGATATTGGAACAAATCCACGAATACCAAATTTTTCAATTATNGCACCACCNCGATTGAACCCAATTATTGTCCCATCGAGTATCTCTCCATCTTTTTCNGCATTAGAAAATGCAACCCANCCACTCTCATTAACAGCCTTGTCAATNGACAATATTGCTGGTCGGTCAGCACCTTCGGGACGAACNACAAGCATGGTAACGGANGTTTCNCCCACAACAATNTCTNCNAAATCAACCGTACGCATNTCNCCTGGAGGTACAGTNCCNTCAGCTTTGTGTCCTACATTTACTAATATGCCGTCTGAGTCTGCCCTCAAAACAACTCCNTCAATCACTTCACCTCGACGTAGAGGTTTAGGTTGCTCCATCGAGTCAAGGAGTGTTCCCATGTCTTCTATAGCTCCAGCACCTTCTTCATGCTCTGTCATATATTTATTTAGTCCGCCTTANTTAAGTTGTATAGATTATATTGACGACTAGCNCGATTGTAAAGCCCATAAACAAGTAAACAATTTCAGANGGAATTTCCAACGTAGTCATNNAATATTNAAAAANCNATATAAGAAAAAGCCCCNTGGCAATGACCCATTTTCCCACGCCCTTGCGAGCGCAGTATCGTAGGTGCTGAGACGTTTCACTACCGTGTTCGGGATGGTTACGGGTGGTTCCGCCACGCTAGAATCACCAAAGGACTCAATGAATNAATTGTATGACTGNAAACTGTAGATGTCAATAATTTNGNAAATTGATNTGTAANCAAANAATTTTCAATTGACCTCCCAAGTACNCCATGTTACAGTCCAATAAAGTGGAATATCATATATAACTCATCATATAGAGGTNAAAAATGGCAACTACACCATTAATAGAAGTTACTTCCATNGCAGCCCAAAAAATCGAAGAAGTTTTAAACGAGCAATCCGANGGGCATACAATGCTCAGNGTAATTGCTACACCGGGACCTGAAGGAGGGCTTCAATATGCNCTTGGNTCAGAAGANCAGGTTAANGATGACGATGTAGTTATAGATACTGACACTGTCAAAATACTTATTGATAGCCAGAGCGCNCCTCTCATTGAAGGATCACAAATTGACTATGTAGATAGTCTAATGCGAAGTGGATTCGTAATTAGTAATCCAAACGTTGCNGGAGGNTGTGGCGGTGGNGGTTGTGGATGNGGTGGCGGNGGNGGAGCAGGNGGTTGNGGTGGAGGCGGCGGAAATGCAGGCGGATGNGGCAGCGGNGCTTGNGGTTGCGGNGGCCACTAATTTCCTATCCATAATTATCAGTTNTTTTAAACCNGATTAAAACTAGAAATATATTGATGTGATATTCAATTTACTTGACCAGTTGGCGGTTAATCCNAGTTCTGCTTTANTTGCGTTTACAANTTTTATAATAGCNATTGTNATNAGCTTGGTANTTCATGAATTCTCACATGCTATCATTGCAAANAAATTGGGNGATTCNACCCCTAAATACCATGGTAGNANATCTNTAAANCCAAAATCTCANCTTGATCTTTTTGGATCTATAATGTTCTTAATTGCNGGTTTCGGATGGGCAAAACCNGTAATTGTTNACAGAANAAACCTTATAATNGGCGAATATTTAGGAATGTGTTTCGTTTCAATAGCAGGGCCATTGTCGAACATATTCTTAGCTCTTATTATAGCAATATCTGTTAAATTGAACTTCTTAGACCCTTCTAACTTTTCAGTAGCTCCATTTGAAATTAATTCAAATAATTTTATCGGACTATTCTTTGGAACTTTATATTTTTGGAATCTACTTTTAGCNTCATTAAACCTACTCCCTCTGCCNCCATTNGATGGATTCAAAGTCATNCAGGGTCTAACCCCAAAAAACNTAGCNCTTCAACTAGATCGCATCAGTAACTACACTTGGATATTTTTAGCAATAGTAATNATCGCTGATGTAATTTTACAGATTGGNATTCTGTCTACCGTTTTAATNCCGATAGTNNTTCTATTAGANAATTTTATGGGATCTATAATTTTCTGAAAATGCAAAAATAGACATTGTTTGTGCTAGAATTTCTTAAGTCTCTNAAAATTTATGATTGGAGNGAGTNTTGGAAAAAATCGCATTAATTGGTTTGACGCCAAAAAGTGTTTCCCTTGCAATGGCATTAGAAAACGCCAAACTTAAAAACACAAAAATCATTGGTATGGATATNCGTAGGAATGTAACTAACCAAGTAAAAAAACTNAAATTGATTTCTAACATTACTNNTAGTTATTCAAATGCNGTNACAGATGCCAATCTGGTAATTATCGATGTNCCTATAAGTTCTATGAAAGACACTCTTCAAGGAATATCAAACGGANTATCNGAAATTTCAGTAGTTGTAGATTTATGTTCATCAAAATCTCTTGCAATTAANTTGGCCCANGAAATCCTACCGAACAAAAANAATTTCATAGGAGGGCATCCACTAATCAAAAACTTNCCGGAATCTATCGAAGAAGCAAATTCCGCNCTTTTCCAAGGATCTATTTTCTGCCTCACNCCAGANCCTAAAGCAGATCCATCTGCNGTTAAACTAGTTACTGGATTAGCAGAANTGNTTGGCTCAAACACTATGTTTATTGACGCNANAGAGCACGACAGTTTTATGTCAGCNGTTGAGTATTTACCGATTCTTNTATCTGCTTCTTTTGTATCAGCAACTACTAAAAGTAGCTCTTGGCGAGACATGCATAAATTAACAACATCAAACTATACNAACCTTTCCAAATTGTCAGATACTGACCCCAGAGAAAGNGAAGCNATATTATTATCTAATTCTGAGGAAATGGTNATGTGGATTGATTCAATTATTGCCGAGCTATTTAAATACCGCGAGAATATATCAGCTAAATCGGATGAATTATTTGAGTCTTTGGTTTNTTCATGGGAAGAACATGCAAAATGGGAAGCAAATGCAGTNGANACCAAANCTGNTGACCCAACTCTACCAGGCCAAGGCAGTTATATAGCTTCTTCNTTTTTTGGAGAATACCTNACCAACAGATATAAATCTTCAAAACAAAATGANAAGGAAAATGATNCTGAAGAATGGAAATANAAAGGTAGAGGACTTAGGAGTTAGTACAAAATGCAACGGATAATTGAAAATGCTAATAGTTTATCCGGATCAATATCNCCACCCGGAGACAAATCAATCTCCATTCGTTCNGCAATTTTAAACACAATTGCTACNGGATNTGCGCAGGTTTCTAANTTCTGTGTTGGGGATGATAGAAATTCNATTCTAAATTGCTTACAGGGCCTTGGAGCGAAAATCACNAGTTTGTCTCCNANGGGTNCAANNGAAAAAGATGAAATTTTTCAAATAGAAGGTTCTGGNTNTGAAGGACTNTCAGAACCTTTAGATGTTCTAAATGCAGGAAACAGNGGAACTACNATTAGATTAATTTCAGGATTNCTTGCNGCACAANCATTTTTCAGTGTTATNACTGGAGACGACTCGTTAAGAAAAAGACCTATGAAACGNATTACGAAGCCTTTGATTTTNATGGGATCTAAAATTTCNGGCAGAGAAGATGGTTCGTTAGCACCTTTATCAATTANNGGAGGAAATCTAGAAGGNATNGAATATGAAATGCCTGTAGCAAGTGCTCAATTAAAATCAGCCATATTGTTAGCAGGNATGCATGCAANATCTAAGACTACAATTTTNCAACCTGCTAAATCCAGGGATCACACNGAAAGAATGATGAANGCNATGGGCGCTGACATTANNTATNGNGATGAGTCANTAGAAATATCAATATCNAATTCCCAACTGAATTCCATGGATGTCGTTGTTCCNTGTGATATTAGTGGNGCATCNTTTTGGATGATTGCAGGATGTTGTCATCCAAATGCAGANATAAAAATTACCAATGTAGGAATTAATCCTTCAAGGACAGGAGTANTAGAAGTACTANAAGAAATGGGTGCNAATATTAGNAAAGAAAATGTTTCNTCACANAGCGGTGAGCCCACTGCAGACATCATTGTAAAAACTAGCANGCTAAAGTCAGTAGAAATTGGAGGAGAGATAATTCCANGAGTCATAGATGAATTACCAATATTNGCTCTCGCTGCCTGNTTTGCAGAAGGTAAAACAATCATTANAGATGCAAAAGAACTTAGGGTAAAAGAATCCGATAGAATTTCAGCAACTGTATCAGGCCTNAAAACTCTAGGNGCAANCATCACTGAAACTGAAGACGGGATGATCATCTACGGCAATGACAAACTAACAGGAGGTGTAGTTGAAAGCCANCATGATCATCGGATTGCTATGACGATGGGTATTGCAGGACTAATAGCCTCAGGAACCACAACAATCACAAATGCAGAAGCAGCTGAAATTTCATACCCTTCATTCTGGNATGAACTAGGCCAACTTTCCATNGAAAACCGTTCTCACTAATGACGTATTTAAATNACTTGAAAAATGCTTCAAAAATCTATTTNATTTCAGGACCATCAGGNGTGGGNAANGACACGCTAATTAATAAATTGAAGTCAAAATCACCTAANTATTTTTACCCCATTACCGCAACATCAAGACCTAAAAGANATAANGAAACCGATGGAAAACATTACATTTTCTTATCGGAAAAAAAATTNCAACAATTNATTAANANNAATNAAATGCTCGAATGGGCNAAAGTATACGGACATTATTACGGGGTTCCNCTATCTCANATAAATGAGGCGATTTCTCTTNATAAAGTNATTGTGATTAAAATTGATGTNCAAGGTGTTAATACCCTNAAAGAAATTTTCCCCTTATCAACATCAATTTTCATCGCTCCAGCNCTAAAGTCAGACTTGATAGAAAGACTAAAAATACGNAATTCGGAAAATGNCGAGAGCATTGAATCTAGATTAAATGCAGCNGAGAATGAACTTGCCTTATCTAAAAACTTTGANCATATTGTGATCAATGCGAACAATCTAATTGATNCTACAGTCAAAAAAATTCAAAAAATTATTCAACCTTANTACGATCTNAATTTGGAGATCATNAAATGACAACCTTTCAACAATCTATTTTGCCAGATTACATTAATCCTATACGTTATATTTTAAAATTTTCNCCTAANNTAGAGNACTTCACATTNTCAGGAAATGAAACNATTGAATTAAACATTTCAAAGTCTTTTAACGAAATCACCCTNCATTCTTCAGAAATNGACATNATCGATGTAGANCTGTCAGGAAAAAATCCATCAATNGCATCAGATATTGAATCTGAAACAGTCACTTTTCANTTTGANACCGAAATCCCTGCTGGGAATTATTCTCTAAATATTAATTTTTGNGGAACATTAAATGATCGATTAAGAGGTTTTTATAGAAGTAGATATCTNGATACAANTGGCACAGAAAAATTNATGGCTACTACGCAATTTGAGGCCACTGATGCTCGNAAGGCATTCCCNTGCTGGGATGAGCCTGAAGCAAAATCAATCTTTTCAGTTTCAATAACACTCCCAGAGGAATTAACTGCAATTTCCAATATGCCTGAAAATCAAATACTAGATTTAGGTAATGGATTAAAAAATGTTACTTTTGCCGACACCCCAATAATGTCTACATATCTACTGGGCTTCACAATAGCCGAGATGGANTGTGTCCAAAGGAAGACTAANCACGGAACTCTAATGAGGGTATGGACTACTAAAGGAAAAGAAAATCAAGGAAATTGGGCTTTAGAATCCAGNATTCAATTATTAGATTTTTTCAATGACTATTTTGGAATTCCATATCCNCTACCAAAATTAGATCATTTAGCAATACCTGATTTTGCTGCAGGAGCNATGGAAAATTGGGGTATCATCACGTACAGAGAAGTTGTACTACTAATGGACGAAGACAACACTGCGGCCACNACAAANCAATTTATAGTTGAAGTAATAGCNCATGAAATGGCNCACCAATGGTTCGGAAATTTNGTGACCATGAAATGGTGGAATGATTTNTGGCTCAATGAAAGTTTTGCCTCNTGGATGGGTGACAAAGCCACNGATTGGCTTCATCCAGAATGGGACATGTGGACNCAATTCCTCACTCATGATACAAACAGNGGATTGTCTTTGGACGGACTTGCGAATTCCCANCCTATAGAACAAGATGTTAAAAANCCTGCGGAAATAGGACAGCTTTTTGATGCTATNAGCTANAGCAAAGGCGCTTCAATACTNCGTATGNTGGAGCAATTCCTAGGTGAAGANACTTTTAAATNAGGATTGAGAAATTATTTGAAAGAACATGCTTATGCTAATGCAACAACANATGACCTTTGGAANTCACTNGAAGAAGCATCTGGATTGCCTGTAAATCAAATTATGGAATCGTGGACAACACAAACTGGNTTTCCAGTCTTAAAAGTCAAAACNGAAAAACAACACGATTCACTATCAATTAATTTTGAACAAAATCAATTCAGATATGACAATATACTCAATGAATCAACACNGAATNATTCACTTTGGCAAATNCCAATCAGTGTTTCNTCTTCTGCAACCGATTCAACNNTCCNTGAACTTATGACAACCNNANCTTTCNCATTAAATTTAAAACNCCAAAACACATCTTGGATCAAAATCAATCCCAGTCACTCAGCATTTTATCGAGTTCAATATGAANCTTCAGACCTNGAAAATCTGTCTGAGCCTATTTCTTCATTAACTNTAAAACCATCTGATNGATTAGGAATACAAAGTGATGCTTTTGCCTTGTCAAAAGCTGGAATNATAAATGCTACAAATTATTTAAAAATCTTAAGTTATTATCCAAAAGAAAATGATGCNTCAGTATGGAGTGATATNGCNTCAAATATAGAATATTTTTCAAATCTGCTTGAAAATTCATCTTTATATCCTAAGTTCAAAACATTTATAAATAATATAGTCTCTCCTTCAGCTACTCTAATCGGNTGGGACCCTAAGCCAGATGAAACTCATCTNGATTCATTACTTAGATCCATATTATTAAATCTTNTAGGNAAATTTGCAGACCCTTCAANTTTAAAAGAGTCTCAAAGACGATTTGAAAATTANTTTNANAATCCNACNAATTTAAATCCAGACATAAGATTNATGGTGTTTTCTAACGTGGCAAGAACTGGGNTTGAAAAATATTATNATCAAATGTGGGATGCACACAATTCTGCTGAATTACATGAAGAGAAANTTCGATTATTAATGGGAATGACAAGATACTCAAACCCAGAGATNATTAANGATTTNCTTNAGAAAACATTATCTAATCAAATTAGATCNCAAGACACNATCAGCGTAATATCTGGAATTATGTCTAACAANCTGGGTAGAGAACTGGGATGGGATTTTATTAAATCAAACTGGGAAGAAATTGATAGAAGATATGGAGATGGNGGNTTCGGAATNATGAGGCTTATTGGGAATTTGTCAGGTTTTCGAACATTGGAAAAAAGCCAGGAAATTCAAGAGTTTTTTGCCGAAAACCCAGCTCCTGGAGCTGAACGTACAATACGACAATCTTTAGAAAGCATTGCAATAAATAACGCTTGGTTAAACAAAAACAAATCTGAGCTCGAATCCTGGTTTNATTAAACGNCCAATATCATTTNGGTCGAGTATTTCTTACGTAATTGTTGATCGGATTTATGTTATAAGTAGAATGAGCTGCAGATAAATTNTAAATCGCTGCACGTGCAGTATCTAAAGANGTAAAACANGGAATACGNTTTTCNGTAGCAGCTCGTCGAATTTCAAANCCATCNTGCAACGCATCTCGATCACCTTCAATAGTATTNATCACGGCATTAACGTGACCTTGTTCTATTAATTGAACAGTATTAGGAAATACNTGCTCTGAGGCCTTTGCAACTACTTCAACTGGAATATCCATGGATCGAATAAAATCTGCAGTACCCTGTGTAGCATAAATCTTATAATTGTGATTATAGAGTGCCTCAATAGCATCTACAGAATCTTTTTTGTGACTATCACTAATACTCAATAAAACAGANCCCTCANNNGGTATGGTCAAAGATGCCGCAACCAAAGCCTTAGTGAAGGCTGATTCAAAATCAAAATCAATTCCCATTACTTCACCTGTTGATTTCATTTCNGGTCCCAAATANGTATCAACCCCNTACAATTTTGACATNGAGAAAACAGGAGCCTTCACACCNACCAAATCTTGCTTTTCCCATAANCCTCCACNNTANCCCAAATCTTGAAGTTTNTATCCAAGCATTACTTTGGCAGCTAAATTGACCATTGGAACTGACGTAACTTTAGANATAAANGGAATCGTACGACTAGAGCGAGGATTCACCTCAATCACATANACATCCCCNCCTTTTCNNTCGCTATTCTTNGNTGCATCNCCAGGATTNCTANAACCCTCTCCACCAACTATTACATATTGAATATTCATCAAACCTTTAACACCTAATTCCAGTCCGATNTTCGTAGTATATTCAACGATTGTATCCACTTCACTTTTTGCAAGAGAAANACCCGGATATATTGCCATNGAATCACCAGAATGAACACCCGCTCTTTCTACATGTTCCATNACTCCNGGAACTAGTACNTCTGTNCCGTCACAAACNGCATCAACTTCAACCTCNCGTCCTTCCAGATATTTNTCGATTAATATCTTNCGTCCNCCNCCTAAACCTATCGCATTTTTCATATATTTTTTTAATTCTTTAGGATTCTGAACAATTTCCATAGCNCTTCCACCTAAAACATAACTGGGACGTAGTAGAACGGGATAACCTATNTCTTCAGCAACTGCAGNAGCTTCANCAACAGAANNTACTGCTTTACCAGGAGGATTAGGTATATTAAGTGATTTCAAGAATTCTTCNAACAAGTGTCTATCCGAAGCAANATCAATTGCTTCGGCACTGGAACCTAAAATAGGCAAATCTAAATCATTTAGAGACTGTGACAGATTTATTGCTGTTTGACCTCCGAANTGTACTATTGNAGGAGGTACATTCTTTTCNCCATCATTACCTNTAAAAGTCTCATTATCAATAATGTCTTGAATNCTTTCATCATCNAATGGTTCAAAATACAATCTATCNCTNGTATCAAAATCAGTACTAACTGTTTCTGGATTTGAATTAACCATNATNCTTTTTATNCCNGCCTCCTGAAGAGCCCAAGCAGCGTGTACTGANCAGTAATCAAACTCGATCCCTTGNCCAATTCTAATAGGACCACTACCAATAACTATNGCTTTTTTNTCAATGAGAGGAAGTGCCTCATTTTCCTGTTCATATGTACTATAATAATAAGGGGTCTCTGCCTCAAATTCCGAGGCGCAAGTATCGACCATTTTATATACAGGTTTTATTCCAAAACCAAGGCGAATTTCCCTAACTTCTTTAGGGGACTTGTCTATTAACATTCCAATCCGACTATCGGATATACCAAGTTTTTTTGCCTCAATTAATAGCTCTCTCGAAATTCCTTTATTCTTAATGTGATCCTCAAAATCTGTAATATTCTTAAATGAATAAATAAACCAAGGATCTACAAAAGTATGTTCACAAATTTTCTCAAAATCCATACCTTTTCTTAGTGCCGACATTAAAACCCATAATCTCTCATCAGTAGGATGAAAAGGGATTTTCAAATTGCTGGCTTCATCATATGAAAACCATTCAGGATTTTCCCAATGTATTGAACGGTTCTCAATCTCTAAAGAGCGTACAGCTTTCTGAAATGCAGCTTCAAAAGACCTGGCTATTGTCATAACTTCACCAGTTGCTTTCATTTCTGTTCCTAATGTACGTTCTCCTCCAGGGAATTTATCAAAAGGCCATCGGGGAATTTTTACGACACAATAATCTAGAGANGGCTCAAATGCAGCCAATGTTTTTTGAGTAACCATATTNGGTATTTCATCCAGNGTTTTACCAACAGCAATTTTTGCNGCNACTCTTGCAATTGGATATCCTGTGGCTTTACTAGCTAANGCNGAACTCCTACTAACTCTAGGATTGACTTCAATNACNTAATAATCACTTTCTAATCTTTCNTGATTTGGNAGATATTTTGCAATCGATTNATTTGGCCGTAGAGCAAATTGAACATTACATCCACCTTCAATCCCAAGTTCCCTAATAATTTTTAAACTTGCNGATCTAAGCATTTGATATTCTTTGTCNGAAAGAGTTTGAGATGGTGCAACAACGATNCTATCACCTGTATGNACACCCATTGGATCAATATTTTCCATNTTGCAAATTGTNATGCAGTTATCTGCNCTATCCCGCATNACTTCNTATTCTANTTCTTTCCATCCTATCAACGAAGAATCTANTAGTACTTGTGAAATNGGACTAGCAGCTAATCCGCTAGTAACAATTGATACCATTTCATCATAAGAGTATGCAATACCACCACCAGTACCTCCTAATGTATAAGCTGGTCTAATAACTAATGGAAAACCCAATTCTTCTGATTTTTCCTTAGCTTCATCTAGNGAATTCACTATTGCACTAGCAGGAACAGGTTCTCCAATANCAATNAACAATTCCCTGAANAGATTCCNGTCCTCAGCACTCTTTATTGAATCTAGNGGNGTNCCNAATAATTTAACGTTATATTTTTCTAGCACTCCTGCATCTGCCAATTCAACAGCAAGATTTAATCCNGTTTGNCCACCAAGAGTAGGTAACAATCCATCAGGAAGCTCTTTTTGAATAATTTTTGTTAGAGAATCAAGGGTTAGTGGTTCNATATAAACCACGTCAGCAATACCNTCATCAGTCATAATNGTAGCNGGNTTAGANTTNACCAGTATTGTAGTTACNCCTTCATCACGGAGNGACTTACAAGCCTGNGTTCCAGCATAATCAAACTCAGCAGCTTGTCCAATGATTATTGGACCAGAACCTATGACCAAAACCTTTTTAGNCCCGTACGTCAATTANGACTCACATTTTGCAGAAAAATTAACTGGCTCATANTATTAGAATGCCGCAAATCGNNTAAAAGGTCAACAGGGNTATAGCTGATTTTCGAAAATTGCATAAANTCATGNTAAAGTCTAAAAATCCTGTTCATATTTTTTAANNATTTTTTGAAGGAAGAATTATGGAATNACCAAAAAATTCTANTATANANTTCATATCTAATCTTGAGATACCTATGAGAGATGGAACCAAAACTTTTTGTGATNTATATNTTCCAAANTCTGNAAACNCCACACCCGTTCTATTACAAAGAACNCCCTATAANAAAAGTTCACCTCAATCAAGGTCTGGTTCCAGTNTAGATCCAATANTTGCTGCCCAGAATGGNTTTGCAACTGTGATTCAAGATGTTAGAGGNAGATTTAGTTCTCATGGNGANTTCTATCCNCTAATCAATGAAATTGATGATGGATATGATTCTATCGAATGGATTTCAAATCAANNCTGGTCAGATGGGAAAGTNGGCATGTATGGGGGGTCATACGTAGGTGCTACTCAGTGGCTTGCTGCGATTTCNGGACATCCNNCATTGTCAGCAATCGCTCCTAGTGTNACCGCATCCAATTATCATGATGGGTGGACTTGGCAAGGNGGNGCATTTTCATTAGGTTTTAATTTNTCTTGGGCAATTGGAGCATTAACNCTGGATAACTTTGAGAANATCAAAAGAAATTCCAANNATANCTTNAATGNTCAAACGNTAGAAAACTTAATCCATNCAAAAGACAATCTATCTGAGTTGTTTGAATATCTTCCTATGAAAAATCTTCCAGANCTGAAAGATGGATTAGCGGAATATTATTATGATTGGTTAGCCCATCCAGANTACGATGAATTCTGGAAAAATATTTCTATTGAAGAAAATTATCACAAAATNTCCATCCCTTCATTAAATATTGGAGGATGGTACGACATTTTCCTAAANGGAACTTTATCCAATTACATTGGAATGAAAAAAAATGCTCCTNTGTCATCTCCCAAATTAATTATGGGNCCCTGGGTACANGCTTCAAACCCTACCGAAATTGCTGGAAANTTCAACTTTGGCACTAAGGCATCAGCTGGGTACATTAATTTGCAAGAAACAATCCTAGACTTCTTCAATCATTGGTTGAAACCNACNCTANATCAANCAGAAAANTTGAAACCTGTAAAAATTTTTGTNATGGGAGAAAACAAATGGAGAAACGAAGATAATTGGCCNCTNGAAAGAGCAATCCAAACAAAATTCTATTTNCATAGTTTAGGCAATTCAAACTCTGTANCAGGGNATGGNAAATTAAGCNTNANTNTTCCAANGNACGAAAAAGANGACACATTTGTNTATNATCCAGGAAATCCTGTNCCAACTATAGGTGGAGGNTTATGCTGTAATCCTAGTTTCATGGCNCCNGGAGCATTTGACCACTCTGCAATTGAAACAAGAGAAGATGTATTAATATATTCAACNGATCCATTAGAAAAACCANTAGAAGTTACTGGNCCNATCAAATTNCATGTATTTNTATCATCCTCTNCNAAAGACACCGATTTCACNGCGAANCTTTTAGATNTTGAGCCTTGTGGATATGCNAGAAATCTAACTGANGGAATCATCCGTGGAAGATTCCGAAANACTAATCAAGGNGCATCGCTTTTGAATCCAGGACAAATCTACCAGCTAGAAATAAATCTAGGNGCCACAAGCAACTTGTTCCTAAAAGGACACCAGATCAGANTAGAAATTTCTAGTAGNAANTTCCCAAGNTTCGATAGAAACAGTAACACTGGAGGAGAAATCGGAGAGGAAAAAACNTTTGTCAAAGCAACTCAAAAAATCTTTCATGANANGAATTCTCCTTCTCATATNGTGTTACCANTTATTAAACAACATCCAAAGTAGGATTCCTCAAAGGNGCTACAATCTGAGATTCATCCAATTCAATGAAATCTTTCTGATANACCTGNAGTCTATAAGACTCATAATCGGGTATAAACAACCTGAATTGATCATCAANACGAACAGATCTAGGTCTTCTNAGATATCTTTCATTTTCAATCCTACCGGATTCACGCATTCGGTTAGGTGAAGCATTCGTCATCATATAGGTCCTTGCAACCTTCGAAAGAGTCGCATCACCTGTGAAACTCCACAAATAATGCCCTTCAGAATTAAACATTACAACCCTATTATTTCCCCAATCAGAGACATATATATCTCCATGAATATCTACTGCAACNCCTGAAGGCCTATCAAATTGTCCATCTCCAGTTCCGAATTCACCAAAAACANTTTTTAAATTACCATCNTCACAAAAAATTTGTATNCGNTTATTACCCCAATCAACAACNTAAATATCNCCGTTTTCATCCACATCAATACCCCANGGCAAATTAAATTGGCCTGGATCTGAACCAAACGACCCAAAAGAAGAAATNTATTCACCAGACTCTGAAAACCTTTGAATTCNATGATTCTTAGAATCNACAACCAANANATTTNCATTATTATCAAATGAAATTCCGGAAGGTCCATTTAATTCACCTTCAGAATTACCAATTTCTCCAAATTTACTTACAAACTCNCCATTTTTATTAAATTTAGTAATNCGATGNGTAGATTCATCAGACACAANNAAATCACCGNTTTTGTTAGTAATTAAATTTACTGGCCATTCAAATTGCCCATCATCAGTNCCATATCCTCCTATTGTTTTTAAATCATCTGATAATTCTTCAGCATCATCCAAAGACCAAATTCGTATTCCTGTAAATCCTTCGGCTCTCATTAAAATATATATCTCTCCATTCAAACCAAAAGCAACATCTGTAGGAAAATTGGTTACTCTCCTCATCCCAAGAGTCATCAAATACGGATATCCTGCTCTTAACAATCCATGCGGTCTAGACATTTTAACCTCCGCTTAAACAACAAAAGGAGACAACTGTTCAAANTCTCCTTTAACAATAGATCTAGANTCAATACCCATCCATTTCTCCAAAACTGTGGAATATACGCTTCTAAAATCAATTGTATGTTTTANATCTTCTCCATGTTCCCAATCTCTTGGATTAAGAGATGGGTAATCGGAATACAATCCACCTTTAACATTTTTACCAAACAAAAAGGCCCCTCCCCCAGAACCATGATCAGTTCCACTTCCATTATCTTTCATTCTTCTACCGAATTCAGTAAATACTAGAATAAGTACGTCTTCTGACAAATTATGCTCTTCTAAATCATCCATAAAATCTGAAATAGCATTAGATAATTCTCTAATTAATTTTGGATGGGTNGGGAGCTCATTTGCGTGAGTATCATATCCTCCTTGGCTTGTATAAAAAATCTTGGTTCCCAAATCAGATGTATGTATCCTTGCAATATCTTTNAGATTATTNGAAATCTGATTTTCTGCATATTCCACATTGGACTGATAATTGGCAGCAACCTCATTCAACATATCAGCACCCTTTAAAACATCTAATCCNGTTTTACCAATATACTCAGAGACTTTNCCTGAACCTATCGCTTGGCCATATATGTCTTTAAAAGCCTGNATAGATTTTTCTTTAAGTTTTTGTTTCTCAATNGAATTCATTACNCCGTATGTTTCTAAATCACTAATTGATGTCACAGGCACACCGGCTACNGCCATAGCCCTTGGCAACCCCTGCCCAATATTTACNCCNGTAAGCACATTCTCCGATNANGGATCTAATTCTCGGAGAGCTAAACCTAACCAACCATCGTTTCCGACTTTATCAGGTTCACANGTATGCCAAATATCCATGCCTCGNAAATGNGANCTGTTCGAATTTGGATAGCCAATGCCTTGAATAATCGCCATATTACCTGCATCAAAAATATCCTTNAAAGATGANGCATTTTTGTTGATTGCCAATGTATCATTTATTGGAATGACATCACTCTGNTCCATAACAATTTTTTTTCTTGCGTCGAAATAATGTTCANTAGTATACGGAACAATNGTGTTCATAAAATCATTTCCGCCAGTTAATTGGATTACAACCAATGTTTTNTCTGAACTATTCATAATTCCACCTCCAATCATTCTATTCGAATTGATAATCAACTGTTGAGGTCACCATTTGTACCAAATGATGTACTCCTGCATCATCNCCTATTNCTTTCAAATTTTCAGCATATCGTATTAAAGAATCATAAGTTTCATCCCTTACAACGATCGNACCTAATACATCTAAGCATCGATCAACTATAAGTNTNGGTTCATCATCCAGAGTACCCAATCTATCTATNATATCGGCCACTCCTGGCTTCTCTGGGTCTGAGAATTGCTTCTCTACAAAACCAATCCTCTCACTTAAAGTGCCCGAATCGATCCATTCAAAACCGGTATGCCAACCTTCCACTGTTGGAGGATTCATTAATCGTTGGCCCATGATAGCCATCGGACCTTCATAAGGAGATCCATTAAGAGTAGTTACTGCAAATTGGTGGATACCATGAGTAGGTTCAGAATACTCTCCAGTCTGTCTAATAACACCAACTATTAGTTCAGTAGGGCTTTTAACTTTGGAAAATCCAATTGAATTTTTNAAAAAATCAGAGTTGAACAATTCTTTCAAAATGAATCGCATATTNCCATTAGATTCTTCAAAAACCTGTGTCAAAAACCTTATCGCNTTTTCATCTTTTGGNGGAACNGTCTCCCATGACGGAACTTGAACTTCATCTTCAACAAAAAAGTTATACAAATGTCTAGATACAAACCTTGCCGTCGCNTTCTGNTTCACTATGATATCTATGATATCTTCTCCATCAAATTTTCCCTTTTGTCCCAAAAACTCTTTATCCCCAAAATCATGATCTTCAGANGCAAATTTAAATACTGCTTCATGATGCCCATATGGATACAAGGAGAGNGGTTGGTCAAAAGTCCATCCAGTAAAAGCTCGAGATGCATTTTTAATGTCAGACTCAGAATAATTACCAACTCCCATGGAAAACAATTCTAAAAGTTCCCTGCCAAAATTTTCATTAATTTCGTTTTTATGATTTTCATTATTATCCAACCAAAATATCATNGCAGGATCTTTTGAAAGTTGTAACAAAACAGTTTTAAAGTTAGTCAATCCAACATCACGAAACATTTGTATCTCACGATAAATTGAAGGACCATGTTCNCTTTTACCCCAAGCCACAGGAAAAACCTGATGAAGAAATAATGACATCTTCTCTTCAAGAGGTCTTAAAGTATTTACCATTCGAAACAACCATTTNCCAACATGAACAGCAACAGGNTCTCCNCCATAATATCTTTCAANAAATGNCGTATCTATTTGATCAAATCTCTCAGGGTTTACCAGGTCATCCACAATTTCTTCGTAAGTTTTTGAATGAGTCAGTTGATCCAATTCTTGAGAAGTAGCACCAAAACCAGCTCTCCTCATTAAGTGTGCAACTAATTGTCTATCNGATTTCATCACTCTCTCCAGAATTCACAATCTTAATATTAGTCGTCTTCAAGCGTACTAGTATCGCCTTCAGGAAGACCCAGTTCTCTGGCCTTTAAAAGACGTCTCATTATTTTCCCACTCCTNGTTTTAGGCAAAGAAGGTATCACTTCTAATTCTCTTGGAGCAACTCCTGCTGAAAGTTTTTCTCTGGCAAATCGAATAATTTCATTCCTAAGTTTTGGCGTATCATCAACTCCATCAGCAAGTGAAATAAATGCCTTCACTATCTCCATTGCNATTGGNTCTGGCTTTCCAATTACTCCAGCTTCAGCAACTGCAGGATGTTCTATTAAAGCNCTCTCTACTTCAAAAGGACCAACCAAATGACCAGCCGTATTAATCACGTCGTCGGCTCTACCCACAAACCAAAAATATCCATCTTCATCAACTTGAGCTCTATCACCAGTCGTATACCAACCTTTTCTAAACCTAGAATTATACATTTCTGCATTATTCCANTAAGCATGAAACATGGANGGCCATCCTGCTTTAACCACAAGATTTCCGACTTCACCATTTTCTATCAGATTATAATCATCATCTACAACACCCAATTGAATTCCTGGTANAGGTTTTCCCATAGAACCAGGCTTAATATCTGTTGAAGCGTAATTTGCACACATTATTGCACCCGTTTCAGTCTGCCACCAATTATCATGAAACGGCAACTTNAACACATTATTTCCCCAAACTACCGCTTCAGGATTTAAAGGCTCACCCACACTTGCCAAAAATCTAAGAGAAGACAAATCAAATTGATTTGGCAATTCATCTCCCGCTTTCATTAACATCCTAATAGCAGTCGGTGCTGTATACCAAACCGTTACTCTATATTTTTGGATTAACTCATACCACTTGCTNGCGCGAAATCCNCCTTCATATATTAATTGNGTAACTCCATTGGTCCAAGGTGCCATCATNCCATAAGATGTTCCTGTAACCCAACCGGGATCAGCAGTACACCAATAAATATCATCTGCTTGCAAATCTAAAGCCCACTTNCCAGTAGCATATTGNTGAACAACNGCTTGATGCCTGTGTACAGCNCCTTTAGGCTTNCCTGTNGTGCCAGAAGTATAATGCATNATTGCATAATCATATTGACTAGTCAGATCNATATCAAAGTTAGCAGAAGAATGAGACATCTCCTCTTCATAGGACATATCAGCTATATCTATTGAATCCGGTTCACGATTGTTTTTATTTACCACAACGATATGTTGGAGNTCAAAAAGTTCAGGGATTATTCCAGATATACGGTCTCGTAAAGATGGTTGTGTAATCAATACTTTAGCAGAACTATCTTGCATACGATCTCTGACTGGNTCAGGCCCAAATGCTGAGAATAGTGGGCCTGCAATTGCTCCAACTTTCAGAATCCCAAAAAACGCAAAATATAACTCAGGAATTCTATCCATGAATATAAACACCCTATCTCCCCTACCGACACCAAGGCTTTTTAGGACATTAGCAAACTTATTAGACTCATTTTTCATCTGGCCAAATGTATATCGTTCTTCCTCNCCATCTTTNCCTACCCAAATCATAGCCAACTTATCACGCAACCTACCATTTGCATGTCTATCAATNGCCTCATATGAATTATTCAAGCACCCNCCAGGGAGCCAATCTAATTCTGAATACATTTCGTCCCAATNGAAATCTTTGTCAGCATTTTCNTAATCTAAATTTGGGGGANCAGAAACCTGAGACAAATCACCTTTTCGAATAATTGGGAAAGAATCTGACATTGTCATAATAATCTCCAAAAACTGAATTTCTAACATNNNNTTTAAAAGATAACCTAACACAACAGATGAAATATATAAAACATATTTCATGTAGGTAAAATTTNTTGCAAACGAATTGCTCGGATAATGTATAATGTGGCGGCAAATAATTTTGGAGNATCAAATTGAATTACGAGACAATAATTTTCGAGAAAATTGGTCCNATAGGATTAATNACANTAAANAGGCCTGATCGNCTAAACGCTCTCAGCAGAAAATTGTACAGCGAACTCAATGAAGCCNTTGTTTCATTGGAATCTGATGAAAGTATTTCAGTGATTGTGTTAACAGGAGCTGGNGAAAAAGCATTTTCNGCAGGNGGAGANATTCATGAAATGGCTGAATTTGCCAAAAATGGCACTCAACCAGAGCCGGAGGCTGAAAAAGAGGAATACGCCTGGCGGATNGGGGCTTGCAAAAAACCAACTATAGGCGCACTTAATGGACTTGCATATGGTGGTGCCGCAGTCCTTTCATCCAGTTTGGATATAAGAATTGGTTGCGAGAGAACCAAATTCAGATTTCTTGCAGTATCTTACGGAAGAGTTAATTCTACATGGAGTTTACCAATGCAAGTAGGNTGGCCCGTGGCGAAAGAATTATTGTTTACTGGAAGGGTTGTTGAATCTGAAGAAGCGTACAAAATTGGTTTATTAAATCATCTTGTTCCATCAGACAAATTAATGGAAACTGCATTAGGAATCGCTAACCAAATCGCAGAAAATGATGACAGAATGGTACAAGGCGTCAAAGATTTGATGCTAAATAATGTCGGAGAACATTGGAANCAGATGTTCCAAAATGAGCTAAGTGCACAAAAAAATCAATTAGCTCCAACTCCAGTATTGGAAGGATTCAAAGAGTTTTTAGATAGGAAGGGGAAAAACTAAAAAATTATGAATGNATCANTGAATACTCCTCTTGAAGGAATACGAGTACTAGACTTAGGTCGTTATCAAGCAGGACCAAGATGTGCACTAATGTTTGCACGAATGGGNGCTGAAGTAATAAAAATCGAATCTATTTCTGGAGATGAAAGTCGTCAGAATGGTCCTACCGTAAGAGGCCAAAGCGCCTATTGGGTTCAATACAACAGCGGNAAAAAAAGTTTATCGATAAATCTCCGAACTGATGATGGGAAAAAAGTNNTAAGTGATTTNGTAAAAGTTTCTGACATCTTTCTACAAAATTTCCGCCCTGGCACCATAGAAATTATGGGTTTTGGNTATGATGAGTTAAANAAGATCAATCCTAAAATAGTAATGCTAAACATTTCAGCGTATGGNCAATATGGTCCTTACAGTAAAAGGGTCGGATTTGACCCCATTGGACAAGCCCTCGGAGGAATGATGTCTTTAAATGGTTTCCCTGATGGTCCGCCAGTAAAAACAACCTTCCCCCTNATTGACAGAATAACATCCTTACATGCAACTATAGGTGCTTTAGCTGCTCTACGCGAAAGAGAATTTTCAGGAGNAGGACAATCTATTGATGTCTCATTAGCAGACACAGGTTTCACAACAAATGAAATTCCAATTTCTGCATTTCTCGGAGATGGAATTGAAACAGCCAAAGAGGGTAACGGAAAAGGTACTGCAGGAANGTATCAAGCTGTTGATGGTTGGGTAATACTTGCTGCCACCAATGACCCAATTTGGGAAAGAGTTTGTGACGTTATAAATAAACCTGAATGGAAAACAGATGACAGATTTACTCATCGTTCACTTAGAGCATCAAACTANCTANAAATTGAAGAAGCTCTAAAAAAGTGGTTTTCTAATAAAACAATGGCTGAAGCAGTTGATATTCTCTCTGAAAATAGCATCCCTTGTTCCCCTGTAAACAATGTTGAGCAAGCCTCTAATGATCCACATCTTCGAGAACGCGAAATGATGGTTGAAGTCCCTGATCCAATTGCCGGAACAATGTGGGTAACTGGAAAATCTATCAAATTTAGCAGAACTCCAATGGTAGTAGGAGCCACACCTAAAGTCGGTGAACACACTAATGAAATTCTGTCCGAANTATTAGGTTATTCTAACGATGAGATCCAAAAATTGGTAGAAAAAGAAATCATTCGCTTAGCATAAACAATTACAAACCTTAGGAAATATTTTGGAAACTCAAAAGAATATTCATGGCAAAACAGCATTAATTACTGGTTCTGGACGAAACTTAGGAAAGTCAATTGCCCTTGAACTAGCATCAAAAGGCATAAATATCATCGTTAATTCCCAGAAGAATAAAGACCAGGCAAATTTAGTCTCNGAAGAAGTCCGCTCTTATGGAGTCGATTCAATATCAATCATTGGNGATGTTGGAAATCCTAAGGACGTNGAAATGATCATAGATCAGTCATTATCCCATTTTGGNAAAGTAGATATTTTAGTAAATAATGCAGGACTTAGAGAACTTTCAGAANTNTCTGAAATTACTAACTCCCAATGGAGAAATGTAATGGCAGTAAATCTAGATGCTCCATTTTATTTTTCTAGAGCGTTCGTACCCGGAATGAAATTAGCTAATTGGGGAAGAATTATCAATATNTCAGGGCTAAATGCTCATANGGGTCAGCATGGGTGGGCGCATGTCTCTGCATCCAAAACTGGTGCAATAGGTCTCATGCATGCTTTATCAGTAGAATTATCATCTCACAATATTTTAGTAAANAGTATAGTACCAGGGGCTTTCGACACATCTATTGAAAATACAATAACCGATACTGACTATCNNCCCAATCCAGACCGTACTAAAAATATCCCTCTAAAAAGGCTGGGAAACCCCAATGAATTAGCTAAACTATGTTCTTTTCTAATCTCTAATGATGCATCATACATTACAGGACAAACCTTTCATATAAACGGCGGAGAATATCGTAGCTAAAGCAGAAAAGTTTTTGATATTAAATTGGTATAATCTAAATCAAGGAGATCATAAATATTGAAAATATTAGTGAAATTATTCGCTGCATACCGTGATAAGGCAGGAATCTCAGAATTCAGTCTTGAAATACCAAAAGACTCAAACACAGTTGGTGATTTAGCAATTGAAATTTGTTCNAAATTCCCTGAGATTACAATTCCTCCGTCAAACATTGTAATAGCNGTAAATTCAGAATATCAAAATCATTCAACTGTTCTTTGCGACGGAGACGAAGTCGCATTAATNCCACCAGTAAGTGGAGGATAATGTCAATTTTAATTACAAATAATCCGCTCAACNCTCAACAATTCTCNGANCAAGTAAGTTCTGAAGANAATGGTGCTGTAGTAGTATTCTTAGGGGTNACTAGAAATCAAACTGGANACCGCGAAGTACTTTATTTAGAATATGAAGCCTACAGNCCTATGGCCGATAATAAAATGAACGAACTGATTGCCCAAACAAAAAAGCAATTCCCNGTTTCTAAAATTTCTGTAGGACATCGTCTTGGAAGATTAGAAATCGGNGAAATTAGTTTGGTCGTCGCAGTATCTGCACCCCACAGNCAATCTGCTTTCGATGCAGCGCAATTCATAGTAGACGAAATAAAACAAATTGTTCCAATATGGAAACGCGAATTTTTTGTAGGTGGTGATATTTGGGTAGGATACCCAGAGGACTTTNCACAATCAACAGAATAATTTGATAGAATCATAAGTATTATAAAGGAGGGATCGCATAGAGGCCTAGTGCGGCCGCCTGCTAAGCGGTTAGGGGGCTTAATACCCTCTCATGGGTTCGAATCCCATTCCCTCCGCCACAAATTTAAGAATAAATAGGAAACAGATGCAAAAATTCTATGTTTGGACAATTGGATGTCAAATGAATGTAGCTGATTCTCAAAAGCTTGAAAGTGCTTTTGATCAAATTGGCTTAACAAAAGCTTCCTCAGCAGACGAAGCTGATGTAGTAGTTTTGAACAGTTGTGTGGTTAGACAAAGNGCTGAAGACAAAGTTATNGGAATGATGACAAGTCTGAAGCCTCAAAAACTTCAAAACCCTGAAAAAATTTTCGCTTTGATGGGATGTATGGTAGGCCCAAAAACTGATACGTTAGAAAAATCTTATCCCTACATCGACGTCTTCCTCAGACCCCAAGAGTATGACCCACTTCTAAAATTAATAGGAGAACGNAAATCTATAGATGTTGAAGGCTGTATTGGAACATTAACCGTCAGTCCTGATGTGACTGCTTTTGTTCCCATCATCCATGGATGCGATAAGTTCTGCACTTTCTGNATAATCCCNTACCGACGTGGAAGAGAGGTAAGCAGNAAACTAGATGAAATCATTTTAGAATCNGAGCTACTGGTAAATAGAGGGGTTAAGGAAATAACATTATTGGGACAAAATGTGGACTCCTACGGTCATGATCTAAAACAAGATATCGACTTATCGGACTTNCTGTATGCCATGAATGATATTAAAGGTTTATCCAGAGTTAGATTTTTGACNTCTCATCCTAACGACATGAGTGAAAATATTATTGATGCGGTAGCAAATCTAGAAAAAGTTTGTGAAAATATTAATCTACCNATGCAAGCAGGATCTAATGAAGTACTTTCCAACATGCACCGAGGATATACAAACGAAGAGTACAGAGCATTAACATACAAAATANGAAACATGGTTCCTAACATCACACTAACTACTGATGTNATTGTCGGATTCTGTGGCGAAACAGACAATCAATTTCGCGAGACCATAAATCTAGTTTCAGATACGAAATTTGATAAGATTCACTCCGCAGCCTACTCATTCCGAGAGAACACAATAGCATCTCGAACTATGATTGATGACGTACCTNAATCAGAAAAGATGGCTCGGTTAAACGAATTAGATTCACTCCAAGAAACAATACTGCGTGANTTAAATTCCGAACTTGTTGGAGAAACATTCGAAGTGTTAGTCGAGGGTAAAAAACGTGGAAGATGGTTTGGANGAAACCGCAACGATAAATTAATTTATTTTGATAATGANGNTGAATGTAANGGCAAAATNGTTCANGTAAACGTCACTAAATCTACTCCTTGGTCATTATCTGGANATTTAGTCAGATCTCATGAGGAATCAATTATTATATAAATTAAAATTCCTTGANATAAAAGAATATGCGAATGCCCATTCTTAAAAATATTTTCTCTTGGACAATTATCCCAACAATCACCTTATTGATGATTCTAAACCTGTGGGTTTTATCCAATTTAGAATTAAATGATGTAAAAAATGCTNCCCTNCCTCCAGANAAAATCCTTGACAAAATTGCCTATATTGGACATGGAAAACAACTTTATACAATTAATCCAGACGGTAGTAAATTAACCAAAATTTCGAATGAAGANGGATCGAGTTTTTCTTGGCCAACATGGTCACCATCCAACAAATATCTACTCTATACAAAACACATCGAGAAAATGGAATCCACTCATCAATTTTCTTCACTAAATATGTTTCATACAATTTCCAAAGAACACAAAACAATATTAGANCAGGAAAATAATGAAACAATACCAATTGCNGATAANGTAATTCACTATNCTCTNTGGTCACCAGATGGAAAATCAATCGCTTTCGTTGTAAATACAGATGGAGAAATTACTCTTTCCATTTTTAACAACTCCTTAGATCAATCAACTAAGCTAATCCAAGGCGGCCCCATATGGATNTCATGGTCCAGCGATTCAGAATATTTAATTGCTCATGCCGATGGTAGACATTTTCTAATTAATAACTCACCTAATACTCCAATATTAGATCTAGGTTTGTTTTCTAAATCCTATACTGTTGCNCCATGGAAACCGAATGAACACTCTATATTATTAAGCATCCAAACACCCGATAATCAATTTAAGTCCTTCGAAGTGGATTTACATGAATCCTCGGAACTTCAAAAAGATGAAGATTTTATTACTCGTGGATTTCCTTCATATTTATGGAGTCCTAACGGAAAAGCTTTAGCTATAGGAACTAAAGGNCGAGGAATATTATGGAAAGGGAAAAGTTTATCTGTACACAACGAGTTGAAAATNCGTCGCGAANTAAACTCAAACATTTTCGAATATANTTCGATTTCAGANAAAATTGTTTCGTTCTTTTGGAGTCCTGATGNCANAAAAATTGCAGTCATAACAATGTCTGAAAAACCTGGGATTTTCACGCTTGCAANCATAAATATAGAAAATGAAGTTATCACTCATCTNATAGATTTTTCNCCNACTAATGATCAACTAACAATGTTTCAATTTTTTGATCAATATGCCCACTCTCATTCAATATGGTCTCCTGATAGTAAATCNCTAGTTTTAGCAGGAAATGTAAAATCNGAAATGAGGATAATCAATGAAACGAGTTCATCAACTAACTATATTATAGTCGTAGACGCACAAACTCCAGAAGTCTACAGGCTNATTGGTACAGGAGAATTCGCGACGTGGTCCTTCAAATAAATTGATCAATACCTATTGTGACGACACCNCCATCACTNGGGAATACCAGAGTTTTTGCTCTATCTGCCCCNANAACAACTATNTCGATATTATCTCCNCTATCAAACAATGGTGTACTAATCTCTAATCTCTCTTCTTCTGTTTTATCTCTTAACCAGTACCAGTCTTCAGTGACTCTAGCATCATCAATCGGCATGAATTGAATGAATTTACCTAAACTTCCATATGCATGCTTATGCATGAAATCACTTGCATCCTGCTTAGACCATCCCTCTGCTCCTACTGGACCTGCTACATCAGGTGGCATAAACACTAATCTGTGCCCTGCTTTACGTTTAGCCATATACCTATTACCAAACGTTATCCCATATGCTAGTGTTTTCAGTAATCCATCGGCTGTGGTATTTCCCTGATCCTGAACGTCAAGCTCACCATCTGTAATAAAAATAGATACAGTACTTTCATCCGCTGAAAATCCTCTGTCTTCTGCAAATGATGGCCATGGACTCGCATCTTCATTCTCTGCAACACATAAAACAAACTTTCGAGTAGTACCAATCGTATCCATATCCATCTTGTTTGGATACCACATACCTATATTCTTTAAACACAAGTAAAATGCTCGACCTATAACTATATTGATCTCATTATCCCTACCAGGTCCTAACGCTGACTTACCATTAAGACCAACCTTCTTAGCAATCGGACCATTAACCATCAACATCGGGGCATGAGGACTAGTAGACATCAGCAATGACTTCCCTCCACTACCTCCTGTCTCAGACAAACACTTAACTGCTGCCATAATAATAGGCATATGCTCTGGTTTTGCTCCTGCCATTGCCGAATTAATCGCTATCTGCTTAACAGTCGCCAACCCAAATCCTGGCGGCATATCACACACCAAATCATCACCCGATAAACTCGTACCTGCTATCAAAGCATCTACTGCTTCACGTGTTGGAGGATAAATCGGAAGCGCATCAGACCAGTCCTGCTTTGTGAATTCAACATTCATTGCATTCACTGCTTCGTAACGATCTTCACCTTCAAAACTAAGTACTTCTTCATCAAGTAAACCAGAATCCCTGGACTTGGAATCTTCAATCAAACACTCAATCAATTCATCCATCACATCTTCAGTCTGTTTGACACATAAATCTTCAGCTAAATTCCTATAAATCCTAGGAACTATCACAAATTGCAAATCAGGCATACCAAAAGTACGAGAACTAGCTATCGCGTCATCCTCAAATCTACCCGAAACTATCGGGACAGCAGGTTTGCCCATCTTCTCAATTTCTATCATGTCGTAGCACATCCACGACGCACAAGTACCTCAGTCGGCCGTCGCACCTATGACTACATCACACTCCCTTGCCGCCTGTTCCACAATATGTGTCGGAGCTGGATAGTTTCCTCCAGTGTAGAAATTCACCTTAACATCACTATATCGCTGCTGAATAACCTCTCCAGCACGATTTAATGCCAAATCACCGCCATGAGTCCCACTCCATAACAAACCAACTGTCTTACCATCCAATGTGGATGGGCGAGAGTTCGGCTCAAATACATTCATCATCCCGCGCTGTGGCGCAACAGGATTATATACTTCAAGTAAGTGCATCTATCTCTCCTATTATTG
>PBBT01000010.1 GCA_002717725.1 Chloroflexota bacterium
AAAGTGTTTAAGTAAAATGTCGAAAGTTTTCGCAATAATATCTATAGGATTCGGATCTCTGATTGGTTTTCAGGTTGTGTTGTTTATAGCTTATTTAGTTACCATCGGGCGGTATTCAGGAAATGATGGTTTCAATACAGAATTAATAATTATAATGATTGTTGTTACTGGGGGACTTTTAGGGTTTTTGTTTTGGAAAAAATGGAGATTGAAAGCCTTAATAGTATTACTACTAGTTCCATTCATTTTAACCACATGTTTTTTATTATCAGTTCTGATCCCATATATTTATTGAGACAGAAACCTCACTTGTTTTGACAAAAATGTTTAAGGATTTATGATGAGTTTTATTTGGATTGTTGGGCGTCATGAGCGATTATAAGGAACCTAGAGAAACAAATTCTAATAGTGGACAGGTTTTGATTTGCTCGACATGCGGCTTGGAAGAGATCGATGCCAAAACGTTTTTCTGTACTGATTGTGGATCCAAACTGTCATTGAAAAATAGTGAATTGCCTGATTTGCTAAAAGGTTTATTTTTTGTCTTGGGGGGATTTATAGGTTTAATGTTATTTGGAGGAGTTTATGCTAGTTTCATGCCAGATGGAATAAATGAATTCTTAGGGTTTTTACTTTTATTACTATCTTTAGTTATTGGGTTTTTATTTGGAGGGTTGTTGGGTAATAAGCTTTTAAGAAAGGCATGGAATAGGCGGTAATTCGGAAATGAACCTATTTGAACAAATTTTTCTCATTACTTCTGAGATTCCATTTGGGAAAGTTTCGACTTATGGAGATATTTCTCAGTTAGTAGGCGCTAATAATCCTAGAATTGTTGGATATGCATTATCTAGCTTGGAATTGAATTCTTCTGTTCCCTGGCATAGGGTTGTTAATAGGTTTGGCATGATTAGCAGAATCGAAGAGGATTGTGATATCAACCAAAGAGATTTGCTGGAATCAGAAGGGGTTGAGTTTTCGTCATCAGGTCAGATTGACTTAAGTAGATACTTATGGACTGGGGGAAATTTCTAGGAAATTTGGTGTAGCTATGGTAGATCAATTCGGGAATAACACTTTATCAGACAGTATTAGGTCTCGTACAACTGGTTCGTTGGATGGACTAGGAATTCATTATCTGGAAGCAGGTTTTGAAAAAGTAAATCAACCTTTAATTTTATTATTGCATGGGTTTCCCGAATTGGCATACAGTTGGCGAAAATTAATGGTTTTGTTAGCTGATGCGGGTTTTCATGTTGTTGCACCTGATCAAAGAGGTTTCGGTGCAACTGTTGGCTGGAATAGTTCTTATGATCAGCCTCTGAGAAGATTTTCTCAAATAAATTTAGCAAATGATGTTTTTAACTTTATTTCACATCTTGGATATGAATCAGTAGCATCTATAATTGGACATGATTTTGGATCATCCGTCGCTGGATGGTGTGCCTTGATACACCCAGATATATTTGAATCAGTTGTCTTAATGAGTGCTCCTTTTGTGGGGCCATATAGCAGTTCCCTTCATTCTAGGAATCCTTTAAATGAAAATAATATTGAATATTCTTTAGCGTCTTTAGAAAGACCAAGGAAGCACTATGGAGATTATTTCTGTACCGATTATGCTAATACAGACATGATGAATGCTGAAGATGGGTTGAATTCATTTTTAAGAGCTTATTTTCATATGAAAAGCGATGATTGGGAAGAGAATTCACCCTTCGAATTGAAATCTTGGACTGCTGAAGAATTATCTAAAATGCCTACTTACTATATTATGGACTTGGACCAAAATATGCCTCAAACAGTAAAAGTTCACAAACCGTCTAAGCTTGATGTTGAATTGTGTGACTGGTTATCAGATTCAGAACTAAAAGTTTTTGAGACTGAATTTCAAAGAACTGGATTTCAAGGTGGTCTTA
Organism: Chloroflexota bacterium; assembly: GCA_002717725.1. Next base: position 1,920 of record PBBT01000010.1, read on the forward strand.
ATTGGTACCGTGCTACAAAATCCGCTGAGGAAGTCCGTCAATTATCATTGTTTCATGGAAGAAGAATTGTAGTTCCATCATTATTTATTGCAGGGGAAAGTGATTGGGGACCTTTTCAAAAACCTGGGGCTCTTCAATTTATGGAAGAAGAGGTATGCGTCAACTTCTATGGTACCAATTTTGTAAATGGTGCAGGTCATTGGGTACAACAGGAACAACCAAATGTGGTTTCTGAGTGGGTGCTATCATTTTTGAACCAAATTATGTAGCATTTCCAAAATTTCATTTATCTACTGATGAGGTGTGAAATGACGAAATATATTCCAAGTCCAACAAGTTGGGTTGCGGAACAAGTAGAATTGTATGAGGGTAGTGGTGGAACCAAAGGGAATACTCTTAGAGGAATGCCGGTTATTATTGTTACGAACAAAGGTAGAAAAACTGGGGCTGTCCGTAAGACCCCTTTAATGAGGGTGTTGGTGGAGGGGAATTATGTTTTGGTTGCTTCGAAAGGTGGAGATCCAAACCATCCGTATTGGTATCACAATATTAAGGCAGATCCTAATGTGCAGGTACAGGATGGTACCAAAATAATACAAATGATTGCTCGAGAAATCAAAAATCCTGAAGAGAAAGAAATGCTATGGAAAGAAGCCGTCAGTGCATACCCTCCTTATCAAGAATATCAGCAAAAAACTAAAAGAATTATCCCAGTATTTTTAGCAGAGAAATTAAAATAAAATCCTTAATAGAAAATTTATAACCATAAAAATACTACCGTAGAATTTTTACGAATTCTCGGTTCCTATTACTCTTTGGAAAAATGATAGTATCAAGGTAATATCAAGTAGAAATGAATTTTTGGTTGAGTCGTCAATATTTTGAAATTTTAACGCCCATATTTGTGAAAGTTTTTGGTGAAATTACTTGAAGATATTGTCTGTTTTTTTTGCAGTTTCATTAGTAATTGTCGGTGCAATTTTAGGGTCATTTTTTGGTTGGATACTTACATTTTTCCTTAGAGTTTTGTGTTTAGGGATGTGTGACTTTGGATTTGTGACAATTGGAATGCTTCTTGGCGGACTACTAGGATTGATCGCCGGTTTAATTCCTATATATTTGGCTTTTAAAATAGGGAATTTCTCTAATCAAATAAGGATATTAAGAAGTAATTCATGTAGGCAGTGTGGATCTAAATTATTAACTCGTGGTTCTTTGAATTGTGATGAATGTGGAGTTAGTCCTTAGAGATATGTTGTGGTAGTACAAGTTCTTGTTAAAACATTTGGTCCAGCGATGGAGTTTCGCTCGTTTAGGTATTATTGGTTTGGGGCTCTTGCTTCAGTAATTGGATTTCAAATTTTAGCATTTAGCCAATTTTGGATAATTCATGAATTAACAGGATCAGCATTGTATTTGGGGTATGTGGGAGTTGCTAATGCAATTCCCGCAATGGCTTTGAATCTATTTGGTGGTGTATTGGCTGACAAAGTAGAAAAAAGGCGATTGATTACAATTACTCAAACGGTCAATGTTTTATTAATTCTTATCCTAGTGTTTTTAATTTTAATGAATATTGTAGAGGCTTGGCATGTTATCTTTTTGGCGTTTTTGACTGGTTCTGTAAATGCATTTGATTTGCCTGCTCGGATTGCACTTTATCCAACTTTGATTGCGAAATCCGCACTTATGAATGCTGTTGCTTTGAACACTTCGATTTGGACNGGAACCAATATTATTGCCCCTGCGATTGCAGGATTNATAATCAGTAATGCGGGTACAATCAGTGCATTTATTTTGTCGGGNATCGGATTTTTGATCATGGTGATTTTTGTACAGTTNTTACCTACCAATTCTGNAAGAAATTCAACCAGTTCACACTTAAGCGACTTGTNCGAGGGCATAANTTTTATATTCAAAAATAAAATTTTCGCTTTGCTAATAGGGATGTCATTCTTCATTAGNTTTTTTGGTTTGTCCTATATACCAATGATGCCAATATTCTCTGTGGAGATNTTAGAAATAGGAGTAGGTGGTCAGGGGTCTTTAATGGCGGTAGCTGGCATAGGTGCTCTATTAACAACTTTAATTTTGGCAAGAATAGGTAATTTNCCACATAAAGGGATGGTAATTGTANCNGGAGCATTTTTGTTTGGGATATTACTAATTAGTTTTACATTAACATCATTATTCTTCAAAAATTATTTTATTGCGATAATGCTTATGTTTTTAATTGGACTATCCCATACATCCTTTGGGATACCGGTAATTAGTTCATTGCAATTAATGGTGCCNGACCACTTCCGTGGTAGAGTAATGGGAATGTTTGGTCTGACNTGGTCTTTCATGCCATTAGGAGGTTTGTATGTAGGATTTTTATCAGGNTTTTTTGGAGATCCATCTCAAGGAGTTTCNCTTGTAATNGCATTTGGTGGCTTGATGATTGTTCTNTTTACGATAGGTGTAACTATTTTAAACCGGAATATTTTAGAAATTGGNAAAAGATCNGATCATATAGAATCTAACAAAAATGTCTAAATTTNGATTTATGGAGGATTGAAATGTTACAGGATTTAACAGGTAAAGTCGCTTGGGTTACAGGNGCGGGTAGTGGAATTGGGGAATCTGCAGCTATAAAATTAGCNGATGCTGGATGTAAGGTTATTCTATCAGGCAGGAGAAGGAANATGCTTGAANAAGTAACTGAGAAAATACAAAATCAGGTTTCTGTTGAGCCAGTTGATGTTTCTGATTTTGATTCGGTGGTTAGTGTGGNTAATCGTATAGTTGANAATTATGGTCCTATNGATATTGGAGTTTTTAGTGCGGGAATAAATATAAAAAACCGTGATTGGCCAGTGTTAAGTGTTGAAGATTGGAATCAAGTAATAGATATCGATTTAAATGGAGCTTTTTATTGTTGTCAGTCTGTTTTACCTTCAATGAGATNAAATGGAGGTGGATTGATAATAAATATTTCATCGATGGCTGCTAAAAACCCTGGTTCNTTGAGTGGTCCTGCTTATATATCTGCCAAACATGCNATGAATGCAATGACTGCAAGCTTGATAATAGAGGAAAGGAATAATGGAATTCGTGCAACTGCAGTCTGCCCNGGAGAGGTGGCAACNCCAATTTTAGACAACAGGCCAATTCCAGTAAGTGAAGATGATAGGGCAAGGATTTTACAATCTGATGATTTGGGAGAANTAATCTTGTTTTTAGCAAAACAACCACCACATGTCACTATTAATGAGGTATTAATTAATCCAACATGGAATAGGTTTGCATNNGGATGCTAGGTTTTGACAATGATGATTTATATGTTGATAATATTGTANNTACTGNGATGACTATTTGGGAGACAGAATGATAAATCAGTGGATTAGCCAATTAACAGTCCGTAAGGCNATATTATTACTTGTTGCATTGTTTGCAGTGGTTTATGTTGTTTGGTATGTCATAGATGCATTAGATGGATTTGATCCAAATTATCAGCCAACAGGTGTGAGTGCTAGGGGTAGTAGTTCAGATGGAAGCGGAGCNAAAGTGGGAAGNTACAAAGCTTTTGATCCATCAAAAGGCACTCCTGAATCAATCCAGTCTAAGTAATATTTTAGNAATTNCCAATTACAATTGGTGATTTTCATTATGTGTGAAGTGTTTGAACTTGAACCAATTTAGAGATATNAGTANTAAAAGNCTTNTTTTATGTTTTCTTTTGGTTTTAATTGGNTTGTATGTTATTTGGTATGTTTTTCAGGCTTTGAAGGACTTTGATCCAGATGAAATCCCNCCNCCAGTTAGGTCTCATTATGTTCCCCGAACAATTAAGNCTTCTGACGGTAATGAATTTTTTAAACCTACAAGCGAGCCTAATTCTGAGAACCCAANCAAGACTGATTCNATGTCTGGAGGAGGGCGCTAACAGGATGAATATTAGCGCTAAATTTNTAGAATTAATTTTAAGGAGGACAATTTGAATTGTCCTTTGTGTGGAACTGTTAACAACAATGAATTAGATTTATGTAATCAATGTGGTAGNCCCATTAGNTTTGGTGCGAGTGGTTTTTTAGATAACGAATTGTTATCTAAAATTAGNCAGATTGCNCAACATAATTTCCGTCAGGGAAACTTTCANCAAGCAATTAAAGATATTAATGAATATATTNAAATTGAAGATTCNGATCCTGCTGCATATATATTCCGTGGGAAGTTATATGATTATTTNGCACATGGANCTGATCTTAGNAATCGTGAANTTAGGAATATTNTGACACAAGGGATAGANGATTTTTCNCATGCAATTTTTTTAGATCCTGACAACNCTATTGCATACTNTAATAGGGGAAATGCNTTTTTAGCTAGAACAGATTTTGATTTTGCNNTAGACGATTTTTCGAAAGTAATTAGTTTGTCGTCAGATGATGAACTGAATAAAGTAATGGCATATAGCCTAAGCGCGTTTGCATATGAAAAGTTAGGCGATTTAGATCAGGCGATGATTGATCACGAAAATGCATTAGAGATAGATTCTACAAATGAATTTGCTATATTACTTAGGGATGATTATTTAAGACGAACCAAGCAGTCTCAAATTACTTTAAAAAATCTTATAGCCTCTGGTGTAATTTTAATTTTTGTGATGATATTTTTTTATTTCATGATTAGATCATAGTTAAAATATGGGAAAAATTATGACATCTTTTGATATTAACAATTTCGATTCTATAGAAGGNAAAGTGGCAGTNGTGACTGGNTCGAATTCCGGTATAGGNTTTGAAATTTCTAAGATATTATCTTCATTGGGAGCANGAGTCATACTTGCGTGCCGCAACAAAAATCGTGGTTTGAATGCGCAAANATTAATTAAAGGTAATGCTGAATATTATCAATTAGATCTTGCTAGTTTTAAAAGTATTGATAATTTTTCGAAAGAGATATCAAGTAATTTTAANAAGGTAGATTTTTTAATAAATAACGCTGGNGTTTTGTTCCCTCCATTTTCTAGAACNAAAAATGAAATTGAACTTACATTTGGAGTGAATTGTATTGGGTATTATTATCTGTCTCTTCGGTTATTNCANTTAATGAGTTNTGTGGAAGGATCTCGAATTATTAATATGTCGAGTGTGTCACAATTTCGNGTCAAAAANATTGATTGGGAAAGTATTAATTCTGAAAAGAATTACAATAGTGCTNGTNNTTACTATTTAAGTAACCTTTTCCGTACGATGTATGCAATTGAAATGGATACAAAGTTTAGGGANAAGAAATTTCAGACAGTNCNTCTTTCTTGTCATCCNGGCGTAAGCTTTACAAATTTGTATGCAAATTTACCTAAAATTTTAAATAATNCCGTTTTAGCAAATATTATGAATCATTCTTTTTTTCAAACTCCATATAATGCAGCTATGCCAGCTATTATGGCTGCTTTAAGTCCGGAAATTAAGGGAGGGGATTTTGTTGGATTGGATACAAGATTGCAATTTANGGGAAAACCTAAAGTTGTTCAACCTAACGAATTAGCATTTGAAAATNATGAGAGACAAAAATTGTGGGATCTTTCNGTGCANTTGACTGGNTTGGATCTTGTTTGATATTGGGGTTTAATGNATTAGAGAGATGAAATNNCATCTCCAATTTTAATTTCTCCNCCAGATTCGACATATGCGAGCATCCCACGTTTCCCATCTAATAATGATTGAAGACCAGGTCTAATTTCATCCATTCTTGAACAAGGNTCACATTCNCCAGTAATTTTCAAAATTACCGNTGNACCTAATGATAAACGTTCTCCATCTGTGAATTGNGTAAGATTTATTCCNGATACGGTAATGTTTTCNCGGATTTCTCCNGCAGCCAGATTAAAATCCTNAAGAGTTTCTTCATCCATAAGTAGTACTTGGCGTTTGGAACGAGAACCATCTTTTTTTAAATGTCTATCTCCTTGAATTCCTTGTCCTGTAATTAGATTTGCACTAGAAACTTCTTGCATAGGGGCTCGACTCCCAANACATAANCTGAGTGATGTAATTTTNCCGTTTTTGGAGTTCATTTTGCATCTCCTGAATCCTAGAAAGATTTTTTTGGGTAAAAGGATTATATTAGTAAACTGTTTAATAGGCCATAGATAAGTTTTTGAAGAATTTTATTTATAATTTATCTTTACGAGACTTAGGAGGATTTTATGAGAAATTATCAGTCTAGAACTCCAAGTATGAGCAAAGANGAAGCAATTCAATTACATGCAGATGCGTTAGTAATTGANGCACAGCAACCTCCTGCNACTACTGGTTTCTTGTTTAATTCTGCTATGCAAGCAGANTTANANAGAATGAATTTNGCTGGATATACCCGAGANGAAGCACATTCNCGNCTTTTAAANCTTGCCGCTAATGAAATTCAAAACCAGCAATCTGCGATGGATGATTATTTTTCTGTTTGGGATTCTTCTGGGATTACAGTTGGTGCTGGTACTTATGCAGGCGGAAATANGATAGAAACAGCATTTGAAGATGCNGTCACGTTGTTGGCTCAGGCGCGNTCGATNATTGACGCNTCTAATGGNAAATTGATTTTAGTNCGTAAAGCTTCAGATATTGAANTGGCTTATAAAAATGGTATTCATGGTTTGATTATGGATTTCCAAGACACGTTACCTTATGGCACTGATTTGGACAGAATAGATATGTTTCATAATTTGGGGATTCGGCAAGTGCAGTTAACTTATAATTTAAGAAATTTGGTTGGTGATGGTTGTACTGAAGCTAACCCTAGTGGNATTAGTTATTTTGGTCGAGAAGTGGTTGAGAGATTGAATGAATTAAATAGTATTGTGGATGTGAGTCATTGTAGTGAATCAGTAGGATGGGATGCGATTCAGATTTCTTCTTCACCAGTAATTATCAGTCATTCGACTGCAAAGGCTATANCTATTCATGANAGGGCNAAGAGTGATGAGTTAGCGCGAGCAATTGCGGATCAAGGNGGGTTTTTTGGAGTAGCAGTAGTNCCAGGGTTTTTACAAGACGAGTCNTATGTTGCNACGCTTGATCAATTTGTTGATCATGTAATTCATTTAATTGATGTGATGGGTATCGAACATGTTGGTGTAGGTAATGATAAATGTGGTAAGGGGCCTCAAACGGGTACATTAATTGAATTCCCCGAAGAAATGCCCATTGATCGATTTGGAGATTTTGATTGGATNGGATTCAGGGAAGANCATAGAGTTCATGGTGAATATAGGATGGAAGATTATCAAACNGTGAGAGATTGGCCAAATATTACTGTNAAACTTGCTGAAAGAGGATTTAATGAAACTGAAATAAGAAANCTTTTGGGATTGAATTACTTGCGAGTTTTTAGAGAAATAGTTGGATGAATTGAAAGATGTGTTCTTTTGGGTGTCTATAAATCCCGCAATCCGATATTAATGTGGATAGTCTAGTATTTAAGAATATGGGTTGTCTAATTTTTGAGTAATTCTGTTTTAGCCGTAAGCATGTTTTTAAAAGGTGTNAGNCAATAATCCCATGAAAGAATAGCTCCCTCCGCNCCGTTTTCNATTGCACATTGAACTGCACTTCGAATTTTGTCTTCTGACTCTGTAGGCAAGCAATTAATTCCAGGATAAATTGGTTTTCCNGATAATTCTCTAGCAAGCTTAACGCCTTCTCCTATTTCTTTTGGGCTTAGTGGCGCATCGTAGGTNCATGAGTAAAACATTGGTTTGATCCAATCACAGAATTTGGAAAGTTCTGCAAATTGAGTTTGATATTTCCAGTCGTCGTTAGCGCCATAAATATCAAGCCCGANTTTGTAATCACGTTGTTTTGATTTTACTCGNTCATAAAGTCTTTTATGTAACCGAGTCATAATAGAAGANCGAAATCNTAGCCAGTCTAANTACTCAGGAACNGATAAAAGAAATCGAATAGCTTCNTCGGCAGTTTTCATNTTTTCTACCTTNTGNGGAATNAAACCAAGTTTAATTCCCTCAAGCAACCCNNNTTTCACCTTGTTTACATCAATTCCATTTGATTCAGCTTCAACGACACAAACATTNCAAAAGCAGCTNAGCCCCATTTCTGGATTAGAAAAACTAGGTATTCCNAGCGTATCGGCAAGTTCATCAGTTAAGCTTTGNAACCCAAATAGAGANTAGTGATCCAATAAGGCGAAGCAGAAACCGTCNAATTCATATTTTGTGTCTAAGTGATCTATTAAGCTATCGTAAAAACGNATGACATCGGGTTGATTATGACAAAGAGTTTTAGGAACACTTTGTCCGTTAACNGTCTTCATNTTTAAAGTTGGATATCGATCTACATCTGGGAATCGATGCACAATTAAAGCATAAACTTGGATGTNAATTTTTTTGCAGGCATCCATTACTTCACGAAAGAGATCTCTTTCGTGAAGTATAGGGATTGTTGTTTTGACAGGTTTGATAATTGTTTTTTCGTAAAANTCAGGACAAGNCTCGCAGTTGAATCCATAGCTTTCATAGTTTTCATCTGTTGAGTTAGGTAANGGTCCCCAGGTTTCAGTGGATTGATAATCAATATGTGAAGCCAGTAATAAAGTNTTAATACCACCTTTTTCAACCATGTTCTTTAATGCATTNTCAATTCCCTCATGGATGAATTGAGAAAAATAAAAAGATTGCGTTCCAATTACTAAAGATTTATNCATAAANAGATCACTTTCTNAACAGAATAANNTTTGAAAATNANGGCAANTATACAATATCCTTTATGNNGAATTTTTAGTAATGTCGACNTCAGTTNCANGGNAGAAAANGTTTCTTGAGTATTCATATGTTTACTGGTGTTTACATNTACAANTGTTATATCGTTACTAACCATACTTACNGATTAAGACAATGTTTNTTGTTTATGGATGTGCAATNTGAAGATAACTGAAGTGAAGGCGGTNTACCCCAAATACGAAAGNATTCCTGATTCTTGGNGAACAAATTTTTGGCAAATTGTGGTTCGAATTGAATCTGATAAAGGAGTTGTTGGTTTTGGTTATGGAGGAGGAGGAGTTGCATCTGAAGCAATTGTGAATTTNCATTTTCGAGAACTTTTAATAGGACAGCAAATTGATTCTATTTCTGACATACATCGAATTTGGGATAGTTTGTATGAAGCATCTTTACCATATGGAAGAAAAGGTCTAGCAATAATGGCTATAAGTGGTGTGGATTTGGCACTTTACGATCTTCTTGGTAAGGCTTTAAAGTTGCCTGTTAGTCAATTGCTAGGCGGTAAAAAAAAGAATCAAGTGGATTGTTATGCGACTGGCTCTGACCCTGAAAGGTTCTTCGATTTAGGGTTTANTGCTTGCAAATTGCCTCATCGGTGGTCTGGTGATGAGTCGAGTTATGAAGATGCGGAGNAAANAATTTCTAATGCCCGAAGAATTTTTGGTAAAGACGCTAAGCTTATGTTGGATGTTTATATGTCATGGGATTTTGATGTGACGATTGAAATGTCCCGAAGACTTTCAAAATACAATGTATTTTGGTTTGAAGATGTTTTGACCCCTGACGATTTAAGTGAACAATCTANGTTGAAATCTTATATAGATCCAATCNTGATTGCNGGNGGAGAGCATGAGTTTACACATNACGGATTTCAGGCTATTGCTGATGCTGATGCATTAGGTTTGTGGCAACCAGATATTACTTGGTGTGGTGGGATCACTGCAGGTGAACGAATTGTNGAAATTGCTAATCAATTTGGCATTCCTGTTTCACCGCANCGAGGTGCAGAGGTNTGGGCATTACATCTTATAGAAGCTTCGGATTGCTTGGATCTGGCTGAGTATCATCAAGATCATATCGTAAGAGAAAGAGATGAAGTATGGATTAATGAACCAATCCCAATGAACGGTAAAATCTCATCTTCATCTGAACCTGGATTCGGAGTAGANGTTAATCAAAANNTTTTGTAATTTCTAAGATTTATAAGTNTTTANCCACGTCCTATNAAAGGCATTTTTGTTGCCATNATTGTCATGAATTGGATGTTGGTTTCGAAAGGTAAATTAGCAATGGTTACGACTGCATCAGCAACGTGATTCACGTCAAATGTTGGTTCGANTTCTACAGATCCATTAGCTTGAGGGACTCCATTTTTCATTCTTTCTGTCATTGGTGTTCCTGCNTTACCAATGTCAATTTGGCTNCCTGAAATNTTATATTTTCTACCGTCCAATGAAATAGATTTAGTAAGGCCTGTAATGGCATGNTTAGTGGCTGTGTAAGGCGCTGAATTNGGCCTAGGGGCATGTGCTGAAATAGATCCATTNTTGATAATTCGCCCGCCCATAGGGTNTTGNGATTTCATTATTCTGAATGCTTCACGAGCNCATAGAAATGATCCAGTTAGATTTGTATCTACTACAGTTTTCCATTGATNAAANGTTAAATCTTCAAACAAAATTGGAGGGGCTCCAGTACCTGCATTATTGAANAGCAAGTCAAGTTTGCCAAATTCNTTATGTGTTGTAGCAAACAANTTTTCAATTGAATTTGGATCNCCTACGTCGGTTGGAACACATAATGCATTAGATGGGGCATCAGACATTTCAGAGGTTTGCTCTAAGGTTTCTAGTCGTCTTCCTGCCAAAACTACATTGTATCCTTCTTTTAAAAGGGCTAATGAGGAAGCCCTGCCTACTCCTGAACCTGCTCCTGTAATAATCGCGACTTTTCGGGAATCCATCTTAAGAACCTCACAATGTATATTTTTTGTGTATTATAGCCTTAGACTGCTGAAAAGAACACAAAATTTTTCTGAATAGAATGTATATTTTTTAGGCTGAATGATATGAAATTTAATTGTTTATATATATTTTTGATTTCGGTTTCTCTGGTAGGTTTGCTTCTAGGCTGCAATAATTCCACCAGCGTATCTTCTGGTAAAACAAGCAATGTAGAAATTGAAGAATTGCCTTCGGTAAGACAAATAGGAAACACTGTAGGTGATTTTTCACCAAGCTTTGAGTTATTGACCATTGAGGGGGATAACCTTTCCCTAGGCGGTAGGAATAATCAAAATCATCCTGTCTTCCTGTTTTTTTTTAGTCCTTTCTGAGGTACATGCCGTGCTGAGTTACAGCATTTCATAGAAATTATTCCAGAATTTTCCGAAGGAATGGATTTCATCTTGTTAGATATAGGTAGCGGTTTTGGGNATGAACAATTAGAAAGTTTTGTTGCAGAACAAGCTTATGATGGGATTGTGGGCATTGCGGATAGACAGATTTTGAATCTGTTGGATGTTAAAATTCAATCTACTAAGATCGCGATTGATTCGGAAGGTAAAATAATCTATAGAGAAGGTTATGGAAAAGGAGATAAGGATGAATTTAGAGATGTATTTTCCAAACTTTCTTCATAGAATTCAAAATGTAAATAAAGTGTTTTAAGGAGGACAAAATGACTGTAGTCGGATATGGAGATCATAGGTATGAATTAGATGATTCTTGGCCAAATATACCAGAAGGATGGACCTTAGGTAATGGATGGGCTGGACCTAGAAATCCAATTCCTTATAATTGGTTTGCAATTGGAATAACGGATGTTGCGGCTGATTCAAATGACCGAATATATGTTTGTAATAGAGATAAACATCCGGTGGTTGTATTTGAAGCAGATTCAGGTGATTTTGTGACTTCATGGGGAGAATATGAATTCAAAGAAGCACATGGGATTCATGTTGATTCTGAAGATAATGTTTGGACAACTGATAGACAAGATCATATTGCAATGAAACACACTAAATATGGAGAACTATTGTTAGAAATTGGTAACAGAGGTTGGGGAATGGCTTCAGTTAGTCCCTTTGGCACTCATCCTAGTCATGCTTTTTTAGGCGGTCCTTTTAATATGCCCGCAGGTGTATCAACTGCATCAACTGGAGCCATTTTTGTAGCTGATGGCTATGGTAATCGACAAGTTCATAGATTTGATCCTTCTGGGGAGCGAGAATTGTCTTGGGGGATTTCTGGAACAGGTGAAGGAGAATTCTCTCTAGTGCATAATGTGGATGTTGATTCACAAGACAGGGTATATATTTGTGACAGAGAAAATGATCGCATCCAAATTTTTGATTATGATGGAAATTTTATTGAGAGTTGGAATGACCTCTATTATCCCGGTGGAGTACACTGTGATAGGGAAAACCTTGTATATGTTGCTGAGCAGGGTGGAAGTAGAAGGAATAGAGATAATGGATTTTCAGTTTTCTCCGAATCTGGTGAACTGGTTTCTGCTGTTCGAAGACCTTACGAGGAAAAACATCCACAACCCCATGGAATTTGTATTGATTCGAAAGGGAATATTTACTTAGCCCAGCTGCCAGCACGGAAGAAAGCAGATATGGATCATAAAGTTTCGAAATATGTAAAAATAAGATGATTGGGATCAATTAATTAAAAATCTGATATAATATGTGCACCTTGTTTAGTGAATTCTGTAGGTAAAAATGCCGAAAAAAGATATTGACCATGTGGTTGTTCGACGCGGTAGAACAGTTAATGACAAAGAAGTGTCTATTCCTGTTGCTACAGACTTAACAACGGTTCCAGGTATTCCTACTCGTGAATCTGATGTTTCATTTTATTCTACTAATTATCCTTTAGAAACTCACAATATTGAAAAGACTGCTGATCGTGATTGGATTTGGACTGTATATGATGAAAAGTTATACAAATACTTAGAACGTCATGATGAATTAGTAGATCCTTTGATTGAAGCATCTGAAGGGTCTGCAGAACTTGAACCGATTTCTATTCCTGAAAAGAGAGTAGATGTAACCAACCAAATTCGTGAAAAAGCAAGGAATTTGGGATTTGGAGAGGTAGGATTTACAAGATTTGACTACCATTATGCGTTTCTGGCTAAGAAAAGTTGGGTTCAATATGAACATGTAATTTGTTTGGCAATTGAGCAAGATTATATTATGACACAATCTGCACCCAGTTTGGAGGCAGAGCAAGCTCATTATGGTGCTTATGAGCTTGAAGGAGCCTTGTTGTTGGATTTGGCGGAATATATTCGAGGGCTTGGATATCATGCCCAAGTTCATAGTCCAAATGACAATAGTTCAGTGTTTATTCCGATGTTTGTAGCTGCAGGATTAGGTCAATTGGGAGCTAATGGACAGTTGCTTTCGCCTCATTTTGGGTCTAGGTCTCGCTTAGCTCTTCTTACTACAGATGCTCCATTAACTCATGATGATCCTGTGGATTATGGAATAAATAATTTTTGCAAAGAATGCCAAATATGTGTTAACAGGTGTCCTGGTAGAGCATTGGTAAGAGAAAAAGTTTGGTGGAGGGGTGTGGAAAAATTTAAAGTGATCTATGATCGGTGTCGCCCTATTATGGGAAGATATTCTGGTTGTGCCATTTGTATTAAAACTTGTCCTATTCAGCGTTATGGTATGAAACCAGTGATGGAATATTATGTTGAAACTGGAGAAGTTTTAGGCAAGGGAACAGAAAATTTAGAAGGATATGATTTTATAGAAAAGGGACATTTCTCTCCAGGTCAATTACCTGCATTTGATAGAGATACTTTTCAAATTCCTAAAGGGACTAATGAAGATTGGCTATTTGAAGAATTTAAGACGAAATTAAAGAGTGGACAAAAAATTTCTCAAGAATATGCAACGAAATTTGCTGATTCTGTCAAAGAAGTTTTAGAAAAGGGAAAAATTACAAGAGATTAATTTAACATGCCTTAATGTGAGTGATGACACTGGGAGTTTAAAATGCTTAATCAACTGATGGCTCAATTAACTACCAAAAGAATTATAATAATATTGGGTTTTATTGCTTTAACAATATACATTATTTGGTATGTAATAAAGGCTCTTGAAGGATTTGACCCAAACTATAAACCATATAAGGATCCCTGGCAGAGTGGTGCTAAGATAGGTAATGAGTCGTTTGACCCCAATAAAACTCCCACTGTGGGTTCCCAGAAATAAGTTTAGTTTATATTTGCATGTATCTTTTTATTAATCAGTATTCATTCATATTTTTAAGTACTTTAATTTTATCAATTATTGGGTTTTTCACATGGAGATTTTTAGATCCAAAATTGTCGCTGGTTTCGATTGTTGTGATGCTTTCATTGCTAGGATCTTTTTATTTCACTGCCAGAGGAAGTGTTAATCAAGTTGAAAATATTTCAGAATTAAAAATCCTTCTTAGTTCTGGCAAACCAGTAGTTGTTCAGATATTTTCTGATTACTGACTGGAATGCCTTACGGTTAAGTCTGAAGTTGACAGGCTAGAAGAAGATTTGGATGGACAAGCATTAGTTTTGAGGTTAAATATTTCAGATCAAGTTGGGAAA
>PBBT01000011.1 GCA_002717725.1 Chloroflexota bacterium
AAAATTCCACCCGTCAAAAATCTCATAGGTCTGGTTTGCATTCCCATTCATAAGAACGAATACCTCTATCGATTTATCGATTTTCGTTCTATTGCCTCTCGAACATATGTCGTCTACCTTCCGTATCAATGAACCATAATCCTCGTCTTTCTTACCACCCGATTCCCAAACATCTCCGTGTTTTTCCAATAACTCAAGAACAGAATCACTCTTTCCTGAAATAGTTACTGGAGGACCGTCTTTTTGAACTGGAATAATTTCCTGTGATGCTTCTTTCAAGTTGAAATATTCTCCATTAAAATTTGTTTCCTTTTTTGTCCAAAGACTCTTCATTATCTGAAGACTTTCATCTAGTATCTTTACTCTGTTCTCATATGTTGTAAAATCAAAACCATATTTCTTACTATCTGATTTCATTGTTTTACCTCCCAATCCAACTCTGAATTCCAGACGTCCATTTGAAAACTGATCTATTGTCGCAGCAGTTCTTGCCAAAACCGATGGATGTCTTATCAAAGGAAATGTTACTGCAGGTCCAACGCGAATAACTTTTGTATAAGAGGAAATTATTGCAATAGCTGTCCAACACTCTAATTGATAACTGCTTAAAGAATCACCATAAAAAATTCCATCAAAATTTAATTCTTCAGCTTTCGTAGACACTGACTCTAAAGAATCTAACGATACACCAATTTCAATTGAAAATTTTGGCATAATTATCTAATAGAAGTTAGCCTTGTTAAATTCATCTATTAGATTCTGCAACTGCGGAACACGCTGATTGTTGTAGGAATCCTTATCCTCAACAAAGACCTGACACACACCTGTCGCAGTAGTGATCAGAACTACCAATTGTTCTATCGGAATGTTTGTATGTTGCTCCCACATCTGCCCGTAACCTGCACATTGCATGAAATGACTGTCCGTCCATTCCTTTCTCATCTCTTTTCTTTTGGTCTTAAAATCAATTATGGAAAGCTTTCCATCAAACTCTGCAATACAGTCTACCGTGCCAGCCACGGCCAATTTATCGCTATACATGCTCGTTTCCTGGCATTTGATATTGTTAATTCGATCAACAGCATCTTGAAACTGGTTGAACATAGATACATGTTCTTCCTCATGCCCATCAGCATAATCTGGTTTATTATTCAAATAATCTTCACATATGGTGTGAATTTTTGTTCCTCGATTCGCCGACTCCCTTGATATTCTATTCGCCTCTTCTTCGCCAACTCTCCTTCTCCATGCCATGATACTTTGTCTAGTATGAAAACCTACTACGGTAGTAATTGAGGGATATTTGTTTCCATCAGGTGTGGAATAAAACCTGTTTCCATTAATCGAGGTTCTTGTGAGCTTTGGTAATTCAAACAACAACATCTCATGAACGAAATGCTTTTGCACTTTTCCATTACTATCGACTGAAAAATTATCTACCATGCCCACTCATCACTGTATTTATCAAAGTTTTCTTATTATGCATTTGGATTTAAAATCCTTGACAATTCCTTGTTCTCTTTTCGCCATTCATCACGCTGATACAAGAAATACTCTATTTGTCTGTCATTCCATTTCTTCTCCCAACCGCCAGAAGTAATATCAACCACAGACTTGTTATTCTCAATTCCAACTCTTTTATCAGCGTGTAACTGAATTGCCTTTGGATAAGTACGATGCTCAATAACAAGAACTCTTTCTGCCAAAGATTCTGCTGTATCTCCATCGTATATCGGAACCTCTGCTTGCAGTAATACGGGACCAAGATCTACTGTCGAATCAATATAATGCACAGTACAACCCGAAACTTTCTCACCAGCTTCGATTACAGCGTTATGCACTTTCATTCCAACCATCCCATATCCTCCATAGTTTACAACATCATAAGCTGGATGAATGTTCAATATTCGATTTGCATAATGTTCTACCAAGTATTCTGAAAGAATCTGATTGAATCCAGCACAAACTATCAATTCTACTTCTTCATTATTACAAGATTCAACAACCTGTTTGTCAAACTCAACTCTTGCATCCTCTCTAGATTCTTTTGAATCAAATTTCTGACCCACTGTTCCTTGTATAAACTTGGTTTTTATTCCAGCATTTTCCGCTCTCTCACGCACGTACGCATCTTTATTGTTGTAAATAACCAGTTTAACCTCTACATCGACCAAAATCTTCATTCTGATATGATCCAATATAGCTTGAAAATCCGTTCCACGTCCACTGGCTAATATTCCTAGTTTTAAGACCAATACGAAAACTAATTATTTATCAGGAATAAATATTTCTCAATGAGCATTAAAGAAAAAAAGATAGCAATTTTTGCCGAAAATGGTTACGAAGAACTTGAACTTTGGTATCCTTACTACAGAATGATAGAAGAAGGAGCCTCTGTTGTCCTTATCGGAAGTGGAACTTCAAACAAATATGTTGGTAAAAAAGGCAATTATCCTGTTGTAGTAGACAAAAACATCAATGAAGTTGATTCAAAAGATTTTGACGCTTTAATTATTCCAGGAGGATGGGCGCCTGATAATCTTCGTCGCCACCAAAAAGTGATAGACTTTACAAAAGAAATGTTTGAACAAAACAAACCTGTTGCAGCAATTTGCCATGCAGGTTCCTTGTTGGTATCTGCAAACGTTTTGAAAGGTAAAACTGCTACATGTTTTATGGCAATTAAAGACGATATGATTAATGCTGGAATAACTTTTGTAGACGAACCAGTTGTTATTGATGGTAATCTTGTAACATCTAGAACACCACAGGACTTGCCAGATTTTTGTAAAGGTATAATCAAATTACTTATTTGATAACATGAAAACAGCTATCGTTGTTGGCGCCGGAATATCAGGACTCAGCTGTGCTTTAGAGCTCGAAAAAAATGGATACCATGTACAAATTTTAGAGAAAGAAAATCACCCAGGTGGAAGAGTTCATAGTGATGTCATTAATGGATACATCCTTAACCGTGGATTTCAGGTCTTGCAAACAGGCTATCCCGAAACAAAAAGACTTCTTGACTATGAAAAACTAGAACTTTGTAACCTTGATCCAGAGGTGTGGATCATGAATAATAATAAAATTAAGAAACTTTATGACCCTATACAGAATCCCTCCAACCTGTTAAAGGCAGCTTTCTCGAATGTAGGTACATTTCAGGATAAATTACGCCTTCTCCAACTAAGACAATCCACTACATCCCGTTCAACAAACACAATATTCCAAGAAAATGAAATCACCTCACTTGAACAAATAAAAAATTATGGATTCTCTGACTTGATTATTAATGAATTTTTCAAGCCCTTATTTGGCGGAGCATTTCTAGACAACGAACTTGATACAACCAGCCGAATGTTCAATTTTGTCTATAAAATATTCTCAATAGCTCCGATTGCTATTCCAAAGTACGGAATGAAATCAATTCCAGAACAACTCGAAGCTAAACTAGAATCAAAAATATCATTCAATACTGATGTCGTTAGATTAGACAACAAAAACGTATTCCTGGAAAACGAAACTCTTTCAGCAGACGCCATTGTATTGGCGGCAAATCATAATTCTGCAAGACATTTAATTCCTTCAATAGAAGAAATCCAATGGAATTCCACTTCATGCTATTATTTTGTTGCAGATTCCCCTCCATTTAGTTCTAAAGTTGTATTACTGAATGGAAATAATCGAGGAGAAATTAACAACGTTTTCGTTCCTACCAATATATCAAAATCCTATTCTCCAAATCACAAGTCGATTATTTCTGTTTCAACAATTGGATTAAACAATAATGAATCTGAAATTCGTAACGAGCTCAACAATTGGTTTGGAAATCAAACGGAAGACTGGAAATTATTACATACATATCATATTGAACAAGCACTCCCAAGAATGTCAGTCCCTAGTGTGTCCCATTCACAGTATGTCAACGGCATTCATATGTGCGGCGACTACCTTACATCATCTTCAATCCATGGTTCAATGTATTCCGGCCGAATGACAGCAAACCAAATCATTACAGATTAATATTACATACGCCGGGGGTGGGATTTGAACCCACGAGTCCAGAAGGACAATCGCTAACTAATTCTATTAAATTCGAGGCGATCGCGTTTGACATAGCCACTTTCTGACTTCGCTACCCCGGCACTCTATATTGTCTTTAATATTTTAAAAAGAAATTCTTTCAAAAATCGGTTCACTTAAATTTATGAAAAATTACAAACTACTGATGAACCAAATTACTTTAGTTATAGGGTTAATGTTCTTTCTGCTTACAACTATTCCTCTAACTCTTGGTCAAGTGGATCTCGATTCACCAATATCATTTAGGTTCACATATCTCATGTCTGATAAATCATCTTATGAAGCAGGTGAAACAGTTGAATTCGAAGCTTGGATAATAAACAATTCTACCGAACATGATTTGGCAATTTACCTTACTGCTAATTCCCCATTTATTAGCGACGATAATCCCGCTACTCGTGATACTATAACTTCCGATACCGTAATCATTCCAAAAAACACTGAAGGATCAATAAAAGTTCTTCTTCCTTCCCAAGAAGAAAGATATGGAAGACAAATACTTCGAGTGAATGCTTATGCAACATCTACATCAGACGAAACAATCACTGCAGACGATGTTACATTATTCCAAGTTCAATTTGAAGAGAAACCTGTCTCCAGAATCCCATTGATTGGATTTATTCTTGTTATAGCTATTGTTGCCGGTTTTGTATTACGTTCTACACGATCTGAGCTCTCTGATATAAAAGATTAGTCACTCTATAGACTTTACTAAATTTTCAATCAAGCTTGCTATCAGTATTGGTCCTACTCCTCCAGGGACAGGTGTAATCACTGATGCTTTTTTATTTACTTGATTAAAGTCAACATCGCCGATAACTTTGCCATCGATATAATTATTAGCTGCATCGATGACCACAACTCCTTCTTTTACCATATCTGCTTTGAGCCATTCAGGCTTTGAAATATCGGTAATAATTATATCAGAAGCAACTAAATCTTCAAAAGTTAAGTGATTTCCCATGTCTATCTTTCTCACATCTCCGCCTCTGTTCTTTAAAATTGAAGATAATGGCCTTCCCAACAAATCCGAAATTCCTATTACCATGATATTTTTCCCCTTAATTCCTATTTTATAGCGTTCAAAGATTTCTAAAACCGCTCCTACGCCTGCAGGAAAATAAGACTCTTCACCACTGTCTATCTTTTTTAATGTAGTCGGATTTAATGCATCAACGTCTTTTTCTAATGCAATTCTTGAAAGAATCTTCTCCGTTTCAAACCCCTCAGGCAACGGCAACTGAATCAATATCCCATTTACCTTATCGTCTGAATTCAATCCATCGATAATCTTCATCAAATCATCATTGGATACATCTTCCTCAATTTTTCGTATCTGACCATCTGCTCCAACCTCTTTAATCTTCTTCAATTTCATGCCTACATATCTCTCAGATTCTTGATCTTCACCTACAAGAATTATCTCAATGTACGGAATCTTACCGTCTTCTTGTAGTAATGAAATCTTATGCTTAGCGTTATCCAACATCTCTGAAGCAATATTCCTGCCATCTACAACTGTCATGTTTTACAATAGATTCTAATAATGATGTTCTTATAGTTCTATCTCTTATTAAAAAACAAATGACAGTAAACATAACTGTGGTTAAGACAGGATTTCTTGGAGTAACCACTCTGATTGAAGCACTATTGGACGAACGAGCATCACGTAAAGATATTTCTGTCCGTTCTGTTACCTCAGGTTCAAAAATGTCATCGGCCGAAGCTCAAGAAGTAGAAAAATTATCTAATTCTTTAGATACTGATTTGTATATTGTTGTCAGTCCAAATGCTTCACTAGACGCACCTAAAAACCTTGCACTTAATCTCGGAAAAATCAAACCTACCATATTAATTTCTGATAGCCCTGCTTCAAAAATTAAAGACGAACTGGTAGACAAAATCGGTTTTGTCTTTATTCAAGGTGATCCTTTGATTGGTATTCATAAAGAATTCTTAGATCCAATCGAAATGTCAAACTTCAACAGTGACGTCCTAAAAGTTCTGTCAGTAACTGGAGCTCTTCAAGCACTTGTCAATGAGATAGATAAAGTCATTGAACAAATAAAAAACTCTCAATCCATTACACTTCCTAAACTAGTCATCGGTAAACATACTGCTGTGTCTAATTCTGGATTAACTAATCCATATTCTCAGGCAAAAGCCCTTGCAAGTTATGAAATTGCACGTTTGGTTGCAAGATTATCAGCAGAAGGAGCATACAAAGAAAAAGATCGGGAACGCCGTTTACTAACTGTCAGTGCTTCACACGAACTCATTCGACAAGCTGCTAAATTGGCAGACGAAGCCAGAGAAATAGAAAAACAAACCGATTCTGTACATCGCAGTATCCATGACAGTTCAGGAAAAACCGTTACAAAAAAGAAATTCTTCGATTCAGTTTAGTTTGGATTACCCGACCCAAACTCATTAACGTCTTGATAATACCAAGCTATTGTTTGTCCATCCTTTGGAATAAATAAATTCGAACCAATCTCTAACAATTCCCAATCCTGTTGATACTGCCATGCAGACCATGCANAGTCTGGATTATTNCCAGTTCCTAACAANGAATTAACAAAATACGAGTTAAAATCACTATAATATATTGAATCGACATTTTCTTCTCCGATTATGAATTCTGTGGAATTATACATACTAAAACCAACTGGAACCTGTGTTTGATTGAAATATATTATTGTTCCATTCCCAAAATCCACTATGAAATCAATATTTATCGAAACATTATCGATATTTTCCTGAATTGCCTGATAATTCTGATCAAGAACCCTGTATTCATTATACATATACAAAGCACCCGAAAATGATAGAACCGCAAACGCAGAAAGAAGTACTACTAATGATTTATTTATACTCATTTTGATGATATATTTTTAGTCACCATATATATAAATATAGGCACTAGGATAGAAAACATTGCAAAATTAGCTATTTGATGAATTATAGAAAATGGAATACCTGCAACTATTCTCAATATTATTCCATCAAAAGTTTGATAAATTAAAAAACCCTCGATNGAATTCGTCCAAATATCATAGATGAATGCACCAGTAACTCCGAAAGCTCCTAATACTAATGTTGTTTCTAATGGATTNTTCAAAAATTTCTTTTCAATATTAAAAACNCGTCTACANAACACACCAAAAATNCCNAATACCATTTCCCCTGTCATCAATGCAATAATCAAAGGAAANCCAGCTCCACCTAAAGGATTTATCGAACCATAAACTAACCAAGACAATACTGCGATAGATGCAGCTACAGGAAATCCAAACAAATACCCGGACATAAAAACTAAACTATCCATTAATTTTACTTGCGGAAATGCAATTAGAGCATAATTTGAAGCTACTATTATTGCAGTAAAGACCGAGATGAATGCAATCTCTTTTGTTTTCATTTTAGATCTGTATAAAAAATATTTTATTTATGTCTTAACTAATTTAATATTGTCAACTTCGCCAGTAACCTGGAACCTACGCATTAATTCCTTAACGTCTTTAGCACTTCCATCAACAATTAATAAATCTACACACTTTTTTGCATCTAATTTATAATGCAAGCTCGTTTTTGTAATTTTATCAAATTCATGTTTAATATCTGTAACAGAATGTTCCTCTCCCTCTTCATGTGTAATGAGTAAAACACACTGCATATTTCCTACGAGATTTTCTCTGTCAATTTTTTGATTCATCAATGAACGAATTCCTGCACGAATCAGCTCCGATCTTCCAGAGAATCCTTCTGAACTTTGGAGTTGATCCATTTCTTTAAGAAAATCGTTAGTCAACGAGATACTTACTATCGGCATAAGTAATAATGCATATTTCTTAGTTAATAACTATTAAATATTAATAAAACATTTAAAAAAGTTAATAGCTGATTAGAATGACAAAAATTCTCGAACTGGAAGGCATTAATGTAATTCGTAACCAAAATCTCATTCTTGATAATATTTCATTATCAATAGACGATTCAGATTTCTTAGGATTACTTGGACCTAGTGGATCAGGTAAAACTACACTTTTACAAGTTATATGCGGATTACTCGTCCCTGACACAGGAAAAATTAAATATCCCAACAAAGAAAAACCAAAAATCGGTTATTTGCCACAATCAATACCTTCTCTACCAAATTCTCCCGCAACTGTTATGGAATTGATCGCTTCAGGATTTAATTCAAAACCATTTACTAATAATAATGATCAAATAGTTCAACTAGCAAAAGAAATGGCTATAGATCACCTTCTCAAAACAAAAGTCACACAACTTTCTGGTGGACAAAGACAAATTGTTTTTCTTGTTCGAGCATTGATTGACAATCCCGATATGATTGTTCTTGACGAACCTAGCAGTAGCATCGATACAAAAACTCAATCAAAAATATTTCAAATTCTTACAAACGTTAATGATAAAAAGATTCCTGTAATATTCACCACACATGATTCATTTGCTGTAACTAATTCTGCTAACCGTATTGCCTGTATTAACAAAAAACTCGATTACCATGGTTCATCAAAAGACTTTCTCAGTAACAAACATCTTGCTGAAGCGTATGGATATAATGTTGACGTTGTTTCACATCATGGACACGATTAATTAATGATTGAAATCCTTACCCAAGATTTTATGGTCAATGCACTAATTGGTTCTGTAATTCTTTCAATTACAGCTCCGATCTTAGGAATGTTCGTAGTTTCTAGAAGAATATCTCTTATTGGAGATACATTATCACATTTTGCTTTTGCTGGTGTTGCTATTGGCGTATTCACTAATTTCTTCCCCTTNCTCACTGCCATATCCTTTTCAATCATTGCATCTTTACTACTTCTCAAATTAATGCAGAGTAACACACTCAATTCAGATGCAGTTTTGGCTGTATTTTTCTCTTCNACCATGGCNATTGGTACCGTTCTACTCAGCNTCTCCGAACAANTCATCAANATCAATGAAATATTATTNGGAAGCCTTCTTTGGATTACTAGAACAGACCTGNTGTATCAAGGAATTGTTGGATTAAGCATAATTNCAATCNCGCTCTTTTCATACAATAAATGGTTTTTAATTTCAATAGACCGAGATCTTTCTCGCATTAATAATACCAATGTAAATTTCTACGACAATCTCTTACTCGTACTCACTTCGGTATTGATTGTAGTATCAGTTCGTATGGTTGGCGTACTTCTAATTTCATCTTTGCTANTACTTCCAATACTTATTGCACTCCAACTAACAAATAATTTCCGAAACACCATTTTTATCGCAATTGTAATTTCATTATTCTGTTCTTTGGCTGGAGTAACATCTTCNTATTATCTATCAACTCATCCGTCAATAATCCCACCAGGTGGAATAATTGTCATTATTCTTTCGGCANTCTTTACATTAGTATTNCTCAAAAACAACNTTAAANNCNATAATANATTTGNNTCCAACTTTTAATTATTTTGCNCTCTTATACATNCATATGAAAAGATATCATTGTTTAAACTGNAATATTTGGTTNAATGAAGACGAATTTGANACTGAACTANTNGTCAAAAAACGNTCTCATTGCATCGANACAATGGAAAAATCTTNATGTTTAGTCNTTTTATTCATTATTTACTATAATANANTTAATGACTGANCNAGATATCANCAGTNTNGCCAATGTAGTTGAAGAAAAANCANTATCTAACGTAAATGAATCAACTTCCAATCTAGTAATTGATGANCCNCCACCNGAGATGTGNTTCNNTTGNAANGGAACNGAATTANTNTGNGGCAAATCAAGATGTCCNATTATAGTNAAGGCCGANTCNATGACTCGCGTNTCCNCCACNTCAGATTCGAATAATATTGNTGGNTCAACACCNCCTGGCGTTTTTGTAGGAAGANANGGATATCCNAAAGTCAGNATNGGTCCTATGACNCCTAATTTNCATGGNGATACGGAAATCTTAGACACTCCAGAGCAATGGTANGGTAAATCAATNGANGAAATTGTNGATTATCGACANTCGTTNATTCGNGGCAGTACAAACNTTGATGTTAAACANGCAAGNANAGGAGGAAGATTAGTNGAAAATCTTCANGAACTNGCTATGGCATCTCAACCTGTTGANNTGGAACTCAAACTNACCAAAAAACCACAAAACCGTTTATCNTTTANTGAAAACTCNCAACCATTCGGTCCNTCTGCNCCACTAGAAAATTTTAGTACAAACACAGTAACNGTNGATCAAAGAATTGANAAAGCATACTATGATAGAGATCAAAAATCATCNGACGGNATNGTAGAACTGTACAANAAAGGNGTTCTNGTATCTAGAATNCAAAAATCACTNAGNGCTGGTAATCTTGGAATAGGNAACAACCGAAAGTTTGTACCAACACGTTGGAGTATTACTGCNGTAGANGATACTNTCTCTAAAAACTTGNTTGAAAAAATAAAAGACTATCAAACTATTGACGACTTTCGTGTATACACTCTTCANAANCTTGANAATCTTTACGTTGCAATTTTATTGCCAACAAAATGGCAATTTGAATGGATTGAAGCTTGGTTCAAAAACACAACTTGGAATCTGTGGGGAAAGGAACCATATCTTATTGGCGATCACGAAACGTATTATGGCAGAAAAGAATACGCTCGAGTCGGCGGCTGTTATTATTCAACACGATTAGCTGTAGCTGAATCACTGCTATCAGAAAAACGACAAGCAGGCGCTATACTTCTTAGGGAAATACATCCTGGATACATCCTACCTGTTGGCGTTTGGAATGTTCGTGAAAGTATCCGCCATCAAATGCAAACGAAATACGAATCTTTTGACACTCTTTCTGATACGCTTGATTACGCTTTCTCAAAACTCACTATAAAGAAAAATCAATGGCTGAATTCCAGTTATTTGTTAAATCACGTTTTATTCCAAAAACGCATGACTGAATACCTATAGGCAATTTATATAGAATCTTGTGTTATAATGAATCAGGGGAGCAAATTCAACTGAACCATAGGTGAGTTAATAGTTATTTTATTAACATTTCTCCCCTAATCATCATTCAATAAACTTTATTTTCGCTAGGATTTACAAGTAATTTAGATTAAATTGTCACGAGAAAAATATAACCAAGTTTTTGATTTACTAGAAAAACATCATAAATGGTTCTCTGAATCCATTCCTCTCATTGCATCTGAAAATATCCCTAGTCCTGCTGTACGAGAAGCATACGCATCAGACTTTGGAAACCGTTACGCAGAGGGATGGCCTGGCGAAAGAGTATATGCTGGCTGTAAATTCATTGACGAAGTTGAATTAATTACAATCGACCTAGCTAAAAAATTATTTAATGCCGAATTCGCTGACGTTAGACCAATCTCAGGAGTTTGTGCTAATCTTGCTGTTTATTCTGCATTTACAAACCCTAATGATACAATGATGGCTTTACCTATACCATCTGGTGGACATATCTCACACGGACAGAAAAAATTCTCTGGTACTGCAGGATTAGTTCACGGACTGAACATAGAATATTTTGCATTTGACAGGGAAGAAATGAATATTGACGTAGATCAATCAAAACAACGAATTGAAAAACTGATTGCCGACAATAAAAAACCTAGTTTTGCCATGTTCGGAGGCAGTTTGTTTCTTTTCCCACACCCTATGAAAGAACTTAAGGACTTTCTTAAAAGCCATGATATTTTCATTTGTTATGATTCTGCGCATGTTTCGGGATTAATTGCAGGTAAACAATTCCAAGATCCGTTACGTGAAGGCGCAGAGACCATGACACTCAGTACACATAAAACACTTCCAGGTCCTCAAGGCGGGATGGTTTTGTCGTTTGACAAATATGCTGAAGACATCAAGAAGTCAGTATTTCCTGGAAATACAAGTAATCATCACCTTCATAGTGTTGCAGGAAAAGCAATAGCATTTGCAGAAATGATTGAATTCGGAGAAGAATATTCTGCACAGACTGTTAAAAACGCACGCGCTCTTGCCGAAGCATTATCTTCACAAGGGATCGCTGTTTTAGGTGAAAAACATCACTTTACTGCATCGCATCAAATAGCCGTTGATGTTTCAAAATATGGCGATGGTGGTAAGTTTGAACATGAACTTGAAGAAGCCAACTTGATTGCAAACAGGCAATTATTACCTGGCGACATTAAGGCAGGCAGGGATTATAAACGCCCTGGAGGTATAAGATTGGGAAGTTCTGAGGTAACTCGCCTTGGCATGAAAGAATCCGAAATGCAAGAAATTGCAAATTTCATCCATCGAATTATAGTCAAAAAAGAAAACCCTGAAACTGTCAAGAAAGATATTATAGAATTCAGAAAACAATTCAACAAAGTTCATTATGCATTTGAAAACTTGGCCGATGCCTACAAATACATAAAAATCCGTTAATAAAATTCTTTATTTTGTTAATATATTAATATCAGTAAAGTGGAAATAAACTATGAAATATACCCAACCATTGATACTATCAATTTTGCTTTTAGCCTCTATCTTACTTATCCCTGGAATCAAAGCTCATGACGGTACAGAATTTGAAGCTTATACCAGTACTTCCCCAACAATGGACGGTGTAATAAACGATGACGAATGGGCAGACGCATCAACAACAACTTTCTCTATTCCTGAAGGAGAAGTAACACTTTATGTTATGAATGACCGACGCAGTCTCTTCATTGCTGCAAAAGTTGCCGACAATACACTTGACGAAGTTGTCAATGTAGGACTAGATATTCTCACTATAGACTTTGATGTTCGACATGATGGAGGAGAATTCACTGTTGGCGAAGATACAATATCTATTGGCGCACGTAACCGAATAGGAGATGGTTTTGTTGGACCAGGACTTGATATTCTTGACGATAGTCAAATCGACGTTGATGGAATGGTAGGTCGTATAGGTAATTTTAATCATTTTGAAATTGTACATCCAATCGATTCTGGAGATGCAAATGATATTGCTGCAGCTTATGGACAAACAATAGGAGCTAGATTCATATTCTTCGATCAAAGCGGTCATGATAATGCCGTGATCAGTGTCTTTCCACTTGGTGTAGGAGCAGACGATAGTTCGCAGGCTAATTGGGCAGACATAACAATTGCAACCCCAACTGACGACGGATCTTCAGGTTCATCAGGAGGACTTCCAATAACTGAAATTGGAATAGTCGTCGTTCTCTTAGGCTGGGCTGCTTATTTCGGCTCCGTTATTCGTAAAAGACGAAGTTAATAATAACGTACTGGTCTATTAATTGATATTGAAAACCATATTCTTAATCGTTCCTCTACTCTTGATACTCATTATTGGAGGCGGATTCCTGGTTACTGGTGATTTCTTCAAAGAATCCCCACAAATATGTTTTCTAGAACCATTAGAAAAAACATCCATAGACTTGTATTATTCATGCGAAGATTTCGATGAGGAAAACCCATTGAAACTTACAAAAATAGATCAAGATGAACTTGTTTTGCTTTCTCTGGAATTAATAAATGAAGATAGGGAAAAATACAACTCTCCTCTTGTAGAACTTGGCACCTCTTCAACAGCGCAAGAACATGCTGAAGAACTTCTTAATATTTGCAAGACAAGCTATTGGAGTAACAACGGCATGAAACCGTATATGAGATATTCTGCTGATGGAGGCGAAGGCGCAATAAATGAAAATATTGCCGTCATCGGCACTCCTGAAATACAAAAATACTGGACTCAAGAAAACTTGAAACAAATACTTGCATGGAATCAACATAACATGGTAGAACGAGACGAAGTAAATGAATTCAGACATTCAATGAACGTCCTCCATGACGATCATAATTATGTTAATGTGGGAATTGCATGGAGTAACTTTTGCGTAACTATTGTCCATCAATTTGAGGACAGGTATGTTGAATGGAAACAAAAACCTATCTTAACATTAAATAAAGAATTTATCCTTGCAGGGCAAGTCAATTTCAACGCTACAATTGAACAAATTGATATATTTTATGATCCAATACCGATGCCACTATCTGATCAAGAATTAATGTCTAGTCCTCCACTTTACGGATTTGGACATATCTGTTCACACCTAATGTGCTCGGACGGTTCCTTGCCTGTAGCAACCGTACTCCCTCACAGTGATTCGAATCTAACCCCTGATGTCTTAGAGGGGATACTGAACCAAAATAACCCTGCAAATTCAGAAAATATTCCCTTGTTTGTAGCACATAAATGGGAAATAACTCACGGTGAAGACTTTACAACCTTCTCAATCGAGGAGGATCTAGAAAGACTACTCAACCTTACTGGTAAAGGAGTTTACACCGTTCTTGTATGGGCATCTCCTGCAGATAATCCATCCGACGGTATGGTGCTAACCACTATCTCGATATTCTTTTTATAAACTAAACCAATCTCAATTCAATGCGCACAATAGTTATTTTGTTCATATTATTGTTGATGTTACCAACGGCATCGGCACACATTCCATATATCGCAAGATCAGAAACATCTGCACGTAACCCAATAGAAATTGAAGACATTCATCTATCTCAAGTCTGGTATTTTGAGCAGGAAACTTCTGATTCAGATGTCTGGCTTTTTTTCAGGACAGAAACTTCTGATGAATTATTTGTACAATTAGGCGTTCCAGTTCTTGATAAATTAAAAAATTATGAACCTACTATTACAATTTATCACATTCATATAGAAAACGACGATAATCCTGGAGCTCCACTCAATCCTGCAGACTTGGAGAATTTGATCTGGAGCTTTCATGAACACGCTAACTACACAACTAATTTTCCGAAACCATCAGATGCTTGCACCAGAGGAATTTCCAGAGAATCACCATGCATCTTCCATGAAACATTTACGGACACATACAGCTGGATCTTGTCTGAAGATAGACTACCAATTGAACCGGGAAGATACTTGATACGCGGAACCTCCGAAGACAAAGGCACCATGTGGATTGCCGTCGGTGAAAGAGAAGAATTCTCAGCTTCTCAATTACCATTTCTAATGTCCAGAACTTCTTCAATAAATAATTTACATGGAAATGAATCCAACAACAATTCCGTGTTAATTGCAACTGGAGCTGTTGTCGCCTTTCTTGCATTCGTAATCTACAGGCGAAGAACTTCGTAAACAACGTTTATATATTATAGATACTAACTTAAGGTTAGTAACGAGGTATATGTATGAACAAACGAAATAATTTCATAGATCGAATATTCGAGAACATGTTCCATGAGATGTCGAGTCTCAATTCCATGTTCAACAACACCGAATTCCCCAAGAACGTCGAGGCTGGCAAGCCATACTTTTATGGTTACACCATGGAAGTAGGTCCAGACGGACAACCTGTAGTTAACAAATTTGGAAATATTGATCAGTCCAACAAAACCCAAACCATCTCTGAGCATCGAGATCCTACAGTTGACGTACTCGAAAGCAAGGAAGGCAACTCAATCAAAATCATAGCAGATCTACCTGGCGTAACAAAAGATAACATCAAAGTTACAGAGAACCAAGGAGTTGTCAACATTGCCGCAGAGAACGGCGATCGAAAGTATAACAAAAATATTCCAACCGGAAAAAAACTTGACGCTGACAAGTCCAAGGCAAATTTCACAAACGGAGTATTGGAGTTAGACATTCCTCTACGTAAATCCGAAGACGAAAAGAATATTCGAATTGACTAGTTCAACCCATAAGTTTAATCCTAGTAAATCTCCCCATGACTACTAGGGTTAACTTATTTTTTTTGATTCATTACAGATATAAGTAAAAAACACACAGTGATTCTATGAATGAATATCCTCTTGTTACACAATTAAAGGAAGCTTCAGATTATGACAAAGTCTTTGACTTGGTTAAGAGCACTGTAGAAAAATCTATCTCTCAACATCGTGCAGGTCTTACACTTATCCTAGCTGAAATTCCAAATCACATTGGTGCATATTTTGTAGAAGGAGGTAACATCATTGTCATGAACAAGACAATCTTGAATGCAATGAAACAACTAACTTCCACAAAGGAGGAATTCAATTCTTTCGTTTATTCAATTTTAACACATGAATACTTACACTCTCTGGGCTATTCTGAAGAGTCCGTCGTCAGACCTCTCGTCAAGAAGATCAGCGAAGAGCACTTCGGACCAAGCCATATCACGTCAACCCTTTCAAGCCACGAGCTATTCTCAATCTATCCCAAGCTTAGAAACCTAGGCCCAGGAAGGGAGAATCACCAGGATTTCGAAGTAATAGACAACTTCGACAAGTCTAGCATGTCGTATATCGGCTAAATTTCTTTATCCCTTTCATCGTATAATTGATTTGAATGTCTTTCCATTCCATCTGCCGCATTTTGCGCAAGCCTATCTGCCAGTTTATTNTCTTCNCGNGGAATCCATTCCAANGATACCTTACATCCTTCTTTCTCGTATAATTTTATTTGCGCTACACATGAATCTCTATATTTTTTCAAGTGNGCTGCTTTAACTTTCCAATTGCCTTGNACTTGTTCAATAACTAATTTGGAATCGCCATANATTTTTAATTCAGACATNCCATCNGATCGTTTCAAAGAAAGNACATCTAGTCCGCGAAATAAAGCTTGATATTCGGCAACATTATTCGACAAAATACCACTGTCATCTTTATGATCATATGCAGGTATGTTCCATCCTTGTTTATACAAAATATTATTATTGGAATCTAAAACAACCGTTCCCATACCCATGTCGCAAGAACCATCGTTCTTGTATTTGCAAGAACCGTCAAAATATAATCTGTATAACATTATTTAATTCTAATTAAACGAACTGTTTTAGTTTCTCAGCGTAGACTTCCTTGCTTCCAGCACCCACTACTCGTTCCACTTCCTTTCCGTCCTTGAATATCACAAGGCAAGGGATTCCGTGGACCTCGTAGTCTCCAGCAAGCTTTCCGTTCTCGTCTACATTGACCTTGACTATGTGGGCCTTGCCATCAAATTCATCTGATAATTCCTCTAAAACCGGGGCAATTGCACGGCATGGACCGCACCACTCTGCCCAAAAATCAACCATAACAGGCAACTTTGACTGTAGAACATCATTGCCGAATGAGCTTTCACTTGAATGTATAATCTTTGACATACTATATCATCAAATTCCTGAAATATGAATCTTCACATTTTTATTTGATTTTATCTACTAGTATTCTAAGATGGGAGTTCCTGAAAGGATAAAAGAAATCGAAGATGAGATTCGCAAAACGCAAATCAACAAAGCCACGAATCACCATATCGGTATTCTTCGTGCAAAGATTGCAAGACTAAAGCAGGAGCAGGAAGAGAAATCAGGACGTGCCAGTAAATCTACCGGCGGCTATTCGGTAAGACGTAGCGGAGATGCAACTGTCGCCATCATTGGATTACCAAGTGTAGGAAAATCCACTTTACTAAATAATTTAACTGGAGCAGATTCCAAGATCGGCGCATTCGATTTCACAACACTGGACGTTGTTCCAGGCATAATGAAATACAATGGAGCAAAAGTTCAGATACTCGACTTGCCAGGTATCATAAAAGGCGCTGCATCAGGAAAAGGATTCGGAAAAAAAGTTCTTTCAGTTGCAAGAACCTCAAACCTCATCATCATGGTTGTCGACGTCTTCAAGCCTGATCAAACAGATCTGTTAAGAAACGAACTTGGACAAATAGGAATTCGTCTTGATCAGAAACCTCCGAACATCACAGTCGATAAAAAAGGCTCTGGAGGAATCCAGATAACAAACCTTGTTCCTGAATCAATTTCTAACTCATTGATCAGTGGAATTCTGCGCATCAACAAGATTCACCACGCGAGAGTGTTCATTCCTGAACCTATAACCACGGAGCAATTCATAGACGTTATCTCAGGAAATCGTGTCTACGTAAACTCGGTGACCATACTCAACAAGGTCGACTTGGTAGACAAGAAATCCCTAGACGAAATAATAACGAAAATAGGAAGCAATTGCATTCCGATTTCCGCTGACAAAGACAGAAATCTCGAGGATCTCAAGGACGCAATTTACCAACAACTGGATCTGATTAGAATTTACCTGAGACCAAAAGGAGGAGTTGCCGATTATGAAGAACCACTTATCGTTCCTCGAAACTCATCTATCATAGAGATATGTGCAAAGATTCATCGTGACGTCGAAAAGAACTTTCGCTATGCGTACATATGGGGAACAAGCGCTAAATTCAAAGGGCAAAAAGTCGGCAAGAAGCACATCGTAGAAGACGAAGACGTAGTCACACTTATCAATGCGAAATAGTTATAACAGGAATCTACTTGTAGTAATCAATGAAACCACTCTATGCAGTTTCTTTAATCTTTGGAATTTTAGCTGTTCTACTTTCTGGTATGCACGGAGTCGGTGAAGTGCTACAAGATGGCAACCCTCCTGACATATTGATTAACGCTTGGGGAACGCCTCCTAATGGAGAAGGAGAATGTGACGAAGGAAACTGTTTTCCAGCTATGACCATACTTACCTTCTTGCCTTTCCAAGTAGTCGGAATACTTACGATAATCTTCAGTCTTGTTTTGGGAATGATTGTAGTGCAGACGTATAGAGAAGCAGAGAACGACGTCCCAGACGTTCCAAACACCGCACCACCTCCATTGAAATCAATTCCGTACAAACGCGGTCAACACATCGTGATCGGTTCCATCTTGATACTCTTGATCGGTGGCGGATTCTTGGCACCAATCCTAGGATTCATATCCGCTATTGCTCGCTTTATCGGTTCACGATAATTTATCATGTCACTAGTCTCACGACCAGTTCTCGCAGAAGGCGCTATAATGGAATCAATTGCGATTGTACTTGACCTAATATCCAATCTTTTGCCTTCATTGCCACAGGGAGGTTCTGTAACACTAGGGGCAATGGTTCCAATCCTGTTGTTCGCAATCCGTCGAGGATTTGTTTGCGGAATAGCTGCTGGAATGCTGTTTTCAATAGTAACTCTTGCATTCAATCCACCTTTCATAGTTAGTCCAATTCAATTTTTGTTAGACTATCCGTTAGCGTTTGGTGCCTTGGGTTTAGCTGGAATATTTTCAAGTAACGTTGTTATTGCAACATTTGCAGGGATCTTTGGTAGGTTTCTAGCTCATTTCATCTCGGGAGTTGTCTGGTTTGGTGAATACGCACCAGAAGGAACTCCTGTCGCTGTATATTCTGCAGTCTATAATGGAACTTATTTGGGAATTGAATTTATTACAAGTACAATTTTGTTGTACATAATACTCAAACGTAACATTCTTGAAATAAAATAAAAAATTTTTTGGAGGACAAAGTCCTCCGATTTGTAATTATCTTGTCAACTATACATCGAAGTACAATTGGAACTCGTGTGGATGAGTTCTTGATGCAACATCGAAGTGTGCGTCTCTTGCGAATTCTAATACGGTTTCCAATAGATCTCCATCGAAAACTGGTTTCAAGAATTCGTGATCGCTTTCTAATGCATCGGCAGCTTCGGCCAAGTCTCTTGGCAATGCTTTGATACCCAATTCACGTTTACGATCCTCGGAAAGCGTATAGATATTCTCGTCGACTGGATTTCCACAATCAATTTTGTTCTTGATTCCGTCAAGTCCTGCACATAACATTGCAGGGAATGCAAGATATGGATTTGCAGTTGTATCAGGACATCTGAATTCTATTCTTTTTGCGTTTGGATTGCCCTTGATATTTACTGGAACTCGAACATTTGCAGATCTGTTGCTCCTACTCCATGCTATGTAGATAGGTGCTTCAAATCCAGGTACAAGTCGTTTGTATGAGTTTGTTGTAGGTGCTACAATACAGGCTAAAGCTCGTGTATGAGCCATGATTCCTCCAATATAATATCTTGCTATTTGACTTAGTTGTGAGTGTTCATCATTCTCATCATAGAATGTGTTCTTTCCATCCTTCCAAATACTTTGATGGCAGTGCATTCCTGAACCGTTATCACCAACTAATGGCTTTGGCATGAAAGTTGCTACCATTCCTTTATGATGAGCTACATTTTTTACTACATATTTGAATGATTGAGCGCTGTCTGCAGAGTTTACTAATGTATCATACATCATGTTGATTTCACACTGACCTGCAGTTGCTACTTCATGGTGATGAGCATCAACAACAATTCCGAAAGAATCTTCCATTGCAGCTACTGCATCATTTCTAAAGTCCATTAACGTATCCTGTGGCGTTGTTGGAAAATATCCCTCTTTATGTCTAATTGGAACATTTGTTCCCATAGACCCACCAGGTGCCCATATAGCCTCCTTACTTTCAATCGAATAACTTTGTCCTGACGCTGGTATCTGAGTATCCCAAGTTACACCATCGAAAACAAAGAATTCTAATTCAGGACCCCAAAAAGAAGAATCACCATATCCACTTTCTTTAAGAAATTCTTCAGCTTTTTGTGCAATTCCTCTTGGATCTTTAGCTAAAGGACCTCCTTTATGAACAGGATGACCCATACCCCAATTTATTGAACATAAAACTCTAGCATATTTTTTACTTGGATCTGCCCAAGGGATTACTACAAATGTATTAGGATCAGGTTTCAATAACATATCTGATTCACTAATACTAGTAAAACCTCTAATTGATGAACCATCTAATTTTGGTATACCGTTTTTCCATGCATCTGCATCAATTGTATGTGCCGGTACAGTTACATGTTGTAATTTTCCAGGTACGTCAGTGAATTGAAGGTCAATAAACCTAATGTCTTCACTTTGAATCTTATTCATTACATCTTGGACATTCAAGGATTTTCTTGATAGTCCTTCTGCTGTTCTTACGTATGGCATAATATATTTACAAAACTGGCTATATATAAAGCATAAGTATAAAATTATGAACGTTTATTCAATTTCCTAAAAATAATTTGTACAAATATTAATTTATTTATCATTTTGTTATTCTTTTGAGTTCCATTTGTTTATTCCAAGCTACTCCGCGTCTATATCTGTATATGTCATTCTTTAGATATTCAATGTCCTCTGTAGCTTCTTTGATCTTTTTCTCTAAACGTCTTTTACCAAAGAATCCTTTCTCTGTTAAAATCTCCTTTTTCAGACTGCGCAGTTCTTTTTTCTTTTCTTTTAGTAATTCTCCAGCTCTTTCTTCGTATGGACTTTGCATTATTATATTTATGACATCTTCATCTTTTTTAAGATATCTATTTTATTGAATTATTATAAGAAACCAAGTCCTATATCCCTTTGATAGATATATTGAATTATATTATCGGTGAAGACGACAAATCAAAATATCCATTTCTACCGGAAGTAGGAAAACAAATGACTGGACGCAATATCCAGGACTTTCTCAATTCCGAATTACCAATTCTTGAAAATGCAAAAGATCGTATAATTTACAGTCTCAAAAACGGCACATCCCCTGAATTTGACGAAACCATTGAAATGAAAACTATATCAAAGTATTCATTTCCTATTGCAATGTTACTTGTTAGATCGACCAACCAGAGCTATTTGATTTCTAGATTCGCTTTGGCTGAATCACGACGCGTAGAAGATATTCTTCATAATGAAAATCCCGATGTTATACCGCAAATTTTCAAAACTATTCTTAATGTAAAACTTAGCCAAAGCAAAGACGTTAACGAAGAGTCTAATGTCACTTCTGAATTCCTTGTTAAAAATAGATTCAAGTATAAAATCAGTTTAAGTGATTATTTATCTCGTTCAATCTCCCTTCCAAAAAACCAATGGAGGCTTGTAAACAGATCTGTTTCATCTGGCTATGTATTTCTCACTCAGGATGAATTGATTACTTTACTCAGGGAAGAAATCTATCAAATGATCCGCTCCAAAATCGAAGAAATAAAAATTCCTCCTGCTTTATTGGAAGACGAATCGATGAAATCAACACTTGAACAGATATTGAAAGTCGCTCCACGTCCTCCTAAGGCTAAAATACAGGTATTTTCAGGAGAATATCCTCCTTGTGTTGCCAAAGCCATTGAAATGATTCAAAAGGGAGATCAAGTGCCTCATTCTGGCAAATTCCTCATGACAACATTCTTGTTACGTGCAGGTAAAACAGTTGATGACGTTATTGATATGTATCCAACAAATCTTGGTTTCAATCAAAATATTACGCGCTATCAAGTTGAACATATTGCAGGGCTCAAAGGAGGTGGCACAAAATACGATGTGCCTAGCTGTAGCACAATGAAAATGAAGGATTTTTGTTATAAAACTGATGCATGTGGAACAATCAAGAATCCTTTACAATTTAACAGTAAAACACCGGTGAAAAAAAATGGAAGAAAAAACAGTTAATTTTTTAAAACAAACATTTAGCGAATATTATAAACAAAATAAATCGCGTATTGCTGAACCGTCACGAATACACGAACGAGAATTTGGTTATTGGCCTTTTGATGGATTCATGCAACGACATTTGTCGGTAACAAATTTTTCTACATTTATTGACGAACTTGTCCTTAAAGCTCCTAAAGGAGTTTATGCATCATGTTCTTACTATGACGATCCTTCGCTTCCTATGGAAGACAAGGGATGGAATGGCGGAGATCTTGCGTTTGATATCGATTGCGATGATTTGGAACTCAAATGTAAACAAGAACATGATCGATGGTTATGTCGTGATTGTAAAAAAGTTGGTACAGGTCTAAGACCTAAAGCATGTACTAAATGCAAAGAAAATAAAATTACAGTTCTTAACTGGTCATGTATAATCTGTTTGGACGCTGCAAAAGAAGAAATCATAAAACTAAATGATATTCTTATGAATGACTTTGGCATTAACAAGAAAGAAATTTCTATTTTCTTTTCTGGCAATAAAGGATACCATCTCACTGTTGAAAGTTCAACGTACGAAAAATTAGATAAACACGAAAGAAGGGAAATTGTTAATTACGTTCTCGCGAAAGAACTTGATTTGAAGTATATGGGCTTCGATAAGAAAACCAATTTCAAAGACCTACTTCTACGCCTGCCTCAGTCTACAGAACCAGGTTGGCGAGGAAGATTGGTGGAATTCTTTGAGAATTATGATGACAGCTCTCTTACAAACTTTAGTAAAACGGAAAAAGTTGCAAGAATTTATAATTCTAAAAATATTAAATTTAACAAACTTTTTGAAGATGGAATAAAAAAAGTTAGGTCTACTATCGATCCACTAGTTACTTCAGACACTTCTAGAATTTTCCGACTGCCTAATTCATTACATGAAAAAAGCGGTCTTTGCAAAACTCTTTGTAATAGTATAGACAGTTTTGATCCCTATACACAATCAGTTGTCTTGGATAATGAACCAATTAAAATTAATATTAATTTCTGCCCTAAATTCACACTTAAAGGAGTGTCATATGGTCCATATAAAACCCAAACACTTTCATTGCCAAAATATGCCGGTGTATATCTAATGTCAAACAAACTTGCACAGGTTGCTTAAACTCGTCTATTTAAAAAGTCTAACCAGTTATAGTTATATCTAATTCAACCCTTAGAAATAATTACATGTCTTCTCAAGAATTAACAAAAAAACTTCATTCTGCCTTGGAATCGGAGAAAAAAACCAACGACCTTACTGATATTCCGGAAGATCTTTACCGTAACGTTACAGATCATATCCAATCAATCAATAACAACGACATAAACAATCTTCAGACAATTGAAGAAATGGTAAACTCTAAAGAAAGAGAAATTTTATCCAATTTATCTCAAATACTCCTTCGTACAAGACTTACTAAAGCAATTACTGATCAGAATAATATCAATGCTAATCTACTTACAAACGAGGAAAAATACGTTCTTGAACCACTAATTAATGCATCTAAACGTAATGTAAAATTACTCAAAGCTATCAACGATGGCAGTCTTTCATTCCTTAATGGACTGGATAATCATGATGTTAATCAATACCAAGCAGTCAAATTCCTCGAAGATTCACCTTCCGCTGTAGGCATAGATTCTCGCACATATGGTCCATTTAAACAAGGAGATGTGGCAATATTACCTACTGATAACGCTAAATTGCTCATTCAGCAGGAAAAAGTAGAAGAATTAAACATGGAACTTTGATAAATAATAAAAGTTCAAATAAGATATTTTAAGATAATTCATTACTGATTTACAGACCATGAAAATAGGAAAAGAAACAAATCGATACTGTCCAAAGTGTAAGAAGCATACAGTCAATACTATCTCTATTTACAAAGCAGGTAAACAAAGAAAAAGTTCATTGGGAGCCCGTAATCACGAAAAAGATCGAAAGGGTTATGGTGGACAAAAATTCCCAGAACTCAAACGTACCGCAAAAACAACCAAGAAAATTACACTACGTTACAAATGTAAGGATTGCAGTAAAGTAGTCATGGGCCGTGGATTTAGAATTAGAAAACTGGAGATAGTAGCATGAAAAATTCTCGAATACATATTCCACAACCTCGTAGTTCATTCATTTCGATTCAATGTCAAGAATGCGGAACATCTCGTGTTGTGTTTTCAGCTTCATCACTTAAAATTAATTGCGAAAAATGTAATGCAATTCTTGTAGAAAATACCGGTGGAACTGCAAAAATACATGGAACAAATACTTCTCGAGTTGATTAGATGTCGATAGTTGATTCTTTAAAGTCTATTAAGTTTGATTCTATACGACCAGTGACATCAAGACAAACTCTTGTTGTTATTATGGGTCTTTCAATTATCTTTTCTGCTGCACTTATGCTTAGAATATTTCCTGTAAAATATGGTTATTTCCTTAATGAATTCGATCCTTTCTTTGATTATTATGCATCGAAATTTATCCTTGATCATTATGATGCAAGTGGAATTACTGGTTTACTAGATTATTTCAGTTGGCATGATTATAGAACTTGGTATCCAGAAGGTAGACCTGTAGCTAGAACTTCTCAGGTCGGTTTACATTTTGCAGG
Organism: Chloroflexota bacterium; assembly: GCA_002717725.1. The sequence continues at coordinate 25,072 of PBBT01000011.1, forward strand.
AGCAATATTCTACATAATTGCTAGAGATATTTTTGGTCTATCTAGTTCATTGTATGATTTCATTGTTGTCTTCCCTCCAATTGTTGGCGCACTTAGTATAATCCCGATCTATCTAATTGCTCGTCGAGTTACTTCATCGGGAGGAGCTCTCTTCGCTAGTTTAATTATAGCTTTCTCAACATCAGTAATCCAAAGAGGTAACCTTGGATGGTTCAAATCTGACCCTTTTGCACTATTACTTGCTCTTTCTGGTT
>PBBT01000012.1 GCA_002717725.1 Chloroflexota bacterium
AAAAAGACAAATCCAAATTAAAAACAGTTAATGATCGAAGTGCCTAATGTTCTTGATTTTGTGTATTGCATAATAAACTATTACAATGTAATTGATCAGGCCTGAATTTTTAGGTTCTAGTGTGGTGTGAACCTGCACTAGGTAAAATTGATTGATTGGGAGACTGGTGCCTTGAACCCGTACTGGTCTCTCTTAGTGACCCCCTACGTATCCGATAGGAAGCTCACTACACAGGGTAACAGACTGAAACAGTATTTACTACGATTCAGTCGTGTTTGCGCCAGATGATGCAGGGATATTAAACATTCCTGCACATTCTGGATACTCAGGAAACATTTTCTCCAATGGTTGTTTTTCACCTAAAGGTGAATAATTTTTCAGGACTTGTTCTTGTGCCAATTGTGACACCTTAAAGTTTATTAATTATCAGAATTTTCTTTAACAGTAAGATTCATAAAATCTCTAAAATCTTTAACTAGATCTGGAGTCAATTCAAAGATTTCTGTATATCCTTCAACATCTGAAACAGATGAATCAGTTGTAATGTATTCTGAAAATAAATTCAGTAGCTCTTGCTCCATTTTGTAACAGTTATATAAAGTAGACTGATAGGTTTCTTCCACAACAAAATCAAAATTCTCTAGTCTTTCCTCTACCGATCGGGTGGTGATCCCTACTTTATAGAATAATTTGCCTTCGAATATTAGAGATACAAAATATAACGTTGCATCTCGTGAGGCTAATTCTGGATCTCTACTCAATATTTCTTCGTTATATCTGCCCTCTGAAACGATTCCCTCTCTTCCTAATTCAATTGCCTCTTCGATTGACAGTCCTCTACCGATTCGACTGTGTAACATTGCATAAGAGAACCCTAATTCTTTAGCTAAAGCCGGAATATGTGGGTAAGTTTTGCCCTTGTAAGTTACCGCATATTTTAGATGAGAAAGATCTAAGCCTAACGCCTGCTCGAGAGTTCGCCCTCGATCGGTTAGTTGGGATTGGATAGCCTTAGGATCTTTGCCATAAGCCCTAGCAACTTCAGAAATAGAAGAATATTCTTTCCCTTCTACTACTACAGATTTACTTCGTTGATCATCTGTTTTAAAGGCATCTTCAATGGAATATCCACGCAGACTAATTCTTTGCTGAACTAGACGGGTCGGTAAGTCGTATGCTCTAGCAGCAGCACTCAATGAGGGATATTCCTTGCCTTCTACCGTTATCGTTATACCTGATCTGTTTTTATCCTTTACAGGTCTTGTGAAGGCTTCGTCCACTGAATGATTCCCTTGTTTTAATCGATTGTATACTAGCGAGACATCAATGTTATAAGCTCTTGCGGCAGTAGCTACCGAACTATATTCCTTACCTTCTACAATGATTCTTTTTCTTCTGTCATTACTCTTTTCAATCCCAAGAGCTTGCCTAAGCGTCCAGCCAGCAATTAATCTATGTCTAAAAGTTGTATAGTTAACTCCATATTGCCTGCAAGCATCGGCTTGAGATTCGTAACCAACTCCATCAATAAAGAATTTGTACTTTACCTCTTTAATAGGTTTTATAGGCTCAACGTAGTTCTTCCGTTTTTTCTCAGGAACTAGTTCATCTCCTCGCTTGCCTCGACCATACCTTTTAAACATTGTATTCCTGTTGATCCCATATTCTCTGGCAATTGATGGAAGGTTAGGATAAGTCACACCCTCAACAACGTGACTTCCTACCTGCGAGCTATTCTTCTGGTCAAATTTTGGCGAAGTTAATGCTTCTTCATGATCCATACCATTTTTGACTCGTTCCTGAAATAAAACTTCAGAAACAGCAGCGCGATCTTTGTTAGTCCGATAAAAAATGGTCGAATTTTTGAGCTTAGTCCCTCTTGTTAACGTAGGCGAATTTAACGCATCTTCAAAATCCATATCCAGTTTATGAACCCGATTATAAAACGTAGGATATGTGATGTGGGATGATGGATCTCTATTGCGGAGATAGAAATCAGTTAGGTTTTTGTACTCTATGCCTTTGTATGTAAATGACCTTGCCATGTTTTTATACTAATTCCTTGAAGTTTCGACCATAACTATTTTGGAGATCATACAGAATTAGTTGTTTCTATTCAAAATCCAATGATCCTTTTGACAAAATCTCAGGACTGATTATTATATGGAACAACTTTATTATCACTAGCTACTGGATAAGTTATTAGGCAAATAAAGGAGTAAGTATGGGTTTACCTCCATCTAACTGGGACAAAAGTATAGAGTCGGATAAGGCTGATTCTAAAAAGGGTCAATCTTGTCCATCATGTGACATTGAGCTTCCCGATGATTTGAAGTTTTGTACTGACTGCGGAACTCCATTACCAGAGAAGAAGTCAAATAAAGCCTTAAATACCGTACTTATTGTTTTTGGGTTGCTGACAATTGGATTGTTAGGTTGGATATTTTACTACGATGCCTCTAGTGAAGGATATGTAGGCTTTGAACTTATGTTCCCTATCTTGTTTTTTTGGATACTTTTGATAACAACAAGTGTACTTGGCTGTGTGAGATTGTCTAGAACCGGACTTCCACAACCACTTAAATGGTTTCTTATAATACTTTCGTCGAGTCCGGCTTGGATATGGATTCCAGCGATATTTATCTTAGCATCTCTATATGAGGGATAAGAAATAAGGAGTAGGCATGCAATCTTGTCCATCATGTGAGACTGAGAATTCTGGTCTAGCAAAGTTTTGTTCCAACTGTGGGACTCCATTACCAAAGAAGGTAGCTCAGGGATGGATTACTGGTTCAGTACTTTGCTCGATAATTGCAGTATGTTTGATGTTTGCTTCTTATGCTATTTGGTTCGATATAGCATTCGAGGATTACTCTAACCAAATGGCAGTAACAACAAGCTGGGAAGTATTTTTTGGCAGGATTATTTATGGAATGTTGCATTTCGTAGCGCTTCCATTTCTAGTTGTCCCATTAATAACGCTGATTAAAGTTGCAAAATCTAATAAGAAACTGCTCTTTGCTCCTGCATTATTGGTAGGTATATATCTTATTTCTTTCGCAGGTTGTTTCGGTGTAAACCCTTCCAGTTGGTAAAAGCCTTCTTAAACTATTCCCTAGTTTACATCGCGGTGGTCGCCACCATACACATTTAAATTATTAGTCAGGACTTGTTTCTTTGCATTTTCAACATGTCATCTAGTCGCTTTTGTCTAGGATCTATAGCTGCTGATTTATTATCTGCATTTTCAGATTCAAGTCTAGTAGTACCTGTGGTAGTACAAGCAAGTATTCATGGCGCATCAAATGCTTGTAAACACCTATNCCGTCACATGTTTAACTAATAAGTATCACTATCCAACTGATATTCCATCACCATTTCCAGGCTCGGTCATGGAAAATGCATCTAAAATTTTATCTAGTTCATCTGAGGGTATATCTGTTCTAATTAAGGAAATATCTTTAATTGTTTTACCCGTTTCTTGTGCTTCTTTTGCAATTGAGGCCGCTTGATCATATCCAATGTAGGGAACAAGAGTTGTAACAATTGCGAGGCCTCTTTCGACCATGTCGGGTCCAGCATTAGTCGCTTTTAAGCCAGATATGCACTGCGAGGATAGATTTAAAGAAGAAGTGGATAGCAATTCAATTGATTGGAGAAGATTGAATGCACAAATTGGCATCATAACATTAATTTCGAAATTTCCTGATTGGCCACCAATTGATATAGTTGTATCATTCCCAATTACTTGAGCAGCTGCCATACAAACAGATTCAGGAATTACAGGGTTAACTTTGCCTGGCATTATTGAACTACCTGGTTGCACTTCTGGTAGAGATATCTCTCCAATTCCTGCTCTAGGTCCGGAGCCTAACCATCGGATATCATTAGAAATTTTCATTAGGCTTACTGCAATTGTTTTTAAGACACCACTTGTTTCAACTATTGAGTCTAAACTGCTTTGAGCCTGAAAATGGTTTGAAGTTTCTGAGACATTTATATTTAGCTTTTCAGAAAGCATTTTGCAAACTTTCTCAGCGAATTCTGGGTGAGTATTTACTCCAGTACCTACTGCGGTTCCACCAAGAGCGACTTCTGACAATTCGGATTTTGCATGCTCAAGTCGTTCAATGCCTTTTTGTATTTGTCCAGCATACCCTGAAAATTCTCGTCCTAATCTAATTGGGGTTGCATCTTGTAGGTGGGTACGCCCAGTTTTAATTACATCAATGAATTCATTAGATTTTTCAGTTAGAGAGTTTTTTAAATTGATTAATGCTGGAATTAAAGTATGAGTGATCTCTACGTTTGCAGCTACGTGAATTGATGTTGGGATAACATCATTTGATGATTGCCCCATGTTTACGTGATCATTAGGATGCACAGGAGTTCTTGATCCTAATTCGCCGCCTAAAATTTCAATTGCCCTGTTGGAGATTACTTCATTTGCATTCATATTTGTCGACGTTCCAGAACCTGTTTGGAAAATATCAACTAGAAATTGATCATGCAGTGACCCGTCAGTGATTTCTGTTGCTGCTTGGATTATTGATTTGGATAATTCATCTTCTAATAAGTTAAGTTCATTATTCACTTGCGCTGCGCAAAGTTTTATATTAGCAATTGCTTTAATAAAGGCGGATTGAAAACGTAAATCGCTTATTGGGAAATTTAAAATTGCACGCATAGTATTTGCTCCATAATATGCGTTTAAGGGAACTTCAAACTTTCCCATGGAATCTTTTTCAGTTCTAAAGTTGCTTGAATCGGTCATTAAAGATTTCTCCATTGTAAAAATTTCGTAGAATTTTGGTTTATTTAAATACAGAACCTACAAGGTATTGGATTACTTGTTCCGCAACAACATTCCCTTCAGCTTCCATTGTATGACCAACGTTTGGGATTTCGGAAAATTTTACTGGCTGTTTGATTTTGTCTAATTCGCGTTGGATTTCAACTGATGGTGAGATTGTGTCATTTTGTCCGGCGATGAACAATTTTGGTCGTTTGTCTTTTTGGATTCGAGAATTTTTTAAAGATGATATGGGGGGGGCTATCAGAATGAAGCAACGAGCATGTTTGAATTGTTTTATATTGTCTAAAATCACTCCAGCTCCGAATGAATATCCTACTAATACGATGTTGTTTTTATCAAATCCAGAACCCTTCCATGATCTAGTAAGATTTATAGCAGCTTTAATATCCTCATTCGAATCTTTTCCGTTTTCAAAATCACCTTCACTACCTCCAATGCCTCTAAAATTAAATCGCAAAGAAGCAATTCCAGACTCACTTGCAAGCTTGCTAATAGAAGTGATCAATCCATTGTGCATACTGCCACCAAGAGAAGGATGAGGATGGCAAAGAATCATTCCAGGGCTGGACCCTAGTGATTCTGTAGGCGAAGTAATTAGTCCTATGAGGGAATGTTTTTTAGAGTAAAAATCTATTGAAAGTTGGTGCATTCTATTCTCGCATTTTTCATTTCATTGAATAAAAGTATACAACAATGAAGTTGTTTAAATGAAATGTTCGTGATGGTTCCAATAACTGATACAATAAGCGCTGATTATGATTTCGAGGGATGCAATGAAAATAATTGATTTAAGAAGTGATACGGTTACGCATCCTACTCCTGACATGAGAAAGGCTATGGCTGATGCAGAAGTTGGAGACGACGTATTCCGTGATGATCCAACTACTATTAGATTGGAGCAAAAGGCTGCTGAATTATTGGGTATGGAAGCTGCATTATTCGTTTCTGGTGGGACGCAAGGAAACCTTGTTGCATTATTATCGCATGTTCAGCGGGGGGGAGAAGTCCTTCTTGGAGACAAATCACATATATATTTAAATGAAGGCGGTGGTGCATCCGCTTTGGGAGGTATTGGTTATAATGTAGTCAATAACGACTCTCGTGGGATGATTTTCCCTGAACAAATTCTTGATGCGATAAAGTCAGTTGATGTACATCATTCAAGATCATCGTTAGTTGCTTTGGAAAACACTCATAATGTTTGTGGTGGATTACCTTTGAGCGCTGCGGATATTGATTCAGTTGGTGAGGTGGCTCATAAAAATAATATGCCTTTACATATTGATGGTGCAAGGATATTTAATGCGGCAACTGCACTTGAAACGTCTGTATCAGATTTGGTTTCTGCAGCTGATAGTGTCACATTTTGTTTGTCTAAAGGTTTAAGTTGTCCAATTGGATCAATACTTTGTGGNNCGAGAGATTTTATTGAAGAAGCGAGNCATTGGAGGAAAATGCTCGGTTCTGGGATGAGACAAGTAGGAATTATTGCCGCTGCAGGTATAGTTGCCTTGGATACAATGATCGAAAGNTTGTCAGAAGATCACGAAAATGCNCGNAANTTGGCGNTNGGTCTTGCTAATATTCCTGGGATTTCTATTCAACCTGATNTAGTACAGACGAATTTAGTGTTCTTTGAAATTAAAGGTGTTGATCCTGTTCGATTGAAAGATAGGATCAATGAGAATGGGGTATTAGGGGGTAATATAATNCCGCGATGGAGATTTGCTACTCACTATGGGATTAATGGCGAAGATATTGAAAAGNCACTTGAAGTGATGCGCATAGCGATGAAAGTGGAGCAAGAAGCACTTTAGCCTTTTTCCCGATTGATATTTTGGTCTTTCGAATCATNTTGATTCCAAAGACNTTGCAATCTTTTNGTTATTTCTTTTTCGTATCCGTAGGATGTGGGTTTGTAAAATTGAGTNCCTTGAAGGTTTTTNGGAAGGTTTTGCATNGGATGGAAGGCATCATCATAGTTGTGAGAATACTTGTAATCTTTTCCATATCCTATATCTTTCATTAACCCTGTAACAGCGTTTCTTAANTGCATTGGTACAGGTTCNCCAGATGTATTGTGNGCAGAATCTAATGCATTGTTAATNGCTGAATATGCGCTGTTACTTTTTGGTGCGGCTGCTAAATAGATTGTTGCTTCAGCTAATGGGATTCNGCACTCAGGCATTCCNATGAANTGTACTGCTTGCTGAGCTGCCATGGCAANGGATAAAGCTTGTGGNTCTGCGAGACCAATGTCTTCTGCTGCTAAAATGACAATTCTCCTTGCGATAAACATNAAATCTTCCCCNGCATCAAGCATCCTTGCAAGCCAATAAATTGCTGCATCAGGGTCAGANCCTCGCACAGATTTAATGAACGCTGAGATCGTGTTGTAGTGATGTTCTCCAGATTTATCGTATGCTGCGGATTTGTGCTGTANAACTTGGTTAATGGTNTCATCATCTATGACACATTCCCCATTCTGGTTAGGNTCAGTTACTGAAACTGCAATNTCTAAAACATTTANAGCTGTTCTAGCATCACCATTTGTGATTTCTATGATCTTCTCCATCGCTTCATTTGTTAGACTTGCGTTATGCGAGCCTAATCCCTTTTTTGGATCTNTTACTGCATGATTAATTATTTTNGCAATTGATTNNTTAGTTAATGGATTAAGAATGTATATTTGAGTTCTAGATAACAANGGTGGAACTATCTCAAAAGACGGATTTTCAGTAGTNGCTCCCACCAAAATGAAAGTCCCATTTTCAACAAANGGNAGTGCGACATCTTGCTGNGATTTGTTGAGTCTATGNATTTCATCGACAAACAAAATTGTGCGTTTTTGGTACATNCCTAANCTGTTTTTTGATTCAGAAGCNATGTTTCTGATTTCANCAACACCACTNGTTACNGCGCTAATTCTTTCAAAATGACTCTTTGTGGTTTCAGCTATNATTTGNGCTAGTGTNGTTTTCCCAGACCCAGGNGGGCCCCATAGAATGAAACTTGGNATTGAATCAGCTTCTATACTTNTTCTTAGAATGGCGNTGTTNGATGTNAGATGTTCCTGTCCAAAATATTCCTCAAAAGATCTTGGCCTCATTCTGTCAGCTAATGGNGANGAATTATGTCTTTCTTTCTCACTNGAATGTTCAAATAGATTCATTGTTTTTTTGTGAAGCTTTTAAAGCGTATGAAATGGATTNTAANAGAATTTCATCTTGATTGACGAAAACTGTACGTGGATCAAAAAGNATGTGTTCATTTTCAATTTTNCCGATTACGGGAGTNGGAGCATTTCGTAGATGTTGTGATAGTGAATTTGCTCCTCCATTAATCGATTNGCAATTGATTCGAAGAGACTTTGANTGGATTGTTTCTCCTGGTANACTTCCTCCTCCTATTGTAGAAAATGAATCNGTTACTGTGGCAATTTCTCCTATTTCTTTTGCCAGGTAATATGNTCTCTTTTCAATTTTTTCTAATGGCATTGAAATCATCTTCCAGATNGGAATTTTTTCTTCAACCTCTCCNTTNANATAGTGTAATAAAGTTGAATGAAGTGCTGCTAGGGTNATTTTGTCAACTCTTAGAGCNCTTGTGAGNGGATGTTTTTTAATCTTAGAAATGAAANTGTTGGTNCCTGATATAATTCCACATTGCGGTCCACCAAGTAATTTGTCACCAGAAAAGCANGTNATNGGAATNCCTGNTTCAACAGAATCTTGGGGGGTGGGCTCTTTNGAGAGTCCGTATTTTGATGTGTCTAGAATACATCCGCTGCCCAAATCTTGAATTACAGGCAAATCATATTTCTCACCCAANGTAGAAATCTCTTCTGNNGTAGGATTNGAAGTGAACCCTANAACTTTAAAATTGCTTAAATGGACAGTAAGAATTGCNCCAGTATTCTCATTTATTGCCTCTTCATAATCCGAAATGTATGTCCGATTTGTAGTTCCTANTTCAACNAATTTNGCCCCGCTTTGGTTAAGTACATCGGGGATCCTAAATCCTCCACCAATTTCTACNGATTCACTNCGAGAGATAATAACTTCTTTTCCGAAAGCAANGCTAGNTAGTGATAGCATTAAGGCACTGGCGTTGTTATTAACAACTAGAGATTNATCAGCACCAACAAGTAAATTGAATANNTCNGATATTTTGTTANATCTATCACCTCTGGNNCCAGTTTNNAGATCGATTTCTAAAGCATTATAATTTTGTAAAACACTTTTCACTGAAACCTGTGCTTCTTCACTCAANGGAGACCTTCCAAGATTTGTATGGATTATTACTCCTGTACCATTGATNACTTCTNGAGGCCATGCANTNTTTCTAANNCGATNTAACTCACTTAGTAATCTTTTNTGAATTTTTTCNTATGTTAGAGGTTCNTTACCTGAGGCGATTATCTTTCTGGCTGAATTGATAGTTNTTCTTGCGACCTCTAGAGTCACTTCTTTTGGTAATGTTTTTGTTTTTACTAATACTTGTGGNTCTGAAANCAACCGTTCCACAGAAGGTAATTCCCTGTATGGGTTTGATAGGTCTTTGNTCAAATTAACCTCCTAATTGTTGGATTATTTTACANTACCAAATGCNNAGAGTCTCCCATTGATTTTCTTTAATCAATTGTTGACCATATAGCAAGCCTAATATAGAATACATTCAATAGCCGGAGACGGGGTATTATGCGAGTGATAGGAATTACCGGCGGTATCGGNGCCGGNAAAAGNACAGTTTCTGAAATATTGGCTTCTCTAGGTCTTGANGTAATCAATGTTGATGAATTAGGACATCAAGTNTATTTGCCNTNTACGAGTGGTTGGGATGAAGTTGTGAAAGAATTTGGTAAAGAAGTTCTAACAGAAGATGGAGAAATAAACAGATCGAAATTAAGGGCAAAAGTGTTTGATGACTCTAGGGCACTTGNTAGACTTAATCAAATTACTCATCCTAAGATTCGACAACTCTTGAGNCAATCTATTTTGGATAGAAAAAATGCTGGGAGCCNNATTATTGGATTTGAGGCAGCATTGTTGATTGAAGCGGATTGGAAAGAATTAGCAGATCAGATNTGGGTTGTTACAGCGCCAAAATCAGTAATTATTGATCGNGTTGCACGTCGTTCTCCNGCACTTGATAATCAGACTATTCAGTCGATGATTGAATCCCAGATGTCTCAATCAGANCGAGAAAAATTTGCAGATATAATTATAGAAAACTCTGGTACAGTAAATGAATTAAAAAAAATAGTTCAAATGAATTATAATCATACGTTAGAAAATCTTTTTAGGGAGAANTAAGAGAATGACNTCATCGACGCAAACACTTTATAGAAANTTTATTATTGAAGAATACAGTATCGACGAGGAACCATATTATGTTCCGGTAAGCGATGAAATAGAGATATGTGAAGCNGCATATAAACAAAAGATCCCTCTACTTTTTAAAGGTCCTACTGGATGTGGTAAGACTCGATTCGTAGAGTATATGTCTTGGAGACTATCTCAACCATTAACTAAAATAAAATCTAAATCGAAAAGTAGCGATGAAGATAGCTCATCGTCAATGCCTCTTGTTAGCATTGCATGTCATGAAGATTTAACNGCNAGTGATTTGGTAGGTAGNTATCTTTTAGAAGGAGATAGCACTGTATGGCTNGATGGTCCTTTAACTAGAGCTGTAAAGGCTGGAGGCATATGTTATTTAGATGAAATAGTGGAAGCAAGAAAAGATACNACTGTCCTTATTCATCCTCTAACAGATCATAGAAGAATCCTTCCAATTGAGAAACGGGGAGAATTGATTGAAGCTGCTGAAGGTTTTCTTTTGATTCTTTCNTATAANCCTGGTTATCAGAGTGCTTTGAAGGATCTTAAACATAGTACTAGGCAGAGATTTGTGGCAATNGATTTTGACTATCANGCTCCTGAAATTGAAGCCTCAATTATNGCTCATGAATCTGGTTGTGATGAAAATNCTGCTGATAAATTGGCGAAACTTGGTGAGAAAGTTAGAAATTTGAAAGAACATGGGTTAGGTGAGGGTGCTAGTACTCGATTGTTAATNTATGCNGGTAAATTGATAGCTCAAGGTATTCCNCCTCGTAGAGCTTGTCAGGTGGCGGTCAATTGGGCAGTAACTGATGATGTTTCAGTNCAAGAGAGTATTGGCGAAATTATTTTATCAATATTTGAATAAACCNCGATATTACTANTTTTANCCTAAGAGATATAATTCTATGTCAAAATTTGAAATTGAATTTNAGAAATATCCTGAACAACTAAATATTTCTTATAATGAAGCNNTGTCAAAAATGCCAGATACNTTGAATGAAGTTCAACTGAGAACTTGGACAGAGNCTGGTTTGATAATTGCNGGGCANAGNGCTAGATCTTGGGAGGCAGCGGAAAGTTTTTTTAAGGCTAGNCCTAAAGTTGTTAGGTCAATCCCATTCAATTATTTCGTAAAATGGAAAGAATGTGGAAGTGATTTNTGTGATAACTCTTCAGCAATCGCAAACNTTTATTTTAATGTGAGTCCTTTAGTAGTTCCTAAGCTTAGGACAAGNTANATAGANAGTTGGGCGGCGCTTGGTAACACCCTCTACAANGGTACATGGAAATCAGGTTCTTTATCATGNGANCTATTTGAAAAGTCTCAATCTTTACTGGATGTTTTAACTTTTCCTGAATTGGAACATTTTGTTGCGTTTTTAGAACTNCTTTCTAGGCGGTCGTATGATCTTTCTACAGAGTGTTTGCAGATTGCNAGTGAAATTTTTCCAATGCTTGATGACCAAAAAATCGAATTTATTGATTTGGCNTCTGGTTTGGTTGANTCGTCATGGAGAGAAGTNAAAAGTTTTTTNGAAATTACAACNCGTGCTTTGTCACGNATAGATTCTCCCAACCGTATGAGATTTTTGAAATTATCAGAAGGGTTAGTCCAAGATGGGCGTTCNAATATGCCTGGNGTAATGCTTGAGATGTCTAATGCCNTATCNAATATTGATCGAGAATTTCATGGAGATGTTTTGGAANTGTGTGAAGAATTGATTGTGGTACATCCTGAATCTGTACCTGATTTNGTTTCTAATCTTCCACACGTGCTTGAGCGTGCTAATAATATNCAGATGCGTAGATGGTTTGAGACCGGTATTGAGATAATGAGAGACAATATCGATGGNGGNTCAGCATATTTTAAATTAGAGTCAAACCGAGCAGAGCAGGCATTAGCTACNGTCTCTTCAGGCGTTGAGTTTTCTAGNGTTAAAGATGTGATGCAGATGTATTGTAGAGGTCTTGCNGGCTCAGAGATTCAATTAGCGCCNACNGATGAACTGGTTGAAAAAAATATTGGATGGGTTTCNCTAGAATCTCCTGCTACTGAGGGTTCAACCGTTTATTTACCTTCCATGGTTGATATGTATNNGACAAAAGATAAGAATTTTGCTTGGTTGAAAGTTGTATCTACTCATCAAGTTTCTCATTTAGAATTTAATAGTTTAGGGTTTGAGTTTGAACGCGAAGCTGAATTTTTTGAAAACATGAGATCACAAGTTGAATCAAGGAAAACGACTAGCGACGAATCATTAGATACTNCTGTGGAAGATATTTCTGATGATTCAGATAAGAGTCAATGGATTACAGATATGCAAAGATTCTTCAATCTGTTTGAAGATCGAAAACTTGCATTGGATGTATTTACAGTTGTAGAAGATAGTAGGCTGGATGCTAGAGTTAAGAGNGAGTATTCTGGNTTGTCCAAGGATTATGTTGCTGTTCAATTGGATTCATTAGCTTCTAGNCCAGAAATTAAAGATAAGCCGGCTCAAGAGGCTTTAGTAGAATTTTTNGTNCGCCTTAGTTTGCATCAATTTAAAGATTTACCAGTTCCGAGTAAATATATTGATCAGGCNAANGAGATTTCTGAAATTTCTAGAAGGCTTTTGAATGTTGAATCTTCGGTTGAGGATACGGCAGAAGCNACATTAAGGATTTATGCNGTAATTAGTAGTATTCCAAATGAAGAAGTTGAGGAAGATGATTGGGAAAATATGGATACAGATGAAGAGGATTCNCNGGAAAATTATGAGGACTCNGACCAGATGACTCAGTTGATGTTAGATATTGCTCAAGGAATGCAAATTGGTGCTGAAGGTGAATCTGANGGTCAAGATTATGAGCCTGTAGAAGATTTTGGTTATAGAGGTGATTTCAAACCAGAGTTAGCTCAATTGATGATGCAAATGAGAGATCAAGGCGAAGGAGGTCAATCAGGAGGAGATCAATTTTCTCAAGATGANTTAGAAGATTTGTTAAATCAGAGTGCTGAGATAGATTCCTCGGAAGGGGATATTGAGAATTCAACTGGTCAATTTGCTAATAANTTGATTAAAGAAGCTTCCGNTAATCAACAACCNTCACAAGAATTTGGGCAAGGNCCTGTAGTTCATGTAGATGAAGATGGAGGTGAATTGGAATCGTCAGAGCCTGAATCTTTCGTATATGACGAATGGGACTTTCGAGCCGATGATTACAAACCTAGATGGTGTATTGTTAGGCAACAGACAATGCCTGAAGGAGAGGCTGAATTTTATGAGCAAACCGTGCAGGGATATGGATCATTAGTTACTAGGATTCGTCAACAATTTGAAATGCTTGTTCCTGAATTATTCCGAAAAGTTAGAAGGTTAGAATTCGGTGAAGAAATTGACATTGATGATCTTATTGAATTTATGATAGATATTAAAACTGGTGCTAGTCCCAACGATAAATTTTATTGGCGTCGTAATAAGGTTCAGAGGGATGTGGCATCTGCGTTTTTGCTTGATACATCTGCTTCTACTGCGGAAGCAATTAATGATTCTCGTAAAACGAATGATGATTGGGATGCTCCTGAAGATCCAGTTGAATATATGGTTTGGTTGCGTACTAGAAGGACTCAATCAGCCAGACGCACTTATAAGCGAATAATTGATATTGAAAAAGANGCGGTTGTTTTAATAATTAATGCTCTTGAGGCTATTGGAGACTTCTATGGTATTTATGGATTCTCNGGATATGGTAGGGAAAATGTTGAGTTTTATACAGTTAAAGATTTAAATGAAACTTTTAATGACCGTGTAAAANGAAGAATTGATNGAATTGCTCCTTTGCATGCTACTCGAATGGGTCCTGCAATTAGACATGCTGCATATAAATTAAATCAACAGGAAGCNAGAACNAAGTTNCTTTTTTTGATAAGTGATGGNAGGCCTCAAGATAGAGGGTATAGTAGGGAAGGTGTNGAAAAGGAGTATGCNGTNCATGATACTAAAATGGCTCTAAATGAGGCAAAACTACAAGGTATTGATGCATTTTGTTTAACNGTAGACAAGAACGGNCANGATTATTTAAAGACNATGTGTCAAGATATAGGTTATGAAGTACTAGAAGATATTAATGATTTGCCGAGCCGACTACTTTATCTTTATAAAAGACTAACTATGTAAGTTACTTTTTGATAATNGGGTCATTCATCAAATCNAATATTGNTTCGGTCCAATCAGGGTCTAAAACCATAATATGCTGAACAGCAAGTTGAGGATTTGTATCGTAACGGGCGTAATATCCACTCCCGTCNCTCAATTTTGAACCAATTGTGAATTTGAGTCCACCAGGGAATTGTTTTCCTGTTTGAGTTGTCTCTGAGAAGACGATCCAGACCGAAGGAGAATCGAATACAACTCCCCATTCATCATAATTTNTTCTGGCTTCACGGGCTTTNGCTATNCCAATGACAGGAGTTATTCCAAGATTTTGATAAAAGGGNTCCCATTTGTCTTGGTCTATATCTAGAGGCTCGGGACCTATTTGACTGTCTCTTATTGACCAGGCAAATGGATTAACTAAAGGATCATATAAAGGTGAAGGAAAGTAGATNACATCNGGACTTGTTGCATATACGTCAAATGANGTGTCTTTATANAAATGTATACCGTTGATTTCGTTTGGTTGTTTAGATATGGCCCATTTTGGTACAGGAGGTTCNACGATTAATTTTGCAACTACGTTTCCCCAAAGAGCTGGCAANAGAACCAATTGTGGAAATCCAGTAACTTGGGCATANTAGTGTTGCCCATCAGTTGTNGNATCTCCGAGAACGAATTGTANATTCCTANCACCTTTNAGTCCCAAATCAACAATCAANGTNGGATTGTTTAATCCGTACTCATCCAAGTTCTCTACANTATCTAATTCAGTTACTAATTCTCTTGTTGCNCGTGGNCCAGCCAATAGGAACGGTATTCCACCCCACCTAGCTTCTGAAACCATTATTCCTGCGGGTTCTTCAAACCACCAGACTTCATCTTCAGTTTTGAAGAAGGTGATTTTCGCTTTTTCCTNTTCAATTGATACGCGTTCTAAATCTTCCCANGCAACTTGGTAAAACCATGGAGCTTCTTCAATAATTTCCGGGGTAGATTTCCATGGATTAATGATAGCTACTGTNGTAACTACCAAGGCNATGAAAACTAATAAAGCGGTGATTCGAAGGCTCATCTATAATTTGTCCTACTATCTCCTACGCCACCAAACTAAAAATGCAAGAACCATCATGGTTGCTGGAGGGAGTAACCATCCNGACCATTTTATGAAATCTCTTTCAAGCTTGTTNACTATCAATTCACGCATTGGGAATAGTCTAGGNCTNATAGATATTAGTTCGTAATCATCGGTAAGCCAATTAACTGANTTTAAAAATAAATTTGCGTTGTCAGAAAAANTACTCCATTCATTTGTAATAAAATCNGAATCTCCAAANACTGCAAATTTTGCGGTTGGGTGAGTTGTTTGGCCATCAACGGTTCCGCTAGCTTCTACAACTACTGCTATTGGGAAAGCTCCTTGCAAATCCGANCCTCTGTCAAATTCAGTATTAGTAGGATTNGTTTCTAGCCAACTAGCNNGAGTGGTAAATGCTAATGGGACAAAACGAATGATTTCTGCAGGGAAAAGGTCTTTAGCAAGTGTAGGGCTTAGTGCAGTAACACCTGTGAAGAAAGTTGTATCTAGTGGAGCCGCAATTTGTATGTCAGCCTCATCTAAGTTGTATTGTCCATTAGCTTTTTGTACAACTGGAGTAATCGAAGATCCNCGGTTACTNACNGGNTCAGCGACAGTAATATTTGTACTATCTATGCCCCAAATATTTAGGAATTCTATATAGGATCTTGGNGANCCNGGATCTAGAAGCATTACCAAGCTTCCACCATTCTGCATATAGTTCGTTAGCGCATCGAATTCGGTTTGATCCATATCGGTTTTNGGNCCNGCTATCATTACAAGGGCTGCGTCATCAGGGATTTGNCCTGCTTGCTGNAAACTTAATGATAAGACTGCATAATTNTCAGAAAGCATTCCGATGACTATATTGCTTAAGTCATTTGGNCTGGTCNNNTCATTTTCATCTGAGGGTAAGTTAACAGAAGATTCTCCGTGTCCAGTTAAACTATAAACNACTTTTTGCTCTTTTCCTGTGGCAATCAGAATTGCGGTATGAAAAGATTGNTCTGAATAACGGTTGATTGGTTGAAGTATTTTCTCGTCACCATCTCGTAGGTTTTCAAATACNATTACNGGGAAATTTCTGACGCCATAGGCTTCTGCGGTACTCTTGTTTANTTGNGGNTCGATAAATTCGTANTCAAATTTAGAACTATATCTATCNAATTCGTTTANCAGNCCTTCNGCTTTTTGATAATCTATNTCAGTTGTAGGATTGTTAGGTACGAAAAAGGCGTTAGCTTTGATAGGTTCATCCAAATTNTCAAGTANAGCTAGAGTTTGGGGAGCTAATGTAAATACCCTTGTTGCTGTTACATCTATTCTAGTAGGATTTCTATANAGCATCAAATAGACAATTACTATAATGGCTAAAAAGGCCAGTGTCATTATAATAGTTGTACTGCCATATCTACCATATCTACTGAAGATTCCTCTGGCGATAGTTTTTGGGNCTAGNAGTACNGATAATATTAATAGAGCTATTCCAATTAAGCTNACTGTTTCTCCAGAATCTTTAAGACTATCAGCCAGAAGATATGTAATNCCNCCTATTANCANAATCAGAAAACCNATGCTTGCAGATGCAGCACTCCAGAATTTTAATGATTTGCAGGCTTCTAAAATTGTTGATGAAATAGTTTCCTGATTACCAGAGTTTTGTGTACTCATGTTTAACGCCACCTTCTAGATTCGAGTGAGCGCACNGCAAAGAATAGAAAAATTGCTGTCATTGCTATGTAATATGCTATATGAGTAGTATCTAGTACTCCTCTTGTGAAGTCACTGAAATGNATGTTCATAGANAGGTTGTTGAATAACTCAATTCCTCCTGGTAATCGATCTCCAAGTAAATTAATGAAACTCAAAAGTAAAACGATTACAAATCCAACTACGCCTGCNACGAGTTGATTGCTAGATAGAGATGAAGCGAAGATTCCAATAGCTAATGCTGTCATCCCATATAGAATCAATCCAAGATATGCTGANAAAACTGGACCAGTATCTGGGTTTCCAAACCAGTAAAGTAAAACNACATANTATAGAGTTAGTGCATAGGTGCTCATTANTGCTGTGAAAGCTGCTAAGAATTTNCCAACAACAACTTCCCAATCACGGANAGGGGCTGTTAGCAGAAGTTCCATNGTNCCTAATTTTTGTTCTTCAGATAATAATCTCATTGTTAACAANGGAGCTAACAGTATAGAGAAATTNGTAGCACGGACTACAAACCCNGTTACACTAGCTTGCGCGAAGGCACCTGTAGCATCAAGGACAAAGAATATCCCAGTTAATATTAAAAACATCGCTCCTACAACGTAGGCTGTGGGAGTTTGAAAATAAGCCTTGATTTCCTTCCAGGCAATAGCAATTGTATTATTCAATTGATTCCTCTTCTGAGTCTAAAGCAGTTGTAACTTCTACGAAGATTTCTTCCAGAGACATGGTGATTGACTCCATATGCACCANCTCCCATTTNCCNTCTACGATTGCGGAAGAAATTCTAGACCTAACGTCATCACCTCTTTTGGTGTCGATTTGATAACTTCTGATTCCATCACCTAAGTCGGCTAGNAANGTAACATTTTCAACTCCTCTTATTGCAGANAGGGCAGTTGATACAGTTTCTTCTGGACCCTTGATGTGAACCTCNATTCTTCCNACATTACGTAATCGTCNTTGAAGGTTTTCAGGAGTNTCTTCAGCTTTGATTGANCCATGATCAATTATGATTACTCTACCGCACATNCTCTCAACNTCATCAAGTAAATGACTACTTACCAATACCGTTCTGTCNCCACCTAGGCTTTCAATCAAATCNCTGGTCTCAATTACTTGTCTAGGATCAATACCTATNGTGGGNTCGTCAAGTATTAGGACTTTNGGCTCATGNAATATTGCTTGAGCTATCCCAACTCTTTGACGAAATCCTTTTGACAGTTTGCTTATATGAGAATTTCTNTAGTCTACCAGTCTGCAAAGATCAACCACTTCGTCTATACGAGAACGAATTTTGGATCTAGACATTCCACGTATTTTACCCATGAAAGTCAAATAGTCTTTTACGGTCATTTCAGCGTATAAAGGTACTGTTTCAGGTAAATACCCTATGTTACTTCGGGCCGCCAATGAATCTGTTACAACATCATGTCCTGCGACAGAAACTTTTCCTGCTGATGGAGGCAAGAATCCAGTAATAATTTTCATGGTAGTCGATTTGCCAGCACCATTTGGACCAAGGAAACCTACAATTTCACCTTCATTAACTGTAAAGGAAATGTCTGTTATTGCTGGGTAGTCACCAAAATATTTAGTTACGTTGTTTANCTCAATCATTCTTTAATTTTCATCTTTAGATACGAATATAATTTTATATCAATTGGTATTACCAATCAATTGACTGACGGATTGTATATCACCACTGTTCAAGAATTCAATATAATTGGTATATTAAATTTGATATAACTGTCATAGCTTATGCTAAAATATCGCGATTAGATAACATGTCATAACAAATTACAAGGTGAAATTTGGATTCAACAACGGCAATATATTTAGATCATGCGGCCACCACTCCAGTTAGGAAAGAAGTGCTAGATGAGATGATGCCTTATTTTTCTACTTTTTTTGGCAATCCATCAGGGATTTATTCTCTTTCACAGTTATCAAGAGCTGCTTTGGATGATTCAAGAGAAATTGTTGCAAATGTTTTGGGTTGTTCTGCTAAAGAAGTTGTATTTACGAGTGGTGGAACAGAGTCAGATAATATGGCAATTAAAGGGGTAGCGTTAGGATTAAAACAATTTGGGAATCACATCATAACAAGTAATATTGAGCATCATGCAGTTTTACACACTTGCAAGCAGTTAGAAAATATGGGATTTGATATTACATATCTTCCAGTTGATGAATATGGGCTATTACATTTGGATCAAGTCCGTGAGGCAATGAATGAAAGAACAATTTTGGTCAGTGTAATGCTGGCGAATAACGAAATTGGTTCTATTATGCCTATAAAGGAAATTTCAGAAGTTGTTAAAAGTAGGTCTTCAGAATTGGGAATAAGGACATTTCTTCATACGGATGCTGTGCAAGGTGCAGGTTACTTGGATATAAATACTGATGAACTTGGAGTGGATTTAATGAGTTTGTCAGGTCATAAGATTTATGGCCCAAAAGGTGTCGGGGTTTTATTTATGAAGGAGAATACTCCGTTTGAAAATTTGATTAATGGAGGAGGTCAGGAGAAAGATAGGAGATCTGGAACCGAAAATGTTCCCGGAATAATAGGGATGTCTAAAGCATTAGAATTGGTTCAGGATGAAAGAGAGCAACTTAGTGCAAATGCTGTGAAATTGCGGGATCGTGTTATATCTGGAATATTTGATTCTTTAAGTGACGTATACTTAAATGGTCATCCTACATTGAGACTTCCTAACAATGCTAATTTTTCGTTTAAGAATATTGAAGGTGAACCTATTTTGCTGGGACTGGATTTTGATAATATTTGTGTGTCAAGTGGTAGTGCATGCTCTACTTCATCTTTACAACCTTCACATGTGCTTACTGCAATTGGAAGATCACATGATCTCGCGAGAAGTAGTTTGCGAATAAGTTTTGGAAAAGATAATTCAATCGAGGACGTAGATAAGTTATTATCTAGTTTAATAAAATTGATTAATAGACTTCGATCGAATTCAAATTTCATTAAATAATAGCGGAGAGTATAAATGATTGGTATAAATCCTGGGTGGTTGTCCGTTCGGAAAGATTTATTTTTGTTGTTGGCAAGTTCAATCCTGATATTTTCTATGTTTGGATGTTCTTATATTCCTCTATTAAATAATACGGAAGACGCTCCACCTGAAGAAGGCTATTGGCCTGGTAAAGTTTTGGAGATGTATACAGGTTTGATGGAGGTAACTCCAAGCATTGCATTTCGTGATGAAAATGGTGAAACCAGGGTTTTAACTCCTTCATCTTCAAAGAATGCATTGGTTGCTATTAATATGACATTTGTTAATAGAAATACTGTTGTTGTGCCAATGTTAGTAAATGAAAATTCAGTTGAAATTGGCAATCCATACGATGAGCGGTTCAGACCAATTGATCCTTTTGAGAATGCAATGTATGCAGATGTCCCAGAAGAAGATTTGAGTCATATTAAGCCATTTTTATGGGGTTCTATGGATTTAGTAAGAGATTTTCAAATAGAAGGATATTTGATTTTTGAAATTCCGCAAGGTATGCCAATAACAACTCTATGGTGGGAAGAGGTTGATAGTATCGTTGCTTTGCTTTACTTGAAACCCGATCCCGTGGAGTAAGTAGTTATATAGAATTTTGAAAATAATATTTGGGAGCGGATAGGCTCGGGTGGGTCTCGCGGACTTCAAATCCGTTGTCTCCTGACCTTCGTTAGGAGAGGTGGGTTCGACTCCCTCCCGTTCCCGCCACCGATTACAGCGGATGGCAGTATTTCACAGGGAGTCATACATACTACTTGCTTCTCGGCATAGATGTCGAGATTAGCCACCATTGCTCAATTATATTACCTCTTAATTGGTCCTCTTCTAAATGTAACAGCTTTGTTTGAAAAATTGGTATATTCATCAAAATCTTGTTTCTTAAAAACCTCAAGAGTTAAAATGTCATCTAATTGATTTTTTGAATTGGATTTCACTTGGTATTTAACGTATAAAAATTCATTATCATTGAAATAATTACTCTTTTTTCCAATTCCAACAGAATCATCTCCCGATACGATGAAAAACTTGTTTTGCCCTAG
>PBBT01000013.1 GCA_002717725.1 Chloroflexota bacterium
GGCTTACTTTCGTCAGATTTAATCGGACCTTTACCATCGATTGGATTTCCTAGCGCATCTACCACTCTTCCTACTAAGTTTTCTCCAACAGGAACCTCAGCGATTCTAGATGTACTTCTAACTTCACTTCCTTCCTTAATTGATTGAGTGTTTCCAAGAATAACAACCCCTACACTGTCTTCTTCTAAATTTAGTGCAATACCTGAAGTTCCATCTTCGAATTCGACAAGTTCATTGAATGCAACCCCTGAAAGGCCATGTACTTGCGCAATTCCATCTCCTATTTCAACCACTGTTCCAACGTCAACTACATTAACTTGACTGTCAAAATCTTCAATTTGTTGCTTAATAACTGAAGCTATATCTTTTCCGCGCACTGCCATTTGATTCTCCGTGAAATTCTAAATAATTGTAAATATTCTTAGGTTTTCAAATCTTTTCTCATTGCTGAAAGTTTTGATTTTGTACTCCCATCGATGATTTTATCTCCAACTGTAGCTATAAATCCGCCTAAGATTTTCGGGTCAACAGTATTTATTAGTTGGACATCTTTGTTAATCATTAGTTTAATCATCGCCATGATTTTTTTCTCGTCATCTTTGGTTAATTTGACGGCAGAAATAATTTCTGCTTTTTCAACTCCTTTATCAGTATCTACCATTTTTTGATAAAGGTCAGTTATTTCAGACACCATTTCAAAGTTTGAGTTTGACCCTAATAGCAGAGTTAAATTTTTCCCTAACACGCTAATAGAATCCGAAAAGATTTTGTCTGCAAATTCTTTTTTCTGGTTGCTCGCAACTGTGGGAGAATTAATAAAAGAAACAAACTCAGAATTCAGAGATGTCTCTGACAGAAGCGTTAAATCCTGCATCCAGGATTCTATAGAATCTTTCTCTTTAGCAATTTCAAAAATCGCCTGAGCATATCTTCTTGTGGAGATATTTCGTGGCATTAATTTTCTCCCAAATTTGGTGTTGTTATATTCTTATTGGTAGAAAGATTCAATAGGATCATGTTTAACTATTCTCTTGAAGGACATCATCTATTAGTTTTTTATGAGATTTTTCATCAAGAGACTGATTGATAATTTTTTCTGCAGCAGTAATTGCAATGCCAGCAAACTCTGCACGGATTTCTTCTACTACCGCATCTTTTTCACGCTGAATAGTTGTTTCAGCTCTATTTCGTGCCTCTTGAATTTCGGCCTTCACTTGTTCCATCTCTTCTTCTCGATAACGATCTGCCATCTCACGAGCCTGAGCAATTAATTCTTGTCCTTCAGCTCTTGCAGCATCAAGCTGAGATTTTGCTTCAGCTTGTGATTCAGCAGATTCTTTTTGTACACGTTCCGCTGTCTCTAGGCTATCTTTAATTTTGTCCGATCGTTCATCCAACATTTTCACAATAGGTCCGTATAAAACTTTTTTAAGTATTATCAGAAGAATTATGAAACTGATAAGTTGAGTCGCAAGACCTGGAAGGGAGATTCCCAATTGCCCCAATGCGTCCATTTTAACTCCTCAAATGTTAACTTTCAAAACTGTTTGGTACTTATACGAACTTAATGATGATAGCTACAACTAAAGCATAAATAGCAATTGCTTCAGTAAATGCTATAGCTAAAATCATGTTTTGCTGGATTTGAGGTGCGGCTTCAGGATTTCTTCCCAATGCTTCCATAGCTTTAGAAGCAAGAATTCCAATTCCTAAACCGGGTCCAATAGCTCCGATTGCTATAGCAATGCCAGCTGCTAAGTCTTTGATATCTCCTGTAATTCCATCCATTATTTTTCTCCTTTATATTTTTTTAGTGGTCAGAATGAGAGTCGTGTGAAATTGTAGCCATTGCGGCGAATACTAACGTTAGTATTGAGAATATGAATGCTTGAATGGCTCCTACAAAAAGTTCTATCCCAAGAAATGGTACAAGGCCTACCAGTGGTACCAAAAATGCCATTGCAATTAATAATACTTCTCCAGCAAAAACATTTCCAAAAAGCCTGAATGTAAAGCTAATTAATCTAGCTAGTTCACTAATTGCTTCTAAGATTCCAACAAAAAACCCTGTAGGCCCATCCTTGAAATTGATGAATTTCCCTGCATGGCCCCAACCTAGTGTTGAAAATCCCCAAAAATGGACCATTACCATCGCAACAATTGCTATTGCAAGAGTCGTGTTAATTTCAGTATTAGCACTTCTAAAGAATGGTACTAAAACACCGGCATGTTGAGTTTCTTCTGGGCAATTGTTTGAAGAAATGTGAGATGATTTCTCAGTATGAGAATCTGAGTGTCCTTCTTTTTTATGATCGCCAGGGTGGCAATGTTCCCACTCTTCAGCGGTAATAACATCATTACCCGAGCCCGGCATTAATATATTAACGGGACCTACTTCATCGAACACTTGCAATTTAACTTCGGCTAAATTTTTATCAAGGTGGTGAGCATGTTCCGCTACATGATGAGCAGGTTCTACCCATCCAATTGTGTTGAATCCTGGTAATATTCCAATCCAGTTTGCAGTAATTACGAACAAAAAAATTGTCATTATCAAGGGGAAAAATCGTCGAGCGTGTTGTTTGCCAGCAATACTGGTAGTCAAATTAATAAAAAATTCTAAACTAACTTCGACAAATCCTTGAATTCTAGAAGGTACAAGTGTGGTTTTCTTTGTAGATAGAATAGAAAAAATTATCAGTATTATAATAGCAATCCATGTTCCGATCATGGTATTTGTAATATTAAAGGAACCAATTAAAGGCTTAGGAGAAATATTTTCAGCAGCTAATTGGATGTGAGGAATCGGTGCACTTAAAAAGCCCAACCCAAATGCACTTCCCAAAGCTCCCCCTGCAAGCGAAAACACTAGCACTGCGAGAGCAGTCAAAATTAGAAACAAAAGCTTAAAATTTTTCAATATTTCTTATTTTCCTACAGTAAAATTAATTTTCTTTATTTTCTAAAACCAACGATTTTAAACCAACGTAAGTACCATATCCAGCAATTATCAGACCTAGTAACAATCCTGTGATGGTCAACATAGGGGAAGAATTAATAACTTCGTCTAAATAATTCCCAAATAATGTGAGCCCTCCCATACAAATGGCAACAAACCAACCAATTCCTACCAAGCCAAATACTCGTCTCAGGTTATGGTTTCTCATATGACACCAGACGTAATTAATTTAATCTTAATGTATAGATTAAATGGAAAGTAATGCTGGCGTCAACATGTCTTATAAATTCGATGATGTATTCAAACGATTTTTAAAGTTTTGTTATGTGGAATTAATCGGTGGATGGTTTTTATTTGGACTCTCCGAAGTCGTCTATCTCCAAAGATCCAATAAAATCCGAGAAGGCAGACATTTTTTCTATCTCTTCTTCATTTAGCTGTTTTTTGTTTTTAGAAGAAGATTCTTTTTCGGGCTGTCCTGTACTCGGATCTAATACGATGCTTGCTTTATCCATGACTTCTTGAGTTGCAAAAATAGTTGCTTCTGACCTCAAAGCTAATGCGATAGCATCACTAGGTCTGCAATCTAAATCAAAAGTTTCACCATTTCGTTCGAGAATTATTTTCGCGAAAAAGGTATCTTGCTCGATATCTGTAACGACAATACTTTGAACTTTTGCACCTAGTTCCATGATAGTTGAAACTAATAGGTCATGTGTAAGAGGTCGTGGAACCTCAGCATCATCCAGTTGAATTTGAATTGCATCTGACTCAGGTCCGCCAATCCATATTGGAAGGCATCTTTCTGATGACTTTTCTTTTAAAACTAAGACTCTTTGCAGAGTAGTTCTACTTATTCTAATACTTTCAATTTCCATTTCCTGCATGAAAAATTCCTTATCCATAAATGGATTTTTCGATAGTATACTAATTATAATTCATTTTGTAACAAGGATTTTATCCGTTTTGTTGCTTTTGATCTGGGAAAAGAAACAAATCTGTTGCATTTAACACACTTAATTTTAATGTTTGCCCCAACATAAATAATTACCCATTCTTCACTACCACATGGATGAAGTTTCCTTAATTGAAGTCTTGATCCTATTTTCAAGCTATTTATATCTATCCCCATGCTCTACCAAGTTGGTTTAGTGAAACATTAATTAAAGAATTCAATTCTTCGGTAGCAACACTAATTTCTTTGTTAAAATTTTTTATTGAAGTGGGTGAGTAAATTATTCCTCTTGATGAATTGATAACGATACTGTGATGTTTTGCGTCTAATCCTGCCTCAATAGATGATTTCAAATCGCCTCCTTGGGCACCAATACCTGGAATTAAAATTGGCATCCCTGGACAAATGGATCTTACTTTGGATAGTTGTTTTGGTGAGTTAGCCCCGACTACTAG
The DNA here is from genome assembly GCA_002717725.1 of Chloroflexota bacterium. The sequence goes on from PBBT01000013.1 coordinate 4,370, forward strand.
TCCAACATTATTGTTTCTATTTGATTGATTAGCTAATTCGGCTAATAATTGAAAATAAGGAACTTCATTTTGTGGATTTGAAACAATCACGTCTTGTAATTCTTCAGCTCCGTCATTAGAAGCTCTGCACCAAATAAAAATTGATTTTTCAGGATTTTCTGTAAAAGGTTCTATTGACTTTAGCCCAGAAAAAGCATTTATAGTTATTGCGTCAAAATCCCAAAATTCAAACATTGCTCTTGCATAGAATCCATTGGTAGAGTCAATGTCACCTCTTTTTGCATCTCCTATTATAGGGATGTCTGGTGCAACTGTTCTAATATATTGAACTGTTGCATTTAAAGCATTGAGTCCATTTATTCCTTCAGCTTCATAAAATGCAAGATTGGGTTTGTAAGCACATACATTATTCTTGGTTGCATCAATAATTGATTTATTGAAAGTAAAGATGTCGTCAAAAAGCATTAATTTGGGATCAGGATCAAGTCCAATGCTTATTAGACTTTTGTTTTTTGTTGATGCAGCTGCTAATTTATTGTTAAATCCCAAAATTCTTCCTACTAAACTAAAAAATGTTTTAATTCTGACAGTCTATTCTAAGATATTTTTTGTCGCAACCCGAAAGGAATCAGCCAATTTAAGCTAGAAGGAATGATTCATAATCTTCATTTATTTACTAAAATACTACTAGCTTTAATAATCAAGTATATCTTTTGTCCCTCTAAGAGGTTTAATTTCTTAAGAGCATCAAATGTTATTTGAACTGCCAAATAATTCTCACTATTATTTTTATCTAGTTGACAATAAACTAAAACATTCGAATGAGTTTCTTGAATTTTTACAATTTTGGATTCTATAGAATTTCTAGCACTTATATTTATTTGATTTTCAGTTGCAATTAGGATATCACTCGCGTTTATTACTAAGGTAACTTTCTGATCCTCTTTAAACTCTGATCCTACAGCTACAAATTGTTTATTATTTGATTCTATTATTACTGAAGAGTCACTATTTTGACTTATAATGTTGCCTGTCAAAATATTTTCGAATCCCTCAAAATCATTCGAGGAAAACAGTTGTGGGTATGTCTGAGTTTGTATAGTGTTAATGTGACCGATATTCTGACCTTCTCTTAACACATATATTGAATCCGAAAATGATATTACGTCAGATAGTGAATGTGAAATACATACGATCGGTATCGAAAGATATTTATTTACAGATTTGAGATAAGTAATAAGTGTAGTCCTTAAGTTTGCATCTAAGGCTGAAAGAGGCTCGTCTAACAGTAAAATTCTAGGGGATGTTTTTAAGGCTCTTGCTAAAGCAACACGTTGCATCTCTCCACCTGACAGATTCCTAATATCTCTTTTCATGAGTGGGGAGATTTTCAATGTTTGAATAATATTTTCTGTAGGTATTCTTGAAGGGTTATTAGAAAATTTTTGTCCATAATTAATATTCTTTTCAACATTCATGTTTGGAAATAACATTAAATCTTGGAACACATAACCCATATTTCTGTTTTCAAGTTTCTGATTTAATTTTGTTTCAGAATTATATAATTCAATTCCATTCAGCGAAAGATATCCTGCATCAGGGTTCGTAAAACCCATAATACAATTCAACAAAGTGCTTTTACCACTACCAGAAGGACCAAATATTGCAGTAATCCCAGTATCAAATTTGCCTTTACAGTTTAAACTGAAATCATCAAATTTTTTACTGAACTCGAATTCTAGAATGTTTTTACTATGTGTCATAATTTATATTTTGGAGTCTTTACGAGGGTTTGAAATCCAGTTATAGATAAAAATGCTAACAATAGCAATCGCAGCCGAGATAAGTGCTAGCTGTCCTGCAGTATTCGTATGCCCCAGTTGCATTTCAGTGAATATTGCCAGAGGAATTGTTTGAGATTTTCCATCAATGTTCCCTGCAAAAATTATTGTTGCACCAAATTCACCTAACGCCCTCACAAAACCTACAATAATTCCTGCAAAAATACCCCTTTTGGCAAGGGGGATAGTAATTGTAAAAAACACTTGAATAGGATTTGCTCCTAGTGTCCTAGCAACCTGTTCAAATCTATTGTCAATAGATTCCATTGCAGAAATAATACTTCTAGCCATTAAAGGGAATGACATTACAGCAGCAGCGATTGTTGCTGCGATCCATGTAAATGCAATGTCTATAGAAAATAAATTGGATATTAGTTTCCCTCCAAACCCATACATTCCAAAAAATTTTAGCAATGCAAAGCCAACTACGACTGGAGGAAGAACAAGCGGCAACATAACAATTGTTTCAATAATAGATTTGGTTTTTAAAGACAATTTTGATATTAACCATCCAACTAAGACAGCTATTGGAAGGTTAATCAAGGTTGCTATTCCCGAAGTAAGTAATGAAAGATTTATTGGTGAAAGTTCCATATTTATTTATACATCTCAAATCCATGCTTTCTAAAAATTTTTTCCGTTGATTTAGTCTGCAAAAATGATACAAATTCATTAGCTAATGTTTTGTTAGATGACGAATTATTTATGGCTAAAATATATTTGATTTCTTTATAACTTTCTTGTGGAATTATGTCAAAAATTTCTATACTAGGAAGAGTAATAGCATCAGTATGGTACACAATAGCCGCCTGAGCAGCTCCTGTAGAGACAGCTAACATTGCAGACCTAACATCTGGAGTAGTTAACATTTTATCACTTAATGAACTCCACAAATCTAAGTTTGTTAATGATTCTTTTGCATATACTCCTGCTGGAGCCAATCTTGGATCTGCAATAGCAACATATTTGATCTTATTATCGGATAACACTGAAAGTGAAGAAATATTTCGTTTCAAAAAATCAGGCCTTGTAATTAAAACCAAGTGATTTGAAAGTAAATTGACTGTTTCTGTTTTTACAATATCTCTTTCAAGCAGAAATTCTATCGGGCTTTCACCCGCGGATAAAATTATATCTCCTGGAGATCCTATTACTAGTTGTTGTGCTAGGTACTGTGATCCTGCATAGCTAATATGCACATTTCGTTCTTGTTCCTTTTCAAAGTCAATAATTATTTCATCCATTACGTCTGCCATACTGGCTGCACTCAAAACTGTAATGGAATTTGCGTTATTTGAACATGAAAGATTTAAAAAAATTGTAATACTAGTAAGAAAATAAAAAGCTGAAAATAATAATTTTTTTTTGATTGAGTTTATATACAATTTAGTTTCCATCAAATTTCGAAATATTGTTGTAAGTATTATAAGGTATGTTATACTTGCTGTAAGTTAATCGTTAGTGAGTAAGTGGGTTGTTCCCACTTTTTTATTGGTAAATAATTTTGTTTTAGGAGGCGACTGAAATGAAAAGCGAAATAGATATCGCCCTTAAACAGCTTGTAGCTGAACGCAATCTACCACCTGACACTGTAATTTCTGCATTTACTGCTGGTTTAATTTCTGCATATAAGAAAGAAAGTATTACTCCAGAAAGTCAAAATGTTTCCGTCAAATTAGATCCTACTCAGGGTGATGTCACTATAATCATACGTAAGGAAGTTGTTCATGATGTGTCAGATACTGATTTAGAGATAGCATTTTCTGATGCTCAAACTCTGGATGAATCTGCTTCTATTGGTGACATGATTGTAACCAAGAGTATGCCATATGAACTTGGCAGAATTGCAGCGCAAACTGCGCGTCAAGTAATGATGCAGCGCCTTAGAGAGGCTGAGCGTGAGTTTGTATTGGCTGAATATTCAGGTAGAGAAAATGATATTTTCTTAGCTACAATTTTGCGTGTTGAACAAAGAGTTGTAATAGTAGATTTAGGAAATAGTACTGAAGCAGTAATGCCAAAACAAGAACAAGTATTTAGTGAACGCTATCGTCAGGGTCAGAAAATGAAAGTGGTTTTAAAATCTGTTGAAAACTCCGCTAAAGGCCCTGAATTAACTGCTTCACGTAGTGATAGTAACTTAGTAAGAAAATTATTTGAGATGGAAGTTCCTGAAATTTTTAATGGTGCTGTTGAAATAATGGATATTACTCGCGAGGCAGGATCTCGCAGTAAGGTTGCAGTTCGAGCGAAACAATCTGGCGTTGATCCAGTTGGTTCTTGTGTTGGACTTAGAGGTATTAGAATTCAAAACGTAGTTAATGAGTTACATGGAGAGAAAATTGATGTGATTGAATGGGACTCAGATCCATCAGTATTCATCTCCAGAGCGTTGAGTCCAGCTCAAGCGCAACGGATTATTCTTGACCATCCTGAAAAGATTGCCATTGCTGTAGTTTCTGATCAGCATTTATCTCTAGCAATTGGCAAAGAGGGGCAAAATGCTCGTTTGGCTGCGAGGCTTACTGGATGGAGAGTTGATATTAAAGGCGTAGAAGAAGTTGATCCAACTTTACAAGATAAGCCTTTAGAGGATAGTGAAATTATTCCTACTGATTCTGAGCTTGTAGAAGATATTATTCCCCAAATAAATGACTCTGAAGAAATACTAGAACCTATTTCAGAAGAGACTCCAGTTGTTGAGGTCTCTGAAATAGTTGATGAATCAATTGTCCTGGAATCAGAAATTGAATCAACTGAGGAAGAAGTTACTGAAGAAGTTGCTCAGGAAAAAGTAGAAATTAATGAAGAATTCGTTGCTTCGGAAGCTGAAGTCGCCCAACAGGCGATAGAAGAAGAATTTCATGGTTCCCCAACCTCGGATGAGAATGATTCTGCAACGTCACTTCATGATATTGAAGACGACGTTTGGTCAGTCAATCGAGCAAAGAAATCAGCAATTCAAGAGCCAGAAGATGGGGCTATTAGATTTGCCGAAGATATTGAGGGACTACGTGGTGGAGTCACAGTACGTCGAGGGTCTAGGGGCCGGCGGGAAAATCCAAGAGATGACGCTAAGAAAAGAAGAAATACTAAAGCCGGTCGTAAGCGTAGATAATTTTCATTTACAGCCATTTGTAATCGTTTTCAAAACTTAGTTGAAAATTTTGAATTGATCCTATGTCTGTTTCTGGTCCGATAGTTTAAAAACTATTCAAACATTAATGCAAATTTCGACTTTATCGTGTTATCCTAGGAGTGAAAAGGCAATTAAATTTGTAAGGTAATTAATATATGCCAGACAATGAAATCAAACAATCTTCTACTGACTTGGTTGGAGGTCTCCAACCATTAGCTATCCCTTCTTCGATTACTTTAGGCGATTTGGCTGAAGTAATGAATGTTAGCAACGTCGAGTTGATTAAAGAATTTATCCGCAGAGGATATATGCTTACTGTTAATGAAGTCGTTGAACATGAAGTGGCTGCTAGTGTTACCCCGTCTTTTGGATATCAAGCAATTGAAATCAAAGATGACAAACCCGCTTCCTTAGTAATTAATAATGAAGATTCTTCTCCCGAATTATTAGAATCTAGACCACCAGTAGTCACTATCTTAGGACATGTTGATCATGGAAAAACTACCTTATTGGACTCAATAAGGAAAGCGAATGTAGTTGATACAGAAGCTGGTGGAATTACTCAACATATAGCCGCTTATCAAATACAACACAATAACAATATAATTACTTTTCTAGACACCCCTGGACACGAAGCCTTTACTGCGATGAGAATGCGAGGAGCACAGGTGACAGACGTTGCCGTATTAGTTGTAGCTGCTGACGATGGGATTATGCCTCAAACAATCGAAGCAATAAACCATGTTAAGGCAGCGCAAGTCCCAATAATTGTCGCAATTAACAAAATTGATAGAGCTGATGCAAACATTGAGAAAGTCAGGCAACAATTACTGGAACATGAATTGATAGTTGAAGATTTTGGAGGAGAAGTAGTTTCTGTTCCTGTTTCCGCAATTAATGGAGATGGTGTTCCAGATCTATTGGAAAATATTTTGCTAGTTGCTGAAATTAGTGAATTGAAAGCCAATCCAAAAGAACTTGCCAAAGGTGTGATTGTAGAATCCCGTATAGATAAAAATCGTGGTGTGATAGCTACCGCGTTAGTTCAAACTGGCACATTAAAACCGACTCAAAGCATTATCGTTGGAGAAAACCGCGCAAAGGTAAGAGCAATGTTTGATGATAGAGGAAGTAGAATATCTTATGCAGAACCCTCTCAACCAGTTGAAATCTTAGGCCTTTCAGATATACCAAAGGCCGGTGATCTTTTTTATTCAGTCTCTGATGAGAAAACGGCTCGCAAGATTGTTGAAAAAATCCAACGTGAAAACCAAACAAAAATGTCTTCAAATTTCAGACTACAAGATTTGCACGCAAGGATAGAATCCGGTGAAATAAAAGCCTTAAATATAATTATCAAAACCGATGTGCAAGGAAGCATTGATGCGGTTGAAAATGCTCTTTCACAAATTAGTACAGATGAAGAAATGATTAATGTAATACATTCATCTAGCGGAAGTATTACAGAAAATGATGTAATGCTAGCATTGGCATCGGACGCAATCATCTTAGGCTTTTGCACACGTGTTGAGCCTGGCGCAAGAATTTTGGCTGACCAAGAGTCAATTCAAATTAATTTGTACTCAATTATTTACCAGTTAGTTGATGACATGAAAACTTCCCTGAATTCTATTCGTGACCCAGAATACCAAGATATTATTGAAGGAAGAGCAACAATACGTGCCGTATTTGGCCTTGGAAAATCAACGGTCATTGGTGGCTTCTATGTAAATGAAGGAAAAGTGTCACGAGGAACCACTGTAAAGATAATCAGGGATAATTCTGAGATTTTCGCAGGTATGATTTCTAGTTTGAAACACTTTAACAATGACGTTTCTGACGTTTCGAATGGATTAGAAGGTGGAATAGTTTTGGACGGATTCAATTCATATCAAGAAGGTGATATTTTGGAATGCCATCGTGCTGAAAGAATCCTATAAATAAAATTTGAGTGTTACATGCAACACAAATTAGTTCGCCTGAATACATTATTAGCAAAAGAAATTTCAGTAGTCATTAACAATAAAATTAATGATCCCAGATTATCAAATACTATTATAAGTGTGAACAAAGTCGAGACTACACCAAACCTTTCACAATCATTTGTATATGTTTCCATTATCTGCGATTCCCAGAACCATGATTTAATATTAGAAATTTTGAATGATGCGGCAGGTTTTATACGTACGATACTTTCTAAATCTAAAGTAATCTCATCCTGTCCAACTATTTTGTTCCGTGAAGAGAAAGATATGGAAACCAATACGCGTTTATCAAATATTTTTGACTCTATAAAGAAGTCTCAAACCAATATAGGTAATTCAAAATAATATGATTTCGATTAATGGAATTCTTAATTTGGATAAACCCTATGGAATTACTTCAATGGAAGCTCTGAGAAGGTTAAAAAGAGCTAGCGCTCAAAAAAAAATTGGACACACAGGTACTTTAGACCCTATAGCAACTGGAGTAATCCCAGTGTGCTTTGGCAAAGCTACACGCTTAGTTGAAGACATAATGAATAATGAAAAAGAGTACGTTGCGACAATACGTCTGGGATTAACAACAGATACATATGATGCACTTGGTAAAACTGTTAAGGAAATTTCTCCCTCTAAAATTTCTTTTGAAAGAATTCAAGATGCCTTGTCAAACTTCCAAGGAGAGATCTTGCAGATCCCTCCGATGTTTAGTGCTATAAAAATAAGTGGAAATAGATTATATAATCTTGCTCGCTCAGGAGTTGAAGTGCCTAGAGAGCCTCGTACAGTAAATGTTTACTATATAGAACTCCTGGATTATTCATGCCCAATACTAAAATTAAAAATTAAATGTGGAAAAGGATTCTATGTTAGATCTTTGGCAAATGATTTAGGATCTATTCTTGGATGTGGTGGTATGATTCAAGCACTCACCAGAACTAAATCAGGCCCTTTTGAGATAGAAAATGCTATTACACTAGCTGAAGCCGAAGAAAATTTCGTTAATAAAGAATTTAACAACATGATGAGTCCTTTGGATGTTGCTGTTAATCACCTTCCGATTATTAATGTTACACATGAAGAAGCTAATGATTTATCTCAGGGAAAGGAAATATTTTCAACTGAAGATTCGTTTATATTTTCAGACTCAAATTCATTTTCTCGATACAGAGTCTATGACCCTAAAGGCTTGTTTGTAGGAATTGTACGGGACGAGAAAAATTCTCTTACTTTTAAACCTGAAAAAATCTTTAACCTAAATCTATCTTTAAATTAGCAAATGCCAAATTTTGGGGTCGTTTATGCTTGACGGAATAAACTATTACGAATAAAATTTATCTTTGGGAGTTTTGAATGAGTGATTATGCTGTAATAAAAACTGGTGGGAAACAGTATCTCGTAAAACCTGGAGATTTTATTCAAGTTGAACGATTGCCTTATAACCAAGGAGAGTCAGTTAAATTATCTGATGTACTGTTATTATCTTTAGCCGGTGAAATCAAAGTTGGCACACCTTTTTTGGAAGGAGTATCCGTTGATGCAGAAGTTTCAAAGAATTCCCGTAAAAAGAAAATAGTTGTTTTTAAATATAAAAACAAAACCAGATACAGGCGAAAGCAAGGTCATAGACAAGAGTATACTGAGCTTAAAATTTCAGAATTGGGTACCAAACCTGCTGCAAAAGCTAAACCTGCTGCAAAAGCTAAACCTGCTGCAAAAGCTAANCCNGCTGCAAAAGCTNAACCNGCTGCAAAAGCTNAACCTNTAGTAGANGATACTNCATTACAAGAAAACAATGTAAGTATCCTAGCCACNAATNTAGTAGAAATAGTATTATCTAGTCTNNAAGGAACTCCTTCTGAGAAACGTTCTTCNACAAGACAGGCAAATCAAACTTTGCAAGATGCTGGGATTTCGGCAGATTCNCTCAAAAATCTTGTAGCTGGTATTCGTAAAGACTTAAATGCTTCCAATGCAGATTCAAAAGTAATTATAAATAATCTTAGTGTAAAGATTACAGAATTGTTGAACTAGGAGTTAGAGATGGCACATAAAAAAGGTGGTGGCAGTACTAGTAATGGTAGAGACAGTAAATCTAAGAGATTAGGAGTNAAGGCTTTTGATACTCAGTGGGTCTCTGCAGGNTCTATAATNATGCGACAAAGAGGAACTAAGATTAATCCTGGTTTTAATGTAGGGCTTGGTAGAGATCACACATTNTATTCTAAAGTTGATGGTTTTGTTAAATTTGAGCATGAAACTCGCGACAAAAAAAGAGCTAGTGTTTATCCTGAAATGTTGGACGCGTGATCATGAAAGCAAATGATTTACACCCAAACTACTTTCCTGATGTNAAAGTCACTTGTTCTTGTGGNGCAGAGTACACTACTGGTTCTACAAAGGAAGATTTGAAAGTAGAAATATGCAAAGAATGTCATCCCTTTTTCACAGGTGAACAGCGTATCGTTGACACCGAGGGTAGAGTTGAACGNCTTAAGAGNCGATACAATCTTTCATAACTTTTATANCTACTGTGTTTAAAATCCTTGGGTAGCCAACATACATATGGTGGNCAAGCTNTNGTNGAAGGNGTNATGATACGCGGTCGAACAAATGTAAGTGTTGCAGTAAGACGTNCAGATGGNTCAATAGTTTCNNGAACTGATCGTATAAATCCTTTTTGGACTGGNCCATTCAGATCATTNCCTTTAATAAGGGGNATTTTGGCATTAACNGAAACGTTTTATTTTGGAATGCGTTCANTNATATTTTCNGCCAATATAGCTGCAGAATCTGAAAATGAAGAAATNGGNAAATTTTCTATTCTGNCTATGCTAACTACAGCTTCAATCTTTGCAATTGTAGTTTTNTTGTTAATTCCTCTTTATCTNGGTGATCTAATTGGAAATCATTTTTCCTCNGATTTAATAGCCAATGTAATTGAAGGGTTNTTNCGATTAATTATTTTCTTACTATATGTATTTTTAATCGGATTGATGTCTGATGTTAAACGAGTCTTTATGTATCATGGTGCCGAACATATGACAGTTCATGCNATGGAAAACGAAGATGCTTTGACTACTAAAAATATCCGAGCCTATCCAACTGCTCATCCAAGATGTGGAACAGCCTTTTTATTGACAGTAATGGTTATAGCTATCATTTTGTTTATTTTTATCCCTAGAGAACCTATTTGGTGGCTTGTTTCGTCAAGGATAATTTTATTGCCACTAATTGCATCTTTGAGTTATGAATTTATTAGATTTACAGGATTTCATTCTTCTAATACGTTTGTAAAACTATTCTCATTACCTAACCTAGCATTACAATCACTAACTACTCGAATCCCAGATGATTCACAAATTGAAGTCGCAGTAAAAGCCATGAATACTGCAAAAAAAGCTGATGATGAAAATGAGAGTTTAAAAAATTAGAGAGTGAAACAAATCTTAAGACTCTTTAGGTCTAAGGTGCTCCCAGACTAAACTTGGCTCAATATCAGATTTAATTAAGAGTAATAGCAAGTGATACATCAAATCTGAAGCTTCTGATATTGTTTCATCTTTATTATTTTGAACAGAGGCTATTGCTAATTCACCGGCTTCTTCAACAATTTTCTGAGCAGTTCTACCAATATTTTTTCGAAGCATATCAGCAGTGTAACTATCTGATGGCATATCTATTTTTCTTTGTTTAATTAATGCTTCTAACTCATTAACTCCATTTATTGGATTAGATTTATTCGATGCATTTATTGGAAGTTGAATAGGAGTCTCGAAGCATATATCTTTTCCCGTGTGGCAAGATGGTCCAGCAGGATTTACTTTTGCGAAAAGAGCATCACCATCACAATCAGCAATTATCGAAACTAGATTCATATAATTTCCACTTGTAGCTCCTTTATGCCACAATTCCGAACGACTTCTACTATAAAACCAAATTTGTCTATCTTGAAGAGTTTTCTCAATAGACTTTTTATTCATATATCCTAGCATTATCACTTCATTATTTATCGCATTTTGTATGATTACAGGGATTAATCCTTTATCATCGAATTTCAAATCTACCATTTTATTCACTTTCTTTCATTTGTTCCAATGGTCTTATCGGGATTCCAAGCTCACTAAGAAATTGTTTCGCTCCTGAAATTGAATGAGTCTTACTATGAAATATACTAGCTGCAAGTACTGCATCCGCCAAGCCAGACTTAAAAGCATCGAAGAGATGTTGATATTCACCAGCACCTCCACTAGCTATCACTGGAATTTGCACGCTACTAGATATTTCAAATAGTTGCTGAATATCATAACCAGATTTATGTCCATCTTGGTCCATACTAGTCACTAATAGCTCACCAGCACCTAATTTCGACATTAATTTGGCCCATTTGACTGCATCNATACCTGTTGNGTTTCTTCCTCCGTGCGTGAAAACTTCCCATTTAGAANTTTCATCAAGTGATACTTNTGAAAATTTNGNGGAGGTCTGAATAGNAGATTGAAATTTTGAGTCATATTTCACAGCCTTTGNNTCAATGGCTACCACAATACATTGACTNCCAAAGTAATTCGATGACTCACTAATTAAATTAGGGTTCTGAATNGCAGANGTNTTAATTGAAACCTTGTCAGCACCTGCGTGAAGTAACATTCTAACATCTTNCAAGGTTCTCACACCNCCACCTACAGTTAATGGAATAAATACTTTTTCTGATACAGATTTNACNACATCAAGTATNATNTCTCTGTTTCCTGAACTTGCAGTNATATCAAGGAAGACTAATTCATCTGCACCNGCTCGATTGTAATATTCTGCNAGTTCAGTNGGGTCACCAGCATCATATAAATTTACGAAGCTAACACCNTTTACTACCCTTCCCATATTGATATCTAGACAAGGNATNATCCTTTTGGTTAACATTTTATTTCCTGGCAATAATCATATATTGGCAAGAGCTTAAATTGTGTTTACTTACAAATCTAAAATTTGAATNTNTAATCAAATTTTTCATNTGTTCATCGTTAATTCTTTGATTTGCAGGAGGGCCACTAACAGATTCTTCTTGCCATTCAATAATTGATAACCAGCCNCCTGGTTTAACAGATCGATATATTTCGTCAAACATTTTTGATTGATTCTTAGTACGGCTGAATAGACAAGCAGCAAACACCCCGTCTAAAGAANCAGTNTCTAAGGGCAATCNACCTCCTGCTTTGTAAGAGTGGGTAAAAACATTTGATACACCTATTTCTTGAATCTGTGATTCCACACTTTTAAGAAAAGTTTTTCTAGTATCCAAAACATGTACTTTTCCATCAAAAAGATATTTTGCAAGAGCTACTGAAAGAAGCCCATTACCAGCNCCTACATCTGCTATTTCTTGATATGGATGTAAAGGAACCATTGATATTATCTGAAATGTGTCTAGATTTTCGTACCTTACGTCTTTCAGTCGGTTAGCTTTCATNAATTGGTTGGTTGAATTATNTGTGGTCATATATCCCTCTTGTAAATTAGTTTTTTTCGAATCTACAAATAGCCTCTTTTAGATCAATTTTTCCCTCATAAATTGCAGTGCCTATAATTACTGATTCTGCACCGATTGTTTCTAACTCTTCTAAATGTTCTAATTTAGATACTCCTCCTGCTGCCAATATNGGTAGCTGAGTAAAGTCTACTATTTTCTCAATTTCAGAATAATTCGGTGAAGTTAGAGTTCCATCTCTTTCTATATCAGTATACATAAATCTTTTCACACCAAGTCTGATTAGTTTCGTGGCCAAATNAATTGCAGAAATACTTGATTCTTGAGTCCATCCATTTTTGGCAATGACACCATTCTTGGCATCTAAACTCACTANAACAGCATCCGGCCCAAATCGATGACATNCTTCCTCNACAAAGTNGTGATCCTCTACAGCAGCAGTTCCAAGAATAATTCTGCTTACTCCTGAATTGACTATCTTTTGAGCACTATTAATGTCTCTGATACCTCCTCCAAATTCAATAGAAACATTTGTTTCTAGAAGAATCTCTTTGACAGTTTGAATATTATCTAGATTTCCTGATTTAGCACCATCTAAATCAACTACATGTAACCATTTNGCNCCAAGAGATACCCATTCTTGAGCAATTTCTTTTGGAGAATCTGAATAGATGGTTTCACGATTGTAATCACCTTGAAAAAGTCTTACACACTTAGAATTTTTGATATCTATGGCTGGGATAATATTCATTTTCGTAATGACCTAATTAAATTAATAAAATTTTTGTATACTTTCAATCCGGCAGTACCACTTTTCTCTGGATGAAATTGTACTGCATTTGCATAGCCCCAATTAACGGCACTGGTAAATTTTTGGCCATAAATTGTTTGGCCTGTAANTATTGAATCATCTAATGGATCCGCGAAATAAGTATGGACAAAATAGAAATAAGACAAATCATCTATTCCGTTCCAGATTTCTGATGTTCTNACGAATTTTACATCATTCCAACCAATGTGTGGTAATTTTTGACCANTAGGAAGACGGCGTACAACTCCCTNAAACACGCCCAAACAATCTTCATTACCTTCCTCAGAAGACTGAAACAATANTTGTAACCCCAAACATATTCCTAAATAAGGATTTTGACCTTNTTGGATGTAATNTTTGAGTGGATTAATCAACTTNAAATCTTTCANTTTTTGAATTGAAGAATCACATGCTCCTTGNCCCGGCAAAATTACTCCATCACAATTAAANATAACTTCNGGATCATTTGANACTATGGCNGTACAATCAAAAGTTTCTAGTGCTTTTTGNACACTTCNNATATTCCCNGCTTGATAGTCAATAATAGCAATATTAATCATGAGTCTCATTACGTTTGGTATTCAAAACCATTGTTGGTGAAATTTCAGAATCTTCATATCTAGCTAGCATAAAAAGCAAATCTGAAATCCTGTTAACAAANANNAGNAGCTTCTGATTATTCAANTTNCCTTTAGATTGAACATCAACAATTCNTCTTTCAGCAGTTCTTATNGAAGANCGGGCNAAATCGAGTGTCGAAGATATTAANGAATCACCGGGAATAATAAATTTTGGAGGAATTGATATTAGNTCATCTAATTCATCAATCCAATCTTCAATATTTGTAATATTCTNTTCNTCAATNGTAACGAAGTCTTTTGTNAANGAATCATATTTTTTCGAGTCNACAGCAAGTTCCGAACTCACTGTATATAAATCNCGTTGAATTTTCAAAAGNATTTGNTTNGTTTTATCATTTCCAGAAAGTGANCGAGCCATTCCCATAGCTGAAATGGCAAAATCAATTTCTCCATTAGCTTCACATCGGACNTCATTTTTCGNAACTCTACTACCTAAAAANAACCCTGTTGTTCCATCATCACCAGTCTTTGAATATATCCTCATAATTTCACTCCCTTTTAATTATAACAAACTNATATATTATGAAATATTNTGTCGTTATATATTTAGGAGATTTAAAATTATAAATCTGGTTGNGGAGTNACTCTCAAGTATTCTTTAATGATAGTGTGNCCCTTTGGAAATTTAGCNGGAATATCTTCAGTTGGGACAGCCGGAACGACTATNCAATCATCTCCATTTTTCCAGTCGGCAGGAGTAGCAACTTGGTAGTTTGCAGTNAATTGTAAAGAATCAAGAACTCGNAAAATTTCGTTAAAGTTCCTACCAGTTGATGCAGGATAAGAAATTATCAATTTGATTAATTTATCTGGACCAACAATAAATACAGAACGAACCGTTAGGGTGTCACTTGCGTTGGGGTGAATCATCCCATACATGTTGGCAATTTCNTTNCTGGCATCCTCTATCAGTGGAAACTGAACATTAGAATTTTGAGTCTCGTTAACATCTTTGATCCATTCTCTNTGAGAGTCTAGNGGTTCTATTCCNGCTTTAGTCCCAACACTAAGTACTAAAACTTTNGCATTTCTGNTAGAAAATTCACCGCTNAGATTTGCAACCCTTCCTATTTCAGTAGTACANACTGGTGTGAAATCCGCAGGATGAGACATTAGNATNCCCCATGAATCCCCTANCCAATCGTGAAAATCNATTTCTCCCACTGTAGTATTTGCCTNNAAATTAGGTGCCTGATCGCCTATACGTAAATTCATTTCTACTCCTAATTAATTATATATTTATTCNATAGCTGGCATTCCGCAAAATAGTTCATAATCTATTAATTCATTAATGGTTGGTTTCTTACCGCACAATGGACAATCAGGATTTTGGTGNATTTTCACAGTCCGAATCTCCATNCTCAATGCNTCAATTAACAANAATCTTCCCTGTAGTAATTCACCTACTTCAAGTATCAATTTAGTTGTTTCAATTGCTTGAATAGAGCCGACCATCCCNGGCAACATNCCTAATACTCCAGCTTCAGCACAGCTAGGCACTTCACCTGGAGGTGGAGGNGTTGGNAAAAGGCATCTATAACANCCNGTTCCNGGAATATATACAGTAGCCTGNCCATCAAAAAGNAAAATNCTNCCATCTACTAACGGCTTCCCACTAAGATATGCAGCATCATTNACNAAATATCTAGCAGGGAAATTATCAGCNCCATTAATTATTACATCATAATTNGGGATGATATCCATTGCATTATCTGAAGTNATAGGCGCNTCATGAGATATCACGTTTACATCAGGATTATAATCTTTCAAAGTTTCTGNTGCAGAAACGACTTTTGGTCGNCCAANGTCAGAATGTTGATGTAAAATTTGNCTNTGNAAATTTGTAATATCTACNGTATCAAAATCAACTATACCNATNGTTCCAACACCNGCTAANGCAAGATANACAGCNATNGGAGAACCCAGTCCTCCNGCACCTACAATCANAACTTTNGANTCTAGCATCTTNCGCTGACCCTGNCTCCCAACCTGAGGCATGATTATATGTCTACTATATCTTTGCACTTGGTATGGTGTAAGAGGNGCACCTCTTTGTTCACTACTTGTAGCCATAAATATCCTCCAAATAATTAATATTGATATTNAATAATCTTATTGCAAAATAAAAAGTCCCNNCTGGAAGGGACTTTTCTAAAAGTTTAACGTTAAAATTACGAAAAACANNAANGCCCTTCCTGGNAAATTGTTGCGGAAGGTCTACACAAGCATGTTTTCTCAATTATATTTGATGTNAATAACACTATGCNNTAANTNTAGATTTGNACTTAAACGATGTCAAGTAACTTAAATTCATTACATATTATAAGTTGTCTNATTCACNCATGTTATAATAAGCAATATTAAAGATTTTGAGGTTTATTACATTGGCGGAACCTAATATAGCNGTATTAATTGATTTTGAGAATGTTGGAATAGATAATATTCAATCACTATTCGACGAATTGTCAGACGTAGGAAGAGTAATTGTTAAAAGNGCTTATGCTAATTGGGCTACNCAAACTAGCAATAGTCGAAAACAATCACAGTTGATGGAAATGAGTATTCAGCCTGTCCATCAATTNCATTCGAACAAATCNGGGAAAAATTCAAGTGACATTAGAATGGTTGTTGATGCNATGGACTTAATGCATTCGCTGTCGGTAGACGTTTTTGTAATAGTTTCAGCAGACAGTGATTTCTTGCCATTAGTGGTTAAACTNAGAGAAGAAGGTAAAACTGTTATAGGTTCTGGAATGCGTAAAGCAGTGTCACATAACTTGGTTCAAGCATGTGACAGATATATTTATTTGGATACTAAACAAGGNCCCATATCAACCCAACCTTCAAACAATNCCAAAAACTCTGACCCCAGAAGTGTTTTGGTTCGAGCTTTCGAAGCTTCAAGTAAGGATGGTCGCATAGAAGGATCTAGATTGTTCNTGTCAATGCAGAGGTTAGATCCNGGGTTTCATTACAAAAACCAGGGGTTTGCNAGNTTCGGCCAATTTTTACAATCCTACACGGATTTAGTTAATACNACCCGTCGAACAGAGGGAGACTTGATTGTTGAGTTGAACACTCNNNCTNNAAATAGCNATAATATTGTTCGTNCAAAAAAGAAGTTAAATGNATCCATTCCAACNNATTCTAAAAACNCNGGCAAGTCTGCGCTAAATCCAAATAGTAATGAAAACCTTCAAAACNTTAAAAAGGATAACTCAGTTTCAAATGTTTGGGACGTNAAAATTCATGATACTTGGATTGCAAGAGGAACTGAAGATATTGCTTCAAAGTCTGCGGCTACTGATGCAGCCAAGGTACTTGGTACTGGCACATTAAGTAACTCGCAATATAAGACGTTAAAGAAACTAATTTCTTCTAGTACNCTNTTACAACGTTATTGGAAACCAGATTCTCAAAAAGTTACTAGACTTAGATCTCCAAGATGAATTTCGGAGCATTCTTTAATGCTACTTGCAATAGACATAGGTAACACAAATATTACTCTCGGCGTTTTTGACGAGAAAAAAATTTCTGGGCGATGGAGTATCACCACTGATCAAAATCGNATGGGTGACGAATATTTTCTTATAATTAAGCAATTACTTGAAACAAAAAATATTTCATTGAAGCAACTAAAACACATTTCATTGTGTAGTGTTGTACCCCCATTAACACAAAAATTTGTCAACTTTCTTAAATTACATTTTGACATTGTGCCNTTAGTAGTAGGATCCGGNACTAAAACTGGAGTACAAATAAATTACGACAATCCTAGAGATGTTGGAACAGATAGAATTGTTGATGCTGCAGCTGCTCTAAATTTGTACGGAGGACCAATAATTGTAGTAGATGTAGGAACAGCAATTGTATTTGATGCAATAACATCCAAAGGTGNCTATTTAGGTGGCGCTATTGCNCCAGGAATGCGTGTTGCTGCTGATGCATTATTCCGCAATACAGCCCAACTACGTCATGTTGATCTCAGTATCCCTCCAAGCGCAATTGGAACCAACACAATTTTATCAATGCAATCNGGNNTAGTTCTAGGTTACGCGGATTTAGTTCAAGGNATGATTACNCGTTTTAAAAACGAGTTAGAAACAAATGCAAAGGTAGTTGCAACTGGAGGGATGTCAGAAATATTGCACTCTACAGTAGATGTTTTTGACTATGTTAATTTAGACTTAACNCTAATAGGATTGCGAATAATTACTGAAATGAATAATGTGNGAAACTAAAATGTCTGATCCNTTATCTGGTAAAAATATAGTCTTGGGAGTATGCGGAAGTGCAGCTTGTTATAAAGCAGTTGATTTAGCAAGTAAATTGACTCAACGAGGTGCATCAGTGAACGTAATNATGACTGATGCGGCTCAAAAATTTATTTCACCTTTATATTTCAATGCTATTACACGAAACAAAGTAGTGTCCGATATTTTTTCTCCAACTTATGACACAGGTATGGACCATATAGCAATTTCCAAAAATGCAGATATATTTGTCATTGCNCCTGCAACAATTAACAAAATTGCCCATATTGCGAATGGCTTTGCAAATGACGCACTCACTGATGCTTTAATGGCCTCTAATTGTCCCGTAATTTTAGCTCCTGCCTCAGACGCACACATGTACCAAAANCCATCAAACCAAGAAAATNTNCAAAAATTAATNCAACGTGGATTTGTTATTGCGGGACCAGAATTCGGAATGATGGCAAGCGGNTTGAAAGGCATAGGAAGAATGATTGAAATACCAGACTTAATATCTAGTATTACAATGACACTAGGTNAAAACTTNCGTCTAGCAGGTTTAAATATATTAGTTTCAGCTGGAGGTCTGAAAGAAAAAATAGATCCAGTNAGAATTATAACTAACAAATCATCTGGNAAGATGGGCTACGCCATTGCAGAATCAGCGAGAGATAATGGTGCTANTGTTACTTTGGTATCCGCATCTACTTCTTTAAAGGCTCCTTTTGGAGTCCAATTAATTNCAGTTTCTAATTCTGATGAAATGNGGNAAGTCTTATTAGCCGAATCTGAATCNGCTGATGTTCTAATTATGGCNGCTGCTGTTTCCGATTGGAAACCTCTNAATTCTGCAACCGAAAAAATAAAAAAAGAANATCNTNNATCGTGGAATTTGGAACTCGTNAAAACACAAGATATTCTTTCAAGTATAAATAAAAAAAATTTATTCAAGATAGGNTTCGCNGCTGAGACNGGAAACTTAAAAGAAAATGCACTAAAGAAATTGAGGAATAAGAAACTAGACATGATTGTTGCCAATGATGTAACTGAACCAAATGCAGGATTTGGACATGACACNAACAAAATCTCNATAATTGATNCCAATGAAAATGTTAAAGACTATCCTCTAATGAGCAAGTATGATGCAGCATCAAAAATCTTGGATTCAATGGTAAANGTTTTGGGAAAGTAACCCAAACATCCGCATTTTACTCCTTATACTTCGTTGACATATATATTCATTAGTGATTANCATTAAGAAAANTGAATATTGGCGATGAAGAGGATTAGTATTTCCCACGCAAAACTACAGAGAATCGGGATTGATGAGAACCGATGTTTGTGCAGGGATTGAATGGACCTATGAGCTTCCACCTGAAATGTTTTAGTAGGCGTGGACGGAGCCNCCGTTATATGCATGTTAGGTAACTAACAACTGAGAGATTTTAGTGTTCTAAAATAATTAGGGTGGTACCGCGATTAACTCGTCCCTTGGGCGAGTTTTTTTAATTAAATAAACTTTATTGTTACATTTTGGAGAAACAATGAATGATAAAAAAATATCTTCTAGTTTAACTAAAGCAAGAGTACTTAGTGGCGTNCAACCCACTGGAGAAGTACATTTAGGTAATTATTTAGGAGCGTTCAAAGGCTGGATTAATAACCAACAACAAAAGGAAAATTATTTCTGTATTGTTGATCTTCATGCAATTACTGTTTTCCAAGATCCAAATGATTTAAGGANTCAAATAAGATCCTTATCAGCAATATTNATTTCAGCAGGCCTAGACACCACGAAATCAACACTTTTCATTCAAAGTCATGTCAGAGCTCACTGTGAGGCTAATTGGATTTTAAGTTGTGTAACTCCATTAGGTTGGTTAGAAAGAATGACACANTANAAAGACAAATCTTCCGAAAATGAAAGTGTGATGATGGGNCTACTNGCATATCCNGTTCTTATGGCTGGNGACNTACTTCNATANAGCGCTGATGAAGTNCCTGTTGGTGAGGATCAAAAGCAACATGTTGAATTGACTAGAGATATTGCACAAAGNNTCAACAACATNTACGGAGAAACTTTTGTCATACCTCAACCTGTAATCCCGAAAGTTGCAGCAAGAGTTATGGGGTTAAATTCTCCTAATATNAAAATGTCTAAAAGTCATGCNGNGANTCGTGGTCACTCAGTAAAACTGTTAGATGAACCAAAGGAAATTGAACGNAGTTTTATGAGGGCTGTNACTGATTCTGACAATGAAATAATGTTTTCCTCTGATCCCAAAAAAGCAGGAGTAAACAATCTATTAAGCATTTATCAAGTAATTACAGAGAAAACAAAAGCTCANGTTGAAAGAGATTTTTCAGATGCAAGGGGATATGGAGANCTTAAAAAAAGAGTTGCTGAAGTAGTNATTNNTGAATTATCNCCCATTCGAGAAAGGTATCANCANTTAATGACNAATCCNGATGAGCTAGACAAAATACTGGCGTTNGGCTCTGAAAAAGCTGCAACTATAGCAGAACCTAAAATTAATGAAATGAAATACAACATCGGATTTATTCCTGGGAAATTTAATGAGAAAAACAATGTACTATCCTGATATCAATGAAGTTAGAAGACTATCTGAAAAAGGNAATATGGTGCCAATTTTNCGTGAAATTAGCGCCGATTTNCTCACACCTGTTTCTGCTTATCTAAAAGTAGCTAGACCTCCATATTCATTTTTGTTTGAAAGCGTTGAAGGCGGGGAACATATGGCCCGCTACAGCTTTATCGGCACAGAGCCAGAAGAAGTTATTAAAACAGGCATTGGCCAACCTAATGGCCCAACAGATCCATTAATTCATGTGGAAAAAATGTTGNAAAAGTATACAATNCCAGACACTTCTTATATAGANAAGTTTTGTGGAGGTGCTGTAGGTTATATTTCTTACGATNCAGTTGGACATTTCGAAAAACTCCCATCTCCACAAAATGACACACTAAACGTACCGGAGTCTATNTTTTTTCTNACGCCAACTTTTCTTATGTTTGACCATTTACGTCATAAAATCCGTGTAGTAAGTCATGCATATNTTGAANATAACGTGGAANANGCTTACGAAAANGCAGTCCAAAAAATCGACACACTTGTAGCAAGATTAGAGGGACCTCTATNTGTACCATATGACTCGAAAACTCAAACAAAAGTTATTGATAAAGTTCCGCAATCNAATGTATCCCGAGAATATTTTGAGCAGATGGTCGAAAAAGTCAAAGAATATATCGTGGCAGGTGATGTTATTCAAGTTGTNCCTTCACAAAGACTTGCAAGAAAAACAAGTGCACACCCATTTGAGATATATAGATCCCTAAGAACNATAAACCCNTCACCCTATATGTACTATTTAGACCTTGATGGATTCAACATTGTTGGAGCTTCACCNGAAATGCTAGTACAAGTACAAGATGGTGTTGTTAGAAACAATCCNATTGCTGGNACNCGACCTAGAGGATCNACTAATACTGAAGACATANCNCTTGAGAANGANCTNAAAAATGATGAAAAGGAATTAGCTGAACATATAATGCTTGTAGATTTAGGTAGAAATGACGTCGGCCGTGTAAGTGTTCCNGGAACTGTAGAAGTGTCTACCCTGATGGATGTTGTACGNTATTCTCATGTAATGCATTTGGTATCAGAAGTTGTTGGGAAGCTTCAACCTGACAAATGTAACTATGATGCTTTTAGAGCTTGTTTCCCAACAGGTACTGTTTCTGGTGCACCAAAGATTAGGGCAATGGAAATTATAGCTGAGTTAGAACCTGTAAAACGTGGTCCNTANTCAGGTGGAGTAGGATATTTTGATTTTGCCGGAAACATGGATACTGCCATTGCTATACGTACNCTGGTAGTAAAAGATGGAATTGCNTATGCCCAAGCAGGTGGTGGAGTTGTNTTNGATAGCAAANCTGACTTAGAATTCGAAGAAACGNTACACAAAATGTCAGCCTTACTTCGAGCTGTTGATTTGGCTGAAGAATAAACTGNAATCATTTAGATTCTAGGAGAAAAATGTGCTCTTATTAATTGACAATTACGATAGTTTTACATATAACCTGTTTCAATATTTTTCTGAACTAGGGGCAGATGTAAAAGTAGTNAGGAATGATGAAATCTCCCTCGATGATGCAATTAACTATNCTCCCGAAAAGTTAGTCATTTCTCCAGGACCTTGTACTCCTATAAAAGCAGGGATTTCAAATGAGCTTGTCAATTATTTTTCNGGGAAAATACCTGTATTAGGTGTTTGCCTTGGTCATCAATGTATTGGCTATGTCAATGGAGGAAATATTTCTGGTGCTCGAGAGATTATGCATGGNAAAACATCTCTTATTCATCATGATGGAAAAGGGTTATTCAAAGGTATNTCTAATCCCTTTGAGGCAATCCGTTACCATTCACTTGTTGTTGACTCGAACAATTTGCCTAAAGATNTAGAAGTAACAGCATGGACAGAAGATGGNACTATAATGGGNCTGAGAAATAAGTCTAAAATTATTGAAGGAATTCAATTCCATCCCGAATCAATTATGACAAAAGTAGGCCACGATATTCTGAAAAATTTTCTCGATATGTAATAACACACCCAATAAGGAANTAATATGCAGTCAGAACTTTTAGAGCAACTAATTGATGGGCAAAATTTATCCATGGAACAAGCATCATCAGTCATGAATGAAATTATGGATGGAAAACTTTCTGATTCACAATTCGGATCTATTGTAACCGCATTAAGAATTAAGGGAGAAACATCCGATGAAGTTGCAGGAATGGCCACAACTATGCGATCAAGATCACTAAAAATTTCTTCTTCTAAAAAATTAGTTGACACCTGTGGGACTGGAGGAGATGGCTCAGGAACTTTTAATGTCTCAACAACCGCTGCTTTTGTAGTTGCTGGAAGTGGTCAGCCAGTAGCAAAACATGGTAATAGAGCCATGTCAAGTAGTTCAGGAAGTGCTGATGTGTTGGAAGAAATTGGTGCAACAATCGAATTAAATCCCGAACAAGTTGAACAATGCCTATCAGAAACTGGATTTGCTTTCATGTTCGCACAAACATTTCACCCTTCAATGAAATTTGCGGCTATTCCACGAAAAGAACTAGGTATAAGGACNGTTTTTAACATTTTAGGACCTNTAACNAACCCTGCCAACGCAGAATTCCAAATTATAGGAATCGGCACTCCTGAAGTCGGNGNCTTAATGATAAATGTGTTAAAAAAATTAGGANCAAAGCGGGCTATGGTACTNCATGGCACAGACGGTTTAGATGAAATTAGCTTNTCCGCACCGACTANAACGTGGGAATTAAAAAATAATAAAATTATTGAAAACGAAATATCACCTGAAAACTTTGGAATGAATTTTCAAACTAAAGATTCANTAAATGATTCAATATCTGTTACCGGAATTAAAGAAAGTGCTAGAGTCATGACAGATGTTTTGTCAGGTAAAAAAGGTCCCGCTAGAGACATTACAATTTTAAATGCAGCTGCCGCANTATATATTTCTAACAATAAAATATCGCTATTGGAGGCNTCAAATATTGCATCGGANAGTATAGANTCAGGAGCAGCAAAAAACACAATGGAATTATTTGTAAGTCGAACCAANNGTTTTTAGAGAAATGATAATTAGATATGGTTAACCCTTCAGCACCAGACATCCTAAAAAAAATTGTTCAAACAAAAATTGATGAAATCAATTTGCANATGCAAAATAATGATTTGCAGATGTTACANGCCTGTATAGACAAACAACCNCCTCCNCTGAATTTCGCNGGGNCATTATGGGGGTCTGNAATCAAAATCATTGCCGAAGTAAAGAAAGCTTCACCTGTAAGAGGAATTTTTCGAAAAGATTTTGATCACCGTGAAATAGCAAAGATTTATGCAGATAATGGAGCATCAGCTATCTCTGTACTAACNGACGAAGAACATTTTCAGGGCAGCTTAGAATACATGAAAGATGTAAAGGAAATCGTTATTTCAAAATCTATCCCAGTCTTAC
This sequence comes from Chloroflexota bacterium, assembly GCA_002717725.1. Next base: position 28,580 of record PBBT01000013.1, read on the forward strand.
GAAAAGATTTTATTTTGGANAAATATCAAATNTTTCAATCAAGAGCTTTCGGTGCTGATGCAGTTCTACTAATTGTATCTATGCTAACAAAAGAAAAACTTNAAGAACTTTTTGAACTTACNCAAAGNCTGTGGATGCAATCTATTGTAGAAATACATGANGAAACTGAGCTNGAAACNGCACTAGAAGTAGGAGCAGANATTATTGGTATCAATAANCGAAACTTACATAATTTTGTTACTGATATTGAAGTTACAGAACAATTAGCACCAAAAATTCCTAATGGGAAAATAATAGTATCTGAAAGCGGAATCAAGAATATCAATGACATCAATCGAATTCAAAAAGCTGGAGTCAATGCTGCATTAATTGGAGAATCACTTATTTCCAGTAAAAATATTGCCANCAAACTNAAAGAGTTTATTAATGACTAATGTTAAAATATGTGGNCTTCGGACACTTTCAGACGCNACGATTGCTATACAGGAAGGTGCTGACTTCATAGGATTTGTTTTTGTTCAAAATGTAACTCGACAAATTAACGTTTCTNCAGCTAAAAAAATAATCNAACAAACCAAAAAGCTTTTGCAACCAGANGCCCAGTTAAAATTTGTTGGGTTATTTGTAAATGAGCAAATTGACCAAATCAATCAAATNATTAACGANTGTGAGTTAGATTATGTNCAATTNTGTGGAAATGAAACCCCTACTCAATGGAAATCTTTGAATACTAATGTTATCAAGCAACTGAAAATACCCCCTTCNATCGCAGATGAACTGACTATNGATGAGGAAATGATTATTCGTNATGCTGAAATGATATATTCTANCGGTGCTAAAATCCTTATTGATGCCGACGTNCAAGGTAAACATGGAGGCACAGGAGTATTGNCCGACTGGNATTTGGCATCAAAAATTTCTGCAAAGTACCCCGTAATTTTAGCAGGAGGACTAACACCCAGAAATGTTTCGAATGCAATTCAAGCGGTCAATCCTTGGGGAGTAGACGTATCAAGTGGAGTAGAATCAAACAGTCAGAAAGATCCCGANAAAATTGCTCAATTCATTAAAAACTCAAAAACCTTGATAGAATAGNTTTNTAGGAATTTGATTTCATAATTTCGACAAGTTCTTCAACAGANTCCGCTGACGATTTTAAGGCTTTAAGTTCTGATGAAGTCAAATNAAATTCGATTATTTCTTCAATCCCTCCGGCNCCAAGCTTTACAGGAACTCCTACAAAAAGCCCATCGATACCGTATTCTCCTTCTAAATATGCAGTACATGGCAATATTTGTTTTTTATCAAACATTATTGATTCAACCATCTGTACAATAGCTGCTGACGGNGCATAAAANGCGCTACCTGTTTTCAATAAATTCACTATCTCTGCACCACCATCACGTGTTCTTTGAACAATCTCTTCTAGACGATCTTCTGCAATCAACTCACTCACAGATATACCTCCTACNGTAGTACTNCCTACTACAGGNACCATTGTGTCTCCGTGNCCACCAAGTACATATGCATCGATTGAACGAACAGAAACATCTAATTCTTCAGCAAGGAAAGCTGAAAATCTAGCAGTATCTAAAATTCCAGCCATCCCAACAANCTTCTTTTTGTCAAAATGGCTNACCTCTAGAGCCTTTTGTGCCATTGCATCAAGAGGATTAGTTACAACTAGAATNATAGCCTGTGGAGATCTTGGTGCGACTTCATTGACGACACTAGTAATGATTTTCATATTTGTAAGTANCAAATCATCTCTGCTCATCCCAGGTTTTCGNGCAATTCCTGAAGTAATTACTACAACATCCGAGCCTGCTGTTAAATTATAATCCTGTGTTCCAATTATTGAGGCATCAGAGTTAATGACNGGACCGGATTCTAACATGTCCAAAGCTTTTCCAGCTGCTAACCCATCTACAATNTCAACCAATACTACATCAGCAAATCCGNTATCAAAAATTCTTTGAGCTGCAGTAGCCCCAACATTTCCAGCTCCAACTATTGTTACTTTCTTNTCCATTATTCTCTCCAGTAATTTTNTTANAATTTTAATCTATTTATTGTACGATANTTATTCTTTTGNTGAAATNAACATCAATAATTGATCTTTTGAGAGGTGAGTATTTACTTCGCAATAAATCTTTNCCACAATTCCGTCCACAGGGGAAGGGATTGAATTCTCCATTTTCATGGCCTCTAAAATCAANAGTGATTGGCCTTTAGAAATATTATCTCCTTCATCAACCAAATACTGAATCAGAACACCGGGCATTGGGGCTAAAATTTCTGTATTACCATTAACAGAAACGGGTGTTCCTTCAGGTTCTTTGGCTATACTAATTTCAGACATTGATTCTTTTTCGTTAACCAAATCCNTAGCACTAAAATTAGGTTCTACATCTACTACAAACATTTCTTCCCCAATATACACATTAAATGATCTCGAATTCTTATTTGACGTNGNAGGTTTTCTAGGAACAGTATCAACCTGTAGCTTTTCCTGAGNAATTCGATTCTCATTGAAGGAAGATAACCCAAATTTTGATTTCAAAAAATCNAGAGCAATTGCAGGNTATAAGACATAAGTTAATACATCTTTGATATCAGAAGAAATATCAATAATCTGCTTTTTAGCATTCTGCATTTCAGGTTTAAGTCGACTGGATGGTTTTTCATCAGGTAAGTTCAATACAAGGTCAGGATTATCAGCAGGTATTTCTAGAGAATGTTCCACTTCTGCNGCAGGAGGGCGTCCATATTTCCCTGCAATAAAATCTTTTACCTGGTCAGTAATCATTTGGTACCTACCAAAAAGAACATTATTNACTGATTGAGAACCTACCATCTGACTTATAGGCGTTACCAATGGGGGAAATCCNAAATCCGCTCGTGTTCTTGGGATTTCGTTTAAAACNTCATCCAATTTTTCAATAGCTTGCAATTCAGACAACTGNGATATGAGATTTGAATACATNCCTCCAGGTATTTGATGTTTTAGNACATCAACATCNATNACNGATGAACGTGTATTCTCNATAGAATAATTATTATGTTTAAGTATCTCCTCTAATTCTTTGTCTAGTTGAATTATGAGATCTAAATCAAATTTCGGATCTTTTTCATGGCCTGCNAAAGTCATGCANAATGGCTCAACCGCTGGTTGAGAAGTTCGTAAGGCTAATGGAGACANACAAGTATCAACAATATCTATCCCTGCTTCAATAGCTTTCAAGAGTGTCATAGACGCCATTCCACTTGTGTAATGCGTGTGAAGTTGTAGNTCAAGACTAGGAAAAGAATTCTTTAATTCACTCACCAAGGNAAATGAATCATATGGATTCAGTAATCCCCCCATATCNTTAATGCAAANACTGTCTGCGCCTAGTGAAATAAATTGCCNNGTTTTTTCAATATAATAATTTAAATCATAGATAGGGTCAGTAGAGAGTTTCCCATCAATAGTTGAATAACATATGGTNAATTGAAGNTGTTTNTTTTGGNTTTTTATGTTTTCAGAAGCTGTTTCAAGATTCCATGGATCATTCAATGCATCAAAAACCCTAAAAATATCAATNCCAGAGGTAGATGCTTGCTCAATAAATGCCTGAACAACATCATCCGAATACGCCCTGTAACCAACCAGACTCTGTCCTCTTAACAACATCGAAAGATTAGTATNTTTCAAATGTTCCTTTAAAACAATTAATCTTTCCCATGGATCTTCGTTTANATAACGAATNGACGCATCAAAAGTAGCACCACCCCACACTTCCATTGAATGAAATCCNACTGAATCCATTTTTTCAGCCATTTGAAGCATATGTTCAGTCGAAAATCTAGTTGCAAGAAGGCTCTGTTGCGCATCTCTAAAAGTNGTATCAGTTATCTTAATNGAATTGTTCATCTAACCAAATAAGCGGGAGAATTANCNAATGAATAATACGATTTGTGAGATTGAAATCTATTCAATGATCTCTGGGCCCTAATACCCATTGGTGACGTTGCAAACTTCCAGTTACTTATTTTAGTCTCTTGTAAGATATTGCTAGCAGGAAATTCTCCTTCAACATACTCTCTTACAGCAACAGCTACCGCAGCAATTTTTAATTGTCGATTTTCTAAATATCTTGGACTTGTAATTTTCATAAAGGTATATTCCCATGTTTTTTGGGAGGAGATTGGTCTCTTTTGTTTTTTAACATTGCAAGTGCATTGGTAATCTTGCGCCTAGATTCATGAGGGTAAATCACTTCGTCTATATATCCTTGTTCAGCAGCAATATAGGGATTCATCAATTCATTCTTATAATCATTAATCAGTTCTGAACGTTTTTNATCTGGATTTTCAGAGCTAGAAATTTCNCTGTTATATATAATATCCACAGCTCCTTCAGCTCCCATAACAGCTATTTCTGAATTTGGCCAAGCAAAATTCATATCACCACTTAANCCCTTACTGCTCATCACAATATAAGCACCTCCNTATGCTTTCCTTGTAATAATACATATTTTAGGAACTGTAGCTTCGGCATAAGCAAAAATTAACTTGGCNCCATGTCTAATAATCCCAGAATGTTCCTGGTCAATCCCAGGAAGAAACCCTGGAACATCTGCAAANGTAATAATCGGAATATTAAACGAATCACAAAANCGTATGAATCGTGCAGATTTTACAGAAGCATCAATATCTATGACACCAGCTAAGTTCATAGGTTGTTGAGCNACAATTCCAACAGTTGANCCNTTAATTCTNCCAAATCCAACAATCATGTTCGTAGCAAAATCACTNTGTATTTCAAAAAAATCCCTATTGTCNAAAATACGNACTAAAATTTCATGCATGTTGTAAGGTTCACTTGGNTTTTCAGGAACTATATCATCTATTTGATAATCAATATCTGTNTANGAATCAAAATCTTCATAACTTTCAATACATGGTGGTTCTTCCATATTGTTAGAAGGTAAAAAACTAAGAAGTTTTCTTACCTTTTTGAAGCACTCTGTTTCATCATTGGTCGAAAAATGAGCAACACCGCTCTTAGATGAATGNACAGAAGCCCCNCCAAGTTCTTCAAGGGATGANTTTTCTCCTGTAACCGCTTGAACAACTTTAGGGCCGGTAATATACATCTGAGAAATGTCTTNAGTCATGAATATAAAATCAGTAAGTGCTGGAGAATATGTCGCCCCTCCAGCNGCTGGACCTAAAATCANTGACAATTGTGGGATTACGCCAGAAGATTTAACATTGCGAAGAAAAATATCCCCATATCCAGCCAGACTTTTTATCCCTTCTTGAATTCTTGCGCCTCCAGAATCGATCAATCCAATACANGGAGATCCGTTTTGAATAGCCAAATCCATTATTTTGCAAATCTTCTTTGCAGCTATTTGTGATAAAGACCCACCAAAAACCGGGAAATTTTGTGCATACAAAAATATTGTTCGTCCTTGAATAGTTCCAAACCCTGTAATAACAGAATCTCCAAGAGCAGAATTATCAGAAATTGGGACATCACCATTTGATACCATTGCGTCAATTTCATTAAATGAATTTACATCAAGTAATTCAAGAATTCTTTCTCTCGCAGTTAATTTTCCCCTTTGATGTTGAGCATCAATTCTTTTCAANCCACCGGATTGGCGAGCTTGCTCACGCAAAGTTGTTAAATAGTTTTTTGAATGGTGATTCATTTTTTGTGCCATAATATTAATAATCTATTANTATATTCTACAGCAAACTAACAGATAAATTATTAGGCTGCAACAGATGAAAAGTTCTTCAACCGCTAAACACTCACATTTCAGATCAAACCATCCGAATCCTACAAGAATTGGAAAAAAGAACTTTGTATGGGGCGATAGAACTTTTTTGATGGGAATAATCAACACCACTCCAGACTCATTNTCTGGTGATGGAATTGANTACGACATTGAAAAAGCTATTAAATTAGCTAAAAAATTAGAANAACATGGCGCACATATTNTTGATGTAGGNGGAGAATCTACTAGACCTNCATCAATATANTCCGATGTGAAAAAGATTTCTNTTGAAGAGGAATTAGNGNGNACAATACCAGTTATTCAGGCATTAAATCAANTAATTAATATTCCTATAAGTATTGATACTACTAAATCTCTAGTAGCAAAAACCGCTATAGAAAATGGAGCTTCTTTAGTAAATGATATAAGCGGATTATCTTTTGATAAAAACATGGCNAATGTTGTAAAAGAAGCAAAAGTTCCCGTTGTTTTAATGAATAATCAAAGTACCCAGGGAAGAACTAATAGAGCAAAAGAGAATTTTAAATCTTTGCAAAGATTAATGGATACAGCTATTGAATGTGGAATCGATTCAGATAAGATAATTTTGGATCCTGGAATTGGATTTTCAAAAAGTGTNGAAGAAAATTTGGAGATCATTAATTCNCTAGAAATCTTTCAACAATTACAACATCCAATACTATTAGGACCTTCTCGAAAAAATACTATCCAAGCAATTTTAGGNCCTTCAAATCCTAAAAATAGATTCGAAGGAACTGCAGCTTTATCAGTCATAGCTATCACTAAAGGAGTAGATATTTTAAGGATTCATGATATAGAACAACTAAGTAAAGTCTCCCGTATGGCCGACGCAGTCATAAGAGACCACTAGCAAACAATGCATTCTAAAGCTTACATATCTATTGGATCCAACACGCTAAATAAATATGAGAATATCAAATTCGGAATCAATCAATTAAGTAGCCTAACGTCAAGATTGATACATTCGAAATATTATATTACCGAACCTGAAGGTTTCAGACACCAACCCGCTTTTTTGAATGCAGTCTGTTTAATAACAACAAAATTATCACCATTTAAGTTATTGTACGAAATAAATCTTATCGAACGAAAAGCCAATAGGAAAAGAATATTTCCAAATTCTCCAAGGAGTCTGGATTTAGATATTCTATTATTTGATAATCAAATAATTAAAACAAAACATCTCGAGATACCTCATCCTAGAATGACTAAAAGGAAATTTGTAATTGAACCACTTGCTGAAATATCACCTTTTTTNGTAATNCCCAANCAACACCTTACTGTNNATGAGATATTGTCCTCCATGAGCTAGAATTTTTCAGAAAGTATCTTCAGGGCATCAGATACTAGGAAAATAATTAATCCAACTGGAACTATAGCTTTGTGAGAGCCAAAAAAATCTCTAATTTTCTTGCTTACAGTTATTGGATCATTCTCTNCANGGAGAGGCGTTGAATCTNTNACATTTTTCCTGAATCCTCTCTGAAACCAAACTATCAAGAATAACCATAAAGACAAAANTATTTTGAAACTCAAAATACTCAAATATAAAGAACTAATCGTACCAATTGTTAACCTGTTTACAGTAAGGATCATTCCAGATAGTAACAATGTCGAAATTAAAATATCGCTTAAAGAACTAAACTCNGAAAGAATTCCAAATTTACTGATTTTTGCAAACTTCTTCGAGTCATTTGTTTTTGATTGAACTACTAAAATAAAAAATATACTACCACCGATCCATACNGCAGCGGAGGTGAGGTGTAACCAACGCATCAANACCATTAANATATCTATAGGATCCATATTGATTTCTCACAAANCTACATNGNGACTTAGTTTAGCAATCTCCATGAAATCTGCTCTTCCAAATCTCCAATTGCAACTCGAACTTGAGACATTGTNTCNCTTTCTCGAATTGTCACTGCTCCATCTTCCAAAGACGTAAAATCAACAGTCACACAAAGTGGTGTGCCTGTTTCATCTTGTCTGCGATATCTTCTACCAATACTTTGAGCATCATCAAATTCTACAAANCCCCTNGCTACACCTGAAGTTCGAATCCTNTCAAAAACCTCTCGCGCTAAAGGAGCAAGNCGTTCATTTCTACTAAGTGGGAGAACTGCAACTTTTACAGGAGCCAAAGAAGTGTGAAGTTTTAGTAATACTCTTTCATCNTGGCCGCCTTTTGNATTAGGGACNTNTTCTACAGTATANGCATCAGACAGAAAAGCCAATACNGCCCTATCTACGCCNGCAGATGGCTCNATCACATANGGAACGAATCTTTCGCCANTAGAATCGTCAAAGTATGTCAACGATTCTCCACTACCTTCTATATGNGCTTTCAAATCAAAGTCAGTNCGATTAGCAATTCCTTGAATTTCACCCCATCCCCAGGGNAAATCGTATTCAAGATCAAATGTAGCCTTTGAATAATGCGCCATTTCATCTTGATCATGTTTTCTAATCCTTAATTTTTCTTTTTTCAAGCCCAATGAAATGTACCAATTAAAGCTGTCATCAATCCAATTTTGATGCCATTTTTCGTCTTCATTCGGATGTACAAAATACTCAATTTCCATCATTTCAAATTCTCGAGTTCGAAATATGAAATTTCCCGTAGTAATTTCATTCCTAAATGCNTTCCCAATCTGAGCAATNCCAAAAGGTAATTTTTTTCTAGTGCTAGACTGAACATTATTGAAATTTACAAAAATTCCCTGNGCCGTCTCAGGTCTCAAATATGATGTTGATGATTCATCTTCAANAGGACCTACAAAAGTTTTNAACATNAAATTAAAATTGCGAGCTTGGGTTAAATCACCACCACATTCNGGGCAANAAGNNTCNTCTAAGAGATCTTCTCTCCATCTCTGATGGCAATTAAGACAATCNACTAATGGATCNGTAAAATTGGATACATGTCCACTAGATTTCCAAACTTCTGGATGCATCAGAACGCTAGAATCAAGCCCNACAACNTCATTTCTCTCCCAAACCATTGTCTGCCACCAAGAATCTTTAATATTTCTTTTTAACTCAACTCCGAGAGGTCCATAATCCCATGTACTTGCTAAGCCACCATATATCTCACTGCCCTGAAACAAAAACCCTCTTCTTTTACAAAGGGAAGTAAGTGTATCTAAATCTACCATNGTTTCTCACTATTCATTTNAAATTTAAACATATTNCTTTCTAAGTATAAGGCAATTTCCTTAAGAATTTAACGNAAATAACCTTCGAACTAGAAAATNAGTTAAAATAGGTTTNAATNTTAATCTTACAATTTTCTGTGGAATATAAATATGAACTTAAATAANAAAATCCAGCAACTCCATTCCCTNAATGAATCAATTTGGTATGACAACATCAGTCGTCAACTGATTAAATCGGGGCAACTTGAAAATTTAGTTGGATCGGGTATTACAGGTGTGACTTCAAATCCGAGCATATTTGAGAAATCAATTTCTTCAAGCGATGAATACGACTCTTCTATCTATGAATATACAAATGAAGGTTTAGGCCCCGAACAGATATTTGAAAAATTGGCGATCGCTGACATTTCTAAAGCTTGCGATTTATTACATTCTACATATTTACAAAGTAATTTTACTGATGGATTTGCAAGTATCGAAGTTAACCCTAATTTAGCACATGACACTTCTGCTACCATCAAGGCCGGANTAAGAATATTTGAACAAATAAACAAACCTAATGTAATGATAAAAGTCCCTGCAACTAATGCTGGAATACCTGCAATNCGAGAATTAATCAGTATNGGAATAAATGTAAATGTAACATTAATTTTTTCNCTTGATTCCTATCGCCAAGTTCGCGAAGCTTACATCTCTGGATTGGAAGACCGTCTNCAAAATGGACATTCAATTTCTGCAATCATGTCAGTTGCTTCATTTTTTTTGAGTCGTGTAGACACAATTNTTGACACATATTTAGAANAATTAAATAATCCTGACAAGTCTTCACACTTGCTNGGGACTGCAGCAATAGCAAATGCAAAGCAAGCNTATATGGACTTTAAAANCACTTTTACNAGTGAACGATTCGAGAAATTACTNGTTAAAGGAGGACAAATCCAAAGACCATTATGGGCAAGTACAAGCACCAAAAACCCCAATTATAGNCCNCTNTTATATGTTGAAGANTTGATTGGAGATCACATAATCAACACAATGCCAGACAATACNCTAGATCTCTTTCTAAAGAAAGGANAGATCCAGGAAACAATTTGCAACNATCTTGAAATNTCCCAANCCNACTTGAATGAAATACGCTCAATNTCTAATTTTGACGAAATGACTTCACAATTATTATCTGATGGACTCAAACAATTTTCTGACTCCTATAATATGCTTTTAGAAATCATTGACTCCAAATCTAAAGATATAATTAAGTCGAAAATACTTNCANACTAATTTTTATGAACAACAATACTAACAAAATTGTCGAAGTTTTCAGTTTTCCACANCCTGTAAACGAAGTGGCNGCTNGAATNGTGGCCGGNATGGTTGTAGTCTTATGCGCTATTTTTTTGGTNACNCAATTTTTGCCTTTACTNTTATTTTTNNTTTATGGATTTCTTGCTAGAGTGATATCTGGTCCTACATTAAGTCTTTTCGGATTGCTTGCAACAAAAATAATTGTTCCATATATAGNNAANTTAGGGGTAAAGGAAAAATTAGTACCTGGNCCTCCAAAAAGATTTGCTCAATCTATAGGNCTACTCCTNTCAGCANTNGCTCTGGNTTTTNATTTGNTTGATGTCTCATTAGTCGNAAATTCATTGATATCCATTATCTTANTATTTGCAATACTTGAATCCTGTTTGAGTTTTTGCGCGGGATGNTATNTGTTTCAACNNTTAATGANTTNGGGATTAATNCCANAAGATACNTGTGANAAATGTAATNACATTTCTTTTAACNNTTAATTATTCATTTGCAAGNNAAACTAATTCAAACTTACTAAAAGTTGTTGTATAATGCGCATAATTTGCATTTTNTAANCTTGNTAATTNATNCATTATAAAGAGNGGTTCGAATGTCTGACAATCAGATTGAACTAATTGCACATTTGATGNGNCGNGCTGGTTTTGGCGCCACTAGAGAAGAATTAACTTCTCTAGCCNAAAAAGGGTACNGTCGTGTTGTTTCTGACCTTGTANCGCCTANTAAAGANATTAATGTAGATGAAGATCTACTTCTTAGNTATTATGGAGGNGAAGCACATAGAAGCCACACNGGTAANTGGGTGTACCGAATGTTGAACAATCCGAATCCNTTANTNGAAAAAGTCGCACTTTTTTGGCANCATGTTTTNGCTACAGGAATAACCAAAGTTGAAAACCCCTATGCTTGTGCANNNCAAATTGAAACCTTCCGTAAATACGGNATGGGAAAATTCGACNCTTTACTACTTAANCTATCAAAAGATCCNGCAATGNTTTTTTGGCTNGANAACAATGAAAACCGNACAGGAGAGCCTAACGAAAACTATGGACGNGAACTACTCGAATTATTTTCTATGGGAGTAGGTAANTACNCTGAATTTGACTTAAAAGAATGTGCTCGNGCTTTCACTGGTTGGACTTTTACNCANCCACTTCCNAGATATCCTGTCGGTGATTGGCCTTCTTTTTTTGAATTTCGCNCCGAAGAACATGATTATGGAGAAAAGANGTTTTTAGGGCATGTAGGAACTTTCAANGGNGANGATATTATCGNAATTATTGCTAAGCAACCNGCTACTGCATTATTTNTNGCTAGNCATATGTACAATTTCTTCGTTGCTGATGAACCTCAAGTTCCCGCATGGCAACATACTCCCTGCCAAGATCAAGATGCTTTAGACGAGCTNGTGNCNTCNTATTTCNTGTCAGGAGGAAATATTGCTTCAATGCTCGAAACTTTNTTCACATCTGATTTTTTCAAAAAATCACANGGCAAAAAAATTAAAAGTCCAACAGAACTNATGCTTGGNATATTAAAATTAAGTGGGACNTACAAATTTCCAGAACCTGGCATGAACAACTATTGGTCTGCNACTGACGTGATGGGACAAGAAATATTCAATCCCCCAACAGTTGAAGGCTGGCATACTGGAAAAGAATGGATTGATGGTGGTACTCTTAATGAAAGAATTAATTTTGCCACAACAGAGGTATCCAATCTGAACAACCCTGGAATCAAATACATACTCAATGAGCTAACCTCAAATAAACAAACAATGTCTCCTATTGATGTTGTTGACCAAATCTTAGACTTGTCAGGGGCAATGGTAGTAGGCGAATCCACTAAATCNACNCTCATGCANTGCGCNGAANANGGCGGTGATTTTGAAATGAATAATCCTAACGAGCATGAGGAAATTAATGAACGAATTATTCAAATNTTACAATTAGCTGTCTCATCAAGAGAATATCAATTTGCATAAATTAAATTTGGAGGTTAACAATGTCTAAAGGATCAAACAAACCACCTGTCCTAGTAGTTGTCCAATTAACTGGTGGTGCTGATTTCATGAATACTTTAGTCCCTTACAATAATTCCATTTANTATGACAACCGTCCAAAAGTATCAATCCCTCAAGATAAAGTAATTCCTCTAAATGACGAATTAGCTTGGCATCCTGAAATGAGNGCGTTCAAAAATTTATTTGACNGNGGNGATGTTGCCGTTATTCAAGGCATTGGATATCCNGATTCTAGCCGNTCNCATTTTAGGGCTATGGATGTTTGGCATACNTGCGAACCNCATGANATNAGTACAAAGGGNTGGTTAGGNGAATCAATCCAAGAGTTNGATCNAAATGGAGAAAACCCNCTTACCGGAGTAAACTTTGGGCGNGGNCTTCCTCGTGCGATGGTAAAAACTGGAGTTCCNGTNACTTCTGTTGGTGACTTAGACAGTTATGGATTAATGACAAATATAGAAAGACAACGAGANCAAACTCTAGAGTTCTTTAAAGACATGTACTCACAGGCCATTGGTACAGGCCCNGTAATGGACTATCTNTCACAAACAGCAACCGATGTNATGAAGGGTGCNGATGTGATTAAACAAGCNCCTGAAATGTACNAGTCAAAAGTTGAATATGGTGANGACCCTATTGGTANGAGTTTGNGAGACGTAGCAAGAGTACATCTCGCTGATTTAGGAACACGTATTTTTTACACTCAGCATGGAGGNTATGACCATCATGCTAACGAAAATCCTTCATTACCAAAATTATTAGGGCAAATGTCTAGGGCAGTGTCAGACTTTCAGCAGGATCTACGAGATCACAATGAAGGTGACAATGTAATGATGCTAATATTTACCGAATTCGGTCGCCGAATTAAAGATAACGGATCCGGAACCGACCATGGTTCTGGCGGTGGAGCATACCTTGTTGGAAATTCTGTCAATGGAGGATTCTATGGAGAATATCCCTCCATCAATCCATCGGATTGGTTGAACGGCGAAGACATGAAACATAATGTTGACTTCAGAGGTGTCTACTCCACTGTCTTGGATCAATGGATGGGGCTAGACCCAGTAAATATTGTCCACGGTAATTTCGAACAACTAGATCCATTTATAAAATAACTTTTCGGAGATTTCTAATGCCTAGACCCTACGGACTTTTAAGAGCTGGATTCCCTTACTTGAAAACGCTTGGTATGAGAAGAATATCAAATTTCCCGATTGATGTTGCATTTGGGAAAGAAGGCAGAGTCTACATTTTACTAAGAGCAGACAATTCTCCACTAATCCGCAAATGGCATATTGATGATGCTGAAATGCTTACGGATGAATTAGAAGCGATTGGTTCTAATGGCACAGATGAAGGTCAGTACACTTGGCCGGTCCAACTGATATCAGACAAAGATGAAAATTTATTTTTGACCGATGAATGGTTGAATAGAATAACAGCATATTCTGTGGATGGTGACTGTTTATACACATGGGGTGAACAAGGCACTGATGAAGGGAAATTAAATCGACCTGCTGGAATAGCTTTCGATCCAAATGAGGAAAATGTTTATGTAGTTGACTCATTAAATCATCGAATACAAAAATTCACTAGAAAAGGCAAATTTATTTCTACTTGGGGTGAATTTGGTGAAGATTTTTCTCAATTTAATATGCCTTGGGGAATTGAGGTTGATGAAAAAGGTGATGTATACGTTGCGGATTGGCGAAATGATCGCATACAGAAATTCTCTAGTGACGGAGATTTCATATGGAGTTTGGGTAATCGAGGAACAGGCTCCGGAGAATTCAGAAGACCTACTGGAATAGCAGTAGATAAGCATGGTGATATATATGTCAGTGACTTCGACAATAATCGCATCCAGTTATTCAATGAAAATAAACAATACGTGATGCAATTCACTGGTGATGCTTCAATGTCACGAAGCGCAAGGAATTATATGCTGCTAAATGCTTACCCAAACCGGATCCGAGAAATGTCTTCTCTAGACATTGAAAAGCTAATGCGGGGGCCAAAATCAGTCCGTGTAGATGACCAATTCCGAATGTTTGTACCTGATTTCAGATCATATCGTGTGCAGGTTTATCAGAAAGAAGCAATCGAATTAACTAATCGAGAATTATCTCCTGAAATGCGAGCAGTCACTCTTTCAGTAGTTTAATCCTTTGTACAATATGATGGGAAAACCCAATCCAACTCAAGCTATTATTTCCAGTCTAGATGAAATTCCTAATTGTAATTCATGTGGAGTGCGTTTAAGGTTTGGTGATTATGAATGCCCAAAGTGTGGTGCTGATTTTTATGATTCTTTGGAATTATGGGCAGAAAATGTGATAAAAATACTCAACCAATCAGAATAGTGATTTTTTAGTACCAGGAATTTTGGTATATTATTCATATATAATAATTTTG
>PBBT01000014.1 GCA_002717725.1 Chloroflexota bacterium
AGCTATCGACCAGTCTGTCAAAGTTGTTCGCTGCAATTTTTGTTGCCTCTTCTGCACTTTTAGACTCTCCTCTTATGTCGACCCTTATGCTGATTATATTCGGTTTGTCCGAAGCTATTCCTTCACCGTTAACTGCTATGATTCCTTTAGGTTTGTCAACAGATTTTTCCATCTTGTTTTCACCAGGCATTCCAACTCTTCGGTCATTGAAGTCCATGGAACGTGGTCCTACTTGTAGTGCACCTATGATTAGTATAGTTGCTAAGATAATTACTACAAGTACTGGAGCTTGTTTTTTTATTTGTTCTAAACTCATTCATATTAGAATTGGTTAAACTGAATTTATGTATTTTATAATTGGCATTATTTCACGCATTTTTCAATAGGCTTAAATTGTTATTATAACACGAGAAATTGTGGATAATCGCATCTATGTAATTGCTTTAGTATTTTTATTATTAGGAGGAGTTGTACTTTCTTTTTCGGGACTCCTTGATTCACCAGGACAAACTGAAGAAGTTATCGAAGAACGAAACGTGGTGTCAATTAATCAAGGAGAAGTAGTTGATATCAATCGCGCCGAAGTAGTTGACGAACCAGAACCAGTCAACGAAATCCTAGAAATCTTTTCTTTAGAAAGTAATAGCTTCAAAGATGGAGAAAGAATTCCTGTTCGATTTACTTGTGATGGAATTGACATATCTCCGCATCTTGCATGGTTCAATGTACCTTTAGGTACTGTGGAACTCGCACTTGAAATGCACGATCCTGACGCGCCAGTTTCTGGTGGATGGACTCACTGGATTGTTTTCAATATTAGTCCCGATATTACATCCATAGAAATCGATTCAGTTCCTGAAGGAAGCAAACAAGCAAGAAACAGTTTTGGACGAGTGCCTTATGGTGGCCCTTGCCCTCCATCTGGAACTCATAGATATATATTCACTCTGTATGCACTTGATACAAATCTTGATTCAGTTAGTAATCTCCGTGACTTGCATAACAAAATAGACGGACATGTTCTCGGAGAAGCAAAATTAACTGGATTGTATTCTAGAAGATAGATTTATTATTTTTTATAAATTAGGAGTGTGTATAAAATAACTAAAATTCTAATAAAAATTGAAGATGCCTTGAAAAAATTAGAGGTAATTAATCCAAATAAAGGAAGAATCGCCAAGTTTACTTTTTATTATATTCGTCCTTGGATATTTGNACGTGGTATAGTAAAGTCATTAATTGATCGAAATAAGAAAAAGAATTAATTAGATAGGTAATGTTCTGATACATCTTTTCTAAATTTTATTCGTGGTTTACTTTCCTACGTTGACTATTGGATTGGCTTCCCTGTCAGATGTTAATGTGACAAGAAGATTGTTGATTAATTCTATTCGATGTTCATCAGAAAGATTTATGTCTTGTTTCTTGTAGTGTTCCAATACATCATCCACTATACCAAGTGCGCCTTCAACTAGACGACGTCGTGCAAATAATACAGCTTCTGCCTGTTGACGTCTCAGCATCGCAACAGCGATTTCAGGGGAATAAGCCAAGTGAGAAATTTTGGCGTCTCTGATCAGAATTCCTGCAATCTGAAGTTTTTCTTGTAATTCATTTATGAGTTTTTCAGTAATCTCGCCTGTACTTCCACGTAATGATATTTCACCCTCTGCGTCATATGGATACTGTGCCGCGATAGANCGTATTACAATTTCACTCTGGTTAGAAATAAATTCTTGATACGCGTCAACTGTGAAAATAGCTTTTGCTGCGTTTTCCACACGCCATACAATTACNGACCCAATTTCAATGGGGTTGCCGTTTGAATCATTTACTTTGAGTTTTGGCGATGTNAAATTAATGAACCTTAATGAGACTTTTTGTTTTTGGGTAACAGGAACTGTCCATACNAATCCGTTNATGGTGACNGTTCCCATATAACGTCCAAAGAANGTCAGAACTCGTGCTTCATTNGGATTTANTATAGTAAATCCTGATAACACTATAAGAACTGAAATAATAACAAATGGAACGGTTCCTACTGCACCATTTTCTCCCCCTACTNCAATAATTACTAATGATAAAACAATCATTGCNNCAAATACAATAAAACCATTNACNGATAATGCCGGCTTNTCTATTATGTCTTCCATTNNTNNCTATNTTTAATGNGTTTNNNAAGTATTTGAACTGAATGNAAAGGCTTTTTTCTTAACACTGTTAATTAACAATTATATATCATAATGCATAACTCNTTGTNATACATTTTGATTGACAAAATCCTAANCACNAANGTNGCCAGTGCAGTTGTTGCTGTATGGATGGCTTTTCATATANTCATCGCANTTCAGGGTGACTTGATTTGGCAGGTTTTCGCTACACTNTCATTNCTAGGAGTTGTTANNTATACTCTGGANAGTGCATCNNCNAGAAAATTACTAANGGTGTTTGGTNTTGGATTNCTNGCTACAACTTCTGAATTTCTNTACNATNTNTCACAAGGAGNCGCTCCTGGANCAGAAGGANTNCCNCCTGCNCCNGGAATNGTTCTCTGGGTAGTTNNCACATTGTGGGTACTTCTTGCAGGTACTGCTACTTACACTGGCCTGATTAAATCCGAAAGTTAAGATANTTAACNTGTCGCCCAATAGTACGGATAATTCTNGTAATNCCCACTAACGTCGCTCTTGAAAAATCTNGAATAATGNTCNTAATCCTTTCTTAACAAGTTCATTCTGTGTGATCTGTGCAACCTGTTNTNGCCTATCCATTCAGGNAATTCTANNGATTCAGGTANNTGGTATATTTTCATCGTATTGTTGTANCCTCTNTTGATCCATTCCTCAATCATGGNATTTGTGTATAGTTTCAACGCGTCATCGTATCCCGTCCACATCTTGACGATAGGATGGTTCTTCCATCCTTTCTTGTCATAATCTGGACTAAGTATGTTCAAAATTGTCAATCCTTCGACCCTCTGTTTTCCCAATCTCTTCCAGTCCAAGACTTTCGCGGATTTTACAAAGTCGGAATACGGTAAGAATGTCTGCATAACACGGATTTTGTATTAAAAAATAAAAGTGGTTCCGTCATTTNTTCCTGATGACTAAAACCACTACTAAATNCTNTTCCAAATGNAAGATAGTCCGTAGACTGCTCCAATCAAAACCATTGCATTGATTGCCTGGTTGTAGTTGCCTGCAAACATGCTGTAAGCAACATACATGCCTCCAAGTACCAAGAGCTGCGAGTCTTCGTTGCCCTTCCATTTGCTTGTTAGATTATTCAAGCCGTTCATAATCAAGTATACGACTCACCAACTGTTATCTGGTAAAGTCTAAAGTTACTACCGGCCGGCCTCAATAATTTTAAGCTAATAAGTAACAACAACCTATTGTTCTCACTTGACAAACAACAAAGCAATCGATAAGGAAATCCAGTCACTAAAGAAGACGTGTACCGANGTNGACTGTGACAACGNTAGCAAATGCTGGAGTGACGAAAAAATCGAATTATTAAAGAAAGATCTTTCAGTTAGAATGAAAAACTAGTTTGTTATTTATTTTTTTTAGCGTAGTACATTGCATATCCAGCATGTCCTACAAATAAAGCAAGTATTAGCCATGCACTCATTACNTGAGAAATAATTAGATTACCCATTCCTGCTAGCAGCATATAGCCTGTTGANAGTTGACCTAAAACAACCAATGATGCTATAATCATAACGTACTTGGTTATTGGGGTTGTAGAAACTTTCAACGCTTTGTTGGTCATAAATATCGTAGCACCAAACCCTCCAACTCCGATTACCACATGTGCTACTGTTCCTGGATCCATCATTGCGGGTGTTGCTAAACCTGAAAATCCTATAATAAGTTGAACAACTAGTCCTGCAAGTATAATCATTCCGATTATCCGAGTTTCCATATTTCATATTTGCAACTTCTAATTTATAACTCTGTCTAGCATCATTCAATATTATGGCAAACGCAATAACTATCAAAGATCTTACAAAAACCTTTGGTGATATTACTGCCGTGGATAATCTTTCCCTAGAAGTTCCTAAAGGTTCTGCCTTTGCTTTCCTTGGACCAAACGGCGCTGGAAAAAGCACCACTCTAAAAATTCTTACATCTTTGATCAAACCGACATCTGGCGAGGCACACTTCTTCAACATTAATGCATTAGAGGAACCTCATGAAGCATTGTTGCAGATAGGCGCTGTTATTGAATCTGCCGAATTCTATCCGTCATTGACTCCTTCAGAAACTCTGGAATATTTTGGAAAATTACGAGGAATGAATTCTGATAAAATTCACAAAAACACAAATAAATTCCTGAAGATTGTAGGACTTGAAAAATGGTCTGACAAAAAAATCGGTACATTTTCGCGTGGAATGAAACAAAGACTNGCNTTNGCCCAGGCATTGTTACACGAACCTCCTATTCTTCTATTTGATGAACCTACTTTTGGCCTCGATCCACGTGGCATGGCAGAAATCCGTACTGTCTTTAAGGACTTGACTAAGGAAGGAAAAACGATCTTTTTCAGTTCCCACCTTATCGGTGAAATTGAGGAAATCTGTGATACTCTCGCAATCATCGACAAAGGCCAGGTACTCTTCTCGGACACCATAAAGAAACTGACAAAGAAATTTGAAACTAACGATCTGGAAGAAATCTATCTTAAGACAATCAAGGAGTCTGTCAGATAATNTCATGAAACGCACGAAAATCAATCGCACGAAGCAATTCCAGGACGTCATACGTTTTGAACTAATAAAATTCCTGCGCAGCCGTAAAATCCGAGCATCACTAATTCTTACCGCCATTGTACCGATACTGATCTATCTGATTACCAACTATGTTGGAGGCACCTTCGTATCTCAGATATACAACAGCGAAAGCAGTGTTGTGAATGACTATCAAATCTTTGTGAACTTCATTCTTACCCTCACTCTGGTTAATGTCATAATGTTTGGAGGNGACTCGCTAACCGGTGATTTTGAAAACAAAACCGGTTATACCTTGTTCATCAATCCAATATCNAGAACAAGTTTCCTCTTCGCCAAATTCGTAGCTGCATCTATAGCAATAACATCTTTCAACATTTTGTTTTACATCATAGCTTCAATTTTTTCCTACGCCAAACATTCTGCCATACCAGAAAACGCACTCCTTTCCCTGATTCTTACAACATTGTTTAGTCTAGCTCTGCTCTCCACGTCATTTGCACTCAGTTCCTTTTTCAAACGGAGCAATATGTCGAATATTGCATTCATCTTTTTATGGTTCTTGGTAGTGGGGTTGCTGGAATATTTCTTGGTNATCTCTGAAATCAAACCCTGGTGGTCATTGACATATGCCGCAGGGGTTGTCGTATATATCTTCGAAATTCCCTATCCTAAGGACTCGATGATTGATATTCCATCAATACTTGTTCCAGGTCAATCACAAACAATAGTCAATTTCATTCCCGAGGTCAATCTAAGTGTGGGAGTATTCTTGATCTACATGATAGTCGGATTATTGGTGTCAGTCTTGTTCTATAAACGCAAGCAGCTAACCTAATTACGACACTCTGACTATTCCTGTCATTCCGTGGAACTTGATCATACACGAATAGAAATAAGTTCCTGGAGTGTCAAAAGTAACNCTGTAAGTTTCTCCTGGCANNAAAGTCTCATGAAAATATACTCCNCCATCAGANGTAACATTTGCACTAGATACTGTATGNACTTCTGAATCAATGTTTGTCCANGTTACTGTGTCNCCTAACTGTATGTTCAACATAGCAGGTGTGTATACAGACTTGCTTACTGCATCAACATGAAATTCCTCAGGCGGTCTTCTTTCTTCCTCAACAATTTCTTTTTCCTCTGACTCGCTCTCAGAATTCTGCTGAGGTAGAAAATTTGAATCTGGTACACCTAATACAATAACCCCCAATCCTATCACTACTGCAACGATTATTACAATAATTCTACGATCTTTTGAAAAACTCAATACACTATTGTCAGAAATTGATAATTATTATATTATCTCAAATCTCAATAATTCCATACAAAAAGTGTTAATCCATGAATAGTACATTTAGAATAGCCATATTTGCAACTGCATTCGTAGTAATTCTTTCTTCATCTGCATTCATTTATCCATCAATTACTAGACCTGACGTGAGTCTAATTGTTTCTGTTGACGCCGAATTAAATGGAATTGCCGACGAATACAACAAAGAATATCGTCCTATCCAAAGCGACGAACAGGGTATCATGGAAGAAGTTTTCGCTTTACGCATTGCAAACCTTGGCAAAATCGATGTTAACGATGTAGTGATTAATCTTAATTTCGAACCAGCTAATGCTTGGTATTCTCTTGTATCCGTTGAACAAACATTTGGACCGTCTACAACTATTTCCGACGACCAGGTTATCGTAAATGAATTATCGGTAGACGAAACTGTTACAATAAAATACACAATATCCATGAATGCTAGTGCAATAGGATCTAATAACTTGCTTCAAAGAAAATCCCAAATCTACTTTACAGTCACTGCAGAAGAAAATCTCCGTATTTCTGACAATTTATTTAATGTTAGGTTACCTCCTTCGTAAATTTTCTCCAGTAAATTATATCTGTTTATATTATACTTCATAATAATCTCACTTTGTGAGCAACGACAAGATCAATAAAAAACGCGAGAAAGACCAAAGAAGACAAGAACGTAAAAAACAAAAGAAGCGATCCAAACAAATTCAACTTGTTAGAACTTACTCAATTTACGTCATTGCTATTGTTTTAATTGGTTACGGATTATTCTCAGTTGTATCTGGACCCCAAATTGGTCCAATGGGTTCAACACATGAACATCTTGACATTCTTGTTTACATTAACGGCGAAGCCTTAGACCTAAATCAATCACGTTATGCAATGAAAAGTGGTTATGGACATATACATGGAGGAGAAGGTGACATAATGCATCTTCACGCAATTAACATACCTCTTAATTGGTTCATGGAATCACTTGATCTAGCCATTACAGAGGACTCGATCAATGTTCACGGTATTGAATATTCATCTAATGACGACGATGTATTCCTAATATTCGTAAATGGCGAAAACATTATCGACACTGAATATATGTTGATGGACGAAGATAAAATTCTCATCTATTATGGATCTGCTTCCGACGAAGATATAGCTAATGCTTTAAGTCTAGTTCCTGATCGTGCAGAAGAAGTTAACGCATCACCAAATAAGGGCGATTAAGTCTAACTTACATCTTTTTTATTTCTTCTTCGAACTCTGAGAAGAATGTAGATATCTTTGGTACATCAAATTCACTCAAGATTGAATCTTTAGATTCTTTTGACAATAAGAATTCAAAACACGTTTTTATGAATTCTTCAGGTGTTTTACCATTTGCCAATTTTTGATGATAATCATGACTCATTCTTACTCTATGTTCTGTCTGACCTGACTCGTCTCTTACTTTTACTTGAAAAATCGCTCCACCACTGGATGATGAAAGCGTTTCTACAATAATTTCTGCCATTTTAATCACTAATAGTGAAAATTCTCCAAATTTAAGAATTGTGAATTTCCTATTTTCCTTGGAATTTAGGCTGCCTTTTTTCCGTGAAACCCTTTATTCCTTCTTGAATATCCTCAGTTTTTACCAATTCTTTCATTGCTTCTACTTCTAAACCGAGTCCCTCTTCAAGAGTACTTTCATCGTTTCCTGCGTTGATTATTTCTTTTGCCGCTTTTATCGCTAATGGAGCTGCTCTTGAAGCAATCTGTCTTACTATGTCGGAAGCAGCGCGCAATTCTTCACCGTCTGGAACTACTTTGTTTACCATACCTATTCTGTATGCTTCTTGTGCTGTAACAAATTGACCTGTAAAAATAAGTTCTTTAGCTTTTGATACACCGACTAATCTACTCAATCTTTGTGTTCCTCCCCATGCAGGTATTAACCCTAGATTAACTTCTGGTTGCGAAAATCTTGCTCTGTCTGACGAAATTCTAATGTCACATGAAAGCGCAAGTTCATTTCCACCTCCATATGCAGCACCGTTTATTGCAGCAACAACTGGTTTACCAACACCAGATAATTTCTTGAAAACCTTTTGTCCTAATTCAATCACTGCTAATACATCATTTGGATCAGTTAATTGCGCGAATGATTTTATGTCTGCACCTGCGCAAAATGCATTGTTTCCTCCTCCAGTTAATACTATTCCGACAATTTCTTTATTGTCAGATACATCGTCTATTACTTTATCCAATTGTTCTAAAACTGAAGAATTAAGAGCATTTACTGGTGGATTGTCAACTGTGACTATTCCAATACCGTCTTCAATTCTTACTTTAACTAATTCATTTTCTGACATCTAATCACCTGTAATCGTAGAATCCTCTCTTAGTTTTCTTACCATAACGTCCAGCATGATAAAGCTTTCTTATAGTTTGTGAAGGTTGGCGCATAGTATTTCCACCTATCATCTTTCTTACTTCTTCTTCTACATGGTAAATCACATCTATTCCAACTAAATCTGATAGTTCAAACGGACCCATTGGCATACCTGCTCCAGCTTTCATTGCCAAGTCTATATCTCTCATAGAAGCTACTCCTTCATCATAACAAGAGTATGCCTCATTCATCATTGCAAACAGAATTCTATTAACAAGGAATCCAGGAACTTCTTTCACTCTTATCGGTTGCATTGGATATCTGTGGTTTCTTATTGAGGACATAAAGTCAATCATATCATTTACTGTCTCCTCACTTGTCTCCATGCCAGGTATTACTTCTACTAGCGGCAATGTAACAGGAGGGTTGAAAAAATGAACACCAACCACTCTTTCTGGTCTATTAGTTACTGATGCAATCTCTGTGACAGACAACGATGAAGTATTTGTAGCCAATATCGCATGTGAAGGAGTATTCTTATCNAGTTCGGNAAAGACTTGTTTCTTTAAATCTACNGTTTCTAATACTGCCTCAATTACAAGATCTACNTCATTGAATTCTTTGTAATCGGTTGTCNTTTGTATCTTNTCCATTGCTTCTTTNTTCATATCTTCATTAAATTTNGGNTTCAACGTTTCTTTTATCTTATTTTTTTGTTCATCAGTTAATTGTATCTGATTGGTTTTTTCAATTCTTTCTATTTCTTTATCTGCACGNGTAACATTAAATTCCAATAAACTATTCAAGTTATTTTCTACATTTTCACGTGCTTTTCTCAAATACTCTTCAGAAATATCTTTTATGATTACTTCTTTGCCATTGATGGCCATTATNTCGGCNATTTGGCTACCCATTGCTCCTCCGCCTACTACGCCCACACGTTTTACAAATAATACCATTATAATCAACTCGTATTGTATTCGATTTAACTCTTATTCAGATATCTTCTCNAAAACCATTCCAGGTTTGTATGACTTNACAAGTTTTACCTTCTGACCTATTTNTAATTCTTCTTNTGAAGATATGAANGGTATCCATCCTGTNATTCTTATTTTCTNNTCAAGTTCCACAATTACCCAAGCATATGGAACTTCGTTTACAAAAGGATCTGGCGCAACAGTTTGAATCGTATAAGTTACTATNTTACCAACATTGTTTATTTCTTTAATTTCTAATTTACTGCTTCCACAATTTCCACANAATGCTTGTACAGAAACTCCAGATTCATTACAATNAATACAATTATATGATTTGATTATACCCTCTCTAGTTGCATCAATTATATCATTTACAAAAAGAGCTTCATCAGTCATACTATTCACTCTCAAAAATATGCACTGCACAACTTCCACCAGTTGCACCTACATTATGTGTTAATCCAATTCTTGCATCATCTACTTGACGTTTACCTGCTTTNCCAGTTAACTGTTCGAATACTTCAACAATTTGTCCTACTCCAGTTGCCCCCACTGGATGACCCTTTGACTTTAAACCGCCAGAAGGATTGACNGGAATCTCACCCTTTAACGTAGTTCTTCCTTCAACGACNGCTTTTGCTGCTTCCCCTTTATCAAATATTCCTAAATCTTCCATTGCAATTATCTCTGCAATCGTAAAACAATCATGTACTTCTGCGAAATCAAGATTTTTTACACTGATGTCTGCTTGTCTTAATGCCTCTCTAGACGCTCTAATTGTAGATTCTAGACTCGACATGTTCTTCCTGGTATGCAATGAACCAGATCCACCAGATCTGCCAGAACCTTTTATTGAAATCTTTTTTTCTAATCCATTTTTATTCATAAATTCTTCACTTGCAATAATTGCAGCAGCTGCACCATCAGAAAACGGACAAGCATCAAATAATTTCAACGGATCAGCTACTATTGGAGACTTTAACACATCATCAACTGTAATTTTCTTCTGAATATGTGCCTTCTCATTAAATATTCCATTATTGTGATTTTTTACTGCAACTGCAGCTAATTCTTCTTCTGTCGTGCCATATTCATGCATATGAGCTCTGGCCATTGCAGCATAAAGTCCTGGAAAAGACGCACCTGAACAGCCTTCAAATAAATAATCACCTCCATATGAGAAATATGTCGTAGCAGTCAAAGTGTCTAAATGACTTACCTTTTCTGTTCCCGTGATTAACATGACATCATAGAAACCAGAAGCAACATTGACATATGCTTCTCTAAATGCTGAACCTCCACTGCAACATGCNGCTTCTATTGTGGATGACGGAGCATGAGGAATTCCCAAACTACTCATTAACAAAGGNCCTAAATGCCCCTGTTTTTCTGCCATACCGAATGCGTTTGCAACAAATGCCGCTTGAATGTCTTGCGGTTTTATTCCNGCGTTTTCTATTGCATTCTTTGATGCTAACATAGACAAATCTCTAGCAGTTAATTTTGATTTTCCGTATGTTGTTCCTGCCGCACCAAGCAGAAATACTTTATTCATAATAACTACCCGGTTTTGCAGAATAAAAAGTAATNACTANGATTTGTGTGTTGACCACTGTTTGTATATTCCTAATACTGCTCCAACTGTTAATCCAGTAAAATGCGAAAGGTAATTGATACTTGATCCTAGTAACACAGGTGAATGTATGAAAATTATAAACGCGAAAAATAATAGTTTTGTATTTTTTTCATTCCAATTCAGAATTGTAAATGTAGTAACTATTCCGAAAATTGCTCCCGAGGCACCAGCAGAAATAATTGTTCCCAAAAATAAGTTTGTAAAACTAGTGGAAATACCTGTTACTAGAAATACTATGATTACAAATAATCCATTAGAAATCTTTTCTAACCTAATTCCGTAAAACCATAAAGCAATCATATTCAATACAAAATGTAAAATTGCAATATGAACAAACATTTTTGTAACAAATTGATACAGATTCTCACCTGAAAAAATTAATTGATTTACTTGCGCGAATCGGAATAAATTATCACTCTTAATACAGAACATTCTCCATGGTATATCCCCACAAACTGTGCTTCCGAGTATAACATTAAGAATAAGAAAAACCAAAAAATTTATTCCTAATAATAAATATGTTCCATTAATCTTCATNTTTACATTCACGTAATTATCTCGTACTAATAGAATATTTACTTGGATAAGATTATTATGCAATGAATATACATTATGAATAATTTGACATCTTCAAACGAAGAAATCGATATGATTAAGGATGTAATCAAAGATTTTGGAGTAAATGAAATCACTCCTGTTGTATCTGATATCGAATCAAATTCTGAAATTCCTAGTTCAATTCTGAAACAAGTTTCNGAATTGGGTTTGTATGGAATGCTTGGTTCCAGTGAATATAATGGTGCAGAAACTAGTTTCTCTACATTTATACACGGAATGTTGGAACTTGCGAAATATTCTCCTGCATTATCTGCTCTTCTAATGTTCCAAAATGTCTTTTCAGTCCAACCTATCACGCAATTTGGTTCAACAGAACAAAAAGAATCTATCTTGGGAGATCTGAATACTGGTAACAAACTTGGTACTGCATTGATCGGTGACGACGGAGGAACATTAAATATCCGAACCATAAACACCGAAGCTATGGATGAAGGAGACAGTCTCTCGATTAGTGGAACTAAAAAGTTCGCTTTTAACGGAGCAATTGCTGATTATTTCATCGTTTTATGCAATATCGGAACAAATCCTTGTTTTGTATTGGTGGAAAAAGATAATCAGGGTGTTTCTATAGGCAATCCANTTGATACAGTAGGATTGCGCNGTAACAANTCAGTTCCAGTTTCCTTTTACAGTTGTAATGTACCGAAAACAAATATTATTGGTTCTCCTACCGACACGAGTAAAATAATTCATTCAATTCAAGAAAGTTACTGGATGGGTATTGGCGCAATAAGTAATGGAGTCATGCAATCGGCACTTTCTCAAGCTATAAAATATTCTAATGAACGTCAACAATTTTCAAAACCAATTAGTAATTTTGAAGCAATCCAGAACAAACTTTCTAACATCTCTACNGACATTGAAGTTTCACTTGCTATGCTGGAAAAGGCTTGCAAATCAAAAGATNCTGGAGAAGACATANTNAGANAATCTGCAATGACAAAGATATTTACAACTGAGAAAGCTCAACANAATACAAAGTTAGCTTTGTTAGTACATGGCGGTTATGGCTTTATCAAGGATTATCCTNTTGAAAGAACTGTTCGAGATGCAGAAACATTGAAAACCATATGTGATTCTAATGACGATTTACGCTTAATCGTCTCTAAACCATTCGTTAGTTAGTCTTCATCNTCTTTCTTGCGATATCCTTAAAGTAATCATCTTTCCATTTATTATCAATGCCATTCGAATTTTCTTTCACAGANGAACAAGAGAAATTTCGTCGCGANNTACGCGAATTTATCCATAATGAAATTATGCCCACNGTAGCTAATTATGACAAGCTTGAAGANCTTCCAATTGAAAACATGGAAAAAATGTCNNAACAAGGATATTTCGGTTTAACTGTTCCAGAAAAATTCGGAGGAAAGGGATTATCAAAGATNGAATATGGCATACTTCTTGAAGAGCTNGGCGCAATTTGCGCATCACATGGTACAATNCTTGGAGCGCATCTCGGCCTTTGTGTTACCCCTATTATTCTCTTTGGCACAGAAGAACAAAAAAATAAATTNTTACCNCCNCTTNCTTCTGGCAAATCTATNGGAGCTTTTGCATTAACAGAACCTGGNGCAGGTAGTGATGCAGCTAATCTCCAAACTACTGCCACTGCTGATGGAGATGACTTCATTCTTAACGGAACTAAAATCTTTTGCACAAATGGCGATAAAGCTGATTATATTATTGTTTTTGCGGCTAATGATAAATCACTTGGACCGATGGGAGGGATTACTGCATTTATTGTAGAAAAAAATATGACTGGATTTTCAGTAGGAAAAAAGGAAAAGAAACTAGGATTGAGAGCATCATCTACTATTGAATTGATATTTGAAAACTGTAGGATACCAAAGGAAAATATTCTTGGCGATATAGGCGCAGGTTTTATGATTGCCTTATCTACTCTGGACGGGGGACGTGTTACACTTGCTGTTGGCTCCCTGGGTGCTGCACAGCGAGCACTCGATTTGTCTGTTGATTACCTTCGACAAAATCAAGGCGAAGGAGGAAATCTGTCAAATAGGCAATCGATTCAATGGAAATTAGCTGATATAGCTATGGAAGTATATGCATCAAAATTTATGTGTTATAATAATTTGGTTGAATTGGAAAAATACTATGAAATTATTGAATCAAAAGAAAAAGTTCCAAGACAATTACGGGATCGTGTATCCCGTGGTTCTGCAATCTCCAAAGCATATGTTTCTGAAGTTGCATCTCGTGCAATAACCACTGCCATAGAAATACAGGGATTGACTGGCATTACTGCTGGCTCAGAGCTCGAAAGAGGCTTTAGGGACTCATTTATTGCTGAGATATACGAAGGTACTAATGACATTCAACGTATGATTATCGCTAAAGAATTACTGGGATTGGGTCTTTGATATGACATCTGAACTCGCTATTGTAAGCTCTTTTATTGATTTTCTTCCTCAAGGATTTATCTTTGGTTTCTTTGATAATTTTATTCTAATACTTGGAGCTTACACTGGAATAAATATTGAAAAATACATCGACGATAAAGCAAGTGGCGTGCTTGGCGGAGTTGTGGGCGCAGGTTTAGCTAATGCTATTTCAGATGGTATGGGCGCACTTATCGATCCAAATATGAACGACATGTTTGTTGGAATATTTATTGGAACTATCATACCTCTATTTCTAATTCCCGTAATTGAGAAACTTCGCAAGTAATTTAGTGTTAATTAACAGTGTTAATTAACAGCAAATATATAGCTGAAACTCGTAATATTAATTATGGTATTTCTTGACGGATTCATTTTCGGTTTCTTCGATAATTTTCTATTGATAATTGGTACATATTCCGGCGTAACTATAGAATATAGACTTCATCGATTGACACATGATTATAAAACCGCTAGAAAACTTAGAAATTTTCTCATAAAAAATTCTAAAGGAGTATTAGGTGGACTTATGGGAGCTGGACTCTCACATGTTGTTTCTAATGGATTTGGCGCCTTTATTGATCCAACATTGAATCATATGTTCATTGGAATCGCAATCGGAACTCTAGTTCCAGTACTCTTTATTCCAATCATTGAATCACTAAAGTCAAGAAATTCTTCATCTGTTTAATTAATATACAAATCTTGCTCATGTTATGTTGATGAATATTCTTCAACAGGATATTGAATTCAATAAATTCCTTCTTGATTTCATTGCTCTCCTTAATTTTGAATGTAAAAATGGCGCTGTTGTTCTTGTAGAAGGAAAAAAAGACACACAAGCATTATCTTCACTTGGTTTTGTTGGAAAAACGATTGAATACTGTAATAATAATACTATTTCTAAGATTGAACGTCAAACTAGATCATACAATAAACTTATCATCTTATTTGATTATGATGCAGAAGGAAGACGACTTACAAGTAAAATACTCTTAACGCTTGATAGAACTTCTATTATTGAATTGAAATATCGACGTAATCTGTCTTTTGCTTCAAATGGAGGTATTAAGCGTATAGAAGAACTCTCAAAATTATCTCCATATGTAATTTTAACAGAAAATTTTATATAATTATTTAATAAATAATATTCATTATTTTGGTGTTTATGTAAATGAAATTTTGTCCTGAATGCAATGCAAAAATGCGTCCTAAAAAAATTATAGACGAATCTAGTTCAAAATCTCGTCCAAAATCAATTATTGTTTGTTCTTCATGTGGATATCAAGAAAAATCTAGGCGTGTTACAGTCAAAGAGAAGAAAATCGAAGATACTAAAAACATCAAAGTTGTGGATAGCAAGGCTCAAAAACTTCAATCTATGCCTACCACCAAAGCTAATTGCCATAAGTGCGGCCATGATTCTGCATATTTCTGGGAAAAACAAACTAGTAGCTTAGAAGAAGCGTCTACTCAGTTCTTCAGATGTGCCAAATGTGAACATACTTGGCGGGCAAGCTAAGTCCGGACTTGGATTTTATGAATTTTTCATCAAAAAACTTCAAAATCTTAAACCAATTCTCAAACTTTACATCAAACTTAACATCTGCTTTCCAATTATTCCGGTTCGACTCAAGCTTTAAATAAATTTAAACAAATTTATCCCGTGTAATCTGATATGGTTTCATCTGAGTTTGTAATGATTTTGGTAATGACTCTTGCCGGAGTCGTATTTACCTTGCCTACTCTAATTATTCCTTATTTATTTGCTCCCAAACGACGTAATCCTATAAAATTACAGACATTTGAGGCAGGCCAACCTCCTACCGGTGAATCTCGTATCCACTTGATTATGCAATACTATTCCTATCTGATTATGTTTGTTATTTTTGATGTTACTGTAATGTTCTTATTTGCTTGGGGACTTGCATTTACAAACATAGGTATTCAAAGCTTAGTCAGTCTATTGCCGTTCCTTGCTGTCCTACTTTGTCCTATGGCTTACGCATTACATTTAGCAGGAAGAAGAGAAAATTGGTAAACGATCCCACTTTAAATCTACTTGTTGGCAAAGCTAGTGATATTCTTGATAATACTTTAGAAAAAAATGTACGAGAACCTATTAGATTTCTTGTTAATTGGGGCAGGTTATACTCTTTATGGCCTGTTCATTTAGAAACAGCTTGTTGCAGTATTGAATTTGGTGCAGCATCTGGTCCACGACACGACGTTGAACGATTTGGAATGTTAGAAGCTTTTGGATCGCTAAGACAATGCGATGTCTTAGTTGTTCAAGGCACTGTAACTCGGAAAATGGCACCTAGGATGAAATGGGTTTATGAACAAATGCCAGAACCTAAATGGGTAATTGCAATGGGAGCATGTGCAATTTCTGGCGGTTTATACATGGACTCGTATAACGTCCTCCAAGGAGTTGACAAAATTGTACCTGTGGATGTTTACATTCCAGGATGTCCTCCTAGACCAGAAACACTTATTCAAGGAATTATCGAACTGCAAAACAAGATAAGGAAGTCCAAGGTGTAATATACAAACTCAATGCCTTCTAATCTAGATACTGAAAATCAGCTAGTCAAAAGTTTAACTGATCAATTCAAGAATAAAATAAAAACTGAATACGTAAAACACAATAGAATTAAAATCTCTACCAATCAAGACAATCTCAAATCTCTTGCAACTTCTGTTAAAGAATTAGGTTTTGAACAAGTTATTTCTCATGGTGGAACTGACTATCCGGACAATAATGTATTCCGTATCGAATATCATATTATCTGCGTATCAAAGAAAAAACTACGTAGTATTATGTTCTCTATCATGACCGAAATCTCCAAAGATACTCCTGAAATTGAAACTTTAATTGATATTTTTCCTAGTGCAGAATTCCATGAACAAGAAACATACGAGAATTTTGGAATAACATTTACTGGCCATCCAAGAATGGAGAAATTACTCCTTCCAGAAGACTGGGATGATATCCCTCCATTAAGAAAGGACTATATTTTACCAGGAAGAGGATGATATGCAAAACGCGGCTATGAATATAGAAGATAAAGGCGGAGATCAACTAGTTCTCCATGTTGGACCACAACATCCTGGTTCTGGTCACTTTCGTATAATTGTTACAGTTGACGGAGATTATATTGTAGGAGCTAAACCTGATCCAGGTTATGTTCATCGAGGTGCCGAAAAGATGGCAGAATATCGAGATTACATTCAAAACATTCCACATCTTGAACGTCCAGTCATAATCGATGCAACTGGAGTAACACTTCCATACGTTCTGACTGCTGAAAAAATCATTGACGTAGAAGCCCCTGATCGCGCTCAATATATACGAATGATTATGGCGGAATTAAACCGCATTATTTCCCATCTGTACTGGCTTGGCATCTATGGCATATTCCTCGGTCATTCTACAATGTTTATGTGGCCTATGGGTGACAGAGAACTCTTTATTGACTTGGCTGAATCAATTGGCGGAACCCGTGTAACTTTTTCATATGTAGTTCCTGGAGGAGTAAGAAATGACATGCCTACCAATTTCAAAGAACGAGCATTGAAGACATTTGATTATTTTGAAAAACGTATTGAAGAATACAAAAAAATATTCTTTAACAATCCACTTATGTCTGCAAGAACCGAAGGCATTGGCACCATGGATAAAAAAGACGCGATTAGACTTGGAATAACTGGTTCTAATCTCCGCGCTTGTGGAATAGATTCTGATACTCGAAAGGACGAAACCTATTGTCTTTATGATCGCGTTGATTTTGAAATACCAACACGTAAAGAAGGCGATTCATATGCAAGATGTATTGTCCGATTAGAAGAACTCCAACAAAGTATGAACATTATGAAACAAGTCCTTGATCTTATTGAACCTGGTCCAATCAAACAAGTAATTGGCGGAGTTATGCGTGGAGAACCAGGCGAGGCATTTGTCCGTACAGAAGCCGCACGAGGAACAATGTTTTATCATATTGTCAGCGATGGAGAAAAAAATCCTTACAGAGTCAAGATTAGTGTTCCTTCATTTAGAAATCTGATTGGCATGACTCATTTATTGGTTGGTTCAAGGTTAGCAGATATGCCTGCTATATATTGGAGCCTTGATTACTGGCCGGTGGAAGCAGATAGGTGACATAGTTGGAAACATTTGAAGAGTTTGTTAAACGTATCCTTACGATATTATTTTGGTTCCTTCTTATATCCCCCCTAATTATATTTCCTGTATTATTCTTACTTGTTCCACTTCTAGGAATTGATGTGACACTTGCTAATGAAATTCTAACTGCAACAATAGATCCTTTCAAAGCTATCAAACTAGCTGATAGATATGGAGTTGGACCTTCTTCCACTTTCTTCAAAGTCGCCGCTTTTCCTGGATTTACTTTTGCCGCTCTAGTTGCAACACTTGTAATTCTTTACGAACGTAAACTTATGGCCAAAGCACAACTCCGTGTAGGTCCACTTTACGCAGGACGCTTCGAAGGAGTTCTACAACCTATTGCTGATTTGTTCAAATTACTTGGTAAAGAACTTGTTGTTCCAGAAAAAGCCGATAAAACATTTTTTTGGGCAGCTCCGATTCTAAGCTTGGGACTCGGAGCAGCACTGTTAACTGTTATTCCTTTATCCCCAACTACCTATATTGCACGTTCCGAATTTAGTCTTCTAATACCATTTGCCATTATTGGATTCAGTCCTTTGGTAGTTCTTATTGCTGCATGGGCTAGTAGTAATAAATTTGCATTTATTGGAGGATTACGAGCATTACATCAACTCGCCGCTTATGAAATTCCTATGCTTCTCTCAATACTCGGCATTGTAATCTTAACTGGCTCCTTTGATCTAATGAAAATAGTTGAAGCACAGAAAGATATGTGGTTCATCTTCCCGCAATTCCTTGCAGCTATTATATTTTATATCACCATCCTTTCAGAATTAGAACGAGTACCCTTTGATCTCCCAGAGGCGGAGACTGAAATCGTTTCTGGATGGTTGACAGAATACACTGGAATGCACTTTGGTTTATTACAACTTGGCGTTTATGTAAAATTCTATGTCCTTGCTTTGTTATTTACACTATTATTCTTAGGAGGTTGGAATGGACCTGCTTTCCTTCCACCAATTGTTTGGTTACTGACAAAATTATTCTTCGTAATTACAATGATTATTTTCCCACGAGCAGTTCTTCCTCGTCTACGTATTGATCAATTAATCAGAATTGGATGGGCTTGGCTAATTGCATTATCATTTATTAATCTGTTTATAGCAGTAATTGAATCATCACTAGGAGTAATCTAATGAACATCAAACTTATTACCGGGATATTGGGTGCATTTGCTGTAGGGTTTAGAAATGTATTCAAACGCCGTATGACATTGAGATACCCTGAGCAAAAACTAGATATCGAATCAGGATATACTTTTGATGCCAAATCCAATACAGGCAGTGCTGGATTCAAAGGTAGACACATTCTTTATACTGACAAATGTACAGGATGCTCTCTATGCGCTATTGCTTGCGAAAATATTGCCGATTGTATTGATATGGTAC
>PBBT01000015.1 GCA_002717725.1 Chloroflexota bacterium
TTGAAGCGCTTGATACTGAAAAGAAAGGTGCTGTTTTAGAAGGACTAGGAGCTAATTTCTTAGGTGAGAAAGCTACTGAATTTGAACCAATTCCTATTTCTGCTCCGATAGAAGAAACCTTTATTAAACCATTGGAAGAGGATAATAATGTAGCAGTACTAATTAGCGATGCTCTTCCAATTTCTGATGCATTTAACCCATTTAAAGGATTATTTGATTAATAGATTTTCAAACTAAATACTGGAGTGAGAGTAAAAGAGTTATTTTCTAACTCGTGTTGGTTAGTCCACTTTGATAATACTGAGGATAGGTAAAATTTAGTCTCTATTTTAAGGAGGGTGAAACATGTCTAGTTTATCGGTGAAAAAATTGGGAGGATTGGCTTTAATTGTAGGGCCTATTCTCACTTTGGTTGCCTACCAGTTAACTCCTGGTGTGTTGGGTGATTTTGAGATGGTGGGAAACCATGTTGCAGTACAAATGGAAGCAGCTGGGTCCGTAGGGATGGCAGAATTTTCGGGTCTATTGCTTGTTGCTGCAATGTTAGTTATGTTGTTTGGATTCAATTCTCTTTCTGAAAAAGTGCGTGGTGGAAATGGTGAGGCTTTATTTCGATTAGGGCTCTTGCCTATAACTGCAGGGATATTGATGTGGATTACGGGCGCTGCAGTGTATTTGGCCATTGCTAATGGTATGCCTACTCCAAATGCTGCACAAGCAGGATTAACTAGTTTGGGAGAAATATCTTTTGCGGCTGGTGTTGTAGTAATTGGGTTAGCATTATTATCTCGTGATGATTTTAACAAGATCGCTTTAGGGGTTTTTGTTGCTGCTGGAATTTTGAGTTTGGTTTTAAATATTTTTTCCAGTCAATTAAGCCTTGATGCTCAAATACATGGTATTTTGATTTCTATTACTTATATAATTTGGGTTGTTTGGGCAGTAATTGTCGGCTTGTCTCAAATCAAAGAATAAGAAGTTTAAATCCTCGGTAATTTTCTGGAGGCTGGATGAAAATCCAGCCTCTTTTTTTATTTTCTTAATTCGGGAACAACTTCTTTACAAAACAGTTTGATCGATTTTTCGACGTTTTCACGTGAGATTAATTCGCCTGCATTGAATTCTGCGATAATTCCATCTAATCCAAGTTCTGTTCTCATATGTTTAAGTTGATGGATTACAGTATCAGGGTCTCCAACAGCAACTTTTTCACCTTGTATTTCATTCCACTGAGTGTTGGCAAGTAAATTACTTCTTTTAAGTCTGTCTTCACTTGAATCAGCCGTAGCTTTTTTTGAGGAAGATTCTAGCTGCTTACCTAACCTTTTGAATTGACGCATAAAGCTTTCTTCAGAATTTTCTAAAGCAGTTTTGGTACACTTTGCTACATGCACGGGAACTCTGAGTGACACTTTGTTGTTAATTGGATCATTTCCGGCTTCTTCAAATGATTGTCGATAGGTTTTCACTTGATCAGTTACATCTTTTAAGGGCAGATTTCTAACGCCAACAAATATAGGTGCTCCTTTTTTTCCAAGTACATAGAAAGTGTCTGATGTGGTCGCAGCAACACGCATTGGAGGATAGGGGTTTTGAAGCGGTTTTGGTGTAAGACAAACATCGGTGAATTTGAAAAATTTCCCATCATATGAGAACACGTCATGTTTAAATGCAGCGGATATTATATCTAGAGATTCGTAAAATCTTTCTCTACTTTCCGCATATGATATGTTGTAGCCTTCGTAAGAGCCTGGAGATCCACTTCTCCCGACTCCAAATTCAAATCTTCCATTACTAATATGATCTAATGTTGCGACTTGCTCAGCGATGTGTAGCGGATTCCCTAGAGGTAATACGTGCACAGCTGTGCCAATTTTAATTCGTTCGGTTCTCTCAGCAATTGCGGCTGCCATTATTAGAGGTGCAGAAAGCACCGCCCTTGAAGGAGCGAAGTGTGACTCCGCTAACCATATTCCGTCAAGACCAAGTTCTTCAGCTAAATCAACATGATGGAATGACTCTTTGAAAGCATCTTCTTGTGATAGTCCATATCTGGAATGAAATTCCATGAAAGTTCCAAGTTCCATCTTTATCCCTTCAACGAATTAACCTAAAATTTTTCTGAAATTTTTATTGCCTTTTGCATTGCCTCTGTTATTAGCTCTTGTAATTCTTCTTGGATCACTTCTCCAGATTCGGAAATCAAAGTTTGAATATTGGGTAATAGTATTCGTGGAGTGGGGATTAAAAATACTCCTTCCGATTCCAGGATGTATGAGAGTTGCATATGCATCCTCATTGCTCCTGACCTGCCTGGAGAACAGCCCATAATATAGGCAAGTTTTCCGTCAATTGTATTAGGGGAGAGTGATAACCATTCAATGGCACTTTTAAGTGCTCCAGAAATTGAATTGTTATATTCTGGTGATGAAATGATCAATAAATCTGAATTTGAAACTTTATCTCTCAATGTAGAAATATTTTTTGGGAATTCACCGGGTGTGTTTTTACCACTATTAAAAATTGGAATATTTGACAAGTCGAAAAATTCTGTTTGGACGGAATTAGATTCCAAGGTTTTTAAGGCCAGGGTTAATAGTTTTAGATTCCATGAATTTTTTCTAAGGCTTCCGCATATTCCAATAGCTTTTAAGGGTTTGTTACTCATAATAGCTATGCATCATCTTCTTTCCAGAAGCGTTCTTCCTTAACGTTCCATCCTATGGGAGACATGCGAGTTTTGATGTCTTCTATCATTTGTGGATGCCCACAAGTGTAAATTAGAGTGTCATCTTTCTTTAATTGCCATTTGGAAAGATATAATTCGACCAAAGAATTAATTCTTCCAGTGGCACCAATCCAAGAGTGATTTTGTTTTTCAGATGGCCTACTCACTGATGGAATAAATGTAATGTTGTCTGGAAAAGATTTTTGCATTTCATTTAATTCGTCGTCATAAACAAATTCATTCATATAGCTAGCCCCATCCATGACGAAAAATTTATGACCCTCTAATCCATCCAAAATGTACTGTCTAAGGATACTTACATATGGGGCTACACCAGTTACGGTAGAAATCATTACATGGTTAATATATTTTGGCTCAAAAGTGAAAATCCCTTTTGCTCTTGGTCTAATTGTAAGACGGTCTCCTACTTGGTGATTCCATAGATAGGGAGTTAGGTTTCCTCCATGCTCAGGAGGAATGTACTCGATAAATAGTTCTAGTAGGTTTTCTTCGGGTGCAGATGCGATTGAGTAAGGTCTCTCAATATTGTTTGACCCTATAGTAATGTATTGCCCAGGTTTGAATGTAAATGGAATTTCTGTCTCAATCCAAAGTTTGAACAAATCATCCGTGAAATCAACTCTTCGGATTATTTCAGCATTAGAAAGGTTTTTTGTTTTGATATGATTAGATGAGGGCATCAATTCTTCCATTGGTGAATGAATGAGTTAATCGAAATTTCGGTAATTGTTAATTCAGATTTTAGCACGGTATCACCCTGCGGACAAACATATATAAATAAGATTTGATGTATTTTTAAAAACATTTACTTGAGCCTTGTCGAAGAGTACCATATTATGCATATTGGCTTTCGACTTTGAATGAGTATTTGTGGAGAATAGATGGAAACGGAATTGGGAATACTAACCGCGGTAGTTATGGGCTTGCTTTTAGGTTTGAAACATGCAACTGATGCTGATCACGTTGTCGCGGTAGCTACTATAGTTAAAGATTCAAAAAATGCTTGGAGAAGTATTTGGGTAGGTGCTTCATGGGGTTTTGGACACTCGACTCCGTTGGTTATTTTGGGAGTCTCCATTCTATTGCTAGATGATCAATTTTTATACCAATATGAAGAAATTTCAAGGTATTTTGAAATGGGAGTGGGTGTCATGTTGGTATTTTTGGGATTACAGGTTTTTTGGAATATTAAAAGAGGCAAAATGCATATGCATTATCATGATCATGATGGTGGCTCGCACGTACACATTCACTCTACTCATGCCCCATCTGAACCTCCTGAAATTGAAAAATTGCATGGGGTTTTTAAATTTGGAAAACCGGTTTTTAGATTGCGATCTTATTTTATTGGAATGATTCATGGATTGGCAGGTACTGCAGTTGTAATGCTGGCATTGCTTCCAACAATTGATTCATTTTGGTTTGGACTTACATATTTAATTCTTTTTGGGATAGGATCTATAGTCTCGATGGCTTTGATAACTATTGTTCTTAGTTTTCCGTTTTCAATTTCTTCCAATTACAAAGCAGTAAATTATGTAGTGATAAATTTTGCAGCAGGGTTAAGTATAGTATTTGGCATAGCATTAATTATGGATATTTTATTGGGAACAAGTTTGATTCCATTTTAGTTTCGAATGCCGCAAATTACTATTTGGGACAAAATAAATTATCGGTTATACTACATTTTGTTCAAACAGTTCACTTAGGATTTTAAATATGGTTACAGCCCAAACTAGCATCAGAGAAATCTGCCATTTAATGCGAAGGGCTGGGTTTGGTGTCAACTACAAAAAATTGCCTCAATTAAGTATTAAAACATATGAAGAAATTGTTGATGAT
The DNA here is from genome assembly GCA_002717725.1 of Chloroflexota bacterium. The sequence goes on from PBBT01000015.1 coordinate 4,592, forward strand.
TTAATTAATTTTGGGAGTGAATCTAGATTTGATGATCACTTGATCAGACGATATTTTTTGGAATTGAATAATTCTGACACTGTAAATGCGTGGAGAGGCGAGTGGATTTATCGTATGGTCAATTCTCAACGCCCATTAGAAGAGAAGATGGCGCTATTTTGGCATCATTTGTTTGCAACTTCAGTTGGTAAAAGTGAACATGGTCCATCATCTGTGATTCAGATTGAAACATTTCGAACATTGGCACTTGCAAAATTTGAAGATATTTTAATAGCTGTTGCTCGTGATCCAGCTATGTTGTTTTGGTTGGATAATAATGAGAATCATTTGGGAGAACCCAACGAGAACTGGGGTAGAGAATTGTTAGAGCTTTTTTCTATGGGTGTGGGGAATTATACAGAAGATGATATTAAACAAGCTTCTCGAGCATTTACTGGTTGGACTTTTACCCAACCATTACCATTAGATCCTTATGGTAGATATGACTCTGATTTTCACTACAATCCAGAAGATCACGACAATGAATTAAAATGTTTTTTGGGTCACACTGGCAATTTGAATGGTGAAGACATTATTCGAATAATAGTTAAACAAAATGCTACAGCTACTTTTATTGCAAGACATCTATATAATTTTTTCATTGCAGATGAACCACAGGTTCCCTCTTGGAATATTACGCCCCCTAAAGACCAAGAAGCGATTGATTTTCTTGTAGAATGTTTTTTGACGCATAAGGGAGATATGAGAGAAGTGATGAGGCAGCTGTTTTTGTCAGATTTCTTTAGAAGTTCTGTAGCTACAAGGGTGAAAAGTCCTGCAGAATTGGTAGCAGGGGTCGTTGTGACTGCTGGCACACATGATTTCCCAAATTCATCTCTTCCCTCCCTAGGATCAGCAGCTGCAAATATGGGACAGAATTTGATGACTCCTCCCACAGTCGAAGGATGGCATTATGGTCATGAATGGATAGATGGAGGTACACTTAACAACAGAGTGAATTTTGCAGCTATTCATATTTCACGAGCTATAGAAATGGGTGTTTTTCCACTTGAAGAGTTAGTGGACCAAGGCACTCAAAATAACACTAATGATCTTGTGGAGCAGTGTCTATACTATCTAGGGATGACAGAAATTTCTGATGAAACTAGACATGAACTATTAGACTCTTCTGATGATATTCTAAATAGCAAACAAGATTTCAAAGGGAAAATCATTTCTATTGCTCGACTGATTGTTTCAACTATTGATTACCAGTTTGCTTAAAAATTAAGGGGAATTAGATGGTCATTCAAAAAACAAACGAAGTCTTGGTAGTTGTACAACTGAGCGGCGGAAATGATTTCATGAATACTGTTGTTCCTTATACTGACCATAGTTATTATGATTTCAGGAGCAGTTTAGCTATACCTGAGGAATCTATATTGAGCATAGATTCGGAGTTAGGATTTCCTGAATTTGCCCGATCGTTTTTCACTGAATATCAAAATGGGAAAATGGCTATTGTTCAAGGTATAGGATATCCCAATTCTAGCAGATCTCATTTTAGAGGCATGGATATTTGGCACACTTGTGTTCCTGAAACAATTGCTGACGAAGGCTGGTTAGGTAAAACAGTGAGAGATTTAGACCCTCAAAAAGAAAATCCACTGACTGCGGTAAGTATAGGTCAGGGTTTGCCTCGAGCTCTGTCGGCGAAAGATGTCACAATAACTTCTGTAGCTGATTTGGATAATTATGGTTTGATGTCAGATTTAGATGATATGGATACTAAACATCAGACCTTAAATGCTTTCAAAAATATTTATGGACAAGCAATAGGTACCGGTTTAGTTCGAGACTACATTGCAAGTACTGGGTTAGATCTCTTGCGAGGAGCTGAAATTTTAAAAAAGGCGCCTGAAATGTATTCCTCTGAGGTTGAATATGCTCAAAATCCAATTGCTATGAGCCTTAAAGATGTTGCAAGGATACATCTAGCGGGCTTAGGTACACGGATTTTTTATGCTCAGCATGGAGGGTATGATACTCATGCAAATGAAGGCCCAGTTCATCCCAAATTGATTTCAGAACTTTCAGAAGCGGTTTCAGATTTTTTTCAAGATTTGAGAGATCATGACGCATCTGAAAATGTGACAATGCTAATATTTACAGAATTTGGTAGGAGAGTAAGGTCTAATGGGTCTGGAACAGATCATGGTGCAGGTGGTGGAGCATTTATATTAGGAGATCATATTGATGGAGGTTTATATGCAGAATATCCTTCATTATCATTAAAAGATCAAGATAACGGTGATTTAGCTTTCACATATGATTTTAGAGGTTTATATTCAACTTTATTGGAACAACTTTTGGGAATAGATCCATACCCCATAGTAGGTGGGAATTATGAACAAGTGGATATTTTTAAGTAGGTAGGTGAGATTTTTGATTTCAGATTCTCCGCAAAAAGGGTTTTTGAGAGTAGGTTTTCCTTATGAAATGACTTTAGGCATGCGCAGATTGACTAATGCGCCCCTACAAGTGTTTCATCCTACAGAGTCGGACATTAAAATTTTATGTCGCCATGAGACTAGTACTTTTATAAGACAGCTTTCAATAGCAGATGATGATTTAGGGTCTATGAGTTTGATAGGTGGTGAAGTTGGTCAAATTGGTGGTGGCAAGAAAATTCCTGCCGATTTTGTATGGCCATCAGGTATTGCAGGAGATTCAACTGGGAATATATTTATTTCTGATGAAGGNAACCANACAATTACTCANATTTCTCNAGANGGTGATTTGATAAGTAGATGGGGTAAATTTGGAAATGAACAACATGAAATCAACCGACCTGCTGGAATATTTTTAGATTCTCANGACAACGTTTTTTTAACAGATGCTCTCAACTATTCTGTCAAAGTNTTTTCTAANAATGGTGAATTTATTAAATCATGGGGAGTCAAAGGTGAAACTTCAGGNAAATTTAATTTGCCATGGGGAATATGTCTTGATCAAAATGATGATGTTTTTGTAACAGATTGGGGTAATCACCGAGTGCAAAAATTTTCATCTGATGGANNATTCTTAATGGAATTTGGTTCATTTGGTAATATGCCTGGTCAATTCAATTATCCNTCTGGAGTGTGCGTTGATAGGGATGGTGANATTTATGTATCAGATTGGGGTAATCATNGAATTCAGCTNTTTGATCNTAAAGGAAGATTTGTTGAAGAATTCCGTGGNGATGCTACATTGTCAAAACAAGCTCGAGATTACATGATGTCAAATCTAGTTGCANTGAGAATTAGAGACGAAACTCCTATTGAACCTCAGAAACGATTGAGATGGCCTACNTCATCTACTATNGGTCCTGATGGCCGATTGTATATATGTGATTATGGATCNCATNGAATACAAGTTTATAAAAAAGANATTATCTCTTTGGGNGAGAATGAAATTGGAGATTCACTTAGGTCNCCATCTTTGTACACNCAGTTTTAANAANAACTTAAAAAAGGCTAGNTGAAATGGTGGAGACGGGGGAGGGTCGAACTCCCCGTCCAAAAGGTGATTTTGCAAAATATACTACAGATATAGTCGGGGCTNGTATTTCACTTGAATAGTCTTGACCCGACCTTAGATCTTTTCAAGCTTAGCCNAAGTCTTTTCNTCNATGAAACGGCTTCAAAGAAGAGCATCCCGAATTATGTCGCTCTCTCAGTTACTACGGGAAACGTAAAAGAGGAACGTGGCTGCTCTAGGCAGCCAGTGCTAGCTTTTTTTCGCCAGTTAAATTTTTTACCGCCAGATTTACGAGGGTTGACGGCACCTCGACCTGCAATCNTGNAATCACACCCCATGTCGAATCCACGCGTCCCCATAGNTAAATGATATCACATATCAAATTTAGTAATCCAANTTTNTATAAAGTTTGTTGAATTAACCTTTTAAAAGGTAGGCGCTAAATTTATAATTACTATGATTATCTATATTTTAGGATGCAATATTTGAAGTCATCATCAGACGAAAATGAGGATAGATCATTATCTGATCAGGACGGGGATCTGGATTATTCATTAAAACCTTGGTCAGCATTTAGTTTTTCCAGTTATAGGATTTTATGGTTTTCTGGTCTAGCTTCGACTGTCACCATGCAAATAAGGCTTATTGGATTTGGTGTTTGGTTATATGCAGAGACTGGTTCAGGCATTCAATTAGGNATTTTGGGTTTAATTCAATTAGCTGTTCAAATGCCTGCAACATTGTTCGGNGGTGCATTTGCTGACCAGATGGATCGAAGGAAGNTAATTTCNTTAACACAATCCTTTAGTTTTATTTTTATTGGTATATCAGTATTTNTATTGATGACGGATGATCTAAGAGCNTGGCATATATANTCNATTGTGGGTATTTTGGGCCTTACAAGCACNTTGGGAGGNCCNGCTAGGTCTGCGATTACGGCNAATGTAGTTCCTNCAAGTCATTTNATGCATGCAGTGACTACCAANACTGCTACCTACCAAATCAGCGCAATTATTTCTCCTTTGTTATTTTCAATTGCCTATGAATTTATAGGTATTGAAGGAGTATTTATATTAGCTTTATTAGCTTCTATACCTGCTTCAATAATGCCTATATTTCTTCGACCCAGATACGGGTTAGGGAATCATGATCCTAAAGAAGAAAAATCATCTGTAATCCATAGGTTGTGGGAAGGATTCAGATTTGTAAGACGACATCCAATACTCCCTTATTTGTATTTGATGGATATAGGTGTGACTGTGGTGAGTTTTTATAGACAGATTATGCCTCTAATTGTTGACAAGATNTTTCGCCAAGGNCCTTGGGCAATTGGNCCATTAACTGCTGCAAATTCTATTGGAGGAGTGATNGGNAGTTTCTTNGTGTTATTCATGGCAAAATATCGTCCCAAAGGNATGTTGGTTTTATATGCAACTGGAATCTATGCTATTTTGTTATTTGGTTTTGGNTCNTTACAATTNCTGTCAGTAGATCCGATTGTNNTAATGGTGGTTGGTGGGATAATTATTACAGCACTTGGAGCTACTGATGCAATTGGAATGACTACAAGACAGACTACAGTTCAGTTGACTACTCCNGATAATATGCGAGGNAGAGCAGTTAGTTTTCACTCATTCTCTGCAATGGCAGCGAATAATATAGGAACATTTGAAGTGGGATTTATGTCAGCACAAATAGGNGCAGGTAATACGATGTTNCTAGGTGGAGTAGTTTCGGTGATAGTTGTAATNACAGTCTGGAGAGTTGCATCGAGTTTNAGAGATTACAGATATCCCTAATTNAGTATTCCNAATTTTGGTTCGGGTTGAGATGAATTTAGATTCGATATAATAAATTCTTGTTCAATTTCATCCAGCATTTTAAATNTAGAACCNGCATTAAGCACTTTTCTAAGTAGGGAAAACTCTCCNCAAGANGGAGCTGTGTGTATTGGTTGNGATAATTGCCACCAAATTGATTGATNAATGGATTCTTGGCTTCTATGNGGATCGTACCANGTACCGCAATCTTTTCTCGAATCTCCCCAACCACCTCTGGCNATCATTTTGATACCTTGTATNCCNACATCTCTTTCGTTACAAANAGANATTAAATTTTCGGAACTAGATCTGTAATCTTGATTTTGATAGATAATTGAATTTACAGGAAACATNACGGTATCAAAATCATATCTGTTTAGGGATTCNAGGAATACTTTTGGAGCAATAGGTCCATGTCCTGTAATTCCTATCCATTTTGTGAGTCCTTGTTCTTTCATCTCTANAAGAGCATCTAATGCTCCANCTTTTGAAGTTACTNGATCTAAAGTTTCAAAATCTAGNATTCCGTGGAGTTGAAATAAATCGAATGAGTCAGTATTCATTCGATTCATAATATCTTCTATGTTTTTCCANGCTTCATCACGTGTTCGTTTAGGAGTTTTACTTCCNATGAACATTTTGNTTTTNAANTTCGGCATCCATGGAGCGATTCGTTCCATGGAATCAGCNTATCCGGGGGCAATATCTAGATGGTTAATNCCTTCATCTAGGCACATTTGAATTGCAATATCAGCATCATCTTGTGATAGTTTTCCTATTGAGTAGGCNCCAAAAGTGATAATTGTGCTNTCATGGTTGGTTCTTCCCAGTCGTCTTTTTTCCATTAATTNGCACCTAANAAATGTTTTTTGACCCAANCAAGGCCATTCTCCGTAGTTGATANCGGCTTNTATTCGCAACCAATCCATCCCTTATAATCCAATTTATCGATGGTTTCAAAAATGAAAGGATAATTGATTTCTCCNGTCCCGGGCTCATTTCTTCCAGGGTTGTCNGNNAGTTGGAAGTGAGAAATGGAATCAATATTTGATTGAATTGTTCGTGTTAAATCCCCTTCCATTATTTGCATATGGTAAATATCATACTGNAAACCTATATTGTCGGAGTTAACTTCTTTGATTATAGACAANGCTTGATNTGTATTAGTTAAATAAAATCCAGGGATGTCTATGGTNTTAATTGGCTCAATCAACAATTTAATGTTGTGNTTTTTTAATTCATNTGCAGCGAATTTCAAATTGTCNATAAAGGTGGTTTTTAATTTTTCNGGATCNGAATTATTNTCAGGAATNCCGGCTAGGCATGTCACATTTGGACACTCTAAAACTTTAGCATATTCAATTGTGAGACCGACTCCATCTTGAAATTCGCCTATCCTGTCTGGTTGACATGCGTTNCCTCTATCTCCTGCATCCCAGTTNCCTGCGGGNAGATCGTGAAGCACTTGNTTTAAGTTGTTAGACTTTAGNTTCTCTAGAATTTCCTGTTTGTTATAATCATAGGGGAATAAAAACTCTACTCCCTTGAAACCAGATTGTGATGCGGCTTTGAATCTGTCTAAGAATTCATATTCATTGAACATCATTGTTAAGTTGGCTGCAAAATTTGGCATAAATCACTTTTCCACTCGAGAAATTATTTTNATCTGGAATTATCATATAAATTGACTNTGAGNGTGTCAATTTACTTTAATGATTTTTCNTTGGAATTTAGAAATTGTGCTAGAATACTTNGGNNATATGAGGGAATTAATGACTAATNTTTTGATAATTCATGGTTTAGGNATGGAAAGACGTGGTATTGAACAGATTGATGTCTTTGGAACTATGAAAATAGATGATTANAATGAAGCAATAACAAAATTTNCGGATGAATTAGAAGTTNCAATTGAAATATTTCATTCGAATGATGAAAGTGAAGTTATTAGTAAANTNTTGGANTCTGAATCATCTTTTGATGGCGTTTTGATTAACCCTGCCGGATACACTAAAGGATTCCCTAAATTGGCTGACTGTATTTCAAATTCGAAGGTTCCATGTGTGGAAATTCATTTTTCTAATCCTGCAAAAAGAGGTAGAGATTCAGATATTGCCCCAGTTTGTGTTGGTGTTATAACAGGGGCAGGGGTATATGGATATTATCTTGGAATGATGGCTTTAAAAAACCTATCAAATGTCTAAATTGATTGAAGGAGTATATATGAAAAACNCAATATTTNTTNTTNGNATAATCTTTTCTNTACTTTTGACTTCATTTTTAATTTCTTGTGATTCTGAANANAATAATATAGAANNAGATAACCGNATTATACTTAAAAATGATTCTCAGCCTNTAAAAGNAGANAAATCAAAAAATGAAANCAAAGAGGTGANAATGAAACAATATAATTCTCNCCCGGAAATGAANATCGACACANCTAAAGAATATAAAGCTACTATTGAACTAGAGAAGGGAGGAGAAATTGTNATTGANTTGTATGCAGATAAAGTCCCTTCCACAGTTAANAATTTTGTTTTNNTAGCTAAAGANGGTTTTTATGATGGAGTCACTTTCCATCGTGTAATTCCTNATTTTATGGCACAGACAGGAGATCCNACAGGGACTGGNATGGGAGGNCCTGGTTATAGNTTTGAAGACGAATTTGATTCTTCATTAACACATGATTCTCCAGGNATATTATCTATGGCCAATGCTGGTCCTAATACTAATGGTAGCCAATTTTTTATTACNTTTGTACCTACTCCGTTTTTAGATCAAAGACATGCAGTTTTCGGGAAAGTAGTTGATGAAGACAGCTTGAANGTATTATTTGGGATTTCAGTTAGAGATCCCGGAAGTGCAACTTCTCCTGGTGATGTTATCACCACTATAAAAATTTCTGAGAATTGATCTGANTATTCTAGATTCGAGAAATTGTTTGNTCTAAATCTGGGACGTTNGAAGAATCANTAATGTATTCAGGAGTAGTNGATAAAAGGTTTTTGGAGTAGAAAAACAACTTTCCTTTTGCTCCAATCCATTCTTGNTCTGGNACAATTGTGTTTTTNACAACTTGAGTTGTACCNATACGTATTGTGTTATAAGTCTTTGGGATTTTACTAATGATTAAATTCCTTCTTGTGAATTTAAACGTGGTGTTTTCGAATGAGTTAATGNTTAATTCTGTTCCCGTNATNATATTTTTGAAAAATAAACTNCNNANNATTGNGCGTTTTACAGATCGNAAATCTGTNACTACATTATATGAATCGTCATAGAGGAACCCGAANGGTCTTACAAGCTGAGCTCGATAAATTAATAATAGGATTATGATAGAAAGTAATCCTGCNGGAAATGCATAGTAGGCCCAATCNGGGATTTGGTCAGTTTGATAAATTACAGTTTTTTCTACAGGTTGAACNGGNACAGGAAATTCTTGAATCCTATCGGTNGCCTTTTGNAACTCNGGAGTTTTGAACGTNGTTGCCTCNATAACTATAGGTTTAGACACATGTTGGAATNTGCGTCCAAGATAATTGATATTTAATGTTGCTCCAATGTTGAATTTGCCTTCAANCTTTGGNGTGAAAAAAACTTCGTAAGCATATGCAAGNCCATCTGANAGTAACGTTGTAGGAACAATNTCTAGATTTCCTTCGAGNTCCTTGGNGGAGTTTGAAGAAANAGTTAAATCAATATCGTTAATTCGAACGGGAAANGCTTGAGGTCCTAAATTCACATATAATCTTGCAATCATNTGACGTTCATTTGGNTTAAGATTGGAAACGTACTGAGGACTAATATCGAATGAAGGAAATGGTTCTATNGATAGTTCAGTAGTGNTTTCCATTGANTGNTCGAAATCAGGCCAATAGACTCTGAATTTTACAATTTGNTTACCACCTTCATCNAGTGGAGGAACAAATGAAGAAAAATATCCATCGTTAGCTTTAGCATCNCCATTGATTCCTNGGTCATTCATTTCAATAAGAATGTTTAATCCAGTTGGAGTTGTNATCTTGCNGGATATTTCAACATTGTCTAACAAAACATTTGTGCCNCCATCATCAATTGATGCAATAAGNACAAATTGCTCTNTTAAAGGCATTAAACTCTCTGAAATCATAGATAGNTNGTATTTGCTATTTGTGTGATTCCAAAGTGAAATTTTCCCTGGAACTCCTTTTCTTCCNATTCTCCACAATCCAGGNGAAGGATCTAATATGTGCCATTTNTCAAAATATTTTGAATGGTCGAATTGTACGGATATATTTGAAGTATCTATGGTTTTCCCTTTGGGATCGCTTAAGGTNATTTCTGACTTAAAATTTTCTTTTACNCCAAGTATTGAGANCTCGGATGTTCCTGGAGNTACAGAAATTAAATGTTCGAANTTTTCTTGATTTGTGGTCTGGATTGTTTCTAATTTTTCTAGAAATAGTTCTGAATTCGAAGAATTTAATTTGGTNAAGAATTTTTCATAGCCATNTTCAGAATTTANGTTAATTGAATATCCATTAGATTCCTTAGTAATTGTTTCAAAAACGTTNTGTAAGGATTCTGATGAACCAGGAAGGATAATTCCAGTGATTGCCCATCCATTTCTGAAATACAATCNGGCTATTGGNTTTATAGCCTCTTNTATGGCAAGAGTATTAAATGAGTTGTCATTTCCAGATATTAAATAGACTGTACTNCCTGGNGGTGCATTTTGGTTNGATAAAANATTGAANGTNGATGCTAATGAGAANACNTAGTCAGTTTTTTCTCCAACGNTNGGACACCCTGGGCAAGGCGGNGGNATTAATCTCGCAGTTTCTATACTGTCATTAACTGAAAACTTGAAAGATATTTGAGAATCTTTTTCAGATCTTATTGGACCAATGATATTGGTTGGNTTAGTAGCGTCGATATACATTAGATACCCAGAGTTTGTTGATGACGTTACCATGTCTATNGAAGANTCGATGTGCTCGTTACTTCCANGGGGTACTGANTTGCCTTCGTGGTCAATTAAAAATANAGCCATCGGCTGATTTGAATCTTGCGCNGANGCTAAAGAAAAAGTNCCTATTTCTTTAGCCAAAATTANAGCCAACACTATAATAANTAAGCAAATAATATCTTTTTTTGTTTGTAGCATCTTTCCCTCAGTTNATCTTCACCTTAAAGAATTTCAAATTCTAAGTGAATTCNCAATATATTAGAGGATCTNTTTTTGGGATATATGAGATTTTNTCTTGANTTGGGTTCAAGCTTTTAAAAATGCATGNAATATTTCTTAAGNATNNNCAGGANTTTTAGAGTTTTTCCATATATAAAATCCAATTGAAACAATCGTACAAAATATGATCACCCATAAAATTGTTCCAGTTAAACCAGCGGTTAATGGAGAACCTTCAATNGTCAGNGGGATTTCGAGTTGTGTTTTTTCTCCATTTGNGTCTTCAATTTTNACATAGGTTACCCATTCACCTGCNTGATCTACNGTTANATTGGCGACATAGTTCCCAGGNTTNNNTGGGTTGTTTAAAGCAATGGATTCGAATAAATATTCANCANTTGTACCCAAAATTATTTTTACAGAAGCNTCAGTAATAGGTGATTNNTCAGNGGGNTTTGATAAGTCAATACTNAAANATATTGCCCCTACAAGCGGCGTTTTTGGTGTAACCGNAATTTCGATACTTTTTCCCTGCATTCTCTCCAGAAAAAATTAACTTNTCTAATTNAGATTCCTCTTGAGCGNATANNGAATTACTNGAAANAAGNAATATAACCACACAACAAAATATTGTGAGTATTAATTGGTGTTTTTGTANTAAAGGAAATTTCGACAAAGGCTTNTATTTAAAATATATTATTTGCTATAAGTATTTNTTTTCAATTAATATGGCTACAGAATACTTCAATGGATTAGGTTGGTGGGCCCGGCAGGGTTCGAACCTACGACCAATCGGTTATGAGCCGACCGCTCTACCACTGAGCTACAGGCCCAGTTTATTCAGATTATATACAGGTGAGTCGCCTGTCAAGCACAATTTGAAATCTAGATGAATTTGAAAGTTTGAAAGTATTGANACGGAGNGNAAATGGGTATATCANAAAAAGTTCGNGGCGCNCTTGAACANGGCTCTTGGATTAGGAGAATGTTTGAGGATGGAATCAAGCTNAAAGAAGAGTTTGGNGCAGACAATGTTTTTGATTTGTCACTAGGGAACCCNGTGATGCAACCTCCGAAGGAATTTTANGAAAAATTATCCACTTTNGTATCTTCCCCAAATCCTGGAATGCANAGATATATGCCCAATGCAGGATATTTTGAAACCAGAGANGCAGTGGCGNTATCTCTAGAAGAAGANTTTAANTTTTCATTTCATGCNGATGATATTGTAATGACCGTTGGAGCNGGNGGAGCATTGAATGTTATTTTCAAAGCTTTATTAGATCCTAAAGATGAAGTAGTACTTTTGTCTCCATATTTTGTTGAATACAGACTTTATGTTGATAATCATGGAGGTAGNAGCATCGTTGTNCCTCCNAATGATGATTTTTTACCTGACTTACAAGCTCTTAGAGAATCACTTAANGAACATACAAAAGTTTTATTGATAAATTCTCCCAATAATCCTACAGGNGTAATGTANCCAGAAGGTACNATTAAAGAAATTATTAANCTGGTTCATGAAGCTGAAGAAAGATTTGATTCAGAAATATATATTGTTAGTGATGAGCCATACAGAAAAATTNTTTTTGATAATTTTGAATATCCNAACGTTTTTGAGTTGCATAATAGATATATTGTAGCTACGTCTCATTCTAAGGACCTTGCATTACCGGGTGAAAGGATAGGNTACATTGCGGTACATCCTAAAATTGATAATAAGTCNNAATTGGTTGATGCATTGATTTTTTGTAATAGAAGTTTGGGCTTTGTAAATGCTCCAGCACTTATGCAGCATGTNGTAGGATCTTTGCAATCAGTAACGGTTGATGTTGGAGAATATCAGAAGAAAAGAGATTTTTTGTATCCAAAGCTAANTGATATGGGTTATGAAATTGTTAAACCCAATGGGGCTTTTTATATGTTTCCACGTTNTCCAATTGAAGANGACGTNAAATTTACNGAAGAGCTTTCAAATCATAANGTTNTAGTNGTTCCTGGAAGGGGATTTGGTTTGCCTGGGTATTTTAGATTGTCTTATTGCTTGGAAGANAATATTTTNGAAGGGTCACTTGCTGGATTTGAAGCAGCGATTTCTAAGTATAGAAATTCTTAATCAAGAAAATCTTTGAGTCCGCTACCGGTNATNGGAATCAATACTTTTTCAGATTTATTGATTGATCCTGATTCNATTAGTTTTTCTAGNCCTGCAAAGGCTGTNGCAGAAGTTGGCTCGCAAAAGATTCCTTCTAAAATTGGTAATTTTTTATACCATTTTAATATTTCTGATTCTTTTACAGAAGTTGCGGATCCTTTTGATTCATTTATNATTGCCANAATTTCNTTGATTCTAGGTGGTGCACTTACTGCAATTCCACCTGCTATTGATTTTTCATTACCATGATTCNTTTTGGAAGAGTTNANCCAGGATTGTACGATTGGCATTGTAATTTCTGACTGAATGCAATGTAATTTAGGTAGCTTCATATTTGAAGAACGGTATTTTTGAGCCTCAATTAAACCATTCCANGTTCCAGAGAAAAGTGATCCATTTCCCACAGGCATAATAATATGATCNGGNAAAACAGTTGAATGATAATCNGATAGTAACTCATAGCCAAATGATTTTGTACCTTCGATGAAAAAGGGACTNAGATTATGAGAAGCATAGGTTAAATCATGCTTTTTAGAATATGAATGAGCTTCATTTGCGGTATCTTCACGAGTNCCATTGATTTCGTGAATTNTTGCTCCATAAGTTNTTATTTGATCNATTTTAGCCTTGGGAGCGTTACTNGGAACAAAAATNTGGGCTTCAATNTTTGCTCTAGCAGAGTATGCAGCAATTGATGCTCCTGCATTACCCGAAGAATCTTCNATGAGACTTTTNACTCCAAANTATTTTGCNGCTGAAATCATTAATGATGATCCACGATCTTTAAATGATCCTGTTGGATTAAGGAATTCTAATTTTGCNTCAATGTTTTTGATTCCTAAAAAGTTNGCAACGGAATTTAGAGNGATNAGAGATGTATTNCCCTCATTGAGTGTAACAATGTTTTCACCAAATAAACTTTTTAANCTGGATTCTTGAGCGNAATAATTATTTTGAGGCTGTTTTCCGTTATAGGGNTAAAAANTGTAGNAAATGTTAGATAGTTTNAGAGGGCTATTACATTTACTACAANNCAANTCTTTCATACTCGATAGGGATTTTGATTTGCATTGAGTGCATTCGAAATNTTGGGATTTGATATTTTTCATTTGTTGAACCGATTGTGATTATTCAATCCAATATTTNATTTCTATAATAAATGATATTCTGGATAAAAACACTTNAGAATTAATTAANAACTGTTGGANTATATACCGAANTTCAGGATATATACTTTTGAATTTTGCATCTTATATATCTAAAAGGATNCCCTTTTTTTATGGATGGATTGTTTTAGGATCCGCTGGTTCCAGTATGGTNGTACGGAATGCTGCTTCAAGTTTGATCCTTGCGATTTTCATGTACCCAATGTCTNAGGANTTGGGCTGGAGTAGGACTCTTTTGGTAGGTGCTGCTAGTTTTGGAGCGTTGGCTTCTTCACTGGTGGCTCCATTTATAGGATGGTGTGTAGANAGGTTTGGTGCACGACCTGTTTTAACAATATGTGTTTTATTGTTNGGGTTAAGNACTTTTTTGACAGGTTGGGCAACTGTCCCTTTGGTTTTTTATATAACTTTTGGTTTTGCAAGAATTCTTTTTAATAGTCCAATTCAATTGACATCTACTGTTGTTGTTTCTAGATGGTTTATTAAGTGGAGAGGACGAGCAAATGGAATTTTGTTTTTTTGTCATTCTGTNGGNATGACNGCATTCCCTTTNTTAGCTTCTGTCATTATCGCTATTTATGGGTGGCAGATGGCTTGGCATTTACTTGGTGTGATTGTTTGGTTTGTCTCNCTGATTCCAGTTTATCTGTTGATTGCTGAAACTCCTGAATCAATTTCACTAAAGCCNGATGGTCAAAACAAAACTGAAGAAAATGAATTTAATGATAATGTTGAATTAGATGGGGAAAATTATTGGACATTATCTGATGCAATTACAACCTCCACTTTGTGGAAACTTGCCATAGCAGCTGGTTTGTTTTATGTAATTCATGGAGGCATAAATGCACATATGGCAGCCTATTTTCAAGATATAGGACTATCATCAACTTTNTCAGCAGTTGGNGTTAGTTTGAATGCGGTGTTTACAGGNATTGGAGGATTGCTTTTTGGTTGGTTGATTGAANGGATGAGAGAGAAAATTTGNTATATGATTATAGCNGTAANCATGGGNGCNTCATCGTTATTATTTGTATCGATAAATAATTTTGCCCAAGCNTGGATATATGCTTCAATTTTTGGTGTGGCACTGGGAGGTATGCTNGTTGTTCCTCCNGTAGCNATTGCTAANTATTTTGGCAGAAAATCTTTAGGNTCTATACGTGGATTNACAGAAATTTTTGTCTCACTTGGACAGGCTATAGGCGGCATCGTTTCAGGCATAATATTCGATTATCGTAATAATTATGACTTAGCGTTTTTTATTCTTGCAGGAGTTTCAATCATGGCTTTTATGATTGTTGCAACAAGTTCAAAACCNACAAANCGGCCAGGTGANTGACTNCGAAAGTTTTCGATTNCNNTCTATCCTGATCCTGGNCCTCTTCCCATGGAGTATGGTTGCCATCTCCTTAGGTTTGTATTAGCTAAAACTGAAGGATTNACACATGTTCTTGGCCANNNACCAGTTAAAACAAGAGAAATTTCTTGACCTACGCGCCTTCTAGTTTCAGGTGCCATNCGTTGAGAAGCAGATGCTACATGAGGTGTAAGGATCACATTGTCCATATGTAGAAGGGGATTTTCAGGNTCTGGAGGTTCTTGTTCTAATACATCAAGTCCAGCACCGGCTATCCAACCATTTTCTANTGCAGAAATTAGTGCTTTTTCATCCACNGTTGGACCACGTCCATTNTTTATNAAGAGNGCTGTTGGNTTCATGGATTTAAANTCATTTGTTGACATCATGTGGTGGACTTCTTGTGTTGAAGGGGCATGCATTGAAACGAAATCNGATCTTCCTAGAAGATCTTCCATACTGCTTACAGGTTCTACTCCATATTCAGTCATCATTAGTTCTTCNATNTATGGATCAAATGCAATCATATGAACACCAAATGCTTTTGCTCTGATTGCTGTAGCTCTAGCGACGTGCCCAAAAGAAATGAAACCAAGNGTCTGTCCCCAAAGCCTAGGATATTCTGATAAAAGAGGCCTNCCTTCTGTCCANCGACCTGTCCGAACCATTTCATCCATTACGTTAAGTCTTCGGAATGAAGCAAGAAGAAGCATCATGGTATGATCAGCGACTTCTTCNATGAAAGTGTCTGGTACGTTTGTGACGGGGATTCCATGNTCGGTTGCCGCTGCAACGTCTACNGTNTCTGCTCCTACACTGCCNAATGAAATGATTTTACAGTTATCTAATGATTGAATAATATTACGCGTGATTTTACGATTTCTTGCGATNAGTGCATCAGCGTCNTTTGCTCCTGCAATAAATTCTTCTTCTGAATTTGCATCAACAACAACTATTTCTGCATCAATTGGATCTAAAGATTGNCTCTCTAGTGTNAATTGTGAGTCTGCAAGGTCAAAAGTAACTCCAGCAGGTTTTTGTGTCACAACTTTAAATTTTGCCATTGCATTCTCCTAAAAAACTTTCTGAGTTNAATNTTCTNATTTGGATATTGTTCTANAGAATTACATTTTAGTCTATNGCGGNANAAAAACAAATTTTTAAATAGCTTGTTATTTTAATATGACAGAAATAATATTGGNATAATAATTTTGCAATGANTATTTTNNTTACAAATCATTTTGAATAGGAGAGTCTAATGNCTAAANACTTAGACANAGTAGAAGTGGTTATTATAGGNGCTGGAGCTTCTGGTGGTGCCTTTGCCTGGAGACTGGCTGATTTNGGTTTTCAAGTAGTNTGTTTAGAACAAGGAGATTGGCTTAAACCATCTGATTACACTACNGATACNCTTGAATGGGAAATCCATAAGCAAACTGACTTTAATGCAAGTCCCAATGTTCGGGGNCTGAAATCTGATTATCCTGTGAATGAGGATGATTCGCCTATTTCTCCGTTAATGTATAACGCAGTTGGNGGTAGTACTATTCATTGGACNTCTGTATTTCCCAGATTTCACCCNTCTGATTTTCGTGTTCGTTCACTTGATGGAGTTGCAGATGATTGGCCTATATCTTATGAACAATTAGAACCATATTATGATTTAAATGATCGAATGATGGGTGTTTCAGGTCTTTCTGGAAATCCAGCGTATCCCGCTAGATCTTCAAATATAAAATCTCAAATCCCTTTACCCCCNTTNCCATTGGGTAAGATTGGNGAGAAGGTGGNTTCAGGGTTTGAAAAATTAGGTTGGCATTGGTGGCCTATTGATTTTGCAATAAATTCTGTCTCATATGACGGTCGTCCTGGATGCAATAATTGTGGNCCATGTGAGATGGGTTGCTACATTTCTGCTAAGGCGAGTACTGATGTNACTTATTGGCCTAAGGCTATTTCACTNGGTGCAAATCTTAGGACCAACTGTAGGGTTCGCGAAATTACCGTTAACAAACAAGGTCTNGCTGATGGAGTGATATTTTATGATGAAAATAATGCCATANAGGAGATTAAGGCAAATATTGTTGTATTGGCGGCAAATGGAATTGGAACTCCCAGAATTATGCTGAATTCAAAATCCTCATTATTTCCTAATGGAATTGCAAACAACAANGATANTGTTGGAAGAAATTTAATGTTTCATCCATTATCNACTGCTATGGGAGTTTTTGATNAAGATTTGGANTCTTTTAAGGGNCCTGTTGCATCGACAGTAGGATCTCATGAGTTTTATGAAACAGATGAAACTAGGGGTTTTNTCAGAGGGTTTCAAATGGGNGGAACACGTTTCCCNGCAACTCCTGTAGCNACTACATTGGGTATCGGAGCTTCTTCAGGNTCCTCTGTNCCATGGGGTAAAAACCATCATGAGATTTTTAAGGAGAGATACGGAAGATGTATAACATATGGAATACTTGGTGAAGACTTGCCAGAATTACATAATAGAGTAACTCTNGATACCAATTTNTCNGATNATGATGGAATTCCAGCTCCAAAAGTTTCATATACTCTTAGTGAAAANAGTGAAAANATGATGANTTTTGCTGAAGAAAGGACNAAAGAAGCGATNGAAGCATCAGGTGGGTCAAAAGTCTTTATTGATCACATNACTAGACCATCGGGCTGGCATTTGATGGGNACTGCAAGAATGGGNGATAATCCAGAAACCTCTGTTGTGAATTCTTTTGGTCAGACTCATGAGGTTAAAAATTTATATGTAATTGATGGAAGTATTTTTACTACAAGTGCAGCAGTTAATCCGACGACAACAATTCAAGCATTGGCTTTATATGTTGCAGATCAATTAAATAGCAANTCNAGAAATCTTTAATGCAAGGAGAAGATGATGGACGATAGTAAAATAGAGACAATTTTTACTTCCGAACAAAGGAATCTAGTTATATCGATCNTAGATTGCATTATTCCAGTTTCTGATGATATGCCGTCTGCAGGATCGGTAGGAGTGGATTTATGGATAGAGACCAGATTGTTATCGGATACTAGNGCTAGAAGGNAGTTTTTAGATGGTTTGACACAATTGCAAATTTATTCGAANAATCANTANTCATCTTGCTTNGAAGAATTGTCNGATTTTGAAAAAGAGAATGTACTGGTTTATATTGAAAAGGTATTCCCTGTATTTTTTGCATTTTTGGTTCGTCAAACTTTTAATGGATATTATATTTGTCCAGATGTTCAGAAATTACTGTCAAATCATTCTCAGGCACCTCAGCCTATNGGATATGAATTGGAAGNNTGGGATTTGGGNAAACTTAAAAATGTCCTGAATCGAGGTCAAAAATTTCGTCAAACATAGATAAATTTTTTGGAGGAATTTATTATGCTTAGATTAGTGTCAGAAGAAATCGATAATTATTCTATNNANCATACTTCAAAATTGCCTGATTATCTGAACGAATTAATTGAANTTACAAAAAAGACTTCAGAGTCTTATCAAATGATTAGTGGNCCTATTGAGGGCTCNNTATTNCAGATGNTAGTTTGGGCTACTAATGCNAAAAGAGTNTTAGAATTGGGTCTATTTACTGGTTTCAGTGCTCAAATGATGGCTGAAGCTTTACCTGAAGATGGNGAACTGATTTCATGTGATATTGATCCTGATACTACACAATTGGCTCAAGANTTTTTTAAGAAAAGTTCAAATGGTCATAAAATCAGGGTTGAATTAGGTCCAGCATTAGAGACATTAGAAACACTNGATGGTGTATTTGATGTGATTTTTATNGATGCTGATAAAGAGCCCTANGTTGAATATTATGAGGCTGCACTACCATTGCTTGCTCCGCATGGNATTATGGCTATTGATAATGTTTTATGGAGTGGTCGAGTATTAGATGATGCTGAACNAAATCCATTANAACGNTTTAATGAACATATATTAAAAGATACTCGNGTAAAACATGTTTTATTACCAGTACGCGATGGGATTATGTTGGTCAGGTGGGGGAAATAAATTTGGCTATCAAAAATTTNCTTTTCAAAAGATATGCTTCTTCGGTAGATCGTAAAATTCCTTGGTTCAGAGACTATTTATTATTTTCTGTAATATTAATAGTCTTGGNNCTTGATTTCTCAAGNAAGTANTTTGTGTCGACNANTTTCTNCCTTGGNGAATCTTGGCCTGCAGAAGGATTTTTTCGAATTACATATCATACTAATTCTGGNACGGCATTTGGGCTNTTACAAAGTGCTACGACATTTTTGATAATTGCTTCTATTTTTGCCATAGTATTTTTNATTTATTTTTACAGGAAATATGCAATGAATGATGANTTGTTGCGTATATCTATTGGAATGCTTTTGGGTGGTGCTTTAGGCAATCTTTGGGAAAGAGTTACTCAGGGTAAAGTAGTTGATTTTTTTGATGTAGGAGCATGGCCGATTTTTAATGTCGCTGACTCTGCAATTTCTGTAGGTATTACAATTCTGGTAATCAAATTCGTTCTTAACGAATTTTTCCCTTCTTTCCAAAACCATGTTGGAGATGAGTAAATATTTAATATGACAGATTTTTCTCTAGTGGTTGAAGAAACGGGAAAGCGATTAGATATTTATATTGCTGAGAAATGTGATGATCTTTCACGTTCTGAAATCCAAAGATTAATTTCTAATCGNAAAGTCTTATTAGATGGATTGCAAAGCAAGGCATCTAATAAGGTAGTTAAGGGGCAAACAATCAAAGTTTTTCCANCTTTAGANGTGCGGTCTTCACATATGCCNCAAGAAATNCCACTCGAAGTGATTTTTGATGATCCAGATGTTGTTGTTGTTAACAAACCTCATGGTCTTGTTGTTCATCCTGGGCCAGGTCATCCGGATACGACTCTTGTTAATGCAGTCCTGTCAATGCTTGATCAGTCTGAATCTGATTTTCAAAGTAATAGGCCAGGAATAGTTCATAGACTTGATAAAGATACAAGTGGATTGATAATTATTGCAAAGAATAATAAAGCTCACGAATTCATTTCANAGCAAATCAAGTCTAGGGATATTAAGAAGAGATATATTGCACTGGTTCANGGGNTTCCAAAAGCATCTCAAGCTTTCATNGANGCTCCTATTGGCAGGCACCCAAATTTACGTAAAAAAATGGCGATAATATCAAATGGTAAAGTTGCTAAGACATTTTATCGAATATTGGAAGCGTTTGACGACTGTGCATTATTAGAAATTGACTTGATTACCGGTAGAACTCATCAAGTTAGGGTCCATCTTGCTTCCATTGGACATCCTGTTGTCTCNGATGATTTGTATGGGTCTAATATGGATATNCTAGGAAGGCAATTTTTGCATGCTTCAATGCTCGAGTTTAAATTGCCTAGGAATGGAGATTTAGTTAAATTGAACTGTGATTTGCCTAGTGATCTAAACTTGTTTTTAGATAAAATAAAGTTAAATGGAAAAATTGAAGGTATGATTATTTGATGAATACTTCTGATANTAAAAATNNTGGAGTGAGAGTTAGATTTGCTCCAAGTCCTACTGGAGATCCTCATGTGGGTAATGTAAGGACTGCAATTTTTACGTGGCTGTTTGCGAGGCACAATTCTGGGNATTTCATTNTAAGGATTGAGGATACTGACCAAANAAGAAAAATATCAGGTTCGGTTGAAAGAATTTTNGATACCCTTTCTTGGATGGGACTTGATTGGGATGAGGGACCAGATTTAGGTGGTCCNTTTNAACCATATACTCAATCAGAGAGATTGAATTTATATGNTTGCTATGCTGAAAAATTAATTGAAACTGGANATGCATANAAATGTTTTTGTTCTACAGAGAGACTNCAAGAACTAAGAAACAATAACAGNAAAAATCCTGATTTCACCGGGTATGATAGGAAATGTAGGGATTTNGATAATTNTAATGAAAAAGTTTCTAATCAAAAAGATTTTGTTGTCCGTTTTGCGATGCCGAAAGAGGGGATAACGGATTTTAATGATTTGATTCGTGGAGANCTTTCATTTGATAATCGTCTTCAAGGTGATTTTGTGATNTTNAAATCNGATGGTTTTCCAACTTATCATCTGGCTCATATTGTCGATGATTACAAAATGGAAATTTCTCATGTAATTAGATCTGAAGAATGGTTGTCTAGTGTTCCTAAACACATTCAAATTTATAGGGCTTTTGGTTGGGNAATGCCTNATTTAGCCCATTTGCCAACAATCAATGCTCCGGATAAAACAAAACTAAGTAAAAGGCATGGTGCAACATCCGNACTTGAATTCAGAGAATTAGGGTATTTACCACATTCGTTATTTAATTTCTTGAGTTTGCTTGGATGGTCTTTGGATGGGTCGACGGAGTTGTTTTCTGTTAATGATTTGGTAGAAAANTTTTCATTGGAACGTGTTTCAAAATCACCGGCCATTTTTGATATTGAGAAATTGAATTGGATGAATGGACACTACATTCGACAGCTTACCGATAATGAATTGACAGANCATCTGATTTCTTATTGGGATGANCATAATCCAGNGTTTTTCTCAGGTAAACCNGATAAGCAACGTGTTTTAAAAATTGTTCCACTTATACGAGATNGATTAAAAACATTAGTAGATGCTGCNCCTCTGGTCACGTTTTTTTTCAAAGATGATTTTTCATATGAAGNATCTGAATTAANTCAATCGGGTTTGAATGATTNTGACACTCAAAATATTTTGACCTTAGTNTTGGAAAAAATTAACCAAGTTAATTCATTTGATTCAGAATCNTTGGAAATTGAGTTGCGTGNACTAGCGAAATCTTCAGGNTATAAGGTGGGTCAAGTCTTAGGAGTGATTCGTGTTGCCACAAGTGGGTTGAAAGTTTCTCCTCCATTATTTGGAAGTTTAGAAATCCTTGGTAAAGACAGGGTGATTTCAGACNTACAAAANGCGAAAAGAATACTTTCAAAACCTAATTGATTTTAAATGGGATATGTTAAATNGTCTTNCCCATTGATACTAAATCAGATATGGATAAATTGATTAGCGTACCTATGTTGAAGTTTCCATCTGTAACTTTTCCTAATGTTGTATAGGGTAGTTTGATTGAATCACAGTATCTACGAAGGGTTCCAGAATTCTCCAGAGATGTAGAAACNACAATTCTTGANTGGTCTTCTCCAAAAAGTGANGCATCCCATCGTTTTGGCAAATTGAAATCGAAGTTNAAACCTATATTTCCTGCTATACATGCTTCTGCTAATGTAACTATTAATCCACCATCGGAACAATCATGGGCGGAATTAAGGACTTCATTTTTTATCAGTTCTCTGCAAGCATTTTGAACTTTTGATTCCAAGTCTAAATTTATATTAATTTTGCCTGCTACCATTCCATGTATTANTTTGAGATATTCGCTTCCGGCTAATGATGATGGGTCATNTGAAAGTTTTTCAGAACCCAGCAAAAATACGATATCTCCTTCATTTCTNAAGCCAATTTGAGTAGTTAAATTGGCATTATCAATTATTCCTAAAGCACCAATAATAGGAGTGGGATTGATACCACTTCCGTCAGATTCGTTATATAAGCTAACATTNCCACTAACGACAGGAGCGTCAAAGATTTTTGAAGCGGCTGCTATTCCTTTAATACATTCTTCCAGTTGGTAATAAATTTCTGGTTTCTCAGGATTGCCAAAATTTAAACAATCTGTCAGNGCGATTGGCTGTGCTCCACTACAGGATAAGTTTCTGCAAGCTTCTGCTACAGCAATTTTTCCTCCTTCAAATGGATCGAGCCAACAATATCTACCATTCCCATCAGTTGTTAATGCNATGGCACGAGTAGTGCCCTTTATTCGCAGCACTGCAGNATCATGCCCTGGTTTAAGTACAGTATTGGTTTGTACTTGATGGTCGTACTGTTGGTATATAGATTCTTTTGATGCGATATTTGGAGATGANAGTATTCTTTCAAGGATAGAAGAGGGAGNANATGTTGGGATTTCTAGAGTNTTAAAATCAAATTTCCGAGCGGATTCAATCCATTTTGGTTGTATGCCTTGAAGTCTATATTCNGGGGGAGAAGTCAAAAATTTTATTGGAACATCACACTCTATTTNTCCATGGTTTGAAATCCTTACATTTCCAGTATCAGTAACTTTTCCTATTACAGTTATTTGTAATCCCCATTTTTCGAAAATGGTTGTTAATTTTGGGAGATGCTTTGGTTCAGAGAAAAGTAGCATTCTTTCCTGAGATTCTGACAACATGATTTCGTATGGTGTCATGTTTTCTTCTCTACATGGAACNTGGTTAATGTCTANATCTAATCCACAGTTACTTTTTGAAGCGGCTTCAATTGCNGCACTTGTTAGTCCTGCTGCGCCCAAATCTTGCATTCCATCTAGACAATTTGTTGAGGCAGCTTCTAGGCAAGCTTCAATTAATATCTTTTCCAAAAATGGGTTTCCAACTTGTACTGAAGATCTNTGTTCTTGGTCACCTTCGAAAGATTGGGATGCTAGTCCGGATGCACCATGTATTCCATCTTTACCTGTTTCAGCCCCAACTAAAATAATNGAGTTTCCAGGTTTTCCTGCAGACGCACTTTCTAAGTCTTCATGCTTTAATAATCCNACACACATTGCATTGACTAATGGGTTTGAATCATATGAATCATCGAAGATAGTTTCTCCTCCTACGTTTGGTATTCCAATACAATTTCCGTATCCTGAAATTCCTGAAACAACACCTTCNAACAAATACTGGTTCTGAGGTTTNTCGAGTGACCCAAATCTTAGTGAATTCATCAATGCGATTGGACGAGCTCCCATGGCAAAAATATCTCTAACTATTCCTCCAATTCCAGTAGCAGCTCCTTCGTATGGTTCTACAGCACTTGGATGATTATGTGATTCNATTTTGAAAGCGATNGCGAATTNATCTCCTATATCAATTACCCCNGCATTCTCCTCACCTGGTTTAACCAAGAGCCTTTTGCTATCACTTTCGAGCATCCTGAGGAGAGGTTTCGAATGTTTGTACCCNCAATGTTCACTCCAAAGAGATCCAAATAAACCTAATTCTAAAAGGTTTGGTTCTCTCCCTATCATTTTAATTATTGTAGAGAATTCAGATTTCTTAAGTGCCAGCTCATTTAGCATTTGATCTGTAATGATTGACATATTTTCTCCGAGATTAAAATTCGAATTATTAGTAATCTTATGAGTATGCAATNTTAGAAAATTGCATGACGCTTTCAAAAAGTAGTTTTCCGTCAGTATTTCCTAATATTGGATCGCAGCATCTTTCAGGGTGGGGCATCATCCCTAATACGTTCCCATNCTGGTTAATTATTCCNGCGATATTATTTATTGATCCATTTGGATTGGAGTTTTCATCTACAACNCCTTCTGGNGAACAATATCTAAAAATTATTCTATCTTGAGTTTCAAGTTCATTTATNACCGATTCATCTGCGAAATAATTTCCCTGNCCATGTGAGATAGGTATTTGAAGAATTTCTTTGTNTGTAATATTTTTCGTAAAAGGATTTTTTTGAGATTCAACNTTTAAAAACGTTTCTTTGCATCTGAATTGTAGTACATCATTATTTATTAAAGCTCCNGGTAAAAGTCCTGATTCACACAAAATTTGAAATCCGTTGCAAATACCCCAGACTAAATTTCCGTCATCAGCNAATTTTTTTAANGAATTAACTATTGGGGAAAAACGTGCNATAGCTCCTGGCCTTAAATAATCACCATAAGAAAATCCGCCGGGTAAAATGACACAGTCGNAATCNGATAAGTCNGACTCTTCATGCCAAATATACTGAACTGGTTGTTTCAGAGTGTCTGAAATTGCATGATAACAATCTGTATCACTCCAAGTTCCTGGGAAGACTACAATTCCAAAACGCAAATTATTGATCCGAATCGTTATTTTTGTTTAGAAATAAGTTTACNATTTCACTTACTTCACGTCCTTCAGCTTTCCCTTTCACTTTAGGCATAACATTACTCATAACTTTACCCATATCTTGCATATTNGAGGCGTTTAAATCNTTTATGGTTTCTGAGATGATTTCTTCGAGTTCTGTCCTTGTAAGCGGTTGAGGTAGGTAATTTAATATTACTGCTAGTTCAGTTTCCTCTTTCGTAACAAGTTCGTTTTTTCCGGCGTCTCTATAAATTTCTATACTATCTCTTCTTTGCTGTGCTTGTTTGCTNAGAACATCAATTACATCGGCNTCATTTAGTGATTTCTTTTGCGCTATTTTGGCATAATGNATTTCGGATCTTAGATATCTNATTGTTTCTCTTTTGATCTCATTTTTTTCGATCATAGATTGCTTCAAATCTGCTATTAATTGTTGTTCAATAGTATCGGACAATGATCGCTCCCTTAGGAAATATCGGAGTTTAAGTAATGAATTTCAGTCATGAAATGAGTATATGGTTTGACTTGTATNAATGTCAAGAAATGTGGAAATTTAATCTCAAGCAATAGGTCAATTAAGTTGACATTTTAGAAGTCACGGTGCTAAATTATTATGATATTGGACGCTTTTAAGGCTCCTTATTTTTAATTGGAGAGATTGATTTGCCAAGATACGATTATCGATGCGATTCGTGTAATCATGAATTTGAATTGAGGCAAAGTTTCGATTCCGAACCTGTTGCTGATTGTACTGAATGTAATTCTAAAGCTACACGACAATTTCATGTGGTACCTGTAGTTTTTAAAGGCAGTGGTTGGTACGTGAATGATTATGGTAGTAAATCTAGTTCCATGGGTAAATCATCTGATAATGTTGATTCGAATTCTTCAGATAATAAAAAATCTTCAAAAGAAAAATCTAATGAATCCAAGACTTCTACAGATTCTTCAAAAAANTCTNCAGATTCTAAATCACAAAAAAACTCATCTTCAGATAAACCTTCCATTTCTTCAAAATCAGATTAAATGCGCGCTCTCATCCAAAGAGTTTCTGCTGCAACTGTAGAAATTGTCGGTGAGGATCCAAGTTCAATTGANGATGGACTTGTAATTTTTATAGGTATTGGAAGAAATGATTCATTAGAAGATGTTGAATATTTGGTTGAGAAAATTCTAAATTTAAGAATTTTCGCATCTGAAGATAAAGATTTTGATAAATCAGCCATCGATATACAGGCTGAATTACTAGTTATTAGTCAATTCACATTGTTTGCTAATACTCGTCGGGGTAGGAGACCAAGTTTTTCTNTGGCTGCAACNCCTGATGATGCTAAAGAAATTTTCCTTANAGTANTTGAGTCNTTCCGTAAATCTGGATTACGAATTGAAACAGGGAAATTTCAAAGTAAGATGGATGTTGAGATACATAATTCTGGTCCATTCACTTTAATGATAGATACAGATGATAGATTTTTATCCAGAAAGGGTAAATAATTCTTAGGTATTAAAAATCTTTAAAGATTTCAGTATAATCACCTTAGAACAATAATAGGAGAGATAGATGCACTTACTTGAAGTATATAATCCTGTTGCGCCACAGCGCGGGATGATGAATGTATTTGAGCCGAACTCTCGCCCATCCACACTGGATGGTA
>PBBT01000016.1 GCA_002717725.1 Chloroflexota bacterium
TTAAATATCCTTGCACCATCAATATGTAAAGGCATATTATTTTTATGAGCCACCTCACCAACTGAATCAATATCCGCAGCGCTCAAAGGTAATCCACCACAAACATTATGAGTGTTTTCTAAAGCAACTAATGATGATCTTGAATGATGTACATCAACTGTCTTAATCGCATCAAGAATTTGTTCAGGAAAAATCATCCCACGAGAGTCGTTATTGACTACATTGTAACCAATACCTCCCAATGCGGATGCACCACCACCTTCATTTAAATATATATGTGATTTGTCTCCAAGAAGGACTTCGCCTCCCCGCTGAACATGTGATAACAATGCAACAAGATTTCCTTGCGTCCCACTGGAAACGAACAATGCAGATTCCATACCCAATAATTCAGCAGCCTTTTGCTCCAATCTAATAGTAGTTGGGTCATCACGAAATACGTCGTCTCCAACTTCTGCATCGGCCATAGCCTTTCTCATGTCAGGAGTAGGATGCGTAACCGTATCACTTCTTAAATCTATTATTTTCATTGCATCCTCGGAATTCATAATCAGGCTGATTGTATCAGTTATTGAAACCATCACCAACATTTCATTTAAACAACTTCATTGTTGTATACTTTTATTCAATGAAATGAAAAATGCGAGAATAGAATGCACCAACTTTCAATAGATTTTTACTCTAAAAAACACTCCCTCATAGGACTAATTACTTCGCCTACAGAAACACTAGGGTCCAGTCCTGGAATGATTCTTTGCCATCCTCATCCTTCTCTTGGTGGCAGCATGCACAATGGATTAATCACTTCTATTAGCAAGATTGGAAGCGAGTCTGGAATTGCTTCTTTACGATTTAATTTTAGAGGTATTGGAGGTAGTGAAGGTGATTTTGAAAACGGAAAAAATTCGAATGAAGATATTAAAGCGGCTATAAATCTTACTAGAGCATGGAAGGGTTCTGGATTTGATAAAAACAACATCGTATTAGTAGGATATTCATTCGGAGCTGGAGTGATTTTAGACAATATAAAACAATTCAAACATGCTCGTTGCTTCATATTGATATCACCCCCCATATCATCTTTAAAAAACTCCCGCATTCAAAAAGACAAACGACCAAAATTGTTCATCGCCGGACAAAATGACACGATCTCACCATCGGTTGAAATCCAACGCGAATTAGACAAAATCAAACAGCCAGTAAAATTTTCCGAAATCCCAAACGTTGGTCATACAATGGAAGCTGAAGGGAATGTTGTTGCGGAAAAAATAATACAATACCTTGTAGGTACTGTATTTAAATAAGCGAAAATTCTACGAAATTTTTACAATGGAGAAATCTTCATGAGCAATTCAAGCAAGTTTAGAACTGAAAAAGATTCCATGGGAGAGTTTGAAGTTCCCTTAGACGCATATTATGGAGCAAATACTATGCGTGCGATTTTAAATTTCCCAATAAGCGATTTACGTTTTCAATCTGCCTTTATTCAAGCAATTGCAAATGTAAAACTTTGCGCTGCCAAAGTGAATAATGAACTCAACTTATTAGAAGATGAATTATCCAAATCAATAATCCAAGCAGCAGCAGAAATCGCTGACGGATCACTACACGATCAATTTCTAGTTGATATTTTCCAAACAGGTTCTGGAACCTCCACGAATATGAATGCAAATGAAGTAATCTCCAACAGGGCAATTGAAATTTTAGGCGGCGAATTAGGGTCAAGAACCCCTGTACATCCTAATGACCACGTAAACATGGGGCAATCATCAAATGATGTTATCCCTACATCAATCCACATAGCTGCAAACGTAGAGATCACTCATAGTTTAATTCCAGCATTAATGCATTTGAAAAACTCTCTAACTGATAAATCTAATGAATTCATTGATGTAATTAAAACTGGGCGTACCCACCTACAAGATGCAACCCCAATCAGATTAGGACAAGAATTTTCGGGGTATGCTGGACAAATACAAAAAAGCATAGAACGACTTGAACATGCAAAATCCGAATTGTCAGAAGTGGCTCTTGGTGGAACTGCAGTAGGTACTGGAGTAAATACTCATCCAGAATTCGCTAAAAAAGTTTGCAAAATGCTTTCCGAAAAGCTAAATATCAATGTCTCAGAAACTTCAAACCATTTTCAAGCTCAAAGCAGTTTAGACTCAATAGTTGAAACAAGTGGTGTCCTAAAAACAATTGCAGTAAGCCTAATGAAAATTTCTAATGATATCCGATGGTTAGGCTCTGGACCAAGGGCAGGAATTGGAGAAATATCTCTACCTGAAGTGCAACCAGGTAGTTCAATAATGCCAGGCAAAGTTAACCCTGTAATTCCTGAATCTGTTTGTATGGTAGCTGCTCAAGTAATTGGAAATGATACAACTATAGCAATTGGTGGCCAATCAGGAAATTTCGAAATTAATGTTATGATGCCAATTTGTGCATTCAATCTTCTCCAATCAATTGAATTGCTATCCACTTCTTCGTTAAATCTATCCTCGCAGTGTATATCCGGCTTAAAAGCCACTAATGCTGGACCCGATATGGTCGAAAGAGGTCTCGCAATTGTTACAACTCTAGTTCCCTATATTGGATATGATCAAGCGGCATCAATTGCAAAAGAAGCACAAGAAACGGGTAAAACAATTAAAGATATTTCCTTAATTAGAACAGATATACCCTTAGATGAACTAGACAAAATTTTAGATGCATTTTCCATGACCGAACCTGGAAATGGTAATGGTATATCAGTTGGATAGTTGATTCTCTCTGATCAAATTTAACTCATGGATTTTATAAAAAGAACGTAATTGCCTGGCATTAGAAATCCTCAATATTGGAATCTCAAGGGGAACTAATTGCAGAAATTCCCTATGCCCTTTGAGAATTCTAAAACGCCTAGAAATATAGTACCAACATATCGAATCTCTACTAAAGAATTGCCTCCAAGTCTCATGGTTTCCTCCACAAACCGTTTGTTTTGTAAAACAACGTCGTATGGATCTAAGAAAAATCCTCCAAAAAACTACTTCCCAAGAAAGATCCAACCATATAATCAATTTGGAATCTTTTAGAATCAAATTTCCTAATTTCTCAGTATAATTCCCCTCAATGACCCACCGACCTTGGGAATCTTTTATCTTTTCTACAGTAAAATCTCGAAATTCTTCAACAGTTCTTTCTTTCCAATTTGGGAGAAATTTGCAAGCATCCAGTTCAATGTGTACATTTCCATGTTTTTCCTGAATAGATCTAGCTAATGAAGACTTACCTCCCGCACCACAAATAAAAATCTTATTTTTTAATGGGAACGATAATGGAACAAATTTGAGATTGGAATCATCTTTGGAAAATTTCAATTTACACCTAAAACTAATTCAATAATTCACATCTAACAAATTTGCATCAGATATCTTTTAAAATCTCTCTAGCAACATTCATCTCATCTTCTTTAGTTTTTACCAATCCGTCAATCACAAGATTTGCTAATCTTTCAAGAACTTTGCCAATAATGGGACCTTCAGTAAATCCCAATTGAATCAAATCATCACCTTTTAACCGTGGAGTAACAAATCTCAAATTATCTAGAAACAACCTTAAGTTAGATCGCAATGTGTTTGAATTCGAAATCAAACACATTGCTTCAAGAGTTGCAACATCTAAATGTGACAACAAATGAAATATCTTGCTATTTCGAATCTCCTTTTTTGCCAAAACTTTCAAAACTTTCTTTACTGACTGGGTATCATTAATTACTCTTACCCACCTTCCAGTCATTTTTAAACGCCGTATCAACTTTTTAGCTTCTGATTCTGTCAATGACTCAACCAAAATAGAAAGCATTACAAAATGAGAATTTTCACCATCAAATTTTGTAATAAGTTTCAACTTTTCAATATCTGAATCCTTCAATGCTAATGAAGAATGTATTGCTTGTAGAATGCCTGTTGCATGCGCTTCATACAAGATCTTATGAGGGTTAGGTTCTCTCAAAATATGTTTAAATGTTATAAAAATCCTCCACCCTGCCATACGCTTTAAATACTTTAAGTTTTTTGAAATAAGATCTTTAGAAGATTCATCTACAAGAAATCCTAAACGCTGGGAATACAGAATGACTCGAAGCATTCTAGTAGGATCATCTCGAAAACTACGCTTATACAAAATTCGTACTTTCCGTTGATGTAAATCTTCTTCACCATTCATTGGATCGATTAAATCTCCCCAAGTATTTCGATTAATACTAATCGCCATAGCATTTATCGAAATATCTCTTCTAACCAAGTCTTGATCTATTGTCTTAACCAGATTTACTTGCGGTAAAGATCCTGGATAGGAATAATAGTCTCTCCTAGCAGAAGCCACATCAATGCTAAAATCTGAAAACGAAATCTTTGCTGTTAAAAATTGAGACCTAGCTGTAATTTCTCCGCCCAGCCTACTAGCCAATTGATTAGCAAAACTCTCTGAATCTCCAACAACCACCAAATCAATATCATTAACTGATTTTCCTAGCAATACGTCTCTGACTGCACCGCCAACCAAATACACTTTAGAATTCATACAATCGGCAAGTTCGCCCGCCACTATTAAGTGTTGATAATAACTGACATCAAAATTATTTTGGAGTATTTTTGTCAAATTACTCATATACATTAACCTTAATTTGACGCTATTAAGTGATTCTAATTATCAAGCTTTTTATTTAGGAATACGTTCAACAAATTTCTTAGCACCCTCTGACAACCACGAATTCCAAGAAACCATTATTAGCCTTGCGCCCCAATCAATGTATTCTTCCAAATTCGAATCAGCCACTAGTGCACCAGCACATCTTCCTCGATCATTAATCTTTGCAATCGCATTAGCAATTGTAGCCCTAACTTCCTCATGATTATTATTCCCAAAATGACCCATTGATTGCGCTAAATCACTTGGTGCTACAAAAAAGACATCAATATCATCTACTGACAAAATTTCGTCCAAATTATTAATAGCAACTATATCCTCAATTAATGCTACTGAAAGAACTTGCGAGTTGGCATTTTCTAAGTAATTTTCTACTCCCCAAGATTGCCTACCACTAAACATACCCCTAGCACCAATCGGAGAAAATTTTGTGGCTCTTACCAGATCCTTTGCATCTTTTGCAGTATCTACATGGGGAACAACGATACCTTGCGCGCCCAAATCAAGTGTCCGATAAATTAGACTGTAGTTGTTCTCACGGACTCTAACTATACTGGACATTCCCCATAAGTCACTAGCTCGAGTAAGATTAGGTATTTCAGAAAAATCTATGGGGCCATGTTCAGCTTCAATCCAAACCCCATCAAATCCAAACTGTCCTAAAAAGTCTATAATGTCGGGAGAGTTAAATCCACTGACGACAGTAGCAATTTCACCTGCTGATAATTTCCGTTTGATAATGTTCTCACGAATTTCCATATTTTCTCCTATGCTGAATGCATTCTACATTTTCTACTTAACAATAGCATTTTTATAAAATAAAAATAAATTGCCCACTTCCCTAAATTTCATATAAACATGTTTTTTGCAAGGAAATTACGTCCACACATTTGGACTGAATTTAATATCAAAAAGAAATTGCTTTTAAAAATATTCCGAACCAAATCAGTTTCCAATAGCATTTTTTTGAAATATACTTGAACTACCAAACCCTAGGAGATTCAGATGAATTCTGATTCAGTTCGTTTGACTGAACTTGCAAGTTGCGCAGGCTGAGCCTCAAAATTTAGTCCTGAAGACCTGGCTCAGGTACTGAGTCAGCTACCCATCATGTCTCATCCAGACCTTATAATTGGATCTGACACAAANGATGATGCAGCTGTGTACAANATTTCTGACGATACTGCATTAATATTTACAGTAGATTTTTTNCCCCCAATAGTTGATGATCCATACACTTTCGGCGAAATTGCNGCATCTAACGCTTTAAGTGACATATATGCAATGGGAGGAAAACCAATTTTGGCCCTTAACATTGTTGGATTTCCTATTGATTTACCAAAAGAAATCTTAACTANCATCCTAAAAGGGGGAGCCAACAAAATCCAAGAAGCTGGAGCCATAATTTCTGGGGGACATACGGTCGATGACGCAGAACCAAAATATGGATTAGCAATTTTGGGCATTGTTAAACCNGGAGAGCAAATATCTAATGCAAATGCAAAGGATGGAGACCTATTAGTTTTAACCAAACCTTTAGGGACTGGTATCATTACNACAGCAGCAAAACAATCAGCGTTAGATGATCTGGAAACNCTTAACTTGGCGACATCACATATGAAAGCCCTAAATCAAAATGCATCCTTATCTATGGTCTCTGCTGGAGCAAATGCTTGCACTGACATTACAGGATTCGGGTTACTAGGACATTTAAAATCAATGATGGAAGCAAGCAACAAAACAGCAACCATTGAAGTCAATAAAATACCTGTAATACAGGGTGTATGGGATTTAATTAAAAAGAAAATTCTTCCCGGTGGCACATTTCGTAATTTAGATTCAATTTCATNTACTGTTNATTGGGACANACACGTAAAAGAAGACGAAAAATTGTTACTTAGTGACGCTCAAACATCCGGNGGACTTTTAATATCAATTTCAGAAAAAAATTTGCCGCTTCTCTTAGAAGAAATGAAGAAAAGAGACTGTCCAGATCCAATTGTTATTGGTAAAGTTTCAAATAAAGAAAATAACAATTCCCCATTAATTATAGTCCATTCCTAATTACTCCAGAGAGTTTTTAAATGCTAGAAAGTAATCTCAAAAAAGACATTGTTTCACTATTAAAATCCTCTTTTTCTGATGCNCAAAAAAAAGGGGCTTTACCTCCTCATGNCATTCACTCTATAGATATTGAAATCACAATTGAACGCACTAAAAACCCCGAACATGGAGATATCTGCTCCACATTGCCCTTACGACTTGCAAAACCATTAAAAATGTCCCCCATGGCAATTGCTAAANCACTAATTGAAGAAATNCATCCCCCTGGCAANACAATCAAAGAAATAGTACCNGCNGCACCTGGATTTATTAATTTCCACATCTCAGATGAGTGGTATACNGATCAGGTCAATNAAATCATCAAANCGGGACACAATTTCGGAAATCTCTCAAATGGTTCAGGGAAATCTATTCAATTGGAATTTGGAAGTAATAATCCAACAGGACCACTCCACGTTGGACATGGTAGAGGTGTAGTGTTCGGCAGTACATTGGCTAACATACTAGAAGCTGCGGGATATCGGGTGCATAGAGAATATTATATAAACGATTATGGCAGTCAAATGGAAATGTTTGGGGAAAGTATTTTAGCAAACTATTTCACAATTAGTGGAAAACCTAAAGAAGTACCTGATGGAGGATACAAGGGAGAATACNTTGGAGAAATTGCAAACAAGTTTCGGGAAAAATTTGGTGACACTATACTAACTCTTNACGAGAAAGAATCCTTAAAACTTTCAATCGATTTCGGTCTTACTAAAATGCTCGCCGAAATCAAAGAGGATTTAAGCAAACTGAATATTCACTACGACGAATGGTTTAGCGAACGGACTCTTTTTACTTCTGGTCAATACAAAAAGACTCTGGAAGTTTTAGAAANCCAAAAACATACAAATTCCAAGGATGGGGCATTATGGTTTTCCTCCACCAAATTGGGTGAAGAAAAAGACAATGTTCTAGTACGTAAAAATGGTTCCCCAACTTATTTTGCGTCTGACATTGCATATCATCACGATAAATTTGCCAATAGNAAATTTGATCAAGTAATAGATGTTTGGGGAGCTGACCACCAGGGACATATTTCGAGAATGAAGGCAGCAATGGGAGCATTGGATATTGACCCCGAAAAATTGACAATCTTGATTACTCAAATCGTTACTTTCAAAGNAGGCAGTGAATCAGTACGCCTTTCAAAAAGGTCTGGGAATATTTCCCTTTTAAGCGAACTTATAAATGATGTTGGACCCGATGCATGTCGCTATTTTTTCTTATCTCATTCATCAAGAAGTCAAATGGAATTCGACCTAGAATTAGCCAAGCAACAATCGAATGAAAATCCTGTTTATTATATACAATACGCATTTGCTAGNGCTTACAATATTATCGAAAAAGCTAAAGAACAAAATATTAAGTTTGCGGATGCGGAAGTTTCTTTTTTAAATACTGAATCCGAATTAAAGTTAATAAAATCAATGCTTAAGTTNCCAGAAATAATCGAGATAGCATCTGATTCATTAGAGCCTCATCATTTACCATATTATTCTATTGAGTTAGCAACATCATTTCACGGATTTTATGATAGATGCAGGGTTATTTTAGAGAACGATAACGATTTAACAATGGCACGTCTAAAACTTGTCAGTGCTTCAATGATGGTCCTATCACGCTGTCTAGAATTAATGGGTATGCGATCTCCTACTTCAATGTGAATTCACAATACATTCTTATTCTAAATTCCCCTCAGATTTATACAATTCCCCNCGATCCTTGTACATTTCAGCAATATTTTTAATTAACTCAATATGTCTATTCTGAACCTTACCTATCCTCTTNCCTGGAACTCCTACAACCATACTCCTAGCNTCAAATTGTTGATTTTCTAAAACAACAGTCCCAGATGCTAAAAGACTATCCTCTCCAATAATCACACCATCATTTACTGTTGCTCCATTACCAATTAGAGAACGGTCACCAACATTTTTTGCATGGCACAATACTCTATGCCCAATAACCACATTTTCACCAATTACAACATCATCATCACCATGTAGNACAGAATTATCTTGTATACATGTATTTTTACCGATTTTTATATATCCTGAATCAGCACGAATTACAGTTCCAGGCCANATGCTTGCGCCTTCATCTATTTGAACGTCACCCACAATATAAGC
Source organism: Chloroflexota bacterium (assembly GCA_002717725.1). Next base: position 8,934 of record PBBT01000016.1, read on the forward strand.
AGCTTCACTTACAAATGCNTTTGGATGAATTTGAGGCGTTTTCTTATTGAGACTTCGTATCAATTGATCCTCCTAAACGATTATCTTTGAAGGATAATACATATTTTTAGTAATTTCACTTCTTTACTCACTCCAAAAAAACATGTCCCTATTTTTGTCNACTGTCATATGTTTAAATGTATGAACTAACTTATAATGGAAAATCTGTTGAAAACGATTCATAGTCCTTACATCAAATATTTCTTGGTAGCTACATTTTTTATCTTGGCTTTNTCAGCATGTGATTCTGTGAAAAGTAACTCTACTGAATTTCCAAACCNCATCGAACCTATAGAAACAAAAAATGTTCCTAGTCCAATACCTACAACAAAACCAAATGAAAACAAGGTGNTTAATCCAATCNCGACTCCCACNACAGCTCCTGCCGCTTTGTTTTATTATTCGCGAGCTTTCNGGCTATTAGAAATGGAATTATGGGATGAATCNATTGTGGCTTTCGGTCCAGTAATAGCTATGCTTCCAAACATGCCACANGGATTCCATGGGCGCGGCAAAGCTTATCTAAACAAAGATGTTTACGAATATGCACTAAATGATTTTGAAAGCGCAATAANAATCGATCCAGAATTTGGTCCAGTGTATGTTGACCGCGCAAGNCTATANCTGANGAAAAAACAANCGGATCTAGCNACTCAAGATTTACAAAAAGCTTTANAGTTTTTGCACCCTATNAGGCATAAANATGAAATAAATTCAGCAAATCTACTAAAAAATGAAATACAATCACTAAAATAAACTCAAAATTCCTAGAAAGAAAATTTCTCAAAAACTATTTATAATTTACGTATCTAATAAAACAATTAAAGGTGAAATATGATCCTATCAGATAACGATTTGAGGGAGAGCTTAAAATCCCAACATATTAAAGTCGATCCACTTCCTGATTTGAATTCACAGNTAGGNCCAGCCTCGCTAGATTTCCGACTGGGNCATGAATTACGNGTCTTTGATTATGGTCGTAGGGGNTATATAGACACACGAGAAGAGGTGCCTGAAGATTTATTTAGAACTATTAATATCNAAGATAATGAACCTTTCGTAATTCAACCGGGAGAATTGGTGTTGGCCAACACTTTCGAATCCTTGGAAATCCCTCCTGACCTTTTAGCAAGACTAGATGGACGCAGCAGTTTAGGAAGATTGGGCATAATTGTNCACGGCACCGCAGGATTGTTCCATCCAGGATGGCGAGGCAAACCCACACTAGAATTAGCTAATTTGGGCAGAATGGCCGTTGCTCTATATCCGATGATGAAAATATGCACATTCACATTTCACAAACTAACCGATTCGAGTAGTNGNCCATATGGAGATACTATTAACCCAAANTACATGNACCAAAAAACTCCAGCACCTAGTAANTTATGGGCCGAATTTTCACAAGAAAATCCCTAAAATTNCAATAAACTGTANCCAGAAATTGAAAATATACTGTTTATTTTAATCTGGCTCTTTTAACATCCAATCTTTTTTCNGCNTCAAGTCTTGGAAGAGCATATTCATTTAAATCAACAAATGAAATCCCTGATGCTAAAACTGGATGTACTTTTTGTACTTCANGATAAATTGATTGAGCAATTTTNCGATAGTCTGGATGCCCTTGNGGACCAGACCTNAACTCAACCATATGGAAAATTTCTCTCAAATTCATTTTCATATACCATCGAACTTTAAATTGCCTGGGGAGCGCATATTGCGACTCTAATAGCAATCCACTATCAGCAATTTTCTTAGCCACTTCTGCAGCCTCATCCATTCGACTATTCCANTNATCTTCTAAGCCCATATCCTCTACTTCTATAGGAATATCATAACCAAGATCAGGGGTTAAAATTTGAGCTTCTTGAGTTAGNTGTCTGTGCCTATGAAAATCTCTATATACACCGTAACTACTTAAAAATTCAAATGTGTAAAAAACGTTCTCAAAAGGTCTACCNGGCCTATCTCTGCGNGATGATCGATTATTTACATATTCTTTAATTACATTTTCTATATACTCTGANGATTCAGAATCAATTAAAGTCTTTATTTCTCNCANATTTGTTTGGGNATGNGGATATAAAATCGNAGATGCAACAATTTTTTCTGCATCATCATCAAAATCCACCAATGTTACTGAATTCTCATTGGATAANCCTTGTGNTGATGNTAATTTGGCATTTTGCACANGANTCCTACGATGNACCAAATATTCATTCCTTTGAGACCTTTTTACGAAACTNGGAATAACTTTCCGCAACTCATTGTGCATTTCATTACCAATCTCCTGTGTCTCAGAAAGTTCAGTAGAATACAAAGAACTAATCAAATATTCATACGCTCTACCATTGCCAAACAAACCAACATTAGTCAACCTAGATGCCGGNAAAATATTTTTTACNATATCACAGCCTTTTGCTCGAACAGCACTTGCATAAGCACGATCAGAAGTATCAGAATCTTGTGGCGATACTTCGCGAACATAATCCATAGCCTCATAGATCCAAGATCTATAAGATTCAAATAAATTACGCATNGANTCAATATAATTCTGGGAATACTTTGAAGCCATAATTGATGGGTCTTTATAGTACAAATAATCTCCATCAACNTTCTCATCAAACATTACATATCTAGCAGATTTTTCNAGTGGGGAAATACCTATNCTNGGATTAGTTAGATAATCGGCTGCCAAACTCGAAATGTTCTCACAAGCAATATGTACCCCNGCTAATTCTGCAACAGAATCATCACCATAACCCACCAATACTCGATCATAAAAGCGTTCAGCCTTTTCTATTGCCAATAAAGGATCCGATNGATTTTGATTTNGAGATCCTACNATTTCGTCAAATTCCATTTCCGGCGCATTAATAAACTCATCCAAAAGAACCCTTCGAAGAGTTTTNTCTGTACGACTATATCTTGAAAACAATGTACCTTTAACAACTTCAGGCANATTAACTAAACAAAATATATCTTTATCTAAATTAGTGAAATAACGCCCAATAAGGGCACTTTCCTGAGGGTCAAAATTTTCTGGCATAAGAATTCCTCACTATGAATCTTAGAAAACTCAAATGAGCTTTATATATCCAACTATATTACATGCAGTAGTCTATTGTAAAAGGCTAAGTAAGAAAGATTTAGTNAAATAAAACCTGAATCTAAGATCCCCATCTTATTCGTTTATTTAATGATGGCAAAAATGCNGGAGGGATCTCCAATTTTTTCAACAAAGTCCATGCTCCATTTGACAAATTTAANAGCTCCAAGNNAATTTNGTCGGAAGAAATAATTGCTGAAATACTACCTCCATCAACAGACCATTGAAGTGATTCAATTCTTTTACTAATCTCATAAACACCTTGCGGTTGTTCCAAATGCGTTAAGCTTTCAGACAAAATATCAAATACAAAAACTTTGCTAATATATTCACTCGCGTTAGATCCGCTAGAAATACTCAAAGCCAACTGTGATCCATCATTAGATTGATCAATAATCCCAGAAATCTTTTGATTCTGAGAAACGCCCAACAATGTTTTTAAATCGTTTTCGCTTGCAATTAACTTTGGATAGGAATCATCTTCTATCGACAAATAATACATCCCAGTAACTGAATCATTTGANNCCCTATTATTTGGCTCTTGANATTTAAGATAATAAATTCCTTCGCTATCAGAAGACCAATCTGGGATAATCCCTTCTTTCAAAATATATTCATATTTGTTATTAAACACATCTAAGACCATGACATAATCCCAAGAAATTAGTAATTTTTTCCCGTCTGGTGACCAACGAAACTGAGTGGGCTTAGAAAATTTTGTAGGACCATCTTCCGTGCCTTCAGATTGCCAAAATTCATAATAGTCATATCTTTTAAGCGTCTTGTTATCAACATCAATAATAACTAATTCAGCGATATTCGATCCAACCGCACACCAATTAAAAACCATAACCGCGAGAAATTGACTATTTGGCGACCACGATAACCATTCAAAAATAGGATAATGAACAAAACTATTAATCCCTAGAAAAATCTCTCCTTCATCACTAGCAATTGCAAGTGCAAATTGATCTTCAGAAACATAAGCCAATTTTTTCCCATCAGGTGACCATGTTGCATCCATTGCACCAACCAAAGAGCCAAAATCATCTCCAAGAGCATTAACAGCACTGGAAGTAAATTGCCATTGATGATCCTTTCTTACCAAATCTGTGAAAAGCATTGGACGGNTAANGCTATCTTCAGTAAAAGGAATTTCTCTGAAAGGNGTGGTCTCAAGTGTAACTAAATCTTTTGTTTGTCTCTTCCCAGAAATGTGAATTGAGGGCAATTTAATATGTTCCCCATTAGTCGGAATTCTNACANTTTTTGNTGGNTCCAATTGGTTATCAANATTTTTAGAAGAATTAGNNGATACTGGTTTTCCCGAAANATTTAATTCATTATTCNAAGCTTTTGTCGAATCAGAAAGAATATCATCAACTGAAATGGGAGTTGGATATANATGAAGCTTAATAGAATAATNATCTTCTATAGACAATGGATTTGGTTTAGGTGTGGGTTTAACCAAACTTTGATTATTACTCGCACATCCAACGAATATCACAGTTACAAATATTAGAANTAATTGGCCAAAAACTCTAAAAGGGAAAATTTTCATNTGNTAGTATGTTCCTCAATTGAGAAAATAGAAATTTAAACTTGGATTTCTCTAGATTCCGTAGACACTCGTCCTCCTTGCCACTGACCCCGNTANGTGTTCGACGAACCTTCAACNCTATAAAATTGAGCATGCACAATCCTAGCTCCTATTTCTATNCGAACAATACTTGGNCCTTCATTTTTTACTGCAAATGTTAACTCTCCAGAATATCCTGGAGCAACATTCCCTGAACGAATATAAATCCCAGATCTAAATGTGGTAGTCCGTGGTTTAATATTAACAGTAATATCCTCAGGAATATTCACTGTTTCAATAGTCTTAAATAAATAAAATTCACCCGGGTGAATTTGGACCTCATTGATGTCCTGACATTTTTCACCTCCAGCTATTGGAATAGCTGATGGGGTTTCTCTCTCAGAAACCCCGAGGAATCCTTCTCCTTCAATCTTGAACACCTCTCCTAAACGAAGATCAAACCCAGCGCCTTCGGGATTGTTTATCTCTCTTTCTGACAGCCCTTCAACTAAATCAAATTCCTTGACCATTTCTAGTAATTTTTCAGATCCTAAAATCATATTCTCTCACATATTCCTTTTAATAAATCTCTGGGTCCAAATGCATTTCTGGGGCGTCGATCTCATAATTTTCTAGAACCCTCCATAATTTTTGATAAACCTGAATCCTCCATCTACCAGTATCAACAACAAATACTCTACCTTGAAAATCCACTTTAACTGAGGTTGGAGCAGCAAACCTTTTTTCACGGTCAAAATTAACCACATTATCTCTTAGTCTAAGGGCATCCGGATTTGCCAATAATTTTTGAACACCCTTGTCAGTTACAGTACCATCACCAATCAACGACTCCAAAAACATTCCTCTATGATTAAAAATTAACACTCTGTTGTTTCCTCTATCAACAATATAGATGTCCCCATGTTGATCAACCGCAACAGAACTTGGCCTATCTAACTCCCCTATCCCATTCCCTGGACTACCAATTACCTGGAGAAGATCCCCTTTAGTTGAAAACCTTTTTACTAAGTCATTCCTCCAATNAGCAATCAGAAGAGAATTATCTATTGGATCAATAGTAATTCCCCATGGATGATTTAATTGATNTAGCTCAGTCCCAAAATCCCCCCAACTATCGATAAATTGACCNTCACGAGTAAANTTTTGGATTTTGTGATTATTACAATTAACTATCCATAGATTCTGATCTGAATCCAATGTNATGCCAGATGGGCCATTTAATTGACCTTCCTGAGATCCAAACTCACCCCACCATCCGATAGTTTCNCCAGACGTACTAAGCATCAAAACTACATTTGCATGCTCATCAGTAGAGTACAAAACCCCTTCATTATCAATAGTACACATTACNGGGGAAGGNAACTTTTCTTTCCCTTGAATTTCTGGTTTCCCGTCAATAGTAGGGAAAATAAATTCTCCATATTCATCATCAATAGTAACTGGAACNTATCTATTCCGAGGAACATTTTGAAATTGTTCCCACCTATTTAATACATAAAACCATCCGTCATCCCCAATAGAAACATCCAAAGGTCCATAAAACCCGCCTACAGGAACTCTTTGCCCCAAGCAAAATTCATATCTATGTCCCCTTCTAAGTAAAGTCGGATATCTAGGATCATGGGAAATTTGGTTATCTGTCAATGTGCTCATATTGAGTTCCTAATTATAAAGACTGAATTTATAAATCTAACGAGTAAATACACCCTCAAATTGATCAAACTTGCTATCTAATATTGGATTAGAATTGATTCCAATCCATTGTTCTAAAACTGTTGCATATACTGACCTAAAATCATGAGTAAAATGCATATCTCCATCAAGTTGGTCTTNTGGAGCTAAAGAAGGATAATTATCATAGAAACCACCCTTTACTCTATCACCAATCAAAAAAGTGCCTCCCCCAGAACCATGATCTGTNCCATTTCCATTATCTCGAATTCGGCGACCAAATTCTGAAAAAATCATTACCACNACCTCATTTGAAGCCTCATGTTCTCTAAGATCATCAATAAAATCACCNACTGCTCTAGATACAGAAGACAGTAATTTTTGTTGNGTTTGAATCTGAGCTCCATGAACATCAAAACCACCTAATTGAGCATAAAACACTCTTGTACCTATGCCAGAAAGATGAACTTGAGCTATACCTTTAAGACTTTGAGAAAGTGAATCCTCAGCATATTCAATACTAGANTTATAAANNGGAGGAGCAGTNCTNAGCATATCTGCTCCATTAAGAGCATCAATACCTGTTTGTCCTAAATGGTCCCATACCACGCTAGCTTCTTCAAATTCTTCTGGGGCATACATCCTGGTAAAAGCTTTTACTGCCTGGCGTTGTTTCTTTCCTGCAAGATCAGTCAACAACCCATATCCCTCTAATTCAGTCACAGANATTGCAGGAGTCCCTGACAAATACATTGCCCTTGGGAGTCCTGAACCAAAGCTAACCCCTGTAACAACATTTTGTTTTTGCGGATCAAGTTCTCTTATCGTTTTCCCTAACCAACCATCGGAACTTAAAGTTTCTGGATTNGCGGTATGCCAAATGTCCATCGATCTAAAATGNGATCTGTTGGGAGANGGATATCCCGATCCTGGGAAAAGCGCTACCTTACCTTCATCCCAAAGTCGTTTAATAGCTCCCATAGCAGGATGAAAGGCAAATCCTTGATCAATATNCAGTGCATCTTCTTCAGAAATACCAACAGTCTTACGAAACTCAAAATAATGGGAATCCCTAAACGGAATTACTGTACTCATAAAATCATTCCCACCNGANAGTTGAATTACAACAAATACGGGTGGTTTTCCAGAGTCTAATGTTTCATTTAATTGTTCAACCATCTTTTCTCCTCAGAATTTACAAATTCAAAATCAAAAACATTANGCAAATTGATACTCTCTGGAAGATACAATTAACCTAAGCATCCCCGANACAATTTCTAAGAATTCATTGGNTTCAGTATCTATCAAATCTGGTATGTCTAATTCATCAAATAACACTTCAATAGATCGGGGNTTAAGATGAATTGATCCCATTTCATACAAGCACTCATCNAATAATTCCCTAGCAAGGNACTTAGATTTTTTAGAAGCAATCCTATTAATTATTGCTTCTGTTCCTGGAGCAGAAATATCNGATATCATCTGAGCTGAAAAATTCACTCGTTCTATTAAGTATGACGAATCAATCCATTCTCTACCAGTATGCCATCCTTCTACAGTAGGAGGATTTAATAAGTCTTGACCCATATTCTTTGTAGCGTCTGCCATCCTAGAAAGTCCAAATTCGTATGGTGTCTGATGTCTTCCAGAAAGTATTGCCGTTCCGACTACAATTTCAGGAGGACTCTTAACTTTCTTAAATATTGCATTTTTAAAAAAATCGGTATTGAAAACGTAGCGCAAAACTTCCGAGATCATATAGTTCGAATTTACAAAAACCTCAGCAATTAATTCAACATGTTCTTCAACGGGATCATCAGAAACAAAAAAAGAATAGATTTCAGAAGCAACAAATTTTGCTGTAGCTGGTTGCTTCACAATGATATCTATAATATCTTCACCATTAAAGGGGCCAGTTTCACCCAAAAAAGTTTTCATTCCANAATCATGATCNTCTGATCTAAATATAAACTGACTATCATAAAACCCATTAGGATATCTAGGAATTGTTTGCGATTTCGTCCATCCTGTGAATGCTCTAGCGCACTCTTTNACATCTTCTTCACTATAATTACCAATNCCCATGCTAAATAACTCAAGCAATTCTCTACCAAAATTTTCATTCGGAGCGTCGGCATGATTCATTTGGTTATCCAACCAAAAGATCATTGCAGGATCTTTTGCCAATGCGACNAGTAGATCCTGAAAATTCCCAAGTCCTTTATCGCGAAGCATCTCATAATGGGTCCTCATCATTGGATTATTTGTGACTTTTGAATCTCCNGTAGCAAAAACNCCATGCCACATCAATGCAACTTTTTCTTCAAGNGGCCTAGGTGAATTAATCATCCGATATATCCATCTAGCTCTAGTCCAATAACGAACTTCTTCATCAGCGTGTTGTAAATTATGTCTTTCTAAAAGATCTTCCTCAAGCCTAGGATAATTGCCAACATTTATCAGNTCTTCAACAATTGATTCATATGACTCTGANAACCTGCTCTCCAACTTGGAAGCTGGTTCTCCAAATGCCGCCCTCCTAAGTAAATGCGCAACTTGTGCAATACTTGTTCTTTGCTCTAATAATGCCATNTTTCCCCCTANCGAAATACTGGGTAACTNATAGAACTANAGATCAGAATATATCANATTACAAANAAATTCGAAACATGTGATAAAATANGNNTNAANGGCTATAACATCNCTTTTANAACAANTGAATTTCGNGATCTAAATGAAAAGTTTTTTTNCAATTATTGACAAAATATTTGAAGACATCACNGGTCCAATCAAAANCATGTTCAATGTTTGGATTAAAGATGCAACTATTAGTGGNATATTACTCGTAATTTGTGCAATTGTCGCTTTCATTTGGAGTAATATCGCCCATATTTCNTATGAACAATTTTGGGAAAACCATTTTGAAATTGGCATNGCTGGTTTTTCATTGAATGGAACCNTTCATTTTTGGATNAATGATTTTCTAATGGCAATCTTCTTTTTCTTAATAGGCCTTGAGATAAAACGAAATATTTTAGAAGGNGAATTAAAAAACTGGCGTANTGCCTCTTTNCCAGTATATGCAGCATTNGGTGGAATGATTGTACCNGCAATACTTTTCTATATTCTCAATAAAGATACTAACGCAGCCAATGGATGGGGAATCCCAATGGCTACTGACATTGCATTTAGTATNGCGGTACTTGCATTACTNCGAACAAGAGCACCAATCAGTTTGAAATTATTCCTTTCTGTTTTTGCTATAGTAGACGATATTGGTGCAGTAATAGTAATAGCGATTTTCTACACTGACACCATTAACTTAACGCAAATTATAGTTTCTGGCTTATTGTTGACCTCTATGATTACTGCTTCAGTTAAACTCCATGTTAAATCAGCTTGGTTTTTTGGTACGATGGCNGCATTAGTCTGGCTATCANTTTTAACCTCAGGAATCCATACCAGNATCGCAGGCGTTTTAATTGCNATGACTATTCCATTAAATATGAGAGTAAACAAAGCAGCATTNGCGACCAATGTACAAAACATTTTAAATTCATTTAAAAAAGAATCTTTAAACGACAAAACTTCTGAATCTGACATTCTTTCTGACGAACAAAACGANCATCTAAAACAACTAAAAACCGCNGCTAGCAATATTACTTCCCCACTAATTCAACTTGANCATAATTTGCTACCAATAGTTTCATTTATAATAATTCCACTCTTTGCAATATCTAATGCAGGAGTTTATTTAGGACATAATCTATCTGAAAATATTTTTAATGACGTCAGCATAGGAATAATCCTTGGCTTGGTCCTAGGAAAACAAATAGGGNTTTTCGGTTGTGTTTGGATTGCAGTACGTCTTGGTTTAGCATCACTTCCACCTAGTATACGATGGATCCATATATATGGAGTATCGTGGCTTGGTGGGATCGGTTTTACTATGTCTCTATTTATAATCAGTTTAGCTTTGACTGACGAACAATCAATTGTCCAAGCCAAAATTGGAGTAGTTATCGGATCAATTATTGCTGGAANTGGAGGATACTTAATTCTTCGNCTAGCATCTCCAAAAAAGNAACCCTCGCCAGAACCCACAAAAACTATTCAATAACAATATTTTAAATATTAAAGGCGATTAAATTGAACATTGAAATTCGTGACGATACATTCAAAAAAATAGTCGATCCAAACGTCTCAATCCAACAACTGGCAACTGGATTTGAATTCACCGAAGGACCAGTTTGGAATCCTNTTGAAAATGCTTTAATTTTCAGNGATATGCCTGGAAATATCATGCGTAANTGGACAGTCAAAAATGGGGTCGAAACATTTAGACAACCAAGTAACATGGCAAATGGAAATTTTTTTGATTCTAAAGGGCGTCTTATTACTTGTGAACATGCCACTAGCAGAGTGGTTAGAACTGAATTNAATGGTTCAATCACTATTTTAGCCTCTCACTATGNCATGAAAGAATTAAANAGCCCCAACGATTTAATTATTAGTAAAAACGGCCTTATATATTTTACGGATCCCTCATTTGGAAGAATGNAATACTACGGAGTACCAAGAGAACAGGAACTAGACTTTTGTGGTCTCTATAACATTGAACCTGAAANCAAAAAAATTACTCTTTTATCAGATGATTTCATCCAACCAAATGGATTATGTTTTTCTCTCGACGAGAAAAAATTATTTGTTAATGACTCTGCAAGGGAACATATTCGTTCGTTCATTGTTTCAGATGATGGATCATTATCTGANGGAAAGGTTTGGNCTACAGTATTTGGTGAAGGAAAAGGCGTTCCAGATGGAATGAAAATAGATTCTTTAGGAAATATATGTACTACTGGNCCTGGAGGNATCCACTATTTCGATCCTTCNGGAAAATCGATTGGTGTAATTAAAATACCCGAATCAGTNTCAAATTTTACTTGGGGAGATGAGGACATGCAGACCATGTACATTACTGCCTCAACATCACTTTACAAGATTCGCACCTTAATTCCAGGNAATACAATATGGAACTAATNAAATGATTNCACTACATGTATATTTCAACCCAAAAAGTGGNCATGAAAAATCTCTNGAAAACGGNATTTCTGAAAANTGGATNNCNGCAATGGCCAAACAAAAAGGGTTTTTGAAAGCAGTACTACTTAAAAAATTCGAAGACTCTAGTCTTATAAAAGCTGGAGGTAAAANACCTGAGAATGTTTTCGAAGTAATATCATACTGGAACTCTGAGGNGGAAAGACTTNCNTGGGTTGCTAAACCAATTCACGACCAAGTCTTCAANCCATTAATCGAAATNTCCGAAGAAGTTTCTTTTACACTCCAAAATGTAAAACACGTTTGGAAATTTTAGGATATNGACAAAACAATTTTCCCAAAATTCTTATTGCTTTCCATATATNTATGAGCATCAGAAACTTTTTCTAATGGNAAAATTTTGTCAACTATTGGTCGAATCTTCCCNNTTGAAATNAAAGGCAACAANTTTTTAATAAACTGCTGATTCAATGCCATTTTTTCAGGCATNGACCTTGCTCGAAGAACTGTTCCAAATATCTTGAGTCTCTTTTGCATTAATTGGCCAAAATCTATTTCTAGAGTNGAACCTCCCATTGTACCTACCAAAACTAATCGCCCCTGAGATGATAATGATTGAATATTTTTGTACCAGTATGGAGCTCCAATCACATCCAAAACTACATCAACACCTTGATCATTTGTATCTTTACTAATGACTTCGGAAAAATCATCCTTATGATAATTTATTGGAACATCCAATCCTAAATCTTTCGCATAGCTTAACTTTTCATCAGACCCACTCGTCCCAAATGTTCGTACACCAAGAGACTTTGCAATCTGAACTGCCGCTGTNCCAACACCACTCCCNACTGCATGAATTAATACAGATTCACCCATCTCAAGCTGACATTGATTAACTATTGCATCAAAAGCGGTAATAAAAACTTCAGGAATCGAAGCCGCTTCTTCAAAGTTTAAATTNNCCGGAATATGTGCAATCATATGTTGGTTTGTCACTACTTTTTCAGCATATCCACCTCCTCCCAACAATCCAAACACCCTATCACCTGGATTAAATCCCTGAACTAATGACCCAACATCTAAAACTATCCCCGACATTTCCAAACCNGGAACATCAGATCGAATACCTACNGGAGAAGGATATCTNCCTTTTCGTTGTAANGTATCAGCTCTATTTAAAGCGGATGCTTTAACCTGNACNAAAACATCTTCNTTACCANATTTTGGGTCGTCAATTTCTTGAATTTCGAAAACTTCAGGTCCGCCTGGTTTCGTAATAACTGCTGCACGCATTTACACTCCTCGTATTATAGCCAACCATCTAAAGANAATTTTTGNACTGCTTCATCATCAAAATCCACACCTATCCCNGGACTCTGAGGAATTTTTAAGCCTCCATCTTTGATCTCTAGCGATGTCGAAAACAATCTACCAATATTTAGAACTGAATGATCCGTAAAGAACTCAACCCAAGATGCATTAGGAGTACTGGCAACTAAGTGAACATGTATATCAGCTAACCAGTGAGGAGCAACAATTACATCACGTCCTGCTGCCATTGATGCAATCTTCCTCCATTCAGTTATGCCTCCGCAAACACCTGCATCTGATTGTAAAATATCTGCAGCATTATTATCTAAAATCTGTTCAAAATCCCATCTTGTTTGATGGATTTCTCCCGTAGCCACAGGTATATTTATTGCCTGAGCAATTTTTGCATGACCTAAAATATCATCCGGCATTAATGGTTCTTCAATCCAATCAGGTGAATGAACCTCAAATTCCCTACAGGCCTGAATTGCTGAACTTGCATCACTCCAAGCATTATTTGCATCCAAAAATAAAGGGACTGAGTTCCCTACTGCCTCTCGTGCAAATCCTATCCTAGTCACATCCTCTGAGGTAGAAACTCTACCTACTTTAATTTTAACAGCCCTAAGTCCCAAATCTAAATAACTTCGCATCTCATTCGCTAAATCTTCTGGAGTCTTATTTGGTTGATAATATCCACCACTAGCATATGCTGGAACAATTTCTTCATGAAATGCTCCTAACATCTTATATAGTGGAAGCCCTGCATCTTTTGAAATTAAATCCCATAAAGCTATATCAATTGCACTGATTCCTCTCAAAACCGANCCTCTNCGTCCNTGCAAAATAGATTCCTTGTACATTTCATCCCAAATTGATTCTATCTGATGAGGATCACGTCCAATAACAACATCCGACAACAATTCTCTTATTGCCATCGTTGNCACACCACCTGCCTTATGACCAGTATATGAAAATCCNATCCCCTCAATTCCAGAATCTGAACGGATTCTAACCAACGTATAATGTCGCTCCTGAACGGACCTAGTCGCAAAAGCAACACCTGAATCCAATGGAACAACGCAAGTTGCAGATTCAACAGATATAATTTTCAATATATTCTCCTAAAAATATTTAAACAGAAAAAGCGACAGACCCATCATTCCGAAAAGGAACTGCATCATGCAATTCACGGGGAGAATAAGGGGTTTTAGAAATTTTTTCTTGGTCAATTTCTACACCTAAACCAATCTCGTCTGGAAGAAGGATATACCCACCTTCTCGCTTAAGAGTAGAATTAACAAAATCATGTTTCTCAGATTCNTCAGCCAATGTATATTCCTGAGTAATGAAATTGGGAATAGTAACATCAAGATGTACAGATGCTGCAGTTAAAATGGGACCTAGGAAATTATGAGTAACAACAGCAGAATGAAAAGATTCAGCGATTGCTGCAATTTTCTTTGTATGGGTTAATCCGCCAGCCAATCCTACATCGGGNCTAACATATTGAGGACCTCCGTGAGTTAAAAGTTCTCGGAATTCCCAAATAGAATGCATCCTTTCTCCATTTGCTACAGGTATAGAAACTTTCTGGGCTATTTCACCCTGTGAAATAATACTGTCAATTTGAATTGGATCTTCATAAAACATAGGATTGAATTCCTTTAGATTTTCAGCCAAGTGAATGGCAACCATCGGTGTTAATTTACGATGGATTTCTAAAATAATATCGACTTCATCACCTGCACCTTCCCTCAAAGCACCAACATATTCCCTNGTTTGTTTAACAAGTTTTTCCAATGAAAGATCAAAATAATTGTCTGGAAGTGGATCGATTTTTAAAGCTGTAAATCCTTGTGCGACAGCTTTTTTAGCAGCCCCAAAAATCCCCTCTTCTTTTGGCAATTGATTATCCCAACCACCTAGCAATAAATGAAGTCTCACTTTGTCACGAACCTTCCCNCCCAATAATTCCCATACTGGNATTTGAAACTTCTTTGCCTTAATATCCCAAAGTGCTATATCAATCGCCGACAAAGCTCCTGACAACACAGANCCTTTGAAAGGAGCCGATCGATAAAGTAATTGGCTAATGTGTTCGGTATTAGNAGGATCTTGACCAANCAAAAGTGGAATCATTTTTTTCACAATAGCACTTACTGCTTCAGGGAATCCCCAGCAAGCTGANTGACCCAAACCCCTAATGCCATNATCTGTAATTATTTCAACAAGNAATAAATCNCGAACCAAATGTGTTTCAATTTTTTCTATTTTCATTTAAATCNCTATTGACCTCGGGGTCCAGTTTAGTAAATGTTTTGCCTTTGTTAAATTGTGTTCATTTTCATTAGGATCGCCTGCGATAAATATTGATTCAAATCTTCCATGCCCCGTAGAAACATAATCCATTCCAGCTAAGTAAGCATTGGCTANATCTTCCTCATGTGTTATCCATAATCTTCGATCCATCAATCCNTTACCCATNTTCGTAGTTTCCTCATCCCACTTTTGTGCAGTTCTTGGNCCAGTAATCCTCAATGCCAAAATGTTCATATCAAACCATCTNGCAAAATATGAACAGATCAACTCACCAAAGCCTTTTGTNAGCCCATAAACCGAAGGAGTATCCAAAGGNATTTCTTCTTCTGCATTAAAAAAATCCCTTTCTCTNTAATGAACGCTCATAGTACTAGTNTGAACTCCTTTTAAAACTCCCATCTCTTGAGCATGAAATAAGAATAGATGTAATCCCCTTGTATTCAATTCATAATTCTCAGTAATCTCTTTTATCGATTGTGTTGTCTCACTACCACCCTGNGGACTCTTCATAGTCACGTTAACGAAAATTTCCACATCCTTCAAAGCTTCTTTAATNTCATTTGGATTCAGCATAGATCCTTGAATAAAATCCACTTCCTGGTTCTNAGGAGGAGTCAAATCAAAAACTTTTACATTNTTATCTTTTAAAAGATAAGGAGTAATAAANGATCCAACCATCCCAGAACCACCTGTTAATAGAATATTCATAATNCTCTCCGCGGTTATTTNNCTAAGATTCNATGGAGCGGGAGACGGGGTTCGAACCCGCGACATTCTGCTTGGGAAGCAGATACTCTACCACTGAGTTACTCCCGCAATCAGTTTCAATTACCCCCGAAAAGTAATTTGAAAACAACCTTCCTAGACGAGCGATTCTAACAGGAAGAGACTTAGCTCTCAACTCTTGAAAGAATAAANTAATTCCTTACTTGACCATAAANTAGAGCAATTGTAATGTTAGTTTATGAAAACTGATCTNACACCGTTATGTAAAGTNATAAGACAAAATGAACGTGAAGTGGAAATCTCTTCAGGTGCAATGTCTAGAATTGCTGGCGTATCAGAATCTCTTACTGGTGCATCAGGTATACATCTAGCAATCTCTACAATTCAACCGAATTCATCTGCAAGTCCTCACTATCACAAAAATTGTGAAACCGCTATCTACGTCTCNAGTGGNAGTGGTAAATTCTTAACAGGTCCAAATCTGGAAATTTCTATGGATATTGGTCCAGGTGATTGCATTTATGTTCCNGCCAACTCAGTNCATCAACCAATAAATGAAAGCAATTCAGAAGTAATGGAACTAGTTGTAGCTCGAAACACTCCAGTTGAAATTGTAGTAGAATATAACCCTGCAGAAAGTGAACTTTCGTGAAAATTTCGTTTCTTGGGCCACTAGCTCAGTCGGTTAGAGCGCAGTCCTGATAAGACTGAGGTCCCTGGTTCGATTCCAGGGTGGCCCACCAACATNTCACCAACTTATGATCTGCTTAAGCTCCAAAATAATTAGTNGAATCGCNAAGCGAAATATAATGGTCACTTAATGGACCCGCAAAAGGAGCGTTTTCAAATCTACAATTGGTTTCACAGAGACGTGGATCATTATTTTNAATTAAAATTTCATCCAATTTTGAAGCAAGCTCTACCCTAATATCATTGAATGCAGAATCTTCTGCCAAATTAATCATAAGATCAGGNTCGTTCTGGACATCATAAAGTTCTTCCAAAGATCTTTTCCCAAAAGCAAGTTCGAAAGAATCGGTTACATGGTGATCAGCTCGATTATGAATCATCCAGGCCTTAGTAGGACTAGCATCCAAATCTCCATAAGCACAACGAGTATCAGTTGAAATTTCTTCCCACTTAGGGGCATCTACCGTTAAATCATCTAATCCTTTAGGGTCTCCCATAGGCCAACGATCTGGTTTGAAATTACGTATATATAAGAAATCTTTAGTCCTTATTGCCCTCATAGGATATGGCAACCCTCCAGATCTAGCATTTTCTACATGTCTTTCACGACCAGTAACAACCCAATCTCGATCGGNATCTATCTGACCAACACTTTGATTACTAGTTAGTACATTCATTAAACTTTTAGCACTCATCGACGNAGGAGGTTGCACATCGGCAACTTCCAAAAANGTCGGAGCTAAGTCCATAAGATTTACAAAATCATCTACTACTCTNCCAGGACGAATTTTTTCAGGCCATCTGACNGCAAGTGCTACCTCAGTACCAATATCATAAAGATTACATTTTGCCCTAGGAATACCAGGAATACCATGATCACCACTAATCACAATTAAAGTGTTATCTAATTCACCAGATTCTTCTAAAGTTTCTATAATCTTTCCAAGCCCNGCGTCAAAAGCAAGNCATTCTCCTAAATAATCGGCTACGTCCTCTCTAATTTCATGTACATCNGGTAGGAATTCCGGNAATCTACCTNTCAAGCTATCAGGATCTATTCCCCAAAGATGCTTACCTGAACCTCTCTCCCANGTACGGTGAGTATTNGTGGGACCCCACCAATAACAAAATGGATTTCCATTGGGTCGGTCTGACAAAAAACTCTTAAAATTTTCAACGGTTTCNTCAANNANAATCTTTTTAGCTTCATCAATGCCCATATTCTTAGACATCTCAGTCACCACATGCGAAAACTGATTAAAATCACTGCCGAATGCTTCATATCTCGTTCTTTCTCCTCCATATGGAGCATTAATTGCTTTTCCTGGAGACCAAACCTTATATGTGTAACCAATGTGATATCCGTTTTCTTCTAAAATTAATGGATATGTTGGAATTTCTTCATCCCANACTGCTCCTCTTAAAATTGCTCCAAGTCCAGTCTCCCAAAAGTAGCTTCCAGACAAAATNGAACTCCTGCAAGGAGTACAACTTGGTGCTGGCACATAAGCATTCAAAAACAATGNTCCTTCAGTCGCNATTCTGTCAAAATTAGGTGTGTCAATTAGATTATTAAGAGAATTTTCTGCCTGAAATGAACGGTATATACTCGCATATCTTCCCCAATCATCAGCAAATGCAAAAAGGATGTTCGGACGTCTATCCATAACAATATCTCCTAGGTAATTTAACTGAAATGACTATAACCCAAGTAATTTAATTTCTCCAATATTATATAATCATTTAATTTACACTTCGTATATCAAGAGAGATGATCATGACTTACAATTCTACAGTCCATTTCAACAAAACATTTGAGATCTTCNAATCAGAATTTGAATTTAACACCGATAAAATTCAAAACCTTTCATATTGGCAAAATCAATTTAGATCAAAATTAAGATCTCACCTTGGTCTTGACCTATTGGGNAGTGATCTAGAAAAACATGTTCCCTCAGCTANCTGCCATAATTCCATAGAAATANATAATTACATACGCGAAGAATGGACTATTTTGGTTGAACCAACCGTGCCTNTGCCGTTTTACGTACTNAAACCAATATCANATCAAAAATCATTACCTTTAGTAATTACTCCTCACGGACATAACCCGCCTGATATGTATGTAGGTATTGCAAAAAATGAAGAAGATTACCAGNAAATGTATGGAGGGGATCGTGATATTGCAGTTCAGGCAGTAAAAGAAGGTTACATAGCAATTGCTCCTACAACAAGAGCATTCGGTGAAACAAGAACCGCTGCAGATATAAAAGAGGACAAAACTTATTCTTGTAGAGAACAATTAATGCACGGTCTTTTGGTAGGCCGTACTCCAATTGGTGAAAGAGTCTGGGACATGCAATGTATAATCTCTTGGGCGATAGAGAATCTACCAATTGATCAATCCAAAATTGCTATNACTGGAAATTCAGGCGGTGGGACAATTACTTTATTCACAGCTGCAATTGATACTAGAATTGCGATTGCAATTCCCAGTTGTTATTTTTGCACTTTCAAAGGAAGTATTGGGGCTATGAGACATTGTGATTGCAATTATNTCCCTGGAATCTTAAGGCTTGGAGAAATGTATGACATCGCAGGNCTAATCACTCCAAGGCCATTCAAAGTTATTGCGGGTAGAACTGACCCAATATTTCCTATTACATGTGTAAAATTTGCTTTTTCCAAACTTAAATCAATATATAAATTCGCTAATGCATCAGAGCACTGTCAATTGTACATTGGCGATGGAGCTCATCGCTATTACAAAGACGGAGCATGGGAGTTCNTAGCTCGATACTTTAAGAATTAAAAGATTTGAAGGAGAAAAAATGTCTCTACAACCAGCAATAATTGAATTTGGAACAGGAATTGATTTGCATGGTCAAAATGTCACAGAAGCTGCTAGAAGAGCCGTATGGAATGCAATCCACCAAAGTAGTTTGATGTTCTTAGGATTGTTTGGACCAAATACTTCTAAAAACATGATAGTAGAAGTTACTGTAGCAACTACTAGACCAAAAGAAATAGATCAAAAAGTTTTATTAGATGAACTGCCACACGGAAACGGCAAAATCAATATCGTCGANGGNGGATTAGAAATCGAAGGTAGAAAAGGTTCNGGGGATTACAGTCTTATAGTAAATGCTGCTGTGATAGTCAAAATCGACGTACCATCTTAATTCTTATTNNACCGAACTAATGGGATTTACTGTTACCCTACTCAATTTAACTTCCCCAGTATTACGAAATTGATGTTCGGTATTCTCAGGAACACGAATACAATCTCCTTTAGAAATTGGATACTCAACACCATCACAAAAAAGCTTCCCAGATCCTTCAGTGATAAAAGCTTGATGCTCCCAAGGATGTATGTGTAAAGGCGAATTCTCTCCGGGTTCGTGCTGAACATAAAGCATCACATATTTCCTAGCACCGTCTTCTTTCGAGAGGATAGGGTTTTGAAAATTAGCAAAGTTCTTAATTATAGGTTCCAAATTCACTCCTATTTATTCTAAAANACGNTTCTTTAATTCTACTGGATCAATCTCTAAACCTAAACCTGGACGATCTGGCAAAGTNATTTTGCCATTATGTGGTAAAACTGGATCAATGAATAATTGTGATACTTCTTCAGCAGGTCCAGTAAATTCTTCNGAAAATTCATGNGGCCTTACAGCATTTTTTATTGTGGAATACAAATGCAAACTGGCCATTGAATTAGCTCCCACACTTGGGCTATGAGGCATCACAATTTTGTTATNAACAACTGCGAGCTCATAGACTCTCATCATCTCTGACAATCCNCCTACATTTAAAATATCAGGCTGAAGAATATCTGGATTCCCCAAAGTAATTAAATCTCGAAATCTCCATGAAGAAANATCATTCTCTCCCGTAGAAACAGCGCAATCNAAGGCATCAACNACTTGTTTTAAGCCCGGATAGTCATATTGAGGTAAAGGCTCCTCAAAATGAGCTACACCTAATTCCTCTAGACGACGGCCCTGNTCAATTGCAGTTGGNACAGAATACCCACAATTTGCGTCAAAACTAAGCGGGCAATCATCGGGAAGCCATTCTCTACATTTTTGAAAAATAGCAAAATCTTGAATCGGATTAGAATCTTGTCGATANTCACGCCAATCCATACGTACTTTAAATGCTCTATAGCCTTTATCAAAACCTTGCTGAACATCATCTAACATTTGTTCAGGTGACTTTCTCCATCCNCTACCTATACTCCAGTATAATGGGATTTCAATACGTGAAGCTCCACCCAAAAAAGAATACAACGGAAGCCCAGCAGATTTGGCTGTAATATCCCANAAAGCAACATCTATAGCTCCAACTATTGCNGANGGAAAACGCGTAGCCTTGTCGGAATCACCCAAAGATAACAACTCCCAAATCCTTTTNGGACGACACGGATCCTCTCCNCGTAGGAGTGGTTTAATCAACTCCTCAAGGTAAGCACGCGTAACNAGNAAATTTCTGCCNGCCTCCGAAATGCCAGTAACACCTTCATCAGTATGTACTTGAAGTAGCAATCGAGTATTAGAATTCTGAGAAATTGAAACTCTATGGACGGATATATCAGTAATTTTCATTTTGAACTCCTAAACCATGAAAATTATATCTAATTAAAAAAATTATTCAAATTTATGATGATATAAAAAATGACATTAAAACAGTTTAAATTCATAAAAACGGTTTTAATTTAATAATTCACTGTTATAATATAATGAATTACATAAAAGGATAAAACATGCCTAGACAACCAATAAATATAATATTCATAGAAAAGATAGCTGATCTATTAATAAATAACAAAAAGGAAAAAGCGCCTGAAATTTTCAATGAAATAAAAAACTGGTCACTAACAAAAGCAGCTGAAATATCTTCAGAAAATCATGATTACACAAATAACAATAAAATTACCCAAAATATATATAATAATTACCCAACATTTAGAACGACCCGTGAATATATTAGGAAAATCAAAACGGAAAATCTAATACCTAATATTGAAGAACGAGAAAAATTTGAGTGGCCTACATCCATAAATAAATTCTCACATATAATCCCATGGGATCAATCAAGAAATGCCCTGGATTGTACAATGTGGTATGTCAAAAAGTTCTCCTGTGCTCCTTCTATAGGCATAGTTAAATGGTATTTAAGAATCTCCTATGCTACAGATATATGGAACGACATTGAACAAAAATGTTTGAAAGCAGAGATCTTTTGGTGTGCGGAAATATTAAATGGATATTCGACAACTAAAAACTATTACAATACCCTTTATGAAGAGCTTCAACTACAATTTAAAACCTGGGAAATGAGAGGCGAAGAGCTAGAAACCTCCGGATTTAATGATTTGGCAAATAAATTCAATGCAAAACCTTGGATAAATCAAATCGATCCACAGTATAGAAAATTTTTCTTCGAAATAATGCCTCACTTTAAATGGTTCTATGACCAAAAAAGAGAATATTCTCCGCAGCCATTTACTAACAGCAAAAGCACTCACAAAAACTATACAGACATAATTTCAAAACTAAATTCTATCGAAAGCTTAATTAAACAAATAAATCCTGAAAAGCCAGGGATTTCAGTTGAAAAACAATCAACTATCAATTCTTGGAAGCTAAACGTATAAATATCTCAAAAATTTAAAATATTTACACAATCTTATCTTAAAACCATTTTTCTTTATCAACAATATTATTTAATTCATTTCCATTAAGGAAATTTCTTACGTTATCAACAAGCACTTGATATCTTCGATTGGGTAAGTTCTCAGCATCCGCTACAGCAATATGAGGAGTTATCAACACATTATCCAAAACCCACAATCTGTGATCACTAGGTAAAGGCTCGATCTCAAATACGTCTAACCCACAACCTGCAATTTCACCATGTTCAATTGTATCTGCAAGATCATCTATTGAACATACCTTACCACGTCCCACATTAATGAAATAAGCTGAATTTTTCATTAATTTAAATGAATTGGTGTTGAACATCAATTCAGTTTCTGGAGTATGCGGGACTGTAGAAACAACAAAATCTGCTTTAGGCAAATGTGTAGCAATTTCATTTGGGGAATAAATTTCTACACCCTCTAATTTGTATTCAGGTCTAGGATCAATTCCAATCACATTCATTCCTAGTTCCAAACACAATCTTGCAGTTTCATGACCCATACCTCCTACTCCATTGATTAA
>PBBT01000017.1 GCA_002717725.1 Chloroflexota bacterium
GAAGAACTCATACCATCGCTTATCACGAATAGTGATGACATCATATTTCTTCATTAGTGATAACATGATTTGGTTGATCTTTTGCTCTTCTGAATTCGGATCTACATCAGGTTTACCCGGATAAGGATTATCAAAATTCATTCTCTGAATCAGTCTTTCATCCGCTCCCGAGGAACTCTTCAAATAGGCTTCTTTATCATGCAACATATTCGCTAATAAGAATACAGCCGTCCTCTCTAAAGAGCGCATCAACCCAGATTGCCAATCAGTGACCTTCTTACTATTAAATAGATACTCTGGTTTTTCAAATCCTTCTGGGGTCACTAACCAATTTCTAGCAAGTGTTTCTACTATAGAAAGGATGAATGCACAAGCCAAACTATCTGAGTTTTTGCCTAGAGTGAGATGTAATTGAATACCATATTCCCTCAATCTCTCATACAATGGGCGAAATTGCGATGGTGGCAATATGGAGTTTCCTACCCTAAAAAACATAGCAACATTTAGCCTTTCTTGTTTACGGGCTATCTCCGACTCGATGAATTTATAAGCCTCTTCGGGGGTACATGTTCTCGAACGATTAATATTGAAGGAAACATCCTTACCCATTGATTCAAAAAATTGATTCCGTTTATCAGTTGAAGACGTTTCCCCTGCAAAACTCCTTAAGGTAGATAACGAATCTTGTTTTGTTATAGAAGCACCGCAACCACTACAAAACTTAAAATTTTCAGGATTCTGCTTATTACAACTAGGACACTTCATGATTGATCCTCAATCAAATAACTCATGCTTTATTGGCTCAACTAGTTCTTCGTAAACTTCATCACTGAGATCATCAATACATGAAACCAGTATGCATATGGTAATAGTTACAGAAACTTTGTCAAAAGACTGTGATGCTAGTTAGATATTTTAAGTTGGTTTTTATTATCAGCAACAATTTGTGGTTTATTCTTGTAAGACTCAATTAGCCCAGTTGCACACAAAGATTTATTTAAGTAGTAGGTTTCAGGACTTGAAGAGAAATTCGACCTATGGTTTCCCCAGATTACAACTGTAAAAGGATGTGTAGGATACGGGCGGTCAAAGTTTAGAAATGTAGGGCTTCTATTACTGCTTCGTGCGTAATTCGAATCTACCACTTTCCCACAAACAGTTGCCCGCTGCCCAATGTAATTTGCAGCACGGACAGCTGAGATTGATGATTCGGTATGACTTGGAGCCACCTTAGGTAATAAAGGTACTGTTTGTACTGAATTATAGGTGCTGGGAGGCTCTTTTGAGCTAGCATCTCTAGCTACTAATTTAAGTCCTGCAAGAATTATTATTACTAATATTGCAATTGTTATTCTATTCATGACTACCATTGAACCTTTCATGCCGAGAAGTTCGCTCAGCGCAACTCCAAAGCCCAGTATTATTAGCAATTGCAGCTTCTTGATAAGAAACATAACTCAAGACTCTTGAGCTTGACCATTCTATTGCTGCTCGAGCTAACCCATATTCGACCAAAAGCTTACTAAAATCATATCCATCTACTTCTACATAGGCCAATAACCTACCATAGGTTCCACGATCTCCGGCTATAGGATCTAATACCAAGGTTACTGATTTACCTGCTAATAAATCATTGGCATAATCTTTTCCAGTAAAACCCCACTGACGTAAACATTGCTCATTTGTTATTCCGCCATATTCTCCAGGCTTATTGGCACTTTGAATTTCAGGAGTATCAACCCCAAGCAATCTCACTCTATCTGTAGATCCGTCAGAAAGTGTAACGTCTACTGTATCTCCATCAATTACCCTAGTTACTGTAGCGGAAACTCCCAAATGAGATGACACTTCCTCTCGCTCAAGTCGTTTGGTTGTTTCAGGAACGGGTGATTGATAGCTAGGCTTTGCCAACTCTTTTAGTTTTTCTTCAATCTTTGAAGTCTGGGGAGGGTTTTCGAAAGGAGAAGGCTCAAATTCATGAGGCGCAGTAGGCGACTTCTCAGTTGAGCATGCTGCAATAAATACCAGTACTACTATCGCAATTATTATCGTGTATCTATTCATGGCTTATCCTCAAAAATCAGCCCACCTCCAAATAGCTCCGAAGTTTACTAACCACACAACTCCTACAAAAATTAATACTATGACCAATAATATACGTTTAGTGTCATCCAGATTTTTAGCCCAGTTACTAAGAGCTATAGCTACTAATATCAATGGGAAATATACTGCGATAAATTTTAGGCCTATCCAGAGATAGGCGATGATCAGACCTATTGCGCAAACGCCCATCCAAATCATGATTAGCTTATCCGCAACAATGGAGCCAATGCTATTCTTAGTTTCAACAGGTTTAGGAGGTGAAATGGCATGAGGTTTAATCGATGCTGCTTTCTTAGCAGACTCAACTCCACAACTACTACAAGCCTTACGATTGCCGTGATTCTCAGTATTACAATTAGGACATTCCTCGTTTGGAGACCAAAGGTTCTCGATTCGTAAATTTTGCCCCCTCAATAAATTCGGTTTAGGAATATTTCTATATTTCTGCGAATCTCTACCATCACTATCCCCGAAGATGGATTGCCGCATCCGTTTTTCCTGCCATTCGCGTAATTTCACACCTAATACGCGATAAATCATAGGACTCACTACTATAATCACACCGAAAGCGATCACATACAGGACGGATAAATCCATGATTGCTCCTCAATCAATACATGAAACCGATACGCATATGGTAATAGTTACTAATGTTTTGTCAAAAGGATCGCACAAGAACAAGTCCTGACAGAAATGTACGCCCTCTGGTACGCCCTCTGAGAATCTGATTCGTCTAGTTTCATATACTTCCGTTTAGTTTCGGAAAACATTAGTAGATCGTGTACTTTCAATTGCTTACGATACTCAGCGAAACTGCCCGAAACCACCGCCTACATGTGGATAATAGTTAACGATATCGAATAACTTTGTGGTATTACAGCGGCTAAATGCCTATCAATTTATACAGGTTGGAGTGTCTGGATGGGGTTCGGTAAGCAAGGGACTTGTGATGAATTTAGCACTTATATCCATCCTTGTGCTGCCGTCCCAGAGAAAATCGCTTATCTGAGTGTCCCCTAAACCGTGCCAGTAGTTATCAGTTATTGATGGGTTATACGTTGAAGTGTAGTCCCATATCATAAACCATACGGGGTATTGCAATTTTTGGGGTGGGTTAGATGCGTTAAATGTATTGTGTTTGATTATGTGTTTGATTATGCGATCTTCAAAGGGTGAGTCAATTCTAGGGCCACCAACAGAGAAACAATTGTTTACAAGTTCTATATTGTTGCCTTCGATCTCAGTATCACCATTTTGATAAGTATCATATCCCTTAATGATCGATCTTCTAATAATCACCTGCCCACCCATAATAAGACCTGTTTCCAAAAAGGAGTCGGCAATCTCCAGCTTAGAGTTTTCAAATTTGTTCCGGTATGGAATTATCGACCCATTTTTTATGATGGCATGGGTGATCGTAACTGTCGATTTCTCCGTTGCGACGCTTGATCCACTAATTGTAATATTCTTCAAAACCACAGGCTGCTCTTTAGTGCCTACCGCGGAGAATGATCCAGCTAGTGCAAATTTGTTCCAGTTATCGTCACCTGCATTTATAAGTTCAACACCGGGTTCCATTACAACTTTTATACCCGGAGGTATTTGTATCTCTCCTCTTAGCGAATAAGGAGATTTGTCTAGGGTAAGTGCCAGGTCAGACTCCAAAATCTGAGATTTGCCTTGCCCTGGTTGGTCCTATATAGGTGTATTCGGGGATAGGCGTGGCTGTTGGTGTTGAAGTCGCAGGTACTACCGTTGAAGCTACCATGGTCTGGGGTACTGCTGTTGCAGCTACCATTGACACAGATGCTGCAGCAGGAGCAGGAGGAACTGGAGTAGGTGCTGCCATTGTCACAGGTGCGACTGCTTTTGCTGTAGGTGCAGCTATTGCAGGTTTCATTACAGGTGCAGAAGTAGCAGTAACTACCACTTCTGCAATGACCTCAACCGGCTCCTCAACTTTTTTGATTAATCTAGGCTTGTCTGGAAGTGGCAAGGGTGTCGGTTTCTTAAGTTGGGCTAAACTAGTCTCAACAGTCGCATCGATATTTACATTACTAGGAACTGTCTCTGATGAACACGCAAGAATAAGAGACCCAATTGCTATCACAATAAAAAATGTTCCATAGTTCAAAATACAATCTCCCTATGCGAAACCGTACGCATATGATAATAGCTACAGAAATTTTGTCAAAAAGAGAAAAAGATTGAAAGCTACTTTGGCGATGACACTAGAAAATAGTTACTTAATCTGCATTTAATGATCTCCGGATGTTCACATTTGAGCCATGTACATTGGTTGAGTAATTATCCAAAGGCTGGCTATAGTATATGCGACCATCAACACAAGCATCGGAATTTGACTACGAAGAGCATAATGGCGCTTAGAGATCAAGCTAAAAGCAGTGCTATGTCCTAGAAAGACTGCAACAATATGACCTATCACTATAGAAATCACAGAAATAAGCCAGTAAGAGTTTGGACTAACAATCTGAAAATTCAACCTGTAATTCGCAGTGCCAAATAAGTCCCATCCAAAACCGAATGGATCCGAAACGAGTGGAACAATTAGTTGTCCTTGAATGAGCAGAAAAAGCAAAAAGTGCGCAACGTGGTAGGCTAGTGCGATCGGAATTAAGGTATATACAAATGCCTTCCCAACATCCAGAACCTTCATGTCAATCCTGCTAGCTTTACCCACTAATGCACAAACGCACAAATATAGGGCAACAAAAATCAGTACAGTTGAAACCAATCCCAATGTGCTAATCATCCATAGGTCAGGTAAATATTCCTGCATAAATCCCTTAAATTTAATCCATAGAAGCGTCGCAGCAAATCCATCAAATGTAACCGTGGCTAAAAACACTAATACAAATAACATTTGAGACACCGATACTGTACCAGTATTAAGTAACCCAGATGCAAAAGGTCGCAGATTAAGCATAGTTAAGCTAGAAAAATCCGATCTTGAGGAGGGCACAAATTCATCCTTAAAAGAGTAATTACTTCCGGCTCTTGCAAATGTACTACTAGATTTCGATTTAACCTCGGATGCCTCCGCCGGAGCAAATCTAGCTAGGAAACCAAACGCCACAGAAAAAGCCTCTCCATTCCGAAGCCATATATCCTTTCCAAAGAGAATCATTCCGCCCCAAGTTATAATTGAATATACTACAATCATCTGGCTAATGCGGAACGGTATCGAAGCTCCTCCATAAACGTTTTCCACCCAGGCAAATAAACCGAATAATACCAACGCCGGCCAAACTCCAAACTTAGGAGGGTACTGGAACATGGGATAAAAAGGTTTGCCAGAACTCATTTTCACCCACAGTTTTTCCGTCCAAACAAAAAGGATCTTCCAAGGATTGGTAAATGCCCAAATATCACCAATGAAAGCCGATGCGTATGCGATTCCAACCCACCAAATAACCCATACAAACGTAGGTGATAGATTATGTAACGGGTTTTGGTTACCTACAAAACCAACCGATACGAGTAAAATAAGTAGAAAGACACTTATAAATTGGATTGGGAAAAGTAATGCTGGATCGTTGAGGAACTGCATCGTCTTCCACTTGAGTAAATTAATCCTTGGGTATCCTAAGAAAGCCTGTGGATTCCGTGCAAAGAAGGCAACCAAAATAAAGGAAACTGCAACCGCTAACCCGGCCGCGATAAGACAAAAAATCAAAGGTAAAGGTGGTGTAAAAGCTTGAACGAACACATGTCCAGGGATAGGTAAGGCTACAGTAAATCCACTTGATTCGATAGCCATTTGATTTTACCTCACTGATTTTGTTCTGCTTATGTATTCACCGAAAATTGTAAAGGCTCATTGGGTTGTTGTAATAACAACTTCATCTCTTCCAGTATGGACATACTCAAAAGTGATCCCAGAATTTGTGCTGGAACTGGAAATTTTGCTCCCATTTATATAAACATTAATACAACATACTAGGGCCTGAGCACCTCCTGAAAGTAAAGACTCGGGAACAATCACAGTTGTTTTTGAAGTAGTGCCCGGTGGGCCTGCAGCAGTAAGCTTTAACCGCTGGAGATTACTATCAAAAAACATATCATAAATGTTGGATTGCGATACGACCTTCACAGTTGTTTCATTTACATCCCTCATAGGATCGTTTATCGAGAATTCATAGACTACATTTACTAAGGGATTTAAAACCGCTCGATACAAAATCCGCTCAGAACGCTTGTCTGCGTCATTTCGGTTTGTCTTAACCGCTACTACGATCACTCTACCAGTTGCATCAATCTCCAAAGTCCGATCTTGGGCAAAGGTGCCTCCGTACATAGAGTGACCTGTATTTGTACGGTCTAAGGCTAGTTGCCTTAAGAGGCTATCTTGTACTGAAAGAGTCAAAGATGAATCTCTTAACAGTGGAATTCCCAGATTTACCGAATACCAGTGCACGGCACCATCTTGAGTTCTGTAAATGTCTTCAGGGGTAATCGCATAAAGTATCAACGGATTGAGGGGATCTATCGCCATATCGATCACAGGACCCTTTGGGATACCACCAGAAGCTTTCTTCCACGTTCTAGCCCCATTGGTAGTTTTGTAAATTCCACTCTCCGTGGCTGCGTAAAGAACCTCAGGATTAATCGGGTCCATTTGTAAATCGTTTGTGTAAGGATCGAGTCCTTCGTTCACAGCAAACCAAGATTGGGCACCATTTATTGTTTTATAAATTCCAATAGATGTTTCAGACTCGTGGAGTGAAGTCATCACATAAGCGGTATCAGGATCTTCAGGGTGAACAACTATCGCATTAATTGATGTCTTAGTCTCTATAGGGAATCCGTTGGACATCTCCGGAAACGTCTCTCCCCCATCAGAGGACTTAAAGATATGTGCGCCCTCTAAATTAAAAACTAGGTCCGAATAGACAGAATCATGGACAGATCCAACGTAGACAATATTTGAGTCTGAAGGCGCGACTGCCACTCCATGAATATGAAAATCATTAGCTCCCTCAAGCCGAAGACCAAGCTCCCTAGTTTTAGAACTTAATCCTTCATCTAACTTATGAGTTCTCGTGAACCAGTTAGCTCCTCCGTTTGTACTTCCCGACAATTCCCCAGTCTTCTGCCAACCCGTGGCCCACATAACTGTGGGGAAATCGTAGGAAAATGCATAAACCATGGGATAATGGGCTGCCATAGAACCAGAAAATAACCAGCTAGCCCCACCATCTGGTGAGAAGAAATTCCCTCGACCCGACTCCCCTCCAACCCAAAGATTAAAAGGAATAAGTGGATGCGCGCCTATTTGGGCTATCTTAGCCTCAATAATACCTTTATCGGTACGAACCCAATTCTTGCCACCATCAACCGTTTTGTACATTCCCCCATGTTCAATAAGTCCTCTTCTTTGATGCTCAGGATGAATAGTATATATCTCATTCGATGTACCAACGAAAACAATATCTTCATTCAAAGGATGAATGGCTATGGGATTTACATGTTTGTCCAGCAACCCATGATTTCGTTCAGTCCAAGATTCACCTGCGTCATCACTCCTAAAAACACCATCGTGGGTCGCTACATAGGCAACATTTGGGTTACTAAGGGAGAATTGGACTCGATGTAATTTAGATGGATTCAGTCCCTCATTACTCGGTACCCAACTAGCTCCTCCGTCGGTACTTCTAAACATTCCAAACTCACTAGACGCGGCTAACATCGTATCGGGATTACCTGGCTGCAACGACAGTCCGACGACTTTTGGAAGGATATTTTTATTGATATTTTCCGTCCGTTTCCTTGTCTCATCAAGATAGCCAATAACATTCCCACTCCAATTTCGCCCCCCATCCTTGCTAAAGAAAAGCCCTCCATCTGCAGCAGCCCAAACGAAGTTCGAATCACCTTCCACCACAACTATTGTCTGGATAGATCCACATATATCGCAGACACCAACCCTTTTCCATGTTTTCCCTTCATCAGAACTTTTATAAACACCTGATGGGTGAGGAGGCCAAGTGCCCCCTCTACCGGTTTCGAAAACCACGTCCAGAGCAGTGGTATAGGCAATCCGGGGATCATCCTTCGAGAATGCTATTGCTGTCAACGGTGACACTAAACCTTCACCAGGGAGTTTCCCCACGACCCTTTTCCAAGTCATTCCTCCATCCAATGTCTGGAAATTTGCCGTTTCAAGATTGGTATATATGACGTTGTTTGGATTAATTGGACTAATAGCTATTCCCCCGACATGACCTGCAACATGCACTAGGTCCCATGATGCTCCTCCGTCCAAACTGCGGTACATAGACATATCATTCGAATCAACTCCCGCGTACATCACATCAGGATTTGTTAGAGAAATCTCAATCGCGACAAACTCCCCTCCTTGTAGGTCAGCAACTGGTCCCCAGTTCAGTTCCGCACATTGTCCCTGGTCAAATAATTGGCACCCTTCAACTGGTTCATGGTAACTTGGGTTCGGCAATGACACACTTAGAAGTTCCCCTTTTGTAACACCACTAGGCAAAGGAGGTGGAATAAGATTGCAACTTGGGACCGTGGGTATGCCACTATCATCTAAATCGAATCCGCTACAATTAAAGGTCCAGCCTGAGGAATCGTAGGATTGCTCTCCTTGCCCATCAATCCTCCTCCCTTCGTCATCATGAGTTCGTTTCCGATCACTAGACCCTGCGTCCCCTGAACCGATGTTAAGCTTACAGTCTTGAATACTCGCTAACTCCTCAGCAGTTGGAGGACGTCCACGATACGCAATATCATCCGTTATTGCTTGTCCCAAAACACCCATGATGCAATTAATGTCATAAGAACTCTCATTCACTTCCCCCTGTCCACCAATCCTCCTCGCCTGGTCATCATTAGTTCGTTTCCGATCGGTAGACCCTTCAGATCGAGAAGTCATCGACGAAGGTTCTAGAGGTTTGGCAGGTACAATAGAAGAAGCGGGTGAAGGAACAGCAGTTGTCTCCAAAACTGAGATATCTGATTGAGTTGCTGAACCAGTCCCGCCGCCACAATTCCATAACATCAACATTAGTCCAAATAAAACGATTACAATTACAATCTTTTTCATAGGCTGATCGCGAATCCCGACATCATTAGTTGGTTAAAGGTATATATACCATAACTCATAGCTCCAGTGAGAGTCCATTTCCTAGGATTATTAGGTATGCTGAGCTTACATATCCGTAACAAGAAAAAGATTGAAAGCTACTTTGGTGATAGTTGATTTGTCAGGTTTGTTGTAATAGTCCAAAGTGTTTTTAAGAAAATTATCGCATTCGGTTTTCGCCATGCCACATATCGGGGCTTTTGCCCAGGTTGCTCTTGATACCTTCGGTCAACTCATCCAGCTCTTTTATGATCTCGTCAGGAAGAGCCAGATCGAAGGCGGGCAGGTTCAGGGCAACCTCGTCGGCGTTGCGCGCGCCGACCAACACAGAGCTTACACCTTCGTGCGCCCTCACCCATCCCAATGCGACATGGGCCATAGGCTGACCGATTCGACGGCATATACCTGCAAAGCGGGCGATGACTTCAAATAACTCCTCCTCCATACCTAGCTGGCCATGCATGGCTTGAGGTCTCGTGGACGCGAAGTGCCTTGAGCGCGCTATCCCGTCAGGCACCTCGTCAGCATTGCCATATCTGCCGGTCAGGAGTCCCTGCATAAGAGGGCTGTAGGTCATCAGGCCAATGTTGTTCTGCCTACACTTTGGGAAAATCTCGTATTCGATGGGTCTCCAGAGCAAGCTGTAGGGTAGCTGGTTGACCTCAATGTGGCCGACCTCCAGCAAGTCTGATAGGTCTTGGACCCCAAAGTTGCAGACACCCAGCGCCCGAACTTTGCCTTCATCAACCAGACCCTGCAAAGCTCCCATCGTATCGGCAATGGGGATTTCGTGGTTGGGCCAATGGATCAGGTACAGATCGATGTAGTCGGTGCCCAGACGCGAAAGGCTGCTTTCGCAAGAATTTCGCACGTCGTCGAGCGACAGGTGACTGTCGCCCACCTTGGTGACAATTACCGCCTGATCGCGTCTGTCTTTTAACGCTTCGCCTAGCACTTCTTCCGATTTGCCAGCGCCATAACCCTCGGCGGTGTCGAAGAAGTTGATTCCTGCGTCCAAGGAGGCGTGCACTGCCGATACGGAGTCGGTGTCGTCCTGGTATCCCCAGACGTTGCCGCCTGCAAAAGGCCAGCACCCCAACGTAAACTCAGAGACTTCGATATCAGATGTTCCCAGCCTGTTGTATTTCAAAATGACTCCTTAATTAATACATGAATCCATTACGAATATGGTAATAGTTGCAGAAACTTTGTCAAAGAATGGTAACTGGACAAGTATTAAGAAGTTATTTTGAATCGACAGAAACGTCTACAGAGGTCTCCGATTGTTTACACGCGGTACTAACACATTCCTCCAAAGTCACCAAAACTTTTGACTCTGATATATTATTAATTGAAAATTCGAAAATGCCTTCTTCTTCACCAGACAATGTAGTTTCAGTGGAATCTTCAAACCAATTCAGGGTAGATTGCATAGATGTCCTATAAGCTTCACAAGTCACTTTCATATCTTGAGAATCAAAGGTGCATTCGGCTCTATTAGTAGTAGACAATTTACCTTTTGTACTAGGAGAAGAATCTTTTTTAGTTGGGTCAAAAAATTCATTTCCCGTTTTTGCTCCAGCCATCCAGGCTTCCCTAGTTTGAGGTGGTTTGGTGTCTTTAGTTACACCTTTTTCAGATAATTCCTTGTCTTCTGCAACAAGGGAAAAAATTATATACCCTATCACTACAACTACTGAAAGAAAAACAATAACAACAGTCACTATCTGCTTAGACGAGAATTTGTTAATCATAAATTCACTCCTATTGATTCATGAAAACGGTACGCATATGGTAATTGGTCCTGAGTTTTTGTCAAAGAATGGTAACTGGACAAGTATTAAGAAATAGATCATAGAATTACTCTATAAAGGGCTGTATAATTCCTGCAATATGGAGTTCGAATTATTATGATTACGGCTTACCTAGTTTTAGGGATTGGAGGGGCGGCATTCTTGATTTGGAAGTTTCTTAAGAAACCTCCAACACCAGAGCAACCATCGAACCCTAGTGGCGAACCAGCTAAGCAGATTGCTGCTGATGCTTGGATCTGCACCGAATGCGAGACTGAGAACGATGGTCTATGGAAGTTATGTACTGATTGTGGAGTTAAGAAATAGGTCATGAAATTAGTCTACAAGGGGCGTGTATAATCCCAGCACTATGAGAGCTCTAATTTACGTGATTCCAATTTCAATCGCCGTCGTTATAGGTGCAGGGGGTGCGCTTGTCATTCAGGCAGTCGTAAACCCAAGCCATGACTCTGGACTCATACAAAATGTGGCTAATATATTAGGGTGGGGTTTTTGGGGCGCACTCATTGTAGGGTCTGTATTCATGGCTAGAGCGATGGATGACAATAGAGAATAGTTACTTCAGATGAGTCAACAATAAATCCATTACTCAGGTTTCTCAAATAAAAATGAAATTAACCTCGGTAAATCTTTTTCATCATCGTACCAATCTTTTTTGGCAAGTAAGCTAAAACCAACTTTCTCTGCACTTTGGACATAGTCCAGTTCAGAATGTTGAAATACATCTAACACTATTTCAGTACCATTGTCTTGAAATCGAGCTTTACTTCCTGCTAATTGTTTTTCTGGATGAAGTTCACATACAAAACATTTTCCACCTTTTCTTAATTTAACAAATAATGAATTAAAAATATGGTCTAATATTTTGATATGTTCCAAAGTCAGGTTAATGGTTGCTAAGTCAAATGAATTATTATTAACTGGCCACTTTTCATTAAGGTCTGCGCATATAAAACTGACATTTTTGGAAGAAATCTTTTTTCTTGCCAATTCCAGCATACGCGAAGAAAAATCTATTCCAATCAATTTATCTGCTTTAGTGATAAGCCATTCAGTATTTTTCCCTGAACCACAACCCAGCTCTAGTACGTTAGAAAAATTCAGATCAGATAAAGATTCCTGGGTGACTACTTTATCTAAATCTCTGGTTGGATTGATATTATTATCATACTGGTCTGCCCAAACATTATAATTATTTATAATTTTATTCATCAAAAAACTTATCTATAAAATTATCAAGGTCAGTTGCAAATATAGTAACCGGAACAATAATTTTGTCAAAAAGCGACGAAGATTGAAGGCTACTTTGGTAAGGACACTAAAGAATAGTTACTTAGAAGAGCCTGCTTCAGGAGTCTTCTTTGTTGGGTCAAAGATTTCAGGACCCCCTTTGATTTCTGAACCAACCCCAGCCCCTGATGTAGCAGTAGTGACTGCTGGTTTATAATCTGGATCAAAACCGTCAAGTGCGTCTATTACATACCAGACAACATATATAGCTGCCGCAATCAATACCAAAAAAATTATTACCTGTTTGGGTGTTAAATTAGAAACCCATTGATTAATAATAATATTGCTCCTCAATACAATACATGAAACCATTGCCCAAATGGTAATTGCTACAGAAACTTTGTCAAAAAATCGTAAATGAACATGTCCTGAAAGTTCTGCAAACCATCCTAGCGTCGCATCAAACTATCTAGAGTTTCTATTATAGTAATAGTATGGTTTCCAAGATCCTCAAGGTATAAATAATGAGTTTTCTGATTGCTCTCAAGTGCAAGAGCCGTAGATTCCAACTGAGCGATTTGGTATGACTGGTACCCAGAAAATAAAGCCAACAAAATTACAACTGCTGACAAAATACTAAGTATTGAGTTTTCTTTAATCCAAGATTGCATTTCAGAACCTCCACAATTAATACATTGGTATTTCAGATATGGTAGTAGGTCCTATTATTTTGTCAAAGAGGAAGTTATGAAAATTCACTTACTTCTTTAGTAATCCAATTAAAGTTAAATTTACAAAATCTCACTGAAGTGAACTGGTTTTTTGATACCAAATAACTACCTTCAACATCATCCAAAAATTCATTTTTGGAACCAAATTCATAGAGGCAAAAAATATCCCCCTTACTAGATTGCGCAATATCACTATAGCCAGATGGGCCTTCTTCTATTACACGACCAAAAGACCAGGTCTCTCCATCATCTCGACTTAATTTAACAGTTAATCGCTTTCGATCTCTTGAAGAACCCGGAACAGGATCTGATATCAATTCCCCTTCATGCGTTTTTTGCAAGTTGTTAGGATTGATAAAAATCAAATAATCTTTCTTGTTTTCATCATGATTTTTATACCTAAGTAAACTACCCATGCAAACGGATTCAAGTAGATAGTCATCAAAGCGGTTTATTTGGAATCTAAAAACACCATTATCACTAGTAACTATTAACCTCCTATTTGGAGAAGACTCTGTCCTAATATTAAACATTACTGTTCGATCATTTTTCTGAACAGCAACTGTTTCACTAGGATTGGTAATTCTGATTCCATCGAAATAATCGCCATCACTACACAATATATCTCCCATCAGCCAATTTGACCCAAAATCATCACTATAAATTACTGTAAGAATTGAAGGTCTATGCCCTAAACGTCCAGATCCAAATTCCGTACCAGTACCATCAGACAGCCATATTGGAACAATAATTCTGCCATCGTCTAACTGAATACTATGACCAGGCCCTGTCGCGCAAACTTTCCAAGGATATTCATCACGAAAATTTTCAATCACTGAGGTGATTTCAACAGGCGAACTAAAAGTTGTGGCATCGTCGTCACTAAACATTGAAAAAACTTTAGAGTAACCAGAACAAAAAACAGCGGTAACCCGATTAGATTCAGCATGAGCGATCATAACAAAATTATTGATAGGGCCATTATCAAAATCCACGTGTGATAAAAGCAAAACAGGATCCTCAAAAGTATCCCCATCATCAACACTTTTCCTCATCAAGATATCGCTATTGTCCCAATCAGCCCCACTACCATAACGAGCTTCTACAGTAAGTAATACTGATCCCATTTTAGTGACAACAATTCCTGGAATACGGAATTTCCCATATCTTCCCCAGCTTCCAATATTAAAGACATCTTGTTGTTCAAACATCATCAATAATCCTATTTGTTACTAAAAGAATATATTTTAGCAACCACGAAACATGTCCTTAATTTATTAAGTCAATAAGTGATTATTAATTGATTCTTTCTAGTGTGTAAACAACGTCAGTATTATTATATTTTTTATCCCATTCAACTACCCAAGAAGCTGACATTGCTGTTTGCATTTTGTCGAAATCTATTACATTTGCAATTGTAATGACTTTACACCATCCCTCTTTGTCNTAATGANNNTACACCATCCCNCTTTGTCATATGAAAGTTCAACANTTTCAGTGGGTTCACTAGGATCNGTCATCCCTGGAAATGCTTCTCTAATTTTCTCCATCATATTATTAAAATCGTCGAATGTTCCTTCGAATGTCGAAATCATACAAATATTCATTTAAATCCTCNAATTTAAAAGTTGTTGCAAATATAGTAATAGGTCCTGNTATTTTGTCAAAAGGGTACTAAATCAGCCTACGATAAAGAATTTGCTAGCTTCTAATTTCAAATGTACCTGAAGATTTGGTTTTTAAATGGGCACTGTCATTCATNCAAACCACAGACCACCCTTGAGCATTAAATATAAATCTGAATATTGATGTGTTGTCCACTCCGATTTTATAGATTAGTCTTTGGTCNAATCCCATAATGTAATGAAAAATAGACCGCATAGTATTGCCATGACTCACAATTGCTATCTTAAGAGATTGTGGGTTTTCACAAAGTTTACGATTGTAAATCAGTTCATCTTCAAGCCAACTTGTGGCTCTTCTTTGNACTTCTCTTATACTCTCGCCATCAGGTCCAACAAAATCACTACCCTTCTCCTCACGGTATGCCTTTATTTCAATAGGTATAGCCTCTTCCAAGGGCACTCCTCTCCAACCAGGAATTTGCTGCTCTATTAATTCAGAGATCGTATCAAACTTCCTATTGGAATCTCCCATATCAGACAACATGTTTTGAGTTGTTTGAATTGCTCTTATCATNGTAGAACTGTAAATTCTATCGAATTCAATTCCTTCGACCCTAAACCTTTGTCCCAATAATTTTGCCTGTTGGTGACCACGATCTGTCAAAGGAGCGTCATAATTTGTTCCACTTGCAAGTCCCGGAGTAGCATTCGACTCTGATTCCCCATGTCGAATAAAATATAATTCACAAATAAAATCTTTATGTATCATTGTTCCTCATTTTAGTCTAAANAAATTAAATATCCCTTAAATATATTTGGGAAAAATCGTTATTAATATACTAATCGGTAAGAATATTTTGTCAAAATAATTCCNTGCGCTAGTATAATTACAGTAAAAACAAAATGGCTTTAATGGAGNCAAAAATGCATCACAATATTTTAAGATCAAAATTAGAAAGCGGGAAACCAACACTTGGTACTCACGTCATGCTTGCTCTGCCTGAGGTGATTGANGCTTTAGGGCATACTGGAATTTACGATTATGTAGAGTTTGTTGCTGAATACGGAGACTATGACATGCATGATTTGGCAAACATCGCTCGTGCATCTGAGTTATATGGGCTTGGCACAATGATAAAAGTTGACAAAAGCCACCAAGAATTTACTGCCCAAAGAGCAGTAGGATCAGGATTTAATAGTGTACTATACACAGATGCAAGGTCTGCCAATGATGTGCGAGAAGCATTAAAAATCACAAATCCAGATAGCCCTGAACACAAAGGATTGTACGGATGTGCAACTCGTAGGAATGCATATATAGATGACAACAGCCCAGAATATGTAAACAAAATAGCCAGTACTGTAAAAGCTGTAATGATAGAAAAACAGGGAGCAGTTGATGAATTAGATGAAATTCTAGAGATCCCTGGCATTGATCTAGTACAGTGGGGTGGAGGCGACTTCTCACAAAATATTGGTCACCCAGGAGAACAAAATCATCCAATTGTNAAAGCCGCACATGANAAAGTTTTCAAAGAATCTTTGAGGGCNGGCATTCAACCACGAGCAGAAATTGAGTCGCCTGACGAAGTNAAAATGTATCTCGATATGGGTGTGAAACACTTCTCAATAGGCACNGATATATCAATGCTTTATTCATGGTGGAAAAACAATGGGGAAGATGTNTTAAGATCTATTGAGGGAGAGTAAATTAATTCCACAATAGGAATTCACGTTGGGCGTAGAGATATTTACCATGGTTTGAGTGAAGGATTCTTATACATCTCCACAATCCGATCAAATTGAATCTTTTCAACAGAACCATTCTCTCCTTTAACAAACACAATCCTCGGCAAGTAGGTTTGATTAGTATCGATTAACATCAATACCCTNTCATTGCTATCATCAATTGGAATCAAGCGATTACCATCTCTCCATAATCCNCGTCTAGATTTAATATACAAAAATCCATCTGCACCTTGAAAAATTTGAACGCGACCAACAGAATTTATAGGCCTAAAATTCGTCAANATCCCNGGAGGNAATTCATATACNCCNGATGCCTGCGAAAAAAATGTNCTATCAACATCACAAGAGTTAAATCCTTGATCATCTATTCCNAAAATGCTGAACAGGATCTCGCTAACCAAATCTTCAAATTGTAAGAAATTAATATTTGNATGAACAATTACNGCTAAATCATCCTCAGGGATAATAGTGAGGTTAGAATTCCATCCCCCNGTGATACCTCCATTNTGNCCAAAGGTTAATTTCCCAAACCATTCTCGCCGAAAAAAAGTAAGACCCATAGTAATCAATCTTTCATCCAAACACCACTGGGGNTTTAACATTTCATGAAATGATTGTTCCGAAATTA
Source organism: Chloroflexota bacterium (assembly GCA_002717725.1). The sequence goes on from PBBT01000017.1 coordinate 17,007, forward strand.
TTGGAAAGCCANATTTTAATAAACATTGNGCATATTTGATCATGTCATATATGTTGGATTGCACAAATCCCGCAGCTTTAGGGCGAACATATTCATATTNNCCTCGAATATTAATTCCATCAACAAACAATTCATTTCTTATAGGTTCTGCAAATAAATCAGCCCTATCTAAATCATCATATGATTGTTCTCTATGATATCCGGCGCTNAAAGNATNATNATTTTTATCAAGACAATCAGTACTATTCATTTGCAGAGGTTGGAAAATATGTTCCATCAAAACTTTTTCAATTGGAATTCCTTCTANTCTNGAAATAATTTCTCCTAAAAGCTCAAATCCATGGTTAGCGTAGTGCCATTTAGTTCCAGGAATCACATCAATAAACACACCTTCGCTATAGNNAGCAGTAACTGTNTCAGTAGGCGGCNCTTCAGACCACAAAGCTCCCATAGGATCAGTTTTCCACTTTAAATTTGGAGCCTCNCCAATACCNCCNGTATGCGTCATTAAATTCCAAATCGTTAAANNATCTGCCTCNCCTTGNAATGGGATGTCAGGAAGGAATGTTTTTACANGGTCATCAAGAGAAATTTTCCCTCGCTCTACCAATGACATTACNCATATTCCCAACATAGTCTTGGTAATAGAACCAATCCTCTGACGNNTTGAAGGATCCATAGGAATATTTTNTTCAATATCTGAAACTCCAAAACCTTCNGCACAAATTANGTNTTTTGAAGACGTNACTCCAATTGCTATNCCTGGCAAATGATATTTNTCAACAACTGNTTGACCAATATTTCTCGTTCTATNNATAATNGATTGATTAAAATTCATCAATTTCCTCACCAAAAACAAATAGATTCTACTGNGTTTTACANGTAATCCTTTACTATATTTCCTAAGATNTTGTCAAAAAAATNGNAAATNNTTGNTTATAGTTTCTTCNGGAGATTCATNTGAAGTATCTAGAAATTTTTNTACACCTNTTTTATTTCTAATTTTATANAGTTCTGANCTAACAGCCNNTATTCGTACTGGACCAGTAGTCCAATTACTGCGTGCAAAATCCCTNTTGATATTTTCTGAATTTGATGGATATAAAATANCTATTTTNAGATCATCCCNAAAAGTATCCTCAAANATCTTAAAATAAGAAATATAGTCTCCAAAAATTANATAATCTACNACAACANATTTTCCNGAGGANACCAACAGTTTTGTCTTAGAAAGAATTTTTCGATGAGCTTTTTGTAGTGATTNTAAATTTTGNGGTAACCACTGANCTCCNTANGGGAAAAATTCACTATCTTCATGATCNCCNTCNAATAATTCATAACCATGTTGTCTNGANATCAATTCAGCAATNGTNCTTTTACCTGACCCTCCAGCTCCNGCAAGTAGAATAACCTTACTTTTCATACAAANTCANATAAGTAAGTAAACTAGAACTAGCAACATTCATATTTAGGAATAATAGGCGTAACTACTTGAGTTTCCATTTTTGTGCCNGCTTCTTCCATCACCTTCAAATTNTCNGGGTTANCCATGAATTCTTNTAATTTCTCCATAGATTCTACATTAATACAAACATGAATTATATCTTNATTATCGGCTTGAACTCCATAAAAAAGTGTTGTCATACCGGCTTNTTTTCTAGCAGACTCATGNCCTTCAAAANCAGTTTTCCAATGNTCGAACCCTTTTGTTGTTTCAAAATGTGCAATNAGTTTCATAAGTANCTATTCCTTCCTAAGTTTGATTCNATACATGTTAATAAATTATAAGCCATTGGAGTAGTATATCTGCCTAATAACTATATTAAACAGACTGATAATCGGTAATTAACTTTTAAAATTAACAAATTCANAAATTCACAATATATCTAAAGACCTTTTGAGTATTTCTATTATCCNAGAATTTTCTTNCCNGCTTTTAACTGCAATTCNNACTGCATATTCACCTAAAAATGAACTTGTNAGGGAAATATCTCNAATGTATAGCCCAAATTCTTTAGATTTTTTTACTAATTCACTGGATGGTATTNTTACAGAATNNGTGTGGCACAAAAGAAAATTNGCTGAACCAGGNATAACTTCAATTCCAATNTTCTNAAGNTCTATTTGAAANTGGGTNCTATTTNTTTTNGTCTCTTTATATTTCTCTTGATAATANTCCCATGACTTCAATGCGAANACTCCTGCTATTTGACCGGGCAGACTNACTGACCATGGGGGAACAATCTTAGANANTCTAGNAATCAANCTAGTAGCGCCAGACAAATATGCTACTCTTAACCCACTCAATCCATATGCCTTTGACATGGATTTNCAAATAATTACATTTTTAGAATTGGNAGCAATCTTCTCACANGTTTGTAATGGCGAAACAAANTCTGTATATGTTTCATCAATCCAAACCAAAATATTATCNGAAATATTGTTAATCAGATCCTCNATATCTTTTGATTCTATATGTTGCCCTGTAGGACTATTTGGATTNACTANTATTAAGGCATCATATCCATNCTCCAACTCATCTTTGATTGTGGATATATCTATTTTATAATTCTCATCNCGTNTAAGNCGCAANGNNTTGGTTTTACATTTAATGACATTATTCAACAAGTGNGGATATTCNCCATATGTAGGATCCAAAATCAGCACTTTTGATTCTGNAGACAACAATTCTCTCAGTGCAATGAACATCAATGAAGAGGATCCTGATCCAACTACTATGTTTTCAAGGGGTATGTTCCTGAATTGTGATATTGTACTCACCAGCCCTTCACTGTGCGTTGGAGGAGAAGTCTTACTTATCCATTCTAATTTTTCTTTAAGGGCATCTATAACAGAGGGAGATGGATCAAACCAAGCATCAAGGACGTCAGCATTTATTATCTCATCCGACTTAGAAAGATCATCAAATTTGGTACCAATCGCATCAAAAAAGGCTCCACCATGAAATGCNTTATCGGCAATTTTATTAGTTAAACCTCTTTTAAGCGGCGCGGGCGGANTTTCACTTTCACTCATGTTTTCTCCTTTATTTGCCTAATAACTTATTCAGTAAATAGTGATAATAAAGTTCGTTAAACANATATTAATTGATAATGGTGNTTTGTCAAAAATATAAAAANTTACCAGAACCTAGTAATAAATTATTTGATTATTTTTTCTTTTGNGATTGTCTTTTCGGGATCAAAAAAAGGAATTTCTGTAACAACAGCTCTCAAGAAAATATCCTCAATTTGAACATGAACAATTGTACCTATCTTTGAGAATTTTAAATCCAANATAGCCAAAGCTATATTTTGTTTGAGTCNAGGAGAATAAACTGCTGAAGTAATAACCCCAACATTTTTATTATTTTTTGTTACNGACCAAAAATCCTTGTTAGGCNATGGAAGAGGTTCACAATCAAGTATTAACCCAACTTGAATTCTAGTAACCCCTTTTTCTCTGATCGAACGTAAAGCATTTTTACCAATGAAGTCAGACTCCATATCCAAGTCTATTAATCGATCAAGTCCAAGTTCGTATGGATTAGTNTGTAAATTTGCGTCAGCATGNTACGAAAGCATTCCTCCCTCAATACGTCTAATAGTAGAAGTATGACCTGNTTGAAGTCCAAACGATTTCCCTATTTCCATTATGGTATTCCAAAGTTTTGTACCTTTAGATCCATCNCGNAAGAAAATCTCATAACCCAATTCACTAGACCAACCAGTTCTTGAAACNAGTAGAGGNATTCCACAAAAATTAACCTCTTTCAACCAATAATAACGCAATTCAGAAACTTCTTTACCAAGAAATGCCTCCATGATTTCCCTTGACCTTGGTCCTTGAAGCTGAAGGGGNGATACNTCAGGTTCACTNATTTGAACATCCATTTTAGAATTTATTGCCACGCCTTTTACCCAGAACAAAANATCACTATCAGCTAAAGAAAACCAAAAATGATTTTCTCCTAACCTTAAAAGCACGGGATCATTAAGAATACCACCAGATTCATCAGTTAAAATTACATACTTACATTGCCCTACTGCACATTTTGAAAGGTTTCTAGGTGTTAAATATTGGACAAATCTGGCTGCGTCTGGCCCAGTTATCTCAACTTGTCGCTCANCTCCAACATCACAGAGTATGGCGGCATTNACTAAATTCCAAAAATTTCCTACAGGATCTCCAAAATCCCTTGGAATGTACATATGATTATATACAGAAAACCCTTTTGCTCCAGATTTCAAAGTTGCATCGAAAAAGGGCGATTTTCTAATCTGGGTTCCAAAGCCAAAGTTGTTTTGATTTGTACTTTTCAATTGGTTTCCTGAATACTTTCAAAGTAATGATATTATCAAAAAGACAATACCCTGTGGCAAAAACGAATTTGACGATATTAAAAGTCAAAATCTAATTAAATTTTTTCAAAAGTCCTAACAAAGGAGAGATTGTTTGACGAGAAAATTCTCCCATCAAACATATTTGTATCCAATTGCGTTCAATTAAATAACTACTATTGGCACTCAACAAATATCCTTCTTTTTCTAGAATATTACCTATTTCTGCAGAATTTAATTTCTCAGGCAATGAAACTGTAATTACGGCTGGAGATGAATACAAATCAGATATTATAGGAGTGAAACCTATATTTTTNAGCTCTTCTTTCAACCAAGTTGAAACTTCTACCGTATGATTAAAAACATCATCTGAAGTAAAACGTTCTAAAGCAGTTTGTAACGCATAAAGTAAATTTGAGGAAAANGTGAATGGAATCCCTCCTTTTTCAGCCTGAAGACCTAAATCTATATACCTAGGAAGTATATTGGGAGCTGAATGTACTGAATGATTATAAAAAACCATNGATAATCCTGGATATGACCCTAACCCTTTTCCACTGACACAAGATGCGAGATAGACTTGATTCAAATCAACAGGAGTAGTACCTATAGAACTGATGCAATCTAAAACTAGATTTATCTTATGGATTTGNCACTCTTTCTTTAAAAATTCAATATCATTTAACATNCCTGTAGATGTCTCACANTGAACTGCCCAAATCCATTTANCACCCGTATAATTATTGATTATTTCCGTAATATCCTTATGTTCAAANGGTTCTCCCCAAGATCTCTGAAGTAATTTAAATTCCAGNTTAAATCTTCTTGCATGATCAATAATTCTTTCTCCAAATTCTCCATTNCTTAAAATTATCCCTGGAGTCNACTCCAGGGATAACTGACCTGCAATTACATCATTGGCTAAGGTCCCTGAACCCATAAACATTTCCACTTGGCTAGCTGACACTAAATTACATAATGATTGCTTAGTTAAATCAAACTCATNAATGAATTCCTGCCCTCGGTGAGATATAGGAGCTTTGATAAATGAATTCTGAATATCTTCACTTATTTTTACTGGTCCAGGTAGNAGGTTGACTTGCATAATTACNCCTNCCATCCTATAGCCGGACTGGGAANGGAATTATATTTCTTTCTAATGCTTACAGGCGAAGTATACATTGGCTGATAAAGTGCTTCTTCGTGACCNACCAGNGGNCCAAATGGTATAAANCCCAAACGTTTATATAATTTTTGTTCTCTAACCGTGCCCGAAATGATCGCTATATCATAATCTTTTAAAATACAATAATCTGCCAATGCCGTCATAAGCCCTTTAAAAACNTGTCCACTTCGAAATTTAAAGTCAACAGACAATAGTCGAATCTCACACACCGATTTAACATTTCTAGGAAAATATGAATCAAGGTCATCCAATTTNTCATCCAAAGAAAATGGTCTTGAGTCTNTAACNGCAACCATACCACCTAATTTTTCTCCCCTTAAACAAATGATATAAGTGTTTTGATCATGAAATTTGTCAACCAATAGCCCAAGCGAATTTTTATGATGTTGAGGAATCTCTTCTACAAATGTTTTGTAGTTGAGGCTGTGAATTTGTTGAAATTCAGAATCCTCAGTGGCGAATTTGAACTTAAGAGATAANTTAGAACTATGTGTATTNCTCATTGTTTTNTAAAAACATTTTTGATTTTNTAACAAGTTCGTTTGCCNATATNTTAACGTNAACTANAATTTTGTCAAAAGCTTACTCAAAAAGATTTTTTGNAANNNCATGAAACAAAAATTAATTTACCCATGAATTTTTACAAACCCNAAATCTTTATTACAATGAAACATATAGAAAGTGGGTAAAATGCGNTATCGGTTACTCGGAAAAACTGGATTGGAAGTCTCTCTACTTGGTTTTGGTTCTGGAGGCCCAAGTCAACTGGGTCAGAATACAGGGCTCTCAAGTAAAGAACAACACCGCCTNATATCACGCGTGATAGATCTAGGTATCAACCTAATTGACTCTNCTGAAGCATACGGTGATAGTGAAGAAATATTAGGAAAATATNTAAAACAAATCCCAAGGGCATCATACGTTCTAGCTACAAAAAATATGTGTGTGAATCAANCAGGAGAAGTTAGAAATCCTATAGAATTAGCTCAGGCTATAGACCGTAGCCTAAAGAGACTTGAAACCAATCATATTGACGTTATGCAGTTCCATCTTTTAACTCTATNTGATTATGAAGAAGTAATAGAAAAACTATATCCAGTAATGGAAAAAGCAAAATCTGCAGGAAAAATAAGNTTTATCGGATTCAGCGAAGCATTCAAAATTGATCCAAGTCATAAAGCAGTTGTGCATGCATTAAACAAAAANCCTGACCTNTGGGATACAGTTATGCTCAAATACGGAATATTGAACCAATATGCTGCAAAAGAAGCCTTACCACTAGCTAAAAAACACAACATAGGGGTNATTAACATGGCAGTAATTCGAGAAAAACTACCAAATCCAAAGTTGTTAAGCAATCAAATCAAATCATGGAAACAAGAGGGTTTAATTGATTCAGAACTTGACGAAATCAATCCCCTAAATTGGTTAATAAAGGGCAATGTCAAGTCAATCATTGATGCTGGATATATTTTTGCTAGCGAACACCCTGTTGTATCTTCAGTACTAACTGGAACTTCATCNATTAATAATCTAGAAAAAAATGTTCAAGCATTAAATATCAATAAACTCCCAGAACAGCATAGTCAAAAATTGAAGGATCTATTTAGCGATATAGCTATATATATCTAACAAATNAGTTGCTAACCATTATTGCTAAATCCTGTTTTGANAATTCAGNTATTCAGNTTTCTTTTTTGAAGGATCAAAAATTTGAAGNTCACCCTTAATTTCAGAAGTAGTATTTGANCCAGCAGTCCCTGTACTAGGTTTAAAATTGGGATCAAAACCGTCAAGAGCTTCAATAACATACCATACAATGTATATCGCTANTAAAACTNCAATAACAAAACCGATTATTTGTTTAGTCGAAAATTTACCTATCCACTGAGTTATCATGATTTTGCCTCCACAATTCTATAATATCAGTTATAAATAAAATGTGGAATTGNAAAGTCCCAACTTATAAAATCGATGTAAAATNAAATNTAAAATAGATCTTTTAAGTCCAACTAAATGCATAATCATAGAATAACNAATCTAGATTTCATTCGAGGAATATCTGTTNTAGGAATTCTAGTAATGAATTCCATTATCTTTAGTCTTCCTCTTTCGGCATACTGGAATCATTCCTCCGCTGGAACTACCAATCAAATAGATTGGATAATTGTTGTTATTTCAGAAATTTTCATAGCCCAAAAATTTATGGGATTATTTTCGATTCTTTTCGGAGCAAGCATAGTATTGTTTATTGAATCAGCTATAAGACGAGGTAGTAATCACCCCAAACGGTTAAGTCTATGGCGCAACATTTTACTTTTGTGTTTCGGGATTCTACATATGAGTTTCCTTTTCAAAGGNGATGTTCTGACCATTTACGCCATATGTGCCCCGATTGTAATAGTTTTATACAAACGGAATTTAATCTTATTAACTTCATTGAGTATAATTTTTCTTTTGATTTCGGTTTTTTCTTCTTTGTTGTTCCAAGGATTATTCGATCTTCAGGGAAATCTTTTACCAGGTGTAAAAGANTATTTCTCAGACGGATTGGGATTAAGCGCATATTGGTTTNCTGAATCAGAAAAAATGGGTGATGCAATTGGATCATTTTTCGCAATCGACGCGNTTTCTAGANCACTAGGATTAATGTTGTTAGGAGTAGTATTGTACCGGACTTCANTACTNCAAGGTAATCTAAATTCGAAAATATATATTAAAATGATATTTGTTGGGTTGTTAATCGGATTACCATTATCCATTTTCAGTATTTCATGGTTAATCNTTGAAAATTATAAACCTGTAATAGCATTAACTGGATTCATTCCTAGCACGTTAGGAATAATCCCACTAACAATTGCATACATAGGAATACTGTCCTTNCTCAATCGTAATCTTCCCGACAGAATATGTTCTTACTTTAGGGCATGTGGCAAAATGGCTTTCACTAATTACATCGCTCAAAGCATNCTAGGATTAATATTTTTCGGTCTAATATTTGATAAAGGTGATTTAGCCAGAAATCAAATAATTTTATTCGTCTTTTTTGTATGGTTCTTACAATTATGGTGGTCCAAGTATTGGCTAAATCATTTTACTTACGGACCACTGGAATTAGTTTGGAGAAAATTAACATACATCAAAACCAAGTAATTTGAATTATAATTTAGAACACCATCTGATTTGTTAAAATAAAGCTAGAAATTTTCTGCCTAAAAGGTAACTAATGAATATATGCTTAAATTGTAAAGTTTCTTCAGAAACCCAACATAATTGTGATGACATTATAAGCGAAGATCCTGAAATTATTTGCCAATGTTTTTGCAACGAAGATTCTCTGGCAGAAGATGATGTTGAAATTATCATAAACTCTCGACCAAAAAGTTTCTTTGACATACTTTTTGTAGTTAGTGTCATATCAGCAGTGGTTGCATTTGCTATTTATAGAAGAATGAATTCCTAAGCAATTTTTGTAAAAATCCAAAGATATTATTTGGATTTTTACAGGCTAATCCTTTTTGCGCTTTGACAATATGTAAAATCCACAACCGAATCCTAAAACACCCAAAGCAATACCACCCCATATACCATAAAGCAATATCCCAATCACATATCCCAATCCACCAGCACCCCACAAAACAAATCTGGTTTTTAACATATCTGAATAAGAGGGACGCGTAGATTGAGAACGTTCTACTTCTTGAGATTCAAACTCAAGACCACATTTTTTGCAAAATCTACTGTCTGCATCATTTTGAATGTTACATTCTGGACAATTCATATGGTCCTCCATCATAAAGTTTGCATGAAGAAATTATCTGTTAAGGACAAACCACCACAAATATGCCTCACACAAACCCGCCTACCAAACGCCAAATATACATCTTCATCAGTACTTACTTTTTGAAAACTTGATTGCACATTCTTGTATGTACTGTGTACATGTTACGTGCATATCTTAGTTTGTCAAAACCATATAGAATTGCATTTCTGTGAATCCTTGAATCTTTTTACTGATTAAATTCTTTCTGAATTCGATCTAGATAAGCTTTCGAATCCTTAATAGCTTCTTTATCAAATGAGTCTTTACTTTTGGACGAAATAGCTTTTCTTAAATCATCTATTGCGGAAAGATATCCATGATTTGGAAACTCTATGTCTTCATCAAAATTGTTCTCCAATGTCGTGTGCCTACCCGATTCATAAAACCACTTGGCCCTTAATAAGTAATTTTTGGGAGTAGGATAATTACTTATCGCTTTAGTAAGCTCTCGATAAGGACTAATATTAAATCCACAATTTTGACAGGATTGTAAATAAAACGTCATAGAGATTCTATTTGTATGAATTATTGAAAAACATTTTGGGCAGTTCATCATAAAACCTGAAAAATCCTAATGACTAGAATTCGTTTTCTTAATAAAATCAGATATCCGTTCTCCTATAGCCATAGTTGTTACATTTATGTTGGCTCTAACACATTCTGGCATTATCGATGCATCTACCACGCGTAACCCACCTATCCCATGAACTTTACCGTATTGATCAACTACAGCCATAGGATCTGAGTTAGGTCCCATCTTTGCAGTACAAGAAACATGATGTCCTGTTCCAACCGTTTTTCTGATCCATAAATCCAATGTTTCATCTGATTCAAGGTCAGCATCGGTTGGTTCTAATCTATGATCTATTAGTTTATTCATAGATTGGTGATTTTCTAAATCCACCAACATCCTTATACCATCTCTACACCGTCGCATATCTTCTTCATGATCAAGAAGATTAAAATCCAGATATGGTTGCTCGCTATGATCAGTTGAATTAAGTCTAATTTCGCCTTTTGAAAGTGCCAAATTTACTGCTAAACCAACTCTTATTCCTATAGTACTATCTTCATCAATAGTAAGACTTCTAGATATATTTTGGGAAGTTATGACATTCATATAAACGATCATGTCGTTTTCTAATTCAGAACCATCTGCTGTATATCTCAATATTGCCTGAGTAACATTATTCGATGATCCAAGTGGCTCTAATTCTACTTCAGGCTTAGTTGCCCACCTAATGTGACTTAATGGATGATCACTCAGGTTTTGTCCCACTCCTGGAGAATCTAAAATACAGTTGATTCCAAATTCATCAAGATGATCTTTTGGTCCAATGCCAGATAACATTAAGAGTTGAGGAGAACCTATCGCTCCAGCAGATAAAATAATCTCTTTACCTTCCACAACGAATGTTTCTCCATCAGATTCAACTTCCACCCCTGTCGCAATAGGAGTATTACCAGAAGTATCGAAAATTATCCTTTTTGCAGAGATTCCATCTCTTATGGTTAAATTCATACGATTTCTAGACAGGGACAAATACCCATAAGCTGTAGACCACCTAATACCGTCAGGATTATTCATAGGCATAGGTCCAACTCCCGTAGTATCAGGAGAATTTGCATCTTCACAGTATGGATGCCCTGCATCCAAACACGCTTGTATCATTGCTTTAGAACCTTCAAGCATCTCATCTTCTGTAAACCGTCGACATAAAATTGGGCCGTCTGCTCCATGAAAGTCACCTGGATCTTCTTTATATGTAAGATCAGTTTCCAGCTTATTCATATATGGTAAAAGATTTTGAAAATCCCATTCATCATTTCCCCACTCTACCCAATTATCAAAATCTTGGGGGATTCCCCTAAGGAAAACTGTTCCATTAATTGAGCTAGAACCACCAGTGATTTTCCCACGCGGCACGTCTATTTCAGATTCACTAGTTCCACGAGCAGTATATTTCCAATTATGTTCACTAGCTAGTAAAGTTTCGAAGGAGCTTTTTAAAGGGAATTTAACTTCTTCAGGCTGAACATCAAAATCTGGGTAATCCCTGCCTGCTTCTAAAAGTAAAACCGAATGTTCTGGATCCTCTGTTAGTCTCGTAGCTAAGATTGCTCCAGCCGAACCGGCACCAATAATTATTGTATCGTATTGCATTGAACTCCCCCATTTTATTCTTGCAAGCATTCTATTAAAAAGTTATTGTACTCGCTAGAGAAACTTATCGGAAATTCTCTATGAATTTGGAGATGCTGATGTTGGGATTAATTTTAGCAATTTCTGCTGCCTGTGGATTTGGTATGAGTGTTGTTTTTGCACGAATTGGAATGGCGAATGCCAGGCCAACTAGTGTTGCTGTAGTTTCTACACTAGCTGGCATGGTAGTAGTGCTAACAATTGCCATAATCTTAAATTGGACGGAAATTATTTCTTTAAAGTTGAATGTAATTCCAATATTGGCATTATGTGGAATTTTTAATTTCGTGATAGGAAGATTGCTTAGTTATACCGGGATTAGTTTGTCTGGGGTCAGTAAAACTGCTCCCATTGTTGGTACAGCTCCAATATTTTCCATGATTTTTGCGATTTCAATAGGAGGTGAGAACCTTACTTCTTTCACTCTTTTAGCAACTATGTCAGTCGCTGCTGGGATTGCTTTAATAATGAGTGAACAACAATGATTAGGATAAACTCTAGATTTTTAGGCTATTTTTCTGCCCTTGGTGCCGCAGCCTGTTATGGATTAGTCCCAGTTTTGGGCAAATTGATAATTTCTGAGGAAGTTCCTGCATTAGTGGTTAGCGCATTATCGATGTTTATAGGTGCTTCGGTTTTATCAACGATTTTCCATAGACATGTATGGAAAGATCGAAATTTGTTTGGGATGAATGGTTTGGTCTTTTGTGTTTTGGCTGGAGTTGCTGCGACCTGGGGAGTGACGGCATTTTATTTTGCTATTACTCACTCTCCAGTAGTTCAAGTATCACCATTGATTGCTTTGCATCCATTAGTGGCAATAATCTTTACTCATATATTTCTCCAGAAAATGGAGAAGGTTACCAAAAGAGTAGTTTTTGGTGCGATATTAGTTGTTGGTGGAGTANTAGTTATAGTCNTTCAGAATTTGATTTGAATAGAAATTATAATNAAATGAAATTCCTTNCAACTANTTATCAACCATATGNGCTCTCTAAATTAGANTTCTAAATATTTTTATNTTGCATCTAATAATGCCTGTATATAGGCATTTAGTTTGTAGTAATAATATTTAATAGTGTACACATNAAATATAAAATGTATAGACTTATTTACAAGAGTGTNTATATATGTTAATTTAATTACTGCATACTTATAAATTAAAACTATATGCATATAAGGAGAAAAAGTGTTANGACAAATAAATATTAGATTTACGTCCTTATCCATAGCTTTCTTGGTTTTGCTATCAATGACTTTGATAGCTTGTTCTGATGATAGTTCTTCAGAGCCAGAAGTCATAACCAAAGAGGTTGAGGTTATAAAGGAAGTAGAAGTAGTTAAGGAAGTTCCTGTTGAGAAGGAAGTAGAGGTTGTAAAAGAGGTTGAGGTNGTTAAGGAAGTTCCTGTTGAGAAGACAGTATTGGTAGAAAAAGAGATTGAAGTTGTGAAGGAAGTTCCAACCGATCCTGGTTCACTAGTATTATATTCTGGACGATCTGAAAAATTAGTTGGTGCAGTGGTTGAACAATTCGAGGCTGTNACCGGAATTGATGTTCAGGTCAAATATGGAAAAACATTCCCAGTAGCACTGATGATATTAGAAGAAGGAGATAAGAGTCCTGCTGATATTTATTGGGCACAAGATCCAGGTGGATTAGGTTTTATGTCTGCTGAAGGTAGATTGTCGAAATTGCCTGCTGACATTTCTGACNTGGCATATGACTGGGCAAAGCCTAAAGATGGATCATGGGTTGGATTGTCTGGAAGGGCAAGAACCCTTGTTCACACTGCTACAATTGCAGACTCCGATTTACCATCTTCTCTTGAGGATTTAACTGATCCGAAGTGGAAAGGTAAAATTGGTTGGGCTCCAACAAATAGTTCTTTCCAGACTATGATTACTGGAATGAGAGCCGCATGGGGNGAGGAAAAAACCAGACAATGGTTGACGGATGTTCAGGCGAATGAGCCAATTNTATATCCAAAGAACACTCCACAAGTTGCAGCAGCAGCAGAAGAAGAAATTAGTATTGGAATGGTNAATCATTATTACCTACACAGGTTCATTGCTGACCAAGGTGATACTTTNAATGCTAGGAATTTGTATCTCAATGATGGTGGTCCAGGAAGTTTGATAATGGTAGCTGGAGCCGGAATTGTAAATACTGCTTCAAATAAAGAGAATGCAGAAAAATTCCTGAAATTCATGCTATCGCCAGTAGCTCAACAATATTTTACTGGTCAGGTATATGAATATCCTGTAGTTGATGGTGTGAANGTCCACAAGTTTTTGAATCCTATTGGAGACATGACAATTCCTGATTTGTCTATGGAAGATCTTTCAGATTTGGAAGGCACACAGGCGATTTTGAAAGAATTAGGAATATTATTCTAGGATTAGATAATTATNGACCACATATATTATATCCTCAACACGCCTTTAGGGTCATACTTGCNCCCTCGTCGTAATAAGTTGATCTACTACAATGNNTCTAAGGGCGTGTTAATTAAAAAAGTATAATTTATCTAAATCCTCCCACGTCTCTAGCTGCTAGACATCACCCATCGTTAGTCAGAGCCAGTCTATACCTAGCACTAGAGGCGTGTTTCNTATTATATACAATTATCTCTAGAACGAAACTGTTTTCGATTCTTTAACACAATTTAATGAATTCAAANATCATTCAGGGTCNATGTTTATGCAAAAGATGTAACCCCATTTTTCTGTGNTAGTATGTCATTATTGAGAATCTTGAGTGATTCTTCTCGAGGAGAATATTTTGGATTGTGATGAGCATGTTTTTTCCCCGCTNTCAGACATTAGAGTTTTAGGTGTAACGGTTTTTTTGGCTGGTCCCTATACAATGGTTAATTTGGCCAGATTAGGAGCAGAAGCAATAAAGGTAGAGATTCCTGGAAGAGGAGACCCTGTAAGGGGTAATGGACCTTTTGCAACACAAAATGGTTACGAGAAATTTCAAACTTCCCCCCAACATTTGTCGACGAGATTTTTGAAACGTTCACAAGGATTGAAAAGCATTACTTTGAATCTAAAAGATGAGTGTGGTAGGAAAATGTTTTTGGATTTGGCAAAGAATTCTGATGTTCTTGTTGAGAATCTTTCTCCTGGATCTATGAGTANGTTAGGCCTTGGTTATAAGGAAGTTTCTGAAGTTAATTCTGAAATCATATATGCTTCAATTTCTGGTTATGGTCAAACAGGGAAATATTCAGCTCATAAGGCCCACGACCCTCAAATTCAAGGAATGAGTGGAATAATGGATATTAATGGGTATCCTGATGGTCCTCCAACAAGGATTGGATTCTATATTGGTGATTTAGTGACACCTGTATTTGCTTGTTATTCTATATTGGCAGCTTTAAAAGAAAGAGATAAAACCGGAAAAGGTCAGCATATTGATGTGTCAATGATGGATACGTTAACTTCGCTTATGCTAATGGATAATTTAGAAGAATTAATCAATGAGCAAGGAACNTTGAGACAAGGTAATGGCACTCGTACAGGCCCAACGGGTTTATATCATCTTGTTGATGGAGATATTACTATAACTGTTGCAAGTGATGATCAGTGGGAACGGTTGTCAAAAGCATTGAATCGACCTGATTTTCTATCTGATCCAAGATTTTCAACATTTGATCAAAGAAATAAAAATGTTACTGATGCCAAAGAGGAGATACAAAAATCGCTTTCTATTTATTCTAGACAGAAGGCGTTGGATTTATTGGAAATTCATGGCGTACCATCAGGAGTAGTTCGATCTGTTGATGAGGTGATCGAAGATTCTCATTTTTGGGACAGAAAAACCTTACTATCCATGCGTAGTTCGGCTTTCGAAGATCCTGTTCCAGGAATTGCTTCTGGATTCCCNGTNAAATTTTCATATGGAGAACTTCCAGACTTAGATGGCGCTCCAGTTTTAGGAGTTAATAATCAGGAAGTTTTTGAGAAGTTACTGAATTTGAAAGTTNATGATTTGATTGATTTAGAAAAAAGAGGAATTATATAATATTTTCCCAGAGGGTTTTATGAAATATCAGCCGAAACTTCTCAGGACACTATTGTATATTCCTGGGAATAAAGAAGATTGGATTATTAAATCTCCTAAATATTCTTCTGATGCTCTAATTTTGGATCTTGAAGACTCCGTACCTATTGACGAAAAGCCAGTGGCAAGAGAGATTATTTCTAGACTAATTGGAGAACTCTCAGCTCAAGGTGAGACTATTTTTGTAAGAGTGAATTCGATAAGTTCTAGAATGACAGAACTTGATTTGTCGAAAATCGTTCAAGAAGGTTTATATGCTATTTCGTTACCTATGGTTGAAGGGCCGAAAGATATTGAGATATTGGATAAATTACTCTCTATTGAGGAAGAGAATAAGGGACTTCCGGTTGGATCTATTTTAATTGATCCGGGTCTTGAGACGGCATATGCATTGCGATCTGCATATGATGTCGCCAAGGTTTCGCGAAGAGTTGCTCATATGGGTGCGGGTGGTGGAAGAGGAGGAGATATTGCAAGAGCTGTTGGGTATAAATGGACTCCAGAAGGTTTAGAAACATTGTTTTTAAGATCAAAAGTTTTGTTAGATTCTAAAGCTGCAGGTATAAGTTTTCCGGTGACTGGACTTTGGCAGGATATAGAAGATATTGATGGATTGAAACGATTTGCGATTCAATCTAGAGAAATTGGATACACCGGAATGGCAGTTATTCATCCATCTCACGTTCCCGTGGTAAATGAAATATTTTCTCCGTCCCAGGATGAAATTAAAGAATGCCAAGGTTTGATAAAGGCTATGGATGAAGTTCGAAANTCTGGAGGGGCTGCGGTATCGTATCTTGGAGGTATGGTTGACATAGCACATGAAAAGACAGCCATTGAAACATTGAAATTGGCTAGAGAATTAGGCTTGGTTTTAGAAGATTGACAAGCTGTAGAATAATTTGAATTCGTAAAAATTCTCACAATTATACTTAACAATTGTTATAATGATTATAGGGCATTATCAGGTCAGTAGTTTGGTCTGTTAAAATTTCAAGTTTAAGCAGTTTTTTATTTAGTATGGGTTTTTTACGCAGGATAAAGCGTTACATTTTTATTTTTCTGGGCCTATTGTTTTTGGCCTTAGGAATCGTGGGTTTTATAGTTCCAGGGCTTCCAGGAACTATTTGGTTAATAGTNGCTGCCACTTTTTTTGTACGATCTTCTGAAAAACTTTATAATTTCGTTGTCCAGAATAAATATTTTGGAGAAACGGTGCGCGATTTCTTAGAGACTGGTTCAATGGCTTTAAAGGCAAAGGTGTTTTCGTTGGGTTCGATGTGGGTATTTACNGGAATATCTATAATTTGGGCTCCCTATGGGTGGCTATTTTTTAAGATTCCTGTATTATCATTAGCTCTGGTAGGCACAATTTATATTTTGAGCAGGCCCACCAAAAACTAAGTTGTATTTTTGATTTATTACTTGTATTTAAAATCTTTTAAGGGGTTAAATTGAATAAAAACAAAATAGTCCTTTTTACACCATTACTTTTTTTGTTATTACTGAATAGTTGCTCATCTAACTCTTCTAATGGANCTGATAAGATTGATGATTCTGAGATGATTNAATCTGATCCTATAAAATCAGGGATTTTGGCTACTATTATTCCATCATTTGAGCCTACTTCAACACCTGCTCCTTCTCCTACAATTGCTCCTTCTCCTACAATTGCTTCAAATACAAATCCTACTCCTGAGGTTAAGAATGGTTCTACAAATAGTCCATCCTCGCCTCCTTATCCAATTCCTGATCTTGACCCAGCTCCTGAATTTACACTAGAACTTTTCGATCAAACTCAATTTGATGTTTTGGATCAAAATGGCAGACCTATTTTATTGGTCTTTTGGGCCCCATGGTGTCCATATTGCCATAAAGAAATGCCAGTGGTTGAGTCTNTGTATTTAGAATTCTTGGAGTCAGGTGTAGATGTACTTGGAATAGCAATACTCTCAGAGTTTGAAGAGGCGTCAAACTTTTATAATGAACAANAATTTATGATTCCTACAGGTTGGGATGAAGGGAATTTAATTGCAAAGAAATATGGGGTGGAAGGTGTACCTTCTTTTAGGTTGATTGATAAAGCGGGTAATTTAGATTTGCAATTTTCTGGTGCGAGAGGTGAGAGTGTTCTACGAAGGGTAATGCTCTATGCCAGTCAATAATGATTTCTGTCTACTGGTTATACAGTATATTTAACCTACTGAGTTTAAATTATCCATTGAGTCCTGAAATAGTCGGNCCTTTTGTAAAGTTAACGATATAATTGGTTTATTCCCTGACAGGATTTGGTAGGTTTTTCCACCATTTGTACACTTTTTTATATCGTCTAAACATGAAGAATATGACGATTGCTATAATCAAAAAATATATTCGGAACCCGAAAATTTCCCAATTACGTAGATCCTGAACGGTTACGCCTAAAAAGTATGCAATAGCCAGTATTGAAAATCCGTGNATGGAACGTAAAACTAAAAAGAATGCTAACGTCCTAATGATTACTTTTTTATTATCTTTAATTTTAAGAGAAACAGAGTGAAAATCCATTTCTAGTANCTCCTATTTTGATCAATTAAATTTATTTTTAATTGATCCATAAAATTTATTAACCCAAGTATCGTTATCATTTAATGCTGGAATCATTTTAAGAGACTGNCCTCCTGCCTCAACAAAATATTCATTATTTCTTATAGCAATTTCTTCTAAAGTTTCGAGACAATCAAATACAAATGCCGGGCAAACGACTGATATTTTTTTGATTCCCTCTTTTGGTAACGACTCAATCACATCTGTTGTGTTGGGTTTAATCCATGCATCAAGACCAAATCNGCTTTGAAATCCTATCTGATAAGGTTTCTTAGTTTTTAGTTTATTTACAACTTTTTTTACGGTTGNATGGCAATGGAATTTGTAACACATTTCATTAAANGGGGAATTACTTTCACAGCAATCAATATTGTTTAAGCAATATTGATTCGAAGGATCCATTTTTTTGATNTGTCTTTCTGGCAAACCGTGAAAACTAAATAGCAGAAGATCAGAGTCTCTGTATGCTTCTGATTCTTCAATAGAATTTGCTATACACTCAGTAAACCATTCTTCATTATAGAATGGTTTTTTTATTTCATAGGGAGTATTGATTTTCAGCTCATGCATTAACTCAATTGCCTTTTTCACACATGATCCTGATGTGGCTTGTGCAAATTGTGGAAACATAGGAATTAAAACTACCTTTTCCACTTTAGAATTTTGAAGATTTATTAACGCATCTTTTATCGAGGGTTTCCCATAGCGCATTCCAATTTCAAATTTAAATTCAGGGTTTTTTGAAGAAATTTTCGCTACGAAATTTTTGGAGTTTACCATTAAAGGTGATCCCTCTTTCATCCATACACTCTGATATTGATGNAGTATCCTATGTGGTCTAAATGGTACAACGAGTAAATTTACAATTAACCATCGTAAAATTGGATGTACATCAATAACATCTGGGTCAGATAAAAACTCTTTTAGGTAGGTTCTTAATCCTGAAATTGTTGGCTCCGTAGGAGTTCCAATATTCATTAGTAAAAATCCAACTTTTGGGTTACTCAAAAAACTATATCACTTTCAAAATTTTTCATTATTTTATTTTAATATATACNTTGAGGCAAAATTTCAGACAACGCATCCTNTTTCAAGTCTGATTATATTGTCTGCGTATATAGTCACATCTTCAATGTGATGACTTACAAGGATTATGGTTTTCCCTGACTCTACGATCCCTTTGAGTAATTCGTAGAAACCTTTTCTTGAATCAGTATCTACGGATGAAAGTGGTTCATCCATTAATATGAAATCTTTAGATTGTGCAAGTGCAAATGCGATCCATACTCGTTGTTTTTCTCCTGATGAGATATTTTCAAAAAGTTGATTTTTTATCTTNGAGATTCCACATGTTTCAATTAATTCNTTTGAAAGATGAGTAANTTTTTGCTTTGTGAATTTGGAATTGTAGAAACCTAAAGAAACTATCTCGGATGCAGTTAAAAATGGAGGAGATTCTATGTTTTGAGGGAGGTATACTAAATCTGTTTCCTTGATTCTTGATATGAATCCAGAATAGTCAGAAATGTCATTAGCAATTACACGTAATAAAGTTGATTTTCCAGCNCCATTTTCACCCAAAATACAGGTAAATGACTTGATGGGTATTTGAATTGAAATATTATGTAATATTTTTATATCTTCTAATTCAACGGTTAAATTTTTAATTGTTATCGTCATTTTACTTTTAAAGCTAGATACATCATTGTTGGGGCACCTAAAATTGTTGTTGCTAGACCTACTGGAAGTTCTGAAGGGGCGAATAATAGACGCGCTAATTGATCAGCAAATAATGTGATTAATCCTCCAATTATTGAGGAACTTATTATTAAGTTTATCGTTGAATTCCCAAATAACCTTCTAGAAATATGAGGCGAAACTAATCCTACAAATCCAATTATGCCTCCTGAAAAAACTGAGACTCCGGAAAGGACTCCTACAATTGTCATGGCGAACAATCTGATTTTTATAGGATTCACTCCTAANGATTTTGTGAGAATATCGCCTAGCATTATTGCAAAAAATTTTCTTGCCAGACATATTGAGATTGCGAAACATATGCAAAAAATAATTAAAAGATAAAAAACATTTTCCCAGTTGCTAGAGCTGAAGGATCCTGAAACTAATCCAATGATCTGTGAAGGAAAAACTCTCCCGTGAGAAATTATTGCTGTTCCAATTGAAATTGTAAGAGCGGCAACAGCTATACCCATTAATGCAAGTTTTGTAGCAGAAAGGTTAGGAGTTGAAATTAACATTGATAGTCCTAGTGCAACTAATGTTGATGAAATAATGCAACCAATTAGAGAAAAGAAACTACTAATTACAAATAATCCTCCAAATCCAGCGGCAATGAATATTGCGGCACCTCCACCTATTCCAAATAGATTGGGGTCTCCTAGAGAACTTCTGGTAGATAACTGTATCAACACTCCAGCAAGTCCTAAACAATTACCAACTATTATGCTTGCTAATATTCGGGGAATTCTCATATCCCATATAATAACTTGAGAGATGTGATCATTTTTTCTTAGTAACCCATCAAACATTTCTTTTATTGAAAAATCTGATGGTCCTGTAAAAATCCCTACTAGAACCAAACCAAAAATAATTAACCCTAAGATAAAATATTGGACTGATATTTGCATAAATTGTTAGTTAGAATTCACCTTCTGATCTAAAAATTCTACTGCATCAACGATTCGTGGTCCAGGGGATTGTAGAAATAAGGTCACGTCTGCTTCGAATACATTATTCTGTTGAATTGCAGTCAATCTCGCAAAAGGAGGTATACGTTTAATAGAGTCCGACAATCTAGGAGCAGGCTCTGGTGCAGGACTAATTGTCAAAATGATATCAGGATCAGCACCTAAAATAAATTCGGGGGATACTAGAGCNAATCCGGGGAATGGTCCTGAATCAGGTAACCCTTCAGCTTTGTTATGTAATCCCACGAGTTCAGCTATTAATCCAGTATAAGATTCTGGCCGGGCAGCGTAAAGACTTTGGTCCTGATCGGAAATAAGAATCAAAACACTTCTATCGTCATCGCTTTTGGCGGCATCCAATCTTTCAACAATATCTTCAGTTTTCTTATTAGCTATATTTTCAGTATTTAATATAGTTCCCAGATTTGATATTCCACTAATGATATCTTCCTTAGTTTCAGCTTTTACAGCTAATACTTTGAGTCCAGACTGGCTTAAAGGTCCCACGAACCTTGCTTGAGTTAATGCCTCAATAATCACTAAATCTGGTTGAGTACTCATTATGGTTTCCATTGATGGATTGTATGCACTACCTACGTCTGGTAGTGAAGCAGCCTCAGAAGGGAAATTTGAAGCACGATCTCTTAAAATTGATGTTCCTCCAGCTGCGTATAACATTTCTGTTGCAGTAGGGCTTATTGTAGCGATTTTTTCAGGAACCGAAGTAAATGAAAGTTCTTGCCCTAGGGCGTCAATGACTGTTATAGGATTTTCAGAACTAACTTTAGTTTCTTCGGATTCCGAGTCTGAAGAACACCCAGGGATAGAAGTAATAATAGCGAGAACTGTGACTATTAATAAAACTACCGCCAATAATGGGTTCAGATTAAAAAGGTTTGATATATTTCTAATTGTTTTCACATTTGCCTCTCTTTGTAGTGTTAATGTTTNGNNCTTTAGAAGTATACACATTTTCTANNANGAAGTGTATGCATTTGNAAGAANTTAGTATAGATTTATANATNATTNATNNATGAATAATTCGTTTTATATAAAATAATGGATTTATTAGTATAGTATTTATATTTTANGAACATATTTCGTCNCAATATTTCTTATATAGGAATTTATATAGGAATTTATATAGGAATTTTTGCTTTTGTGTTTTGATAGTTAAATCTTCTAAAAAGAATCTATGTAATAGTTTTTTGAGTTCATACACAAAATTATTTGATATATATACTTAAAAAATTCGGATGTGTACATTTTTAAAAAAACACAACTCACTTGAAAAAGTGAGTTGTGTTTTGTACGACTATAAAATTACGGGAATTTAATGTGGAAGAGGTTCTAGTTCTGCGCGTACATTATATTCATCAATTAGTTCGCAAACTTGATTCCAAGTAGCGTCTTCTATTTCGACTCCTGATGCACGCTTATTAACTCTGTTTCTTATTTCTACTTCACCAGGATATAAGACTCCCTCGGATCCATCCATTGGTTCGACATCCTTTAAGAATTTCACAAAGTTGCTAATTCGTTTCTTAGTCTCATCGATTGGTCCTAGTGCTTCGGCATTGATTGCAATTACGGTAGATCCATTAATTCCACCATCGCCACCATCGTAAATACTTCCAGTTCCTTCAGATTCATCACCAGTTTCTGCCATTACTGCTCCCAATATGGTAGCAACCATACCTAACCCAAATCCCTTATGGCCACCTGCTAGACCTCCGACAGGTAAAATTGCGCCTCCTTCGTAAAAATCGTTTGGATTTTCACTAGGATTGCCTTCACTGTCTAAAACCCATTTATCCGGAAGGTCGTGGCCTCTGGCTCTATATACTCTAAGTTTTCCTTCAGCTCCAACACTAGTAGCCATATCTAGCAATATTGGTCCTTCTTCATCAGAAGGGAATGTGTAGGAAATTGGATTTGTTCCTAGTTTGCCTGTCTTTCCTCCGAATGGGGAAACGATTCCCTGACTTGCTCCTGCAAAACCAGTACATACTAGTCCTACCATGTTTTCTCTGGCTATCATTTCATTATATGTTCCTATGCGACCAGTATGGCCTAGGTTTTTAACTGTGATCATTCCTATACCAAATTTTCTTGCTTTTTCAATTGCAAGTTTTGTTGCAGCAGTCATTGCAACTTGGCCAAAAGATTTTTTCCCGTCTAATTGCGCAATCGCTTGGAAATCTAAGACAGTTTCAGGATTGGCATCGGGAACAACTCCTCCGTTTTTAATATCACGTATATACTGCATTATTCTTATAAATCCATGTGAATCATGACCTGACAAATTAGCCAAGGACAAATGATCACTTACAGTTTTTGCATGTGCTTCTGGTGCACCTGCTGCGTGAAGAATTGAAAACGCAATTCGTTGCATATCATGTTCAGTTAGAGTGGGCATTAATTCCTCCAGTGCAATTTTTATGATTTCAGTTTAGCATAATATCACTTTACATAATTGGAAAAACTTTTATTAATTAGCTTAATAGCAGGAGGTAGTTATGATAGGTGTTTTGACTCATCATTGGGCTAAAAATGATTGCTTTTTAAAAGCAGATACTTTGTTAAAGGGAAATGGAGAAGCTCAAAGCAAGGCTCCAGGTTTTGTTCATCGACGTACATTATATTCTTTGTCAGATCCGAACCAAATTACTTCATTAGTAATTTGGGAAAATGAAGAGATTTATGATAAATGGAAAGGAAGTCCAGAACGATCTGTGGCTATGAAAGGCGCTGAAGAATTGTGGGCTACACCTCCGGAATCTCAAAGGTTTTCAACAGACTAATTTTTGAAGGTCAGTCTGTCAAAATTTGTATGATTTCAGGAGCTATTTTCATAGCCATTTCCCGCAATTCAGATTTGCTTAAACTTCCTATTGGATGAGGCACAATTGCCATAGGATATTCGGGAAGATTTACAATTTCTAGCATTGCTTTTCCACTAGATATAAATGGTTCGGTGCAAATTACTGCAGCTGGAACATTGAGTTTTTCAAATGCGACGGCGTCGTACACACTGCACGAAGAACAGGAACCTCAGTCACCATTAGAAGTTATGATTACATCACACTCTTCTGCCATTTCTTCTACTAAATTATCAGGGCAAGGCCTGGAAGCATTTCCTTTATTTCTTTTAATAATTGATCCGAATTCGAAATGGTCTGAGAGTACTTCAGAAATTGATGCTAGCAATTCTTCAGAATTTTCTTTCCCATTAGCTAAAAGACCCAATTTTTTACCTTTTAAGTTTGAAGGTCGTTTTGCAAGGAATCCAGCTTCAGAAATTGGTTTTACAGTGGGATTCAATACTTTAATTTTGGTAGTCATTAAATGCTCCTAATTGATTAGTATTTCTTTAGTCACTGATTGTGAGCTTGACCCGCCACCCCAAAGCGGAATAAGTTGCGCGAACCCACCAGCTTCTCCACCCGCTGGGACAATAGTAATTCCCTCGGGTGACCTAGTTACGGATTTAGGTGATTCTGGGTCCGGTATATAATCCCTCATGGCGTAAGCTTTGTTCCATTCTATATCATTTTGTTTGATTGTTGAATCATAAAAGCATTGCTGCAATTTAGTTTTAGACCAATTGGATTTTGTAATGTGACCCATATGTTGACCTGGGAGGATTACGATGATTTCTTCCTGACCACTACCAGAAGTAAACATTGCATCTTTAAAAGATTGGACAATGCCTTGGGGAGAATTACTTTCGTGGTTTTGAATTTGAATCGGAGATAATCCAGCAAATAGAGTAACAGTGCTTTGAGATTTGTCGAATCCTCTTTCAACTTGCAAAGGATCCCAATTACTAATACTTTCCGATTCAGAGATACACCAAGTATATTTCCCCGCATGACCGAGTGTGGCTTTGTCTAGAATTCCGGGTACGGCGCCTGTAGCATTAATTATAATAAGACGGATTGCTCTACCTATTGTAGCGTTTGCTCTATGACCAGGTCCGAATAATCCGAAACCAGAATTGATTTTCAATTTACTAGAAATCGGACCATTTACCAATATAAGAGGTGCAGCACCCATCGTACTTGCTGTGATTCCATGTAGATTGAATTTTGGTTCACACATCGCTTCACACGCGGCTATAATTACAGGGAAATATTCGGGTAAACATCCAGCCATTACAGAATTTATGGCAGCTTTTTCCACCGTAATAATTCTACCTCTAGTAGGTTCAGATCCAAGGATTTCAGATGCAGATCTTCCAGAGATATTAATAAAATTATCAACTAATTCTTGAGTGGGAGGTATAATTGGTAAACCATCAGTCCAACCACTATCTATGAAGTGATTTATCACATCGATATATTCATTAAATTCTAGTATTTCTGAAGGATTAGAAATTGGAGTGGTCAATATTTCCTCCGCAAATTTTTCGATTTCAAGTCATATTAGTATAAACAAAATTAACAAAATTTTGTTTATACCTAAACTTAGGTTAGCCACCTAATAATTGCTAGATGCCTTTCTGGGCCTTTATCGATCATTTCTAAGCCATTCCCAGTATCGACCATTAACTTTTTTATAGCTTTTTGTAGGTTTTTTTCTTGGGGAGTTCCTTTAGAAACAAAAATCCTTGGAGCAATTTTTTCTACCGCAACTTCTATGTTATCGTAACCTCTTTGTCGTCTTTTGCCTTCAGCTGGTTGAATCATTTCAATGTCTGGGAAAATATTCTTTTCCCATAAAATATTCATAAGTTCCTTCAATGCAGGAACGGCTACTCTTTTTTCTTTGTATACAAATTCCCAAAATGGTGATAACCATGAAACTGGAGGAGCATCAAAAGCTAACAAAATTACTTCTCTATCAGCATGTAATGACAACTTGTCAATAAATTCCGAGATTTCAAATATGCCATAAACAACATGAGCACAAATAACAACTGTTGCGGTTTTTGCATATGTATCTAACCACTCTGAATGAGTAGTCTGAATGTTTGTGATATCAAACTTTTCGGCAGTATTAGTTAATGTCTCTAACATTCCTTTGCTAGGGTCAATAATGTTAACGTGTTTACTTTTTAGTGCTATAGGCAGTGCTAATCGGCCAGCACCACCACCAACATCCAAGATTGTGTCATTTTCTTTAATGTAAGTTAGCAATGCATTAATTTCAGGATCCGAGGTTCTAGTTGGATCTTGAGTAAAGAAACCAGTTAATGGTTTCCAAAAATCCTTAGGCTCAGCAAATAATGAATTTTTCTGTGCTTTGATTGATTGTTCGTGATGTTGTTGGACAATTTTTTGCCATCGATTTATATGAATACCCACCTTATTTCACCTTTATACAGAAATTTTTGCGACATGATTGCGTCATGTGAGTTTACATTGTATCCTAATCCCCAATGCGAATAATAAGTGCCATAATATTTAATTCCCCTATACTTTGGGCTCCTGCGGGTTTGATTCTAGGATTAATCTTGGGAGTAACTGCTGAATCTTTAGGAATATTGACGTTAGGAATGGTTTTACATTTGATTTATATGTGGCGTAAAGGTGCACCTAGACAGGGTTTTGAGGGTTGGCTTTTTGCATCTGGTCCTGTTTTCCTTGCTTCCTGGATTGTTGGTTTTATGCTTAGGGGCATTTATATAGTCACATAGTGACGGTAGTTTTAGAGGAGTGAATTTTGAAAGCTTCACTATTTGTTACCTGCATTGTTGATCAATTTTATCCAAAAATTGGTGAATCCACATTTGGAATTTTGAATCGATTAGGTATTGAAGTTGACTTTCCTAAGGGTCAAGCATGCTGTGGTCAACCAATGTTTAATTCGGGTTATTGGAATGATTCAAAACCATTAGCCAAAAAATTTCTTCAAGATTTTAGTGATTCTGAATATATTGTTTTGCCTTCAGGCTCATGTGCCGCAATGGTTAGTAAATTTTATGCTGAAATCTTAAAAGATGATGATGCGGCTTTAAGAGAATGGGAGCAAATTTCGCCAAGAATTTTTGAATTGAGTGATTTTATTTTTAACGTGTTGAAAATTGATGATTTGAATCAATTTGTTTCTCCTAATTCTCCTTCAGGTGTTTTGAAAATCGCATATCATCAGGCTTGTCATGCGTTGCGTGAATTGAATATTTTAAATCAGCCTCTTACTTTGTTGGGGTCTCTATCAAACGTAGAATTGGTTAATTTTGATCAAGAAGATGTTTGTTGCGGATTTGGTGGGACATTTTCAGTAAAATTTCCTGAGATTTCTGGTGCAATGTTGAGTGATAAGATCCATGCGTTGCGAAATTCAAAAGCGGAGATCCTGACTTCGGTAGATTCTAGTTGTTTGATGCATATACGCGGAGGGATTGAGAAAGCAGTAGATAAGATAAAAGTAATGCATTTTGCGGAAATTTTGCACGATAGGTTAGGCTGAAATAAATCTACAAATGAGTTGTACGTAGTTGGAGATTCGATGAAACCAGTAACAGAAAAATTTCGAGATATTGCATTAGATACTTTGAATGATTCCAAAATACAGGCTAATTTGAATGCTTTGTATGAAGGATTTCATTCTAGAAGAATAGCAGCTGGTTCTGCTACTCATAATTGGGAAGATTTAAGAGAACACGGAAGAGCTATTCGAGAACATACTGTTGAGAATCTTGATTTTTATATTGAGATTTTGGAACAAGCAGTAGTTGCTAATGGTGGAAATTTTTATTTGGCTAGTGATGCTGACGAGGCTGCAAATTATGTGGTGGAGTTGGCGAAATCTAAGAATGTAAAGACTGTTATAAAAAGTAAAAGTATGCTGTCGGAAGAGATGTCTTTGAATTCCAAATTGGAGCAAAATAATGTTGAGCCTATTGAGACTGATTTGGGTGAATATATTATTCAACTTGCAGATGAAACTCCATTTCATATAATTGCACCGGCGATGCATAAGGATCGGAGTGATGTGGCTGATTTGTTTTCTGAGAAATTGGGAGCTGCTAAGTCATCTGATGTAAATGAATTGGCTGGAGTCGCGAGATCCCAATTGAGGGAAAAATTTTTTCAAGCTGATATGGGTGTTACTGGGGCGAATTTTGTAGTTGCGGAAACTGGTACTGTAGCGTTGGTAAGCAATGAAGGCAATGGCAGGATGTGTACTTCGATGCCTAAAATTCATGTCGCTGTAACTGGTATGGAGAAGATTGTTCCTACAATGAATGAATTAAGTACATTGTTGAGGTTGCTAATACGTTCTGCGACTGGTCAATGGATTTCAAGTTACGTAACTACAATTAATGGACCAAGAAGCTCATATGATGAAGATGGTCCGGAGGAATTCCATTTAGTATTAGTTGATAATGGACGCTCAAAATTATTGTCAGCTCCAGAGTTACGAGAAGCTTTACTATGTGTTAGATGCGGAGCATGTATGAATGCTTGTCCTGTATACAGAAAAGTGGGAGGACACTCATACGGATGGGTATATCCAGGACCAATTGGAGCAATTGTGTCCCCTGTTTTGACAGATTTAAAGCAAGCTAAGGATTTGCCTTTTGCATCTAGTTTATGCGGTGCTTGCCATGAGGCTTGTCCAGTAAAAATTAATATTCCCAGGATGTTATTACATTTAAGAAGAAAACTTTCTGAAGGTGATAATGATTTGGATACTCAAAGTTCTTCGGTTTTCGAAAGAGGATTTATGAAAGGATTTTCAAAGATTGCAGGCAATCCATTGTTGATGGGATTTTCCTTGAAATTTTTGAGGGTTATATTGTTGCCTTTTTCAAAGAATGGAAGATTGAAAAAACTTCCGGGCTATTTATCAGGCTGGACAGAATATAGGACTTTTCCCATTCCTGCAAAAGTTAGTTTCCGAAGACTTTGGAAATTAAAAAATAGATAGGGATAATTATGGATCAAAAATTAAAGACGAAATTTTTAGATAGAGTTAAAAATGCCATTGGACGTGTCTCAGATTCAGATTTTGATGTAAAAAAAGAACAGTTTTTTACTAATCCGGAACCTGGATATCGTGATGCAATGACTGATTCTATTGAAAATGCTATGAACTTGATAAATGAATTTGAAGGAAATGCTCAAAATCAAGGGTGGAATACTTATAAAGTTTCAGATGTGAGTCGAGCCAGGGAAGTTTTAAATAATATATTGAACCAAATTGAGTGTAAATCAATAGTTTGTACAAATGAACAAGCAGTTAATTTAATGCAATTGGATGGTCTTTTGTCTGGCAGAGGAATAGATATTTGTAAGATGAAAAGCGACGACCAAATTAATTTAGACCCAAATGAAAAAGAACAATATTTTCGTTCAGTGGCAAAAATTGCAGATGTTGGAATCACTGGATGTGATTTTGCTGTGGCTGAAACTGGAACAGTTGTAGTAATTCCAAAAACAGGGGTTAGTAGGTTAGTATCCCTGGCTCCTCCTGTCCATGTCGCCATTGTTTTCCTAGGTCAAGTAGTAAGATCTTTAGATGAACTTTTTGCAATTCGAAGATATCAAATAGTCTCTGGTTCGAAAAATGGATATATGAATTTAATTTCCGGTCCGAGTAGATCTGGAGATATTGAGAATATCATGATTCAGGGAGTTCACGGTCCTGGAGATGTTCATTTGATTCTTGTTGAGCAGGGATTGCCAACTGAATAAGGTTTCAGAATGAATTTGTTTACAAATTTGAAACACCTATTTTACATTTGATTAACATTTTCTCTTGTAGATTCTGGCAGAATAGTCTGAACAATACCTGACTAAGTGATTAGTCTAATATATGGAGGGAAAAATGGAAGGAAAAATTGCCTGGATGCTGACTGCGTCAGCTTTAGTTTTTTTTATGACCCCTGGTCTAGCCTTTTTTTATGGCGGATTAGTAAGGGCAAAGAATTTAGTTAACACAATAATGTACTGTTTTGTTTCTATTGCAGTTGTAAGTATTGTGTGGGTTTTGTGGGGATTTAGTATTGCGTTTGATGATGGTGGAAGTGCAAATGACTTTATTGGTGGATTTTCAATGGTCGGTCTCCAAAACGTGCCATTTGATGGTTCTGGAGATTGGACATTGTTGGATGTGACCTTTCAAATGATGTTTGCAATTATTACACCTGCTCTAATTACAGGCGCATTCGTAGAAAGATTTAAGTTTTCAACATATCTTATATTCTTAGTAATTTGGAGTACAGTAGTGTATTCACCAGTTACTCATTGGGTTTGGGGTGGTGGTTGGATTAGCCAACTAGGTGATGGCCGTGGGGCATTAGATTTTGCTGGAGGAACTGTAATCCATATTAATGCAGGTATAGCTGCATTAGCAGCAGCGTGGTTATTAGGTAAGAGAAGGAATCCTGGCTTGCAATCCAACAATGTACCATATGTGGTTCTAGGTGCTGCAATATTGTGGTTTGGATGGTTTGGATTTAATGCTGGGTCTGCTGGAACAGCTGATAATAGTGCAGTAAATGCGTTTTTAGTTACTAATGTTGCCGCCGCCGCCGCTGCCCTCACATGGGGCCTGATTTCAATGATTAGGACTGGGAAAATGGGAGCAGTAGGGGTAGCGACTGGAGCAGTTGCAGGTTTGGTTGCTATAACACCAGCAGCTGGTGCTGTAGGCGTTATGGGTTCATTAGCCATTGGCTTTGGTGCAGGAGTATTATGTTTTATCGCTGTAGAATTGATTCATCGAACTGGCTTAGATGATGCTCTAGATGTGTTTGCAGTTCATGGAATTGGTGGAATA
>PBBT01000018.1 GCA_002717725.1 Chloroflexota bacterium
TGAGAAATTTTCAACAACAATATCGGAAATTCTGACTAAGTCTAAAAATTTTTCTCGACCTTCTTTTGCCTCCAAGTCTAGAGTCATTCCAAGTTTGTTTTGGTTAACGGCGTTAAAATTATAATAGTGATTGTACGGTGTTTGATTATTGAAATTGCACGGATAGTCATGGGTATTTATGTCTTCAATAGGGCCTCTCCACAAATCTGGTCGGGTGGGAGATTCTATTTGAATTACCTCTGCACCTAAAGAACCAAGTAGTTGAGATGTTAATGCGCCAGACCAAGTATGAGTTAATGCTACTACCCTGAGATTTGCCAGTGGAAGAGATTTTACCTCCTGATTCGATGTGTCAGTCTTTTTTCTATCTAAATGGTTTTGATTAATTCGATGGGGGATTTCAGGTTTTTTACTTGATTTTATAATTTTGAATGGCAACCCAGGAATTGGTACTTGATCATTTGATAAGTAATCAATATTTTCGAAAAATTTACGAGATCTCAGATGTTCATTTTTGACTAAGTCTGAGATTGTTAATTTCATTCCAACTAATATTCCTAGAGGTGATAACCGTTGAAAAATTTCATTCATTGTCATGTCGCGAAAGCATTCTTCTAAAATGCTATTCTGATTAGTAAGAGTTTCATCAGAATCCTCAGGAATCTTTTGGAGTTGTATGTTGAAAATAGCTTCAATTATTTCCAGACTTGCTTGATCTCGACTGTTTATGAAAACTTTTCCATCTTTACATTTGACTAGCTGTTTCTTGTGAGGGATTAATTTCTTATCAGGTAAACCAGAATATGTGGAATGAAGAAGTGAAGGCGCAATGATAGGGAGAATTGACTCTAGAACGGAAATTTCAACTGTTGAACCTGTTCCAGATTCCTTCCTAGCAATTAATGCGAATAAGGCTGCTGAATAAGCATAAGATCCGGCGTGAAAATACGATGTATTTCCAGGGATTTTAATCGGAATACCATTTTGAGAACTTGAAAGAGACATAATTCCAGAAGTAGCTTGTAAAATTAAATCTGTTGTTTCTAAGTTCTTAAGTGGTCCATTCGATCCCGTATCACTGATTGAAATGGAAATTAATTTTGGATTATTTATTTCGTTAAAGTCAAATTTTTGAGTTGATGTCAAATTTGATGAGTGAATTAGTACATCACAATTTTGAATTATAGAATTAATACATCTTCTTTGTTTGCTTGAATTAAAATTGTAATCAACAATTTT
Source organism: Chloroflexota bacterium (assembly GCA_002717725.1). Next base: position 1,240 of record PBBT01000018.1, read on the forward strand.
CTTGCCAATATTTAAATATTCGAAATTTTTGTTTAAATCATTTGATTGAACTTTGAGGGAATTTATTTTGGTGACTTGTGCACCATATTGAGAAAATAACCTTCCGCAGTAAGCTCCAGCAAGTCCAGAAGGTAATTCAACAATTTCTAGTCCAGTTAGTGGAAGATTATCCAATAATCACCATGAAAAATATTTAAAAACTAGTTTGATTTTAATGAGGATATTACATTCTGTGGATTCATAGGCAAATTTCTGATTTGTACCCCTGTAGCATCTAGGATTGCATTACTTAATGCAGCTAAAGGAGGGACAATATTTGCTTCACCAACGCCTCTTACTCCATACGGATGGTTTGGATTTGGTACTTCAATTATTTCTGTATTTATCATTGGTAAGTCAAGAGAAGTTGGCATTCTATAGTCAAGAAGACTTGTATTGACTACATTACCGTCAGAGCCCATAAAATATTCTTCGTTTAGTGCCCATCCTATTCCTTGTGCAGTTCCGCCTTGAATTTGACCTTCGACATGAACTGGATATATTGCCGTTCCAGCATCTTGAAATGCTGTAATTTTAAGTATGTCCACTTTTCCTGTTTCAGGGTCTACTTCCACATCTATTATGTTGGCGGCATAAGATCCACCAGACCCTGCGGGATTTAAATTAGCTCTACCTACTACGGGACCCCCAGTTTCAGGTAATAATTTGGAAATTTGTGAGAAAGTCAATTTCAATTCTGAATCTGATTTGTGTTTAAGTATTCCATCTTTATATTCTATATCCTTGATATTAGAATCCCATAATTTTGCGGCACGTTCTACTAGTTGACGTTTGACGTCATTTGCTGCTTCGAAAACTGCCCAGCCTGTTTTATAAGCAACACTACTTCCACCAGTGTTGCTAGTAAATCCAATAGTGTCAGTATCTCCTACTTTAGGGATCACATCTTCAACGGGTATCCTGAGAACTTCTGCAAACATTTGAGCTGCGGCAGTTCTGCTACCTCCGATATCTACGGAACCTTCAACCAAACTGACTCTGCCATCTGAAATAACGTTTGCTATTGCACTAGCCATTCCAGTGTTATTTCTACAAAAGCCCATACTCACGCCTCTGCCTTGATTCGATTTGGTGAGTGGGGAATTGTAATGAGAGTGGTGGATTACTGCTTCCATTACTTCTTTTGCACCTATTACACCATTTATCAAACCATCAGCCCTTCTATCTCCTTCGACTGCAACATTTAACAATCTAAATTCCATTGAATTTAGATTCAGTTTCCTAGCTATTTCCTCCATTAAAGTTTCAACTGAAAACATTGCAATGGGTGCGCCAGGTGCACGATAGGCTGCAGTTTTTGGTTTATTGTTTACTACGTCATACCCATCAATTTGGATATTCTCTATATTGTATGGAGAAAAAATGGCTGCGGAAGCTCCTGCTATAGGAGCTCCAGGGAATGCTCCTGCTTCAAAATATAAAGATGCTTTCGCAGCAGTAATCTTACCTTCTTTAGTAGTTCCGATCTTAACTTTGCAATAGCTTCCTGAGGTTGGTCCAGTTGCTTCAATAATTTCAGATCTACTCATAGTAATTTTTACGGGATAACCACTCTTTTTTGCTAGCATAGCTGCGATTGGTTCAAGATATATAGGATTTTTACCTCCGAATCCTCCTCCAATTTCCATTGGAATAACTTGCACAGAGGAATTGGGTATTCCAAGTACATTTGCAGTGTTGTCACGAACTCCAAATTGGCCTTGGCTACTACACCAAATAGTAAGTCTACCTTCAGGAGTCCACCATGCAGTTGCATTATGTGGTTCTATATATCCTTGATGGACAGATTTAGTTCTAAATTCACGCTCAATTACAAGATCTGAGTTTTGGAATGCCGATTTTGGGTCTCCGAACTTAAATTGTAGATGAGAAGCTATATTTCCTGAAACTAAAGGATCATTTGGGTCATCTTTCCAATGTGGATGTAATTTAGGTGCATCTTCCTTTATTGCATCTTCTACTGTTATTACAGGATCCAGGATTTCATAATCAATTTTAACCAAATTTGAGGCTTCTTCGGCTGCTTGCAAGCTTGTTGCCGAAACTGCTGCAACAGCATGTCCTTTATAAAAAACCCTATCGACTGCCATTACATTTTGTGTAGTGGATTTGCCCAGTTCTGGAATTTGTGTAACGGGTGATTGTTGAGGAAAGTCCGATGCAGTGACTACTGATTTTACATCAGGAGAATTCTGTGCTTCAGAAATGTCAATTGAGCGAATTTTAGCGTGAGCATATGGGCTACGAATGATCTTTCCATATAACATTCCAGGCAAAGAAATATCGGCACCATATTGTGCTTTTCCTGTGACCTTATCAATTGCATCATGTCTTTCAGGGTTGGTACCAACTATTTTGTAAGTTGTTTTAGGTATTAACACAGGAATGTTCACTTCAATCTCCTTTGGATAACTCAAGGTACAGGGCATATTATCATAAATGAAGATTACTGATTTGGAAAAGGAACGAGAAGAATCTGTTAATTTATCAAATTATTTTTAAGATTTCCTTTGACGTGAAAAAGGGTTTACAAAATAGATCCATGGTATTAAAAGGCAGAAAATTAATAGTGAAAGCCCGGCAAGTAAAAAGATTTCTGATTGATTGTGCAGAAAAGTTGAAATCTTCTCGCCGAATATGAATAACAAGCCTCCCAAAATGAAAAATCTTACTCCTCTAGCTATTAATGATACCAATATGAAATTCTTAAAGTTATAATTCAGTATTCCTGCAGAAATAGTGAACACTTTGTAAGGTAAAGGTGAAATAGCGGCTATAGCTATTGCCCATACACCGTATTTTGAAAAGAAAATTTCGGCTTTTGAGAATTTTTCCTGTGAAACGAATTTCATAGTCCAATTTCGACCGAATTTGTTTCCAAGCCAATATCCAATTATTCCACCAATAACTGAAAATAATGTAGCTATTAAAGAGAATAAAAATGAAAGTTCTGGGTTTGTAATTGACATAACTATAATTAATGGATCTGGAGGGATTGGACTGAAAATAGATTCAACCATTACAGTTATTGGTAGAACTATAAAAGCCCAACTAGTATCAGAAAATGTTAGTAACCAATTTGATATATAGGACAAAAAGTCTATTAGATTTGTAAATATCTCTTTTAGCATGCTGATCTATTTGTATATCATTTGAAGTGCGCGTTGAATATTCGTCGGCGAGGGTCGGGATTTGTGTGAATCAATTTCGGAAATTATAGATGTTACAGCGTCATTGGCAGGGGTTTGGATTCCTATTCTTTTGCCTTCATTTGAGATAAATCCATTCATATACTGAATTTCAGAGTGGCGTTTTTTAGATGTGTCTTGTGCCATTGATGAAAAGTGGTCAGAACCCTTCGGTTTTAGTTGTGTAATAAATAATTCATCTAATTCCTCAAAAACAGATCCGTCGTCTGCATTAGCCCATTTTTCTGCGGGAAGTCCCTTAAATGGTTCTATGTCAAAACCTAATTTTAAGCCTACTTGTATTACCTCTTTAGCAATCAGGATTTGTATTCTCCGTGCGTCAGGATTTGTTCCTAGCTCAGATGCAAGACCAGTCATGCCCTGTACAGGATTAGAACTTGCATTAGATGCTAGTTTTGACCAACGTTCCCCCCAGATATTAGATGTAGGAATAGTTGTGTCTACGTCATTCATGATTTCTACTAGCCGATGAACTCTCTCTGTGATTCTTCCATGAAGTTCACCTATACGGAAAATAATATATCCTCGTTCTTTTCCAGTTTCTCCACCTCTTTTTACAACTCCAGGCTCCCAAAGTGCAACAGATATAGTGGACATGACCATGCCAATTGCATGATTATGCCCGACTATTGATGCAATCATCTTGTCATTCATACAATTTTGGGCTGAAATGATTATTCCATCGGGTTTCACAATATTTTTAACGTAATGAGATGCCCATTCGGTGTCGAATGATTTTACACATATCAGAATGATGTCAAATTTTTCAATGAGATTAAGGGCATTTGTAAAATGGATTGCATTAACTTTTACAGAATTTGAAAAGTTTAAGTCGTCTATAATTAGTTCATTTTGGTTCATTGCATTGACATGTGAACCCCACATGTCAATGATAGTAACATCGTGACCTGCTTTTATAAGATGACCGCCTATGTAGCTTCCTACAGCTCCAGCACCAAATATGCAAATTCGTTCGTTCATTCTGAGTGTCTCCTGATTTCAATGTTAAAATCATGTTCATCATGGGTCGTTTTTACTCTTGCGGCTATCATTTCTATATCAATTGTCTCAAATGATTCTTTAGTCGTTATCAGTTCATTTTCTTCATCGATTACCTCAAAAGAAATATCATTGATGAGGATGTTTAATCTTTCATTTAATGAGTTTGATGAATTCTCATATATATTTTGAATTAGGTTTTCGGTTTCGATTAGGATTGATTCTGCTTCACGGTTAGAAATAACTAAAAACTTAATTTTATCTCCTGGTAATGCCTGAGCGATTTTACTAATATCTGATGATATAATAGTCGCAATTTTGGGATATCCACCTGTTACTCCTCGATCTGACATTAATATTATTGGATTACCATTGCCTGGGATCTGGATTGAACCCATCATTGTTCCATCAGACAAAATATCAGGGCTACCAAAGTGCTCAATATTTTTACCTTCAAGCCTGTATCCAATTCGATTTGATTGATCAGAAACAATATATTCTGAATTTTGAAAAGTTTCTATGCCTTGTGCAGTAAAAGATCTTTGTTGTGGACCTAGGATTACTCGGATTTGGTGGTCATGACCGTATGTTGGTGGTAGTATTTTGGGAGGAAGTCTTCTTTGAACATATTTACTAGGTTCAAAAGTTTTATGGTTTGTAAGTATATCCCCGGTAATGAGTGAACGTCCATTAAGCCCAGCGAAATTTGAATTAATGTATGTAGATTTACTACCTAGCGTTTCTGGAACAGATATACCCCCTTCAAATGAAATATACGATCTACATCCATCAAACGGAGATTGGAGTTCAAGGGTATCGTTTTGATTCGCGATAATAGATTGCCACATTGGTACAGGTTTTTGATTAATAGTTGGGGATAAATTTGCTCCTGTAAGTGAGAAAACTGTGTCCTTTAGAAATTTTAACTTGAGTCCAAAAACTGTAGTTTCTATTGATGGAGAATTTTGATCATTATTTACTAGTATGTTCCCAACCCTGTATGCAAATTGATCCATCGCACCAGAGACAGGTACACCGTATTTTTGATAGCCAAACCTCCCCAAATCTTGGATGGTAGATAAAACTCCTGGATTTATAATTTCTATTAGATTATTTTTCATTGATTTCTTCAACAGTTGGTTCAAATGATCCATTTTGGTAATTAGATTCGAGTTCAAGATAGGAATCCAAGTCTGGGAGTGGATCAAATTTTAGATAATTCCCTGGGATCAAAAGTGTCGGAGGTGTTTTGTTTTGATCGAATAATTTGATTGGTGTTCTACCAATAATTCTCCAACCTCCTGGGCTATCATTTGGGTAAATACCAGTTTGTTTGTCAGCTATTCCAACTGACCCTCCACTGATTTTGGATCTCGGAGTGTCCAGTCTAGGTGTTTCTAATTTCGAGGGGAGTCCACCTAGATAGGGGAAGCCAGGACTAAATCCCATCATGTAGACCAAGTATTTTTTAGAAGAATGTAAGTCTATTACATTCGGTTCATCAATATTTGTGTGTTTACTTACAAATGATAAGTCAGGTCCAAAATCACCACCATAAAGAGTAGGTACATGCACAACCAATTGTGTAGTTACTTCTTGGTTTTGGATACTTTCGAGTTCATTTACGATTTTAGATTGGATTTCGCTAGAAGAAATTTGTAATGGGTCAAACATAATTAAAATTGATTTGTATGATGGGACAGAATCAATAATTCCATTTATGTTAAAAGATGAAATCTTATTGTTCAGAGAGTGAACGAGTCTATTGACCTCTGGGTTAATGGAGTCACCAAGTTCTACGACCATAGCTTTGTCACCAGCATTTAAAAATATTGGAGATTTGTACATTATTTTCTTTTAAACGTTCATTGTTTTTGAAAGAGGTTGGATGTTTATTCCCTCATAAGTAAGTTGTTTGCTAAGAATTTCAGCCATTTTAACCGCATTAGGGGTATCTCCATGGATACAAATGCTATCTGCTTGTATATCAAATGTGCCACCATCTTTTAAAAGTGCTTTTCCCTCTTTTGCAATTCTTAAACCATTTTCTATTACAGTATCTATATCATGTAAGACTGCTCCTTTTTCATATCTTGGAGCCAGTGATCCGTCTTTTAATAAAGTTCTATCTGCAAAAGCTTCTTTAGCAACTTTAATATTTCTATTAATTGCTATTTCTACCCATTTTGATCCAGATAAAGCTAATAAGTAGATTTCAGGGTTAAACGCTTCTATTACATCACATATTGCTGAAGCAATATTCTCGTTTGCTACCGCGTCATTATATAAAGCTCCATGTGGCTTTAAATGTTGCAGAGATTTAGATGAAGTGAAAGCTTGTAATGCACCCATTTGATAGAGAATATCATTCTTGATTTCCTGGATGGAAGATGGAATACTTCTTCTTCCAAATCCTCTTAAATCGAAATATGATGCGTGGGCTCCAATTTCGACATTGTTCTTTGAAGCTGTTTCTACAGTGTGTTTCATCCAATTAGGATCACCAGCGTGAAAACCACAGGCTATATTGGCTGATGAAATCAAAGGCAACAACTTTTCATCATTACCCATTTTGTAACTGCCAAAACTTTCCCCCATGTCTGCATTTAAATCAATCGTTTTGTTCATATCAGATTCCTATGAGAGCTATGTTTTAATTATCGCAGTATGATGAAACAGCGTAAAGTTAAGATTTTGTTAATACTATGAATATACATTTAAATTAGTTTATATTATGCATAGAACTTATATTTAATCAAAGTTGATGTGCATAAATGGATTCACAAATAATAGAAGAGGCTGCACGAATATCTTTAACAGCCATTTCAATAGCTTTTGTTGTAATTACTTCTTTGTTACTTACGATAAAATTTGCAAATTATTTAGAATCGAAGCCCTTTTTTGGATCTAATAATACTCAAAACAGTGATGCTGCAAAGGCTGCTGCTATAGCCGTAGCTGCGATAAAATACTCTAACAAAACAAAAATCGGATTGTAGATGCCAGAATTAATTAGCATATTTGAAAATATGGGACTTAATCATATTAGTTGGCAGGAACTTGTCATGATTGGTGTAGGTATTTTATTTGTTACGCTAGCAATTAAAAAAGATATTGAACCATATGAATTACTGCCAATTGGTTTAGGTATCATTGTAGGAAATCTTCCTTTAACTGGAATTACATTTTTCAACCCTAATTCTGATTTAGCACAAGATTCAGGGATTATTGGCGTGATTTTCCATTATGGATTAGCACACTGGAATATTCTTCCTCCATTGATATTTTTAGGGCTTGGAGCTATGACAGATTTTGGCCCTCTTATCTCTAATCCTAAGACATTGTTACTTGGGGCGGCAGCGCAAATTGGGATTTTTGTTGCTTTTTGGACTGCAATTATGAGTAGTCTTATTCCCGGGTTTGAGGGCTTTTCTATTGCACAAGCAGCAGTGATTTCAATTATTGGTGGAGCAGATGGACCAACCACAATTTTTCTTTCTGGGAGGATTTCACCAGAACTACTTGGGATTACAGCAGTAGTTGCATATTCATATATGGCCTTGGTAGCGATAATTCAACCTCCAATTATGAAATTGCTAACGACAAAAAATGAACGATTGATTCGTATGAAATCCCCTGTTGAAATTTCGAAGACTAAGAAAATTGTTTTTCCGATGGCAGCAATGCTTATTATTATATTAATAGTTCCCCAGTCTGCACCATTGATTGCAATGTTTATGATAGGGAATATTTTTAAGGAAAGTGGAGTAGTTCCAAGACTTACATCTACAGTATCTAACGAATTGTTAAATTTAGTTACCACGCTCTTGATGATAACGATAGGAGCTCAATTAGCTGCAGACAAGATTTTTCACTTTGAAACAACTCTCATATTAAGCTTAGGTTTGATGGCATTGATTTTGGGGACAGCTTTTGGTGTATTGTTTGCTAAAATAATGAATTTGTTCATTAGAGACAAATCTAACAAGATTAACCCTTTGATAGGATCTGCAGGTGTTTCTGCAGTACCTATGGCTGCGAGAATTTCACATCAATTAGGACAATCGGAAGATTCGGATAACTATTTATTGCCTCATGCTATGGCACCTAATGTCGCAGGAGTGATAGGTTCAGCGGTAGTGGCAGGTATATTTGTTTCATTAATTAATTAAGTTATATCATGCCATATTCAATCAGAGTAAAAATTAACAGTAAATGGTTTAGAGTAAATATTGATTCGATAGAGACTGATCCTGTAATTGCTTATATAGACGGAGAAAAATTTGAGGTTTCTCTAGACAATATTGAATTAAATAAAAATGAGAAGAATACTTCTTTATATTCTGTTACTGAAAAACAAGAGTTTTTTTCACCTTTGCCTGGTGTAATTGTATCTATTTTAGTTTCAGAAGGAGACGAGGTAAGATCTGGCACAGAGCTTTGTGTGATAGAGACGATGAAAATACAGCAGACATTGCGGTCATCAAATCAAGGGAAAATCATGAAAATATATATCCAAGAATCAGATCATATAAAAACCGGAGACAAATTATTTGAAATGACTCCTGAAATTTGATGGAGGCGACGGGCGGATTCGAACCGCCGAATAAAGGTTTTGCAGACCTCTGCCTTAAACCACTTGGCTACGTCGCCTCATTATTGGTGCCGAGGAGGAGACTCGAACTCCTACAGCTTTGCAGCCACAGCGCCCTCAACGCTGCGTGTCTACCAATTCCACCACCTCGGCAGATATTATATCCAAATAATTTAATAAGCTTATGGATTATATCTAAGGTAAATGTTGGTTGTCTACAAAATCATTTAATTGTGGTTTCAGATTTTTAGATTGATTAGAATTCGTATCCCAAATATAATTCTCCCAAACATATTGAAGGTGTGAAGATGAATAATAAAAATTTTATTACTGATGAAACTATAGATATTTTAAGAGATATTCCAACGCAAACATTAATCGATGCCCTTTGGGTGAAAGATTGGCCTCAAGGATTTATTGAAGGAGCTTTGCCTTTGCAGTTAGGTCAAAAAATGGCAGGAAGGGCAGTAACTCTTCGTTTTGTACCACATCGACCTGATATAGTCGAAGATAAACCAAAAGGATCTGATTCAGCAGAATATGTTGCTATTGAATTGTGTGGACCATATGAAATCTTAGTAGTTGATGCACTTAGATGGAAGTATAGTTCTATAGGTGGAGACATAAAATTTTTGAGGATGCATCAACTAAATGCTGGAGGATTGGTGACTGATGGAGGAGTTAGAGACAGTATTTCTTTGAAGGAATATGGTTTCCCCGTTTATTCTGCCAGTACTACTGCAAAACAAGGACCGGGAGAGTTTTGGCCTTGGCAAGTAAATGATGCAATTCAATGTGGTGGTGTACTCGTTAGACCTGGTGATATTGTAGTTGGAGATGATGATGGAGTAGTAGTAGTACCACAATCTATGGTTCATGAAGTTATTCAAATTGCTAAAGAAAGGGAAGAAGTTGAAGAAGTGGTAAAAAAACAACTTGAAATTGAGAATTGTTCACCAGGTAAATATTACCCCTTTAATGATTCAACTTGGGAATTATTTCGCAGTAAAAAAATAGAGGACTAATACATGGAAATGGAAAAGAATATACAGATATTGCTTGCTTCTAGGCCTGATGGTTATCCAAAAGAATCCGATTTCGAAATAATTGAATCTGAGATTCCTAAACCATTAGAGGGAGAGGTGTTAATAAAAATCTTATGGCTCTCTTTAGATCCTTATATGAGAGGGCGAATGCGAGATGAAGAATCATATGCATCTCCAGTAGCTATTGGAGATGTGATCGTTGGAGGAACAGTAGGGGTAGTTGTTAATTCTAGAACCCCAGCATTAAATCCAGGGGATTATGTCGAAGGTAGCTTGGGCTGGCAATCATATGCTGTTTCAGATCCTAGATTTCTTCGGGTAATTGATCCATCAATTGCTCCTGTAAAGTCTGCATTGGGGGTCCTAGGAATGCCATCAATGACTGCATATTTTGGCTTGTTGGATGTAGGAAAACCTGTTCCAGGTGAAACAGTAGTTGTATCTGCAGCCTCTGGAGCTGTAGGTCAAATTGTTGGTCAAATTGCAAAAATTATGGGATGTAGAGTTGTTGGAATAGTGGGGAGTGAGGACAAAAGATCTTACATAATTGATGACTTAGGATTTGACAGTGCTATTAATTACAAAAAATCAAATATTTCTGAAGAGTTAAAAATCTTCTGTCCAGATGGGATCGATGTATATTTTGACAATGTTGGTGGTGAGATCACTGATTCCGTTTTAGACCAGATAAATATTGGAGCTCGTATCTCTGTTTGTGGACAAATATCTCAATATAATCTTAAGGAACCTCAGTTGTCTAAGCGGAACATGTGGATTCTAATAAGGAAACAGGCTGTAATGCAAGGATTCTTAGTCTTTCAATTTGCAAATAAACACGAAGAAGCTAGAACAAGAATAGCAAAGTGGATTGAAGAAGGTAAGATAAAATATCGAGAAGATGTGGTTGATTCCCTTGAGAACGCGCCCAAAGCATTCATAGGTATGTTTCACGGAGAAAATTTCGGGAAATTACTGGTTAAAGTATCAGAATAACTGTTCATGATTTTTAAAGTGGCAGGAGCGGCAGGATTCGAACCCGCGACCTGTGGTTTTGGAGACCACTGCTCTTCCAGCTAAGCTACGCTCCTACACAGTATGTGATTTTATCATGCTGCAGGCTTTACTACACTACTTTTCACTGTTTCATATTGCAGATACGTAAATTACTTATGTGATGTGGGCATTTTTAGATATTTTGAAAATTTGTCGGTCCGTAGTGAGGTCACCTATAAGCCGAGTTCTGTACTTCGATTTCTCGAAGCGGCGACCATCTATCTAGCCCAAAAGTTACCCTTTGGGTCGAGCGGCCAACCCGGAGTTTAGATTCAATGTGAACTCCANTTTACTGGAACCGGATTCCTATAACTCCAATTAGGCCTTGCACCAGATGGGGTTTACCGTGCCTTAAATGTCTCCATTTAAGCGGTGAGCTCTTACCTCACCATTTCACCCTTACCTTACGGCGGTATATTTTCTGTGGCACTTTCCGTCGGGTTGCCCCGCCCCGTCGTTAACGGGCATCTTATCCGGAGGAGCTCGGACTTTCCTCCACAAAATTGTTGTGGCGGTCGCCCAGTGACCTCGAATCTACGGATCAAAATTATAGCATATTTGAATCTTTAAAAATCAAATTTTTAGTTCTACTGATTCGTCTGTAACTAAAATCTTTTNAATATTCTCTTTTAAAAAGATTTGTCGATACTCAACATCTAAAGAATCCCAGTCAGNGAATATTTGGGTAANATCTGATGAATTGATTGAATGATTCAATCCTNATTTAGCATTGTCAAGTTGATTCAGATATTCGCCCATTATTTGCAGAGTCATTTCACCATTGGCTGTTCGTCTTACACTTTGAAAAAATCTTCTTTGAGCAGTTTCAATTCNGTCATTCCATATTGATTTGANTGNATCNATATTTCGAAACTCGCGTTTTTCTAAATCNATAATTCTTGGTGAAAGCGCTAGTTTGAGTTGGTCTAATACAGTTGTTTCNAGTCTAGATGAACGCCATGTATGGTATGAGCANACACTTTGGTTGTTGCGNGATTGGCACTGGTAATACCTATAAGTCTTGTAAGACCTNTTTCCATTTTTTAATTTCCAAGATTGTCTTTTTGTAGCACCCATCATTTTGTTGCCGCAGGACGCACAAAATACTAGTCCTGAAAGTAAAAATGGCTTTGATTCAGAAATACGTCCAATAGGTCTACGTTGCCATGTTTGATCACGNGCTTGTCGGAATAATTCTTCAGAGATAATTGGGGTGTGNTGTAGGGGCATTTTCATTCCAAAACGTGAATANGTTCCAATATAGGCAGAATTTCTTAAAATATCCCGAATAGTTACTACGTTCCAGTTTCGTCCCTTCTTGGTGAAAATGTTCCTATCATTTAAATGTTTTGCGATNAGNCGAAGGCCTAANTTGTCACTAGTGTATAGACGGTAAATTAGTTCTACTACCTTTGCTTCTTCTGCAACAATTTGTAATTTCTTTTGGTCAGAAATTTTGTATCCGTATGGAGGACGTCCTAATGCTTGAGCTTGNGAGGCCTTCTTCTGNAATGATTNNTTGATTTTAGTACTACCAGAAGAGGATTTTTTNCCNGAAACAGGAAAGAATTTNAAAGCATTTTGAATTGGATCGGGGCATTCATTGTCCATNCACCTTACTTTTGACCCNGTTTTGTCACAATCTAGAATTTTCCTNACAGCTGATTCTAGGGAGTTTCCNAAGTGAGTAACATCAGGGATAAAAATNATGAAAGTATCTTTGGAATCTTCCAAGAATTTTTTCATACGATCATATTCGCTGTTTGGATTTTTAAAATTTTGATCTAGGAAAATACCATAAGGNGAATATTCATCGTAATCATGATGACCTAGCTTACAATATTGTTCGAATTCTAAGAATAAGTTGTCAGGATCAATGTTTTCATTTTGAGTCGAATANTATCCAATTGCTCTCATGTNAACCTACGGTTTGTAAAGAATTAATTTACAACTATTACACTGAATAATTTCATCTTCTTTATTTAATTTTTGTACTACGTGTTGTGGTTGAGAGACTCTGCATTCACCACAAATGTTCTGAGCGTTGTCAAATATTGAAATTGCTTTTGACTTAGTCTGCGAAAAAATTNTCTCATAAAGTTTAAGGATGTNTACAGGAAATTTATTTTCCATCTGTTTGCGAGACAAGTTTAATTCTTCTAAATTTTGTTCAGATTGGAGTTTTTTGGTTTTTAATTCTTTTGACAAGGTTGAGTGAGAATTTTCCAATTTTGGAAGTCTATTGCTGAAAGTATCCTTAGCGGATTCGAATTTATCAAGTTTTTCAAGTATTCCTAATAATTCATCTTCACAGTTNCTAAGCTGCATTTTGGTGTTATTGAGTTCTTCTTGTACTGCNGTGAACTCNTTGTTGTTTCTGACAGAAACAAATCNTTNATCAAGGGATTTAATTCGATCGTTTAATTCGGNTTCGAGTAATTCAGTGGATCTGCGTTGTAGAATTAATTTCTTTAATGCAGACNCTATAGCTAACAATTTTGACTTACAATCATCTATGGATGATGTGTCATTAATTTGAAATANTATACGTTCTAATAATTCTTGATTGTTTAGTATCATTAGATCGATCTTTTGTAACTCATTCAACTCGGATGCAATTGTCATTGTTACCTCGTATAATTAAAGAGATGATCGAAATAGATTAAAACATCTATCTTTTACATATTATCAGTTCGAACCANTATTTTCAGTAACATTAAAAACTTTTAGGCAAGGTGCTNTATGGGCCGTCAAAATTGGTACTACGGGAANCATCCACCANCCTGTACNTGTGTNCGGTGTAATGAAGGACAAATTCATCATCANTCCATATCATCACAAATATTTTTTNCNNTTATTAAATTTCTCNAAAAAATTACTTTTTTGGTCTAGTGTGAAATGAAGTTTTTANTAATGATTTNTAATTNANATAAGTNANAAGNCTAGTGCAAGAAATGGAAGAGTTTATTTATGTNNTAGCTACTAATACAGGTAATGNNTCAAATGAACCAGATTATCTNGCAGTANTAGATACGAATNCAGAGTCCGATCAATATAATTCCGTNATACACAAGGTGGAAATGCATTATGTTAATGATGAAATACACCNTATTTCTCCCTATTACAATATGTCTTCAGGAGTCCAAAAANCTGANAGTTTGACAAATTTACTAGTTACAGGATTGGCATCTTCTAGAATATACTTTCTTGAAACGAAGAATGATTTTTNNAAACCNGAAATTGCGGCTGTTATTGAACCAGAGAANTTGATTAAGGAAACTNGATATTCCGTTCCAGTTAAGGCATTACAGGTGGANGAAGATACTATAATAATTTCAATGCTTGGTTCAGAAAATAGAGACGCATCTGGTGGGTTTGCAGTGATTGATGCTAAAACTTTGGATGTGTTGGGTAGATGGGAAAGTGANAAACCTATTAATTCTTTNAATTATGATTTTTCATTGAATCAAGGATCNACTGAATTAATAACAGGTGATTTTTGCAATCCTGACTTATTGAATGGTCCNCTCAGAANTCAAGATTTAATTGATCAAAANTATGGATCTAAGCTTCATGTATGGGATTTTGNAACTAGGCAGTTTTTAGAGNCTGTNGATTTGGGGAATGATGGATTGTTGCCATTGAATGTTCAGTGGTTACACAATTCTGAGAATCAAGCTTTGATAACCTCAGCTTTGTCTGGAAATATTTGGCATTTATATNATAAGAATTATCAATGGCAAGCTGATAAAATTGCTGGCCAATTTGATTCATTAANTCCCTTTGAAGTAACTTACTCTTCATTNTCGATGGCNANATCNCAAGTTATTTCATCAGATGATCAGTTTTTATATGTTGCAGAATGGCTAAAGGGAAGAATACGTAAATACNCTATTANCGATATTGATAATACGCAATTGATTGCAGATTTGAAGATTACAAATCCAAATNCTAAGAGCNAAAAACAAGGATTTCTTTCGGGNCCCNCNNTAATTNAGCTCAGTAATGATGGTAGAAGATTNTATGCAAGTAGTTCATTTGTTAATTCCTGGGATAAGCAATTTTGNNCTAACCAAGGNACTTGGATCGCTCGTGTGAATATTGAATCAGAATCAGANTTNTTTGAAGTTGATTACTCACTAAATCTTGATTTTTNTCCTGCTAGAACNCGTGATATTTTTATTCCCTAGTTAATTTNTTTTATCCNATAAANAATTTTCATGATTTCCATNGTTTCTAATTGAAATTAATCAAGTAGACACTTATACTCCACTAGGAGCAATACTTTTTGCCAACGTAGCTCAGTCGGTAGAGCAGCGCTTTCGTAAAGCGCAGGTCGTGGGTTCGATNCCCTCCGTTGGCTCCAATAAGTATTAAGATATTTTTAGGAGGAAATTATGTCGTTTAATGGACTTGGGATGAGCTTAGGAAATTTATCTAGATTGTCTGATTCGAAAACTTATTCAATTAGTGCTGAAAATCCTACTGGCGCAAANGGTAAGGGCGGAATGGCTCCNCCAGCNCCGAATGGTGCTGCTCGTGATTTAGGCCTGGGNTGGAAATGTAATCCGAATGTAACAGTTCCNGCTAATGAAACAGTTGTTNTAGCNGATATTCAAGATAGTGGTGCTATTCAAAGTATGTGGATTACTGGCAGAATAGTTAGNNGGGATTCAATTNTAAGGATCTATTGGGANAATCAAGAACACCCTTCAGTTGAGTGCCCCTTGCCTGATTTTTTTGCTTCNCCTTGGGCTATGCAAGACTGGAATAATGTAACTTCCGGTCCTTTTGCTCCAGTAAATTCTCTGCCTGTGTCGGTCAANCCTAANCGAGGAATGAATTGTTTTTGGGAGATGCCATTTCGAGAACGTTGCCTNATAACAATCGAAAACACTCACCCAAGAATTGATTCAGTGTGTTTTTATCAAATTAANTTTATGACTACGGANGTNCCNGATGACTTGGCGTATTTTCATGCNCAGTTTCGAAGATCCAANCCTCTTCCNTTTGGTGAACCTTTTACGATAGTTGATGGTATTAAGGGCAAAGGTCATTTTGTTGGGACTTCTCAAGGCTGGGGAATAAATAATAATAGGTGGTGGGGAGAAGGCGAAATCAAATTTTTCATGGATGGAGATGGTGAATTTCCCACAATATGTGGTACAGGTTTAGAAGATTATTTCGGTGGAGCTTATGATTGGGATGTAGATGGGCAATATGTCACTTACACGACTCCATTTTTAGGTATGCACCAGGTGTTAAAACCTGACGGATANTATACTGCTCAACATAGACATGCGATGTATAGATGGCATGTNATGGATCCCATNAGATTTGAAAATGATTTNAAAGTGACAATTCANTCGCTTGGATGGCATTCTAGAGAACATTCTGAATGGCCTGATGAGAGAAGATATATGCATGGTCAACATGACATTAATTCTGTCGCATTTTGGTACCAGACCTTACCTTCNGTGAAATTCCCAGAAATTCCTGATAGAGATTATCTTGAAATAGGTTAAGGTNATTGTAAAACGTNTGNTATATTTTATNNGTTGGAGGAATTTAATTAGGTATGAGTGAACATGATGTTCTAATAATTGGCGCGGGTCTTGCAGGAATGCGAGCAGCATTGTCAGCTAAAGANAATGGTGTAGATGTTGCNATTGTNAGTAAAGTTCATCCAGTACGTAGTCATTCAAACGCTGCACAAGGTGNCATAAATGCNGCACTTACTGACCGAGGAGATGATTGGAAAGATCATGCTTTTGACACTATTAAAGGTAGTGATTATTTAGGTGATCAGGATGCCATTGAAGTAATGTGTAGAGAAGCTGGTGACGAAATAATACAAATGGAGCATATGGGTGTTATTTTTAATCGAGATGAGTCTGGCAATTTAGGAACTAGAGCATTTGGAGGCCAAAGACAGGCAAGAACTTTTTTTGTAGCTGATTTTACGGGACAAGCATTACTTCATGTTCTTTTTGAACAAATTATTAAATCTGATGTTCGCGTTTACGAAGAATGGTTCGCACTATCACTGATAATTGAAGAGGGNAAATGTTGNGGTGCAGTACTAATGGATATTGCATCAGGAGTGATTGAAGTAGTTAAAGCTAAATCTGTCATTTTAGCTACNGGCGGTTTAGGNAGGGTGTTTGAACCNAGCACAAATGCCTTAATTTGTACTGGAGATGGNATTGCAATGGCTTATAAAGCTGGTGCAGCATTGATGGATATGGAAATGGTCCAGTANCATCCTACTACATTAGCGGGCAGNGGAGTTTTAATTTCCGAAGGTGCTAGAGGTGAAGGAGCNCATTTGCTNAATTCTGAAGGTGAAAGATTTATGGAACGCTATGCACCNAACATGATGGAATTAGCTTCTAGGGATGTNGTTTCNAGATCNGAGCAACAGGAAATTGATGCNGGCAGNGGAGTAAATGGAACGGTTTTTCTGGATTGTAGNCATTTAGGTGAACAAATAATCAAAGAGAGATTAACNCAAATAGCTGAGATAGCTCGAGATTTTGCAAATGTTGATATTTATTCTGAACCTATTCCAATTAGGCCAGGAATGCACTACCAAATGGGNGGAGTGAAAACTGACGTCAATGGTNTGACAACAGTTCCAGGATTATATGCTGCGGGNGAGGCGGCTTGTGTCAGTGTTCATGGGGGNAATAGATTGGGTGCAAATTCTTTACTTGATACTTTAGTTTTTGGCAGAAGATCAGGNGAACATGCATCAGATTTCTCGAAAAATATTTCCCATACAGAAATTTCGGGAAAATATGCNGAATTGGAAANTAATAGAATTCAAAACTTTTTAAGNAATGATGTTTCNGCTGGATTGTTTGGCTCCATGCGTCAAGATATGGGTAGTATCATGAATAAACATTTAGCAGTTTACCGTGACAAAAAAGGTATGGAAGAAGCTCTAAAACAGATAAAAAGTTTAAAGGAAGATTATTTTAAAATTGGAGTACATGACAAGTCTAAGACCTTCAACACAAACCTTTTGTTTACTTTAGAATTGGGTGGGATGATTGATTGTGCTGAGGCAATTTGCATTAGTGCTTTAGAAAGAGAAGAAAGCAGAGGAGCTCATACAAGAACTGATTTTCCAGACAGAGATGATGAAAATTGGCTTAAACATATTTTGGTGAAACAAACATCTGAAGGCCCGATTACTGAAGAGGCTCCTGTTAAAATTACCAATTGGGAACCTCAAATAAGATCTTATTAATAGGAATATTTTATGCCTTTACCAATTACGCTAAATGTCAAAAGATTTAATCCCGACTCAGATCAAGACTCTTATATTCAAGAGTATCAGTTAGATGTTGCTGAAAGTGACACGGTTTTGGATTCATTGATTCATATTCGAGAAGAAATTGACGGCACACTTACATTTAGATGTTCTTGTCGTAGTGCTATTTGTGGATCATGTGCTATGCGAATAGATGGAAAAGCTGGNTTAGCATGTAACACTAAGATTTCGGATTTAGTCTCTGGTGANAAAANGTCAATTACTGTNGAACCNGCAGGCAATATGCCAGTAATAAAAGATTTAGTNGTTGAATTCGAAGTNTTTTGGAAGAAAATCAGGCAAGTTAGCCCGTGGTTAAAACATTTTGCNATGCCTCCAAAAGGAGAACATATTGTTCCTAATGAGANNATGTTACATCTAGCAGGTGTAATGAACTGTATTATGTGTGGNGCATGTGTTTCTGATTGTACATCATTGGAAGTTAATTCAGAATTTATAGGTCCNGCTGCNTTGGCAAAATCTTACAGGTTTTTAGCAGACCCAAGAGATGAAGCAAACGAAAATCGATTGATTGAATTAAGCCAACCTGGTGGAATTTGGGATTGTACACGTTGTATGCANTGTGTCGAAGTCTGTCCNAAGGAAGTAGACCCAATGGGAAGAATAATGTCNTCAAAAGAGNTGGCGATTGAAATGGGTATAACNGCAAATACTGGTGCTAGGCATGCGAATGTTTTTGCTTCTTCTGTACATCATAGTGGCTGGTTAGATGAGTTAAAATTACCCNTTTTAACTCATGGAATTTTTAATTTTAAAGAAATGTTTAAACTGGCGTTTCTTGGACTCCGGGCATTCAAGGTTGGTAAAGTACCTCCAGTAATACATAAAAAACGCCCAAATGTTNCTAAAATCCGACAAATTTTTGAAAAAGTAGGTCACAAATAATGAAATACGCTTTTTATCCAGGATGTGTTGCTCAAGGAGCATGNCCTGAACTTTATGTAGCNACATTGGAAATANGTTCAATTTTGGGAATTGAACTTGATACTGAAGTNATGAAAGGAGCTTCTTGTACTGGTTCGGGTATATTACAGGAAAAGAATGAACGANTGGGCGATACTCTGAATGCAAGAACATTTGCAATGGCTGAGAATTCTGGNATGCCAATGATGACAATATGTAGTACATGCCAAGGAGTCATGTCTCAAGCAAATTCACGNTTAAATGNAGATTCAGANTATTTGAAACAGGTCAATGAAGATATATCTCCNGAAGGTCTTACATATTCTGGTANTGCTGACCCTCGACATTTATTATGGATATTACTTGAGGATATTGGAATAGATAAAATTAAATCGTTGGTTAAGGTACCTTTGNATGGNATGAAGATAGCCCCATTTTATGGTTGTTATATTGTTCGNCCATCTAAAGTTCTTGGATTTGATGATCATCCCGATCGTCAACAAGCTTTGGAAGAATTGATNTCAGCNGTTGGAGCAGAAGTGGTAGATTTTCCTGGCAAAACACTCTGNTGTGGTTTCCCAATTACTACGATTAATGAGACTGCTTCAATGAAAATGGTCGCTAGGCATACTACAGATGCTCAACAATTAGGTGCTGATGCGATGGTAACTCCATGCCCATTATGTCACTTGAATTTAGATGGTTTCCAGCCTAAAGCAGCTCAGATGAATGCAGTTGAAATTAATATGCCAATTTTGCATTTACCTCAGATGATTGGATTAGCTNTAGGAGTAGATCCTAAAATTTTGCGTATAAATAAACANATTATGTCGACAAAAAAATTNCTTTCAAAAGTTACTTTGACACCATAAAGGAGATTTCATGNCATATAAATTTAATCANGTACACATTAAAGCAAATGATCCTGAAGCAGTTGCAAATTGGTACAAAGGGGCTTTTAATTTCAGTATTGTTAGTGACACGGTNAGAGGATTTGGNGATCGATTTATTCGTTGTCANACAGAAGACGGGATTGTAATTAATATTTCCAATGAACGTACCGGAGAAAAACTTCCATCGGGNAATGATGATCCTCATTGGGGTATTGAACATTTTGGAATAGAAGTTGATGATATGTCTGCTGAAATTAGTAGGCTTGAAGGTTTGGGNGCAGTANTGAAAGAAGGTCCAATTGATAATGGAAATGGCATGCTCATTGCATTTATAGCCTGTCCGCAGGACGTNAGAATTGAATTAATGCAATTACCTAGCTAATGAATTCAGAAACNAATTGCGTTTTTTGTAGGATTGNNAAATCNGAAATTGAAGCTCAGTTCCTNCATACTGATGAGTTTTGTTTTGCAATTAATGATATTAATCCTNTTTCTCCAGTGCATTTGCTAGTCATTCCCAAATTTCATTATAGGAATTTTAAAGAAATTCTTGATGATGATCCAAAATTGGTTTCACACTTATTTAGTCTTTCAGATCAGTTATCAAAAGCTCANAGGGTTGACCAAACNGGTTTTAGATTAGTAATNAATCAAGGTGNTGATGCTGGACAAGAGATTGAACATTTCCATATGCATTTATTGGGTGGACAGCAACTGNATTTCCCAAGTGCTTAAATGTTCTATGAAGTCAAAAAATATATTGATGGACGATTTCAATTATTACCTGATTCTTTAAAGGATCATATACGACGTACAAGGAATCTTGGNATTGAGTTTTCATCNCAGTTTAATGTAGANCCTGAATTAGTAGATATTTCTATACTAGGTCATGATATTGCAAGAAATCTTGATGATATCTCTTTGATCAATGAAGCTAGAAATTTAGGNATTGCTATAGGGAAGATTGAGAAAGATGCTCCGATTTTACTTCATGGNCCGATAGCTGCAACTTGGATTTCAAATAGATTTTCAGATCAAATAGATGAAAGAATATTAGAAGCAATATACTTTCANACTACAGGNAAACCATACATGTCAGACGTGGGNAAGATTACCTTTTTATCTGATAAGTTAGATCCATTAAAGATTGAACGTCGACCAAGCTTAATTCAAGTTAAATCTAATATTGATTTTGGTTTAGATNAAGCTATTTTAAAATTTATTGAATTGCAAATTAATTATTCGCATTCGAACAACTGGTCGATACCAAATATGTTNTTGGATTTNAGAGACAGTTTGACATCTAAAAATACATAATTTTCACGGATATTTTTGAATTATCAACAGTTATTNTCGCAATTGTGCANGGNACCATAAAACTTTTATAACCTTGGCCGGGGTTTATGTACCTAACATTTNCTATAGTTTTGTCTAGTGGTTCGTGGGTATGTCCAAATAAAATTATGTTNGGCTTTTTCACAAAATCCTTTAGCAATTCTTGTGGATCGAATTCTGGNCCACCCCAAGCTGGATGAATTACTCCGAAATCAAAANTGCCAACTCTAAATGTTTCTANATACGGAAGTNTTTTTCTTATTTCCACTGGATCGGAATTNCCATGTACAAGAATGGGAGAATTTTTTAAAGATCTAAATTTCGATACGACATCAGTTCCNACAAAATCGCCACAGTGAACAACAATATCNGCATCTTTTAGTNCTNCTNTAATNTGAGNGTCTATTTCTTCCCANGTTCGGCAGTGAGTATCTGATATAACAACAATTTTAGTCTTCATTTGTTTTTCTCGGTATATTAGTGAAATTGGTTCTTGTATATCATAAATGGTTATAATGTAGTAAGTATTTTTATTAAATTCTATTTATTGATTAAATGAGAGGGATTTGTGGAAGAAAATATTCTAGTGGCAGTAGCATGGCCTTATGCAAATGGTTCTATTCATCTTGGACAAATTGCAGGATGTTATTTGCCTGCTGATATTTTTGCTCGATTCCATAGAATGGCAGGGAATAATGTTCTAATGGTATCTGGCAGTGATTCTCATGGTACCCCTGTAACTTTGACTGCAGATAGCCAAAATGTATCACCTGAGGAAATAGCTACTAAATATCATGAAGAGTTCCTAGATAATTGGGAGCGTTTGGGGATTGAATTCGATTTATTTACCAGTACAAGGACTTCCAATCATGAAAAAGTTGTGCATGATATTTTTTTGAAATTGCTTGATCAGGGTTGTATTTCCAAACATGAAATGAACCAACCTTTTTGTCAGACCGATAATAGGTTTTTAGCTGATAGATATGTTGAAGGTACGTGCCCTAATTGTGGAGATGCTGGCGCTAGAGGTGATCAATGTGACGCATGTGGACAAACATTAGATCCGGCGGAACTTTTAAACAGACGATGTAGGATTTGTCAGGAAGATAGTATTACTACAAAATCTACAGAACATTTCTTCCTAAACCTTAGTCAATTCCAAGAACAACTTTTGAAATGGGTTTCTTCTCAATCTCATTGGAAACCTAATGTAAAAAATTTTACATCAAGTTTCATTGAAAACGGATTGAAAGATAGACCCATTACTAGAGATATTGAGTGGGGTGTTGTTTTACCAATTGATGGATATGAATCCAAACGTATTTATGTATGGTTTGAAGCAGTTATAGGATATTTATCAGCATCTATCGAGTGGGCTAAATTAAATGATGAAGAAGATAGATGGAAAGATTGGTGGAAGAACCCAAAAGCTAAAGCTTATTATTTCCAAGGTAAAGATAATATTCCATTTCATACAATTATTTGGCCATCGATTTTAATGGCGTGTGGGAATTTAAATTTGCCTTTTGACGTTCCTGCCAATGAATACTTGAATCTAGAAGGTTCAAAAATTTCAACTAGCAGAAATTGGGCAGTATGGCTCAACGATTATTTGGATCATTTTGATCCAGACTCATTAAGATATGTTTTGGCATCAAATATGCCAGAAAATGGAGACGCAGATTTCTCATGGGATGAATATGTAAGAGCAAATAATGATGAACTAGTGGCAACATATGGAAACTTAGTTCATAGAGTTTTATCGATGCTTCATAAGAATTTTGATGGTAGAGTATCTGAAATTCCTGATTCTGCGAAAATTGAAAATGAACTTTTAATAAAAACAAGTACTGAGTTTGAGGAAATTGCTGAACTTTTTTCACTTGCGAAATTTAGATTAACTTTGCAAAAAATTATGGGTGTTGCCCAATCCGTGAACAAATATATTGATCAAGAAGAACCATGGAAATTAGTCAAGAGTGATCCTGAAAAAGCACATATTGTGTTATCTACATGTTTATCAGTAATCAATTGTATAAAGATTGCTATTTATCCATTTTTGCCATTTAGTTCTGAAAAACTAAATGATATTTTAGGTTTTGATACTACTGTAATGGATATAGGATGGAATTGGGACCCAAGGTCTATATCAGAAGGTCATATTATTAATAAACCAGAACCCCTCTTTAAAAAGATTGATCCAGATATGATTGACGAAGAATTAACTCCTACAAAAAGGATTCTTTAGTGATTGAAAAAGATTCAACTCCTTTTTATTATCCCATTTTAAGTGAACTTAACGAGGTTAACTCTTTGTTAAAACATGTCACATCTGCTAATTTCCCCTTTCTGGCATCTATGCTTGACCATATAATTGATAGTGGAGGAAAGAGAATTCGTCCTTCTGTAACTCTATTAGCGTCAAAACTAAATAATCATGACAATTCAACTCCAATCATTATGGCTACTGCTATTGAAATGCTTCATATTGCGACATTAATTCACGATGATACAGTTGATGATTCAAAAGTGAGACGAGGCAAAGCTACAATAAGTAATTTGTGGGGTCAAAAAGCTGCAGTGCTTGCTGGCGATTATATTTTTGCTGCTTCGGCTACGCAAGTTTGTGCAACGAAAAACATAAGGGTAATTAGACGGTTTTCTGAGACGATTATGGAATTATCTCTTGGAGAATTACAAGAAATGGAAATCAATTTTAATCCACAAACAAATTTATCGAATTATTTGGAACGGATATATAATAAAACTGCATCATTATTTTCAACTTCAGCTCAGAGTGGCGCTATTTTGAGTGGGTGTGATGAAGAATCTATTAAATCTTTACAGTCATATGGATACAATATTGGTATGGCATTCCAGATAATAGATGACATTTTAGATTTCCAAGGTAATGAAGTTGAGGTTGGAAAGCCTATCCAGACTGATTTAGCGAATGGAATCCTCACCTTGCCATCGATTTATGCATTAGAATCAGATTTCAGTGATAAATATATTTCTATTTTTGATCAAAGTAATACTTCTGTTGAAGTTATGTCTGAATTTGTAGAATTGGTAGAAAACTCAAAAAGTTTAGAAAGATCTTTTGCCACTGCAACAGAATACAGTGGTAAGGCTAAGATGGATCTTGAAAAGTTTCCAGATTCTGATGCAAAGGAAGCTTTAGAATTCTTGGCAGATTATATTATTATGAGGAAAATGTAATCTGTTATCGAGACCAAACAATTTCTCCATTTAGCAAGGTCATATCTACATGAACATTTTTGATTTCCTCGACTGGTATATGACGAAGGTTCTGACTCAAAACTATTACATCTGCTTTTGAATTTTTGGTAAGTGACCCAACTCGAAAAAGATTGTTAGAAGTTTTGGAAGCATTTTTAGTATACGCTCTGATAGCGGAATTTAAATCTATACATTCCGATTGATTTATTTTTTGTCCTGACATTGTGGTTCTGGTCATTGCTGAGTATATACCTATTAATGGATTTGGGTTAGCAACTGGAGCATCAGATCCGAACACAAGTGGGATTCCACTATCTAAAAAGGATTTGAATGGATAAAGAGATTCTAAATTAGTTTTTGATATCTCTTTAATGAATCTGTCACCGCTCGAATACAAAAATGTGGGGTTAGATATGACATATGCTTTACTTTTTGCAATTTGATCGATAATAGGTTTGGGACTTTCAGAAGCATGTTCTATTCTATTGGGTAGGAATGAGTTCTTAATGTATGGAATTTTAGCAATTGCAGTTGCAGCCTGATAAACTAATTCGTTAGATACTGCGTGAATTGCGACAGAGAAATTTGATTCATGTATATTTTGTACTGAATCAATGAGTTCTTGGATATTAGGGGTATTGACTCCTGTAGTGTTTGTCTGCATGATTTTCACTTGTCCGATNGACAANAAATCATCTATTTTTTCANTAATGAAATCAGAGAAAAAATTAATACCNGGTAGGAAAATTGTTCGTATTCGTTTGTTGTAGAGGTATTTTTCACGTTCCTTGAAAATCTTATATCTTTCGAGTGAATTTTCGACTGTACAGTCATGTATTGTAGTGATCCCATAAGACAGTAATTTATTATTAGCTTCTTGAATTAATTTTTCAAATTCTGAAGTTTCGATGTGCGGGATTTTTGAATCTAGATATTNATCCATCTCGAAGAAGACCCCTGTAGGTATTCCTTGTCTATCTCGTTCAATAATTCCTTCAGTTGGCTCAATTGANTTGATATCAATTCCGGAAATTGNTAGTGCTTTAGAATTTAAAACTCTAGCATGGCCTGAGCGGTGTTTTATAGATACAGGATTGTTNGGGAAATATTTGTCTAAGTCATGTCNATTTGGATGNCGTTTTTCAGACAANTTTGANTCATCATAGCCAATTCCTCGAATCCAAAACTTGTTTGATTGATTGTTTTTAAGATGTAGTGCCAAATCTTCGATAGATNTGACTATTTCCNNTCCGCAATTTATGGCATTTAGNGAAGNGCANTATGCCAAAAAATGCATATGGGAATCAATAAATCCGGGAAGTAACGAATTGTTTNTACAATCTATNAATTCTGGATTNTTATAATTAGAAATATTTAAATNTTGGAAATTNCCGATCCAAGAAATTGAGTNTCCTTCAACTACAATTGANTCAGGTCTAANGTTTTCCTGNTTANTTGTGAAGATATCAGCATTAAAGAAAACCTTTTGANGACGTTTACCAGACACGATAANGTTATTTAATTATAGATTTACTTGAAGGAGAAATTCTTCTNACTACGATTCGGTCTCTATCCATCATNGATGGGATTTTTGGNCCGATTTCAGATTTCCAGGTTTNACTTTCNTAAACTTTTTCATACAGATTTACNCGGTCTTCTTCGTTTTCAAATCTTCTCATCCATATGTACAAGTCATCTTCTTCGGTGCTAGTAAAGCTNCCAACAATTATCATTCCCTGTCCACTTTGAAATGGGATGATTACTTCTTGCATGAAGTTAACCCAATTATCCATTTGCCCTGGCAAAATTCGGTATTCTCTTAATTCATAAAACATTTTNACTCCTAAAATTAGATTTCTTNGAATTATAATTAATTTTTCGAGTATAGAAAAATTAGAACTGANGTGNCTGTGTATGCACTAATCAANAGAATTGATTCAATAGAAAAGTAGTTCATGATTTTNCTTCTNGATTTNATAGCCATNGCAGCTATTACTATTGNTGTCATAAGAATTGCAGTTGATNCAGTGAATATGTGTGTTTCGTCAATTGCACCCCAAAAACTTCCATTAGTATATGCCAATTCATCAATGAACATTACAAANCCCATATTGAATAGATTACTTCCTAGAAGCCCAGCAATTGCTANTTTTGGNACGCCAAGTCTTACAGCAGCTATCGATGAAGCNAATTCGGGCAGTGATGTACTAAAGGCCACGAATTGAGTTCCTACGAAACTAGTTTCCCAATCTANNACATGAGCAATTTTTTCAGCTGNGAATGACAAAAAAATTGCNGTGATGACAATTATTGATGCAGAAATTANATAANTTAAATATGTTNTGTATANTGGAGAGTTANGAGATGTTGAAGTAGCATCNTNNTCANTTGTAGATGATGANGAAATTTTATGGACTAAGNAAAGAGAAATNAAAAACACTATNAATATTGCTATTGCAATTGGACTTACTAAAAANTTGTTAAGNCCAGTCCANATTTCATGTAAAAATATTGCCTGAATNGCAAGTATAAAAACTANTATTCCAAATGTAGCTATTGCAATTGTNTTTGANTCAGCTACGCTTCTAAGAATAGGTTCATTNCTCCAAAANACATCAAGAANACCTATTATTAAAAGGTTGAATAAATTACTTCCAAAAACATCTCCAGCAGCTATGTCTGGTTGGTCAAGTANCTGTATGGAGGAGATTCCNGTNGCTAATTCTGGTATTGAAGTTGCCGTTGCTAATAAAACGAACCCNACAAACGTATGTCCNAGGCCNGTTCTNACAGCAATTGTGTCAGTCGAAGAGGCTAGAAATTTTCCGGAAAATAAAATTATTACTGAAGTANANGCAAAAATNANCCACAGNGCAACAATATTGGAAGGAATGAAAGTATCCATATAANCTTCCTAAATAATTAATATGATNTGNCTAAATNTNAAAATAGTCATANTAATTTAAGCTCAGAACATAAAGCANATTAGTACCTCCAGGAACACCGATAGGAACTCCTGCTACCAAAANGATGTTNTCGCCATCTGAAACATGGCTTAGTTTTAGAGCTTCGGAAGCACCATANTCAAAGAAATCTTCAACAGATTTNAGGGTTCTTACAATTACTGGTGTCACACCCCAAAAAAGNGTNAGCCTTCTTTGAGATTTNTCTGANGGTGTCAAAGCNAGAATNCCTGATTTAGGTCTGTATTTTGAAACTCTTCCAGCTGTACTTCCAGACTCNGTGAANGCAACTACCATNCTAGCATTGACGGAGTTNGCTATGTGNACTGCNTTGTAACTAAGAGCATCTTCGGTNTNGTTNACTACATAAGANTGTTTTTGNTCCAAAATCATGTCATAANGAAGTGCAGATTCAGCTTCGAACGCNGTTTCAGCCATNATTCTTACTGCATTAACNGGGAAATCTCCAACACTNGTTTCANCAGATANCATNACNGCATCTGAGCCATCAAATACTGCATTTGCAACGTCTGTAACCTCTGCTCNGGTAGGAATAGGGGAGTGGATTGTAGATTCTAGCATTTGTGTAGCAGTAATAACTGGCTTACCTACTCTATTACTTCGTTCTATNAAATCTTTTTGAATAATAGGGACTTTNGAAAGNGGAACATCTACTCCCATATCTCCTCTAGCAACCATAATTGCATCACTNGAATCAATTATTTCATCAAGGTTTTTTANTGCTGCAGCACGTTCTATTTTNGATACTATAAAACCNTTCCAATTATTTTTTGAAAGTATCGATCGAGCTTGTTCAATATTTTCTTTGCATGTAACAGTAGATAGTGCAATAAAATCAGCGTCTTGNTCTGCNGCNAATTCTAANCATNTNACACCTTTTTCATCNGGAAATTCTTGNGAAGGNGGGCTACCNGGNGTTGCAACACCTCTACCGGTNGTAATAATTCCTGCAGTTTTAGCTTCACACAATACGTCTTGATTCGATATTTCTAAAACATTTAATTCNATTAGACCATCATTNATTAATATGGGACTCCCAACTTTAGCATCGATGTGTATTCCGCTAGGAACNACAGGAATATGNCCAGGNTTTTTAGAATCTTGGTTACTAGTTAAAGTTAGNGTGTCNCCTGGTTNCAAGTTATNNATAGGTTCATCAATTTTCCCNATTCTATATTTTGCTCCAGGAATGTCTATCATTATTCCNATTGGGANATTTAATTTTTGAGATAATTTCCTAATTCTTTTTACATCATCAATGTGNGTTNTAAAATNNCCGTGAGAAAGATTGAGCCTAGCAATNCTCATTCCGCTATCNANCATNNCTTCTAATACCTGATCAGACGACGTNGAAGGNCCAAGAGTGCAGACTATTTTAGTCATCAGTCGATCTCTGAAATGTTCGTATCTGAAAGATGCAGATTGCAATGAATTCCTCAAAAAGCCTAACTATTAATTGATTCTAAGATAAACCCTTTTTCACCAGTTATTTTATGAGAGTTAGGCTGTGCTATCACTACGCCTGCAACAGTACCGTCCGCGTGTGATTCATTTAGTTTCCAAATCAATTCAACATCTTCAATTGGTATTCCTGATGTAGTGAAAATAATCTCATTATATTTGGGTCGAATTATGAAACTGAATTTTTCAGAATCAATCTGAGAGAGACCATCTTCATTGTCAGCAAAGTCAACATGTGCTGAGGTGCGATCATTATTCACAACTACAGTAGTTTGAATCCAATTTTCTAAACCGGGAAAACTTATTTCACCATTGAATTTGTCCAAACTTGATCACCTCATGGAAAATTATTATATATGCATAATATACCAAAATTTTTGGCAGAAAAAATGATTATTCTGATTGCTTGAGCATTTTTATCACATTTTCTGCCCACAATTCCAAAGAATCATAAAAATCTGCACCACACTTTGGGCATTCATAATCA
>PBBT01000019.1 GCA_002717725.1 Chloroflexota bacterium
GTAGTAGTTGATCTGTGACTATAAGTTGCATATCCCGGTGTTGCTACTTGTATCCTTACATGGTGGTATCCATTTTCGATATAGTGGTGTACTTTCTCTTCAACTTCATTCGGATTATTACCATTTGCATGACCGTAAACTGCAGCTGAACTACGAGATTTGCCTCCCCACAGGTCATATATTGGCATGTTGGCCATTTTACCTTTTATATCCCAAAGTGCTTGGTCTATTCCACTTAGAGCATTGTTTAGTACTGGGCCGTTACGCCAGTATGATGAGACGTAAGAAGAATGCCAAATGTCTTCGATATCTGTAACATTTTTATCAATTATGAATGGTTTTAAATAATCTTCGATTGAGGCAAAAACAGCATTTGGTCGTTGAGTGAAGGTTGCACAACCAACACCATATAAATCGGGTTCGGTGGTTAAAATTTTAACTATTACTAACTGGATACCATCTGGCTCAGTTAGAATTGTTTTTACATCTCTGATTTTAATGTCTTTCATTGCTTCACCAAAATAATTCAATACTAATTTTTTTGTTTTGGAATTCCTGAATTGCCTATATTTAGAAGCAAGGATAATAATAGTCCGATTGAAGATATCAAGACAGACGCCATGAAAACTAACCGCATTCCATCTGAAAATGATTTTTTGATTAATTCAGCGTTAGGAGAAGATAAATTAATGTCTAGAGATGGTTCGAATCCATTGTTTAACATCATTAATGAAATAATCGATGTAGTGATTGCAATTCCTACGATGTGTGTTGTATTTCGAATCATATTTATTAACGCAGTAGTAATTCCATAGTCTTTCGTATTTACTGCTCCGAGGATTATACTTGAATTAGGAGTAAAGAACATACCCATACCAAATGCCTGCATGCTCATACCAATAATTACGGTTAGGTAACTAGAATTTTCATTTAGTGTCGATAATACTAATGCAGATAAAACAATTATCGTTAATCCACAAATAGTTGGCCACCGAGTTCCGAATTTGTCTGATATTCGACCAGAAATAGTTCCTGTAATTGCAAATGTGAGTGTGGTAGGAACAAAAATTAGTCCAGTTTGTTGTGGGGAAAGGTTCAAAACACCTTGAAGGAAAAATGGCATGAGGAAGAATGTTCCCGCACTCGCTAAAAAGACCAATACGTTAGCTCCGCAACTAAATGAAAAAGTACGGTTTTTAAAAAGAGACATATTTATCATAGGTTCGCTATTACGGAATTCCCATAAAATGAATATTACAAATAAGAATAGTGAGACAAGTAGCGCGGAAAGGATAATTGTAGAATCCCATCCTATCTTTTGAGCGTTGCCGATTGCCAATAAGAATATTGAAAGTGTAGCTATCCATATTGTTGCTCCTATCCAATCAAATTTAGGTCGTTGTAGTAGATTTGTTTTATCCAACGGAATCATCATTTGGATCATTATTAGTGAAATTACAGACAATGGGACCATCCCAATAAATATAAATCGCCATCCTAGGATTCCTGCCAATCCCCCGCCAAAAACAGGTCCAGCGACAGCACCTAATCCAACAACTGTCATATATAAGCCAATTACTTTTCCACGTTCATTATCAGGGAATGTTTGTGTGAGGATAGCCATAGCATTTGCTTGAAACATAGCTGCTCCCAATCCCTGAAATAATCTAGCAGTGATTAGGATTTGTATATTTTGGGCTAAACCACAGAGTATTGCAGCTAAAGTAAAAATCAAAATTCCAATAACAATAATTTTTTTCCTACCAATAATGTCTGATAATCGTCCCATTGGTAGTAGCATTGTGCTGGTAGCTAATACTGAAGCGACCATTACCCATTGGACTGTAGGTATATTTACCTGGAAAGATTTTGCAATTAATGGAAGGGCTAATCCAACACTACTTTGATCTAATACTGATACAAAAGTACCAACTGCAATAGCCAAGAAAACTTGCCATTTTTTTGTTATTAGATTGATGTTATTTGTAGTGATGTTTGTCAATACTTATGGTGTAGATGTGACGACTACTTCCTGCATAGAGTGAGTTCTGTTAAATGTGTACGGTCTTACCAATGGAGCCCATCGTCCATGCTCAACTGCTGCGGCCCATGCATCACTAGTTACAACTTCGGGACTAGTGATTTCGTAAATGGCAGAATATTTTGGTAGATTACTCTTTTTATGAATAATTTCACCACTAATAGACATATTTACAGTTGGGTGGTTTAAAAGTCTAGTTACTGAAATGCACCCCTCCACTTGAAGTAGAGCTGGGATGTGCTCAGTATCATAAACTTCATTGAACAAATCTTCTTTCTCTGGATCTACGTCCATACTTGCTATAAAAATATATTTTGTTTTGTATGGCATAATTTCTCCTATTCGTTGTGACGGGATTTAAATTACCTTTTGGTGTATTTTAGTATTATATATGAAGGATGTAGAAAATTAATGGATAAATAATTTATGGGGAATCAAATAAAATTTGGGACATTATATGCAGGACACGTTGACTTAGAAGATATTGGGTTTGCAGGGCAACCGGTTAATGATAGGTGGCTTCCAAATGAAAAATTAATTTCTGTGTTTTCTAAGGCCGAAGCTATTGCAAGGACTTTAGACAAGGTTGGTTTTAGCAATCTTTGGCTTGCTGAACATCATTTTCAGAGAGAAGGGTATGAATGCATACCTAACATATTGATGTTAGCTGTCCATTTGTCTCATTTGACTAAAAAAATTAGATTGGGTTGTGGGTTCAATATTGCACCTATGTGGCATCCATTGAGATTGGCGGAGGATTATGCAACTGCTGATATTCTAACCAATGGTAGAGTCATTTTTGGTGTCGGTAGGGGGTATCATTCTCGCGAAGTTGAAGGTTTTGGATCACCACAACAAGATCAGAAAGCCAATAGAGAATTATTTGAAGATCAGATTGAAATAATCTTAAAAGCTTTTAATGAAGAGTCATTTTCACATCATAGTGAGTTCTACGATATTCCTCCAAAAGTTCCCTATAGGGATTATATTCTAGAGGATTTAACATTGGTACCAAGGCCATTTAATCGGCCAGTAGAGGTTTGGCAGCCAATAGTGAGTGGTAGCTCCAGAGCCCTTGAATTTATGGGAAAACATGGAATTAGAGGATTAGTCCCTGCTGCTGGTGCGGGGCGTCAGGATTTGAATCAAGTAGCTGAATTATATTTAACTACAATGCTGAAATTTGGACATGAACTTGAGCTAGGGCAAAATTTGTTGGTCTCATATAATTTCCATATTGCCGACAATGAATACGAGGCAAAACAGGAAGTAAGAAAACATTTTGAGGAAAGTATGAAATTGTTAGCTCCCCTGGGATTTTACAGAGGATTTTCAGATTTTCAAATTCAACAATTAAGCGACCCAACTAAGGCACCCTTAGCTGATTTACCATCTTTAGAACAGTCAATCGAAAACGGAACCTGGTTGTGTGGTTCCGCTGATTTAATTGCAGAAAAGATTTTGACACTACGTAAGAAAATTCCTGGGATTGTTAATATTAATGTGAGTAGTTCAATAGGGGCAACTGAATCTGTAATTACCGAGCAATTGCAAAGATTCGGAGAGGAAGTAATTCCTATTGTTAATCGTTAATTTAGGTTTCTAAGTCAAAGTCATCTGCAGAATCTAATGGCTCGAATCCAATAATTTCTTTTGCTGCTGAAATATCTCGGTAGCTCCATTTATTTTTTGATGTGGCAAATAAGATTTCATAATTTACTTTTTCGGGAGCATCAATACATTTTTGGAAGAATCTACCAATGTCTCTGTGGCTAACATGCACACTTTTACTTCGAGCATCTGTGGGTCTATCAACTGGTCGTACAAGTCCTATTCGAACGCAAATCATCGACATTTGNTAGGCGTCTGCGAAATGACATGCAAGTCCTTCTCCCCATGCTTTTACTGCACCATATAGACCTTCAGGNCTNACCATTTGGCCAGANANNTTTTGAAAATCAGTAGGAACTTNTGAGTAATCACCTGAAATAATGTCACTATAGGGTTTCATTCTTTCGAANCCACTCGCTGCNCGACCACTACTTGCAAAAACTACTCGTTTGACNCCNTCTAATCTTGCNGCTTCAAAGACATTGAAAGTACCGATTATATTACTTTGTAAATGACTACTCCATTCGGTATCTCCTAGATGTGCAGCAAGGTGTACAACTACATCTTGATTAACAAATGCNGGTCTAATTGACTCTATTT
Organism: Chloroflexota bacterium; assembly: GCA_002717725.1. The sequence continues at coordinate 4,253 of PBBT01000019.1, forward strand.
CAGCTATGTCTCCTTGGAAATTGTTTTCACCATCAACNTGACTTCTTTGGAGAGAACTAATATTATAACCACCTTCTGACTCTAGTTGTTTTTTTAAAATNCNACCAATTAGTCCGTTCATTCCTGTAATTAATACGTTTGTCACTTTCGTTCCTTTCTATAGTGAATTNTATATATANTTTTAGTAATTATTTTTTGGAATATGATCATCCTAACATTACTTACCCAATCTTTCATAACGTGAAATNATTCAAAATAATTATGNTTTTTAGTTGAATTCGNTTGGTTGCAAATATATTATGTAATGAAGAAAATNATATTCGGTCAATTGACCATGACTAATGATGTGGAGGATAAACNAAATGACCTATATAATCACCGAACCTTGTGTNGGAGAAAAAGATGCNNCTTGTGTAGACGTATGCCCAGTTGATTGTATCTACACAAAGGATGACGACCCGATATATTATATCAACCCTGATGAATGTATCGATTGTGCAGCATGCGAACCTGTATGTCCAGTTGAAGCCATTTTTGCGGAGGATGATGTCCCTGATGATCAAAGGGAATGGATTGACGTCAATTATGAGTATTTTGGNTTNTCAAGGTAATTTTTCTTAAANTGNTATTCATTTTGCATTGATTTTGGAGTTGTAATTTAATTCCATTNTTGTTTGGTCGGAGGTTTTATTAATGGTAAATATTGATTCCACTCCAGAATTTGTTTCTACAGTTTACGAGAAGATGGAAACAAACATTGATGTGGTAAGAAAAGTTCTTAATCGTCCTCTAAATCTTATTGACAAAGTTTTATTTTCCCATCTAGATGATCCTTATTCTGCAAATGCGCNAAGAGGTGAGGATTATATTCAACTAAGGCCTGATCGTGTTGTTCTNCAAGATGTNCTTGGTCAGACAGGCATGTTGCAATTTATGCAGACTTTAAAGGACAAAGTATCAGTTCCTACTACAATTCATTGTGATCATTTGATTCAAGCTAGAATTGACGGCGATTCCGATTTGAATGACTCTGTTGTTGAGAATGTTGAAGTTTATGATTTTTTAAAGACNGCTTCAGCGAGATATGGAGTTGGTTTTTGGGGACCAGGTGCNGGGATTATTCATCAGGTTAATCTNGAAAATTATGCTTTTCCTGGGGCTTTAATGATTGGAACGGATTCTCACACACCNAATTGNGGNGGNTTNGGTGCTTGNGCGGTGGGAGTAGGAGGGGCTGATGCTGTAGAAGTAATGGCGGGTTTACCTTGGGATCTGCTAACTCCAAAACATATTGGAGTNAAACTNACNGGAGAATTGAATGGATGGACTGCTCCNAANGATGTAATTTTATANTTAGCTGGNATNTTAACGGTATCTGGTGGTACGAATTCGATTATTGAATATTTTGGACCGGGTGTTAANTCTATTAGTTGTACCGGNAAAGCTACGATTACGAATATGGGNGCAGAATTGGGTGCTACTACCTCAATTTTCCCATATGANCANAGGATGGCAAAATATTTGGTTGCAACTNAACGTTCNCAGNTAGCAAAAATTGCTGATCGGTATGCTCATCTTTTAACTCCGGATCAAGAGGTAAATAATNACCCNGATTCATTTTATGATTTGGTTGTTGAAATAAACCTCAATGAATTAGAGCCTCATTTNGTTGGNCCTCATTCTCCTGATCGTGCTAGACCTATTTCTAAAATGGCNTCAGAATTATTANGGAATGATGAATTTGTAGANGATATTTCNGCTGCATTGATTGGTAGTTGTACAAACTCATCTTATGAGGATATGAGNCGNGCTGCAGACATAGCNAATCAGGCAGTGTCTCATGGNTTGAAATCNGCTGTTCCTTTTATGGTTACACCAGGTTCTGAACAAGTTCGTGCGACTATCNAAAGAGATGGNCAAATTGATTCTCTTAAGNATTTGGANGCTACTGTTTTGGCAAATGCATGTGGACCCTGCATTGGTCAATGGAAAAGGTCTCAAAAAGCTTCTGAAGTNCCAAANACTATAGTGACTTCTTATAATAGAAACTTTGCACGTAGAAATGATGGACAGCCTAANACAATGAATTTTATTGGAAGTCCAGAAATTGTAACTGCTCTTGCNATAGCAGGTTCCTTATCTTTTAATCCTATGAAAGATTCTNTGNTTGGAGAAAATGGAGAGTCATTNATTTTTGATCCNCCTTCGATTGCACCNGAGGTTCCTGAAGATGGNTTTGATAAAGGAAGGTCATTTTATCAAGCNCCTCCTGAAAATAATGANGGTTTAGAGATTTCTATTGCNGAAGATAGTGAAAGATTGCAGGTTTTGAAACCTTGGCCAAAATGGGATGGGAAAGATTTAGTTGAAATGCCNATCTTGTTAAAAGCTAGNGGGAAAACNACNACCGATAGTATNTCTCCAGCTGGTCCGTGGTTNCGTTATAGAGGNCATCTAGACAANTTTAGTGACAATATGTTTATGGGTGCGGTTAATGCGTTCACAGGAGAAACNGGGAAAGGTATGAACGTTTTAACTGGAGATAAGGANTTAGCTTTTTCNANAATTGCNCGTTCTTATAANGCANATTCGATTCGGTGGGTTGTNATAGGTGATGAAAACTATGGTGAAGGAANTAGTCGAGAACATGCCGCTTTATCTCCTAGNTTNTTGGGTGCAGGTGCTGTNATTGTTAGGAGTTTTGCNAGGATNCANGAAACTAATTTAAAGAAACAAGGATTNTTAGCACTTACCTTTTCTAATCCATTAGACTATGACTTAATCCAAGAAACTGACAGAATTAGTATTCTGAATTTGAATAATATTTCTCCAGGNAGTGATTTGAAGTGTCTCGTTGTTCATTCTGACGGATCTTCAGTTGAAATAAATTTAAATCATACTTATGTAGCAGATCAATTGGAGTGGTTTAGNGCGGGTTCAGCTCTTAATTTGTTTCATAAATAATTTTTTATGTTCCAACCCANCCGTCTTGAGAAATGTCAATTAACACGTTGTCAGGCGCAGTGTATTTCATTTCGGAATTTTTACCTCCGTGCCCTTTACCCATCTGGGATTTGAATGCTGAATTGATGTCATCCCTGGGAGCAGATCCGGCTTTTTTAAGTTGAATGTCAGCTGCTTCAGAATCTTCTACTTGAAATCCGATATGATGAAGGCCTGAAAATTTTGTTCCATATTCTTCTCCAGCAAGAGCTTCAGTTTTAAAGTTTAGTATAGCTAGATTTATATAGCCATCACTGAGATAAAAACCTTCNACGNATTCATTATTGATTTCNCCAACTTCTGTTAANTNGAAAGANTCTTTGTAAAANTGTGCNGTTTTTGCTGGTTCTTGACTCGAAATTGCAATATGTTTGATTTTAGNCATGTTTACTCTTTNTTTGAAAATAATAANTTTATTATAANTGATTAATTGAAATTTGTTTGAGATTTTAATTTTGGAATAGATTCTAAGAATGGTTGAATTTCGGTTTTATAATATTTTGATGAGAAAGATTTTTCAGATAAAAGTAGTTCTGCATCTTGNCTAGCGGATTTTAAAATTTCTTGATCGGAAACTTTGGCAATTTTAAGTAGTGGTATCCCACTTTGTCGGATTCCNTCNGTAAGATCTCCCGGACCTCNGATTCTTAGGTCNTCCTCGGCTAATTCGAATCCATCAGAATTTTCTTGAAAAATCTTAATTCTTGCNNTTGCTTCTTCCGATGTAGAATNGCTGGTGACTAGGCAGTAACTTTGTTCATTTCCCCTCCCTACTCTTCCTCNTAATTGATGTAATTGGCTTAANCCAAANCTTTCAGCACCGGTAATCATCATTACAGTGGCATTTGGTACATCTATTCCTACTTCAATTACTGATGTTGCGACAATNATTTGAGTATTGTTTGCTTTGAAATTAGCCATTATTGAATCTTTTTCTTTAAGATTCATTCGTCCATGGACTAGTCCAACATTAAATTCAGGGAAGATTTTCATAGATAGGTTNTTGAATTCTTCAATAGCNGANTTAGTGTCGATANTTTCTGATTCATCAATNAGAGGGCATACAANAAAAGCTTGTTTCCCTAAGTTAATTTGTTCTCGAATGAATTCATAAGATGAGTTTAAAGTATCTGGATTTACTATAATAGTTTGAATTTCTTTTCTTCCTGGAGGTAGCTCGTTGATTGACGAGATGTCCAGATCACCGTAGAGAGTAAGCGCAAGAGTACGAGGGATTGGNGTNGCTGACATTGCTAACATNTGNGGACGTTTCCCTTTATTAACTAATTTAGAACGTTGAGTAATTCCAAATCTATGTTGTTCATCAACTACTATTAATGCTAGATGAGGAATTTCAACTATTTCTTCAANTAATGCTTGTGTTCCGATTACAATGTTAAATGATCCATTTGAAATTTTATCGTGCATGTATGTTTTTGATTTTTTNGTCATGCTTCCAGTGAGGAGTCCAATATTTATTTTGTATGGGAAAGATTTTTGATCAAAGGAAATTGTTTGCTCGTCAAATTTTGATTTACGNAAGNTTGANAACATAGAAGAAATACTCATGTAGTGTTGTTCAGCTAAAATCTCGGTTGGAGCCATTAATACACCTTGNTANCCATTCAGTGCAGCTATGATTAAAGAATAAGTAGCAATCACGGTTTTACCNGACCCAACATCTCCTTGNAGTAATCGGCTCATAGGCTTTTTTTCCCTAAGGTCGGAATTTATNTGCCCAATTACATCTTTTTGAGCTTTTGTTAATTCGAATGGTAATGATTGTTCGAAAATACTCATCGCTTCGTGTTGAGTGCTCATTGGAATTCCNGTATCNATTTTTTGCCATGCTTCCTTGCGGANTATNAGGCTTAACTGNAGTCTNAGTAGTTCTTCGTAAGCCAATCTNTTTCTAGCNAAGNAAAATGAATCCATACTATCGGGGTAGTGTATTTGNTCAATNGATTTTCTTAAACTTGGAATAGAATTTTTAGACAAAAANNTTATTGGCAATGATTCAGAAACCATCGGCAANCATGAATCCAAAGCTATTTTAATAGTACGGCGAATAGTTCTTTGTGGCAGATGTTCAGTACTGTTATATACGGGGACTAGCCGGTTTGTATGGATTTGTTCCACACTTTCATCAAATGCCTCAAATTCGGGGGATTGGAAAACAAATTGATTNCTGTANAGGTTTACTTTACCACTTAAAACAACCGTNGTTCCAACTGGTAATGATCTNGAAACGTATTCATTGTTGTACCAAATTGCTCTGATTGATCCAGATTTATCTCCTATTATTGCTTGGGTTGAGTGNCGTTTTTGATTTCTGTGGAGTTTTGTTTTTTGACATTCCCAAACNGANCCTATGATTGTCTGCTCTTCGCCAGAAATTAGCTNAGCAATTGGTTTCCTGTTTCCAAAATCATTGTGTCTACGTGGAACGGTNTATAGTAGATCANTAATTGTGTTGATTCCGAGTTTACTAAATTTTTCAGCAGTAGTTCTACCNATACTNGGNAGATCAATTATTTTACTTTTTAGAGTAATTGAAGTGGGNTTTACAATTTGATTCTTGAAAGAATTTGGCGTTTTTNTTGTATTNTTTGAATTAAATGGTTTGTTAGGGAAAAGTGTTTGGATAGAGTGAATCCATATTTTTCTTTGATTTGATGACAAACTTGCGTAATTAGGTATTTCACCAATGACNGGTGAAATTTCTGGTGACCAACGGGCCAAAAATTTATCAAGTCCNCCAATNACAGTACGGTTNTGNAAGCCNCTNTTAGACTCTTCAATTAGNATTTTTGATAATAGTTCTAAATGNGAATTTNGATTATTCATTTAACCACTAATAAGAAAATATGTTCTNCTAATATTATATTAAACANTNNCTGCANGCANTTTAAGGGTATTTCTAGNCTATAATTTATTTAGTGATAACACCNACACCTAATCCNCCTGGTCCCATATGNGCNCCTAGAGCCGANCCTAATTGAGATATAAATGGTTTTTTTCCNTCTGATAGNAAATCAGATATTGATTCAGCAAACTCATNNGCNATTNTTGGATCAGTAGTGTACATTATTCCTATTTCATCCAAATCNGAAGAAGATTCTAATTGAGTCCTTATATTAGCTAAACTTTTTCTAAAAGATCTTGTTTTAGCATGTTGAACGACCTCTCCATTACGTGTCACTATAATAGGTTTAATATTTAATAGTGATCCGAATACTCCAGCAGTTTTGCTTAGCCTTCCACCTTTAACAAGATATTCAACAGTATCTATTAATCCAAACATTGTNGCTNGCNTGCACATTCCTAGTGCAATATTTGAGACTTCTTCTAGATTTTTCCCTGCTGCTGCAGCTTCCGCTGCACGAATTACTGAGAAGCCTTGGGTTATCGAAACTTGTTGAGAATCAATTATGTTAATTGGACCTGAAAGATTTGATTGATCAGATGCCTGTTTGGCAGAATTATATGTTCCACTTACTTTTGAGCTCACGTGTATTGATAATATTCCATCTGGATTATCATACTTAGTGAACTGTTCAATAAACTGTCCAACAGATGGTTGAGATGTTGTTGGGAATGATTCAGAGGAAGCAAGCATTTTAAAAAAATCATTCGGTACGATATCNATACCGTCTAAGTAGTCTTTTGTTCCAAAGTGTATATGTACAGGTACAACTGTGATATTTAATTTTTTTGCTAGTTCTACTGGAATATCACAACAACTATCGGTGATAATTTTTACTGTCATATTGGCTCCTATTCAATAGAGATTAGTAGTTCTGGANTNGTTTGTCCTCCAAAAATTAATTCGAATTCAATCTTAGGATAATGCGATTTTAACTGATTCAATAATTTTAAAGTATTATTCTCGTTGGAATTTACTCCTCGGTACAAAGTTATTAAAGCATTTTCTTCAATTATTGAAGAATTTGATTTTAGAGCCTGATTTAACGATTCAAAAATANTATCAGCAACCGACACTATTATATTATCAAATGAACAGATTTTTTGGCCCTTAGAAATCTGTAAATCATTAATTTGTGCATCACGTGTCGCTGTGTTTATTTCTCCATAGGATAGATTCTTGTAACTATTTTGCATNTGAGAAAAATTTTCGGATAAGTCTTTGTGCGGTAAATAAGACATCATCGCAGAAATACCTTCGCATATTGATTTGGTTGGGAGAACATGTACATTTTTTGATGATAATTGTGAGACTTGGTTTGTAGTCAATAAAATATTTTTATGATTAGGCAATATAACAATGTCATTAAAATTTAAATTTTCAATTACAGAGAGAATCTCTTTGGCGCTTGGATTCATTTTTTCACCAGAAGGAATAGTTATGTGTGCTCCCAANTCTTTAAAGAGAGTTTCAAATCCTGATCCAGANACGATTGGTATTAGAGCAAAATCTTTAATAGATGAAGAAATATCGAACTGATTTTTGAAGTTTTCAAATTGGTGATCCATATTTTGAATGTTTATATCATCAATCTTTCCAATGGAGCTNACTGAATTGATTACTTGNTGGGGTGTTTCTGAATGGCAGTGGACTCTTATGAGGCTAAATTCATCTCCAACAACTACAACTGAAGATGCAAATTCTTTAAGAATAGATTGGATTTCGGATATTGGTTTTACAGGATCTAGAATAATAAATTGNGTACAATGACCAAATTCTTCATNTAATTCCGAATCAAAAAANTTGGGAGANATTGATTCAGATGTTTGGGTNGAGATATTTNCAGGTAAGGGTGGAGGAATTTTAGTTANGGATATTGATCCCGTGTTACAAAATTGCCTTATACCATCCAGAATGATATATATTCCATGTCCTCCAGAATCAACCACTCCTGCATCCGCAAGGACTTTTAGCATAGATGGTGTTTCGGACAATGTGTTTTTGGATGCTATACATATTTTATNNATTAANTAATTTAAATCATGTGGGTTTTCTGAATAGTATTTTGATGCAGCATCCGAAGCACTTCTTATGATAGTTAACATTGTCCCTTCTTTAGGNTCTGTTACTGAATTATAAGAGTGAATAGTACTNTGTTTNAGAGATTCCACTAAGGTTGAAGAATCAAAATTTTGAATTCCTTGGCTAGCTGTCTCGAAGCCTTTAAAAAATTGAGAAAGTATTACACCACTATTNCCCCGAGCACCAAACAATGCNCCTTTTGATAAAGCTTTTAGAAAATCGGAAGNAGATTGATTGGNTGAAGTNGATTTTTCTANTTCAGCAAAAGCATCTTTAAGTGTTAGAAACATGTTTATACCTGTATCGCCATCAGGAACAGGNAAAACATTTAAATTATTTAATGTGTCAACATTTAATTCAAACATAGGTAACATGGCTGAAAACATTTGATTTAATTCTTTGCCACCGAGATAAGAGTGCATAATTTCTCTTTCAATAAAATTTTGGTAATTATACGAAATTTTGNATAATANTTCTTAATAAGAATATATTGATCNAAATGGTGATTNAATCTNTTTGAATNNATTCAAACAGATTGATGGTATCGGNACATTATGATATATTTNTANTAATCAGCACCGNGAGGTGTTTTTGTATCTAGAGGTAATATGGCTACTTGNGAAATTTGTAAAAAATCTGGTCAATCTGGNAATAATGTGAGTCATTCGAAGCGAAGAACACGAACGAGATGGTCTGCTAATGTCCAGCGTGCTCAAGTCTTNATNGATGGACAACAAACGAGTGTGAAAATTTGCACCCGATGTTTGCGTACTCATAACAAACAAATGGCCAATAATTAAATTTCTCTTATCGTTNCCATNCAAATCTTATAGATCTAGTGANANGTAAGTGNNTTNCTTANGTNTTTGNCNAAAACATCTCCCCTTGTTAAAGACCCTTTTAATTGACATGTTGTTTCATTGATATGTAAAATATTCAGGAGATCAAAAAGGTTAAATTTTTCATATCCTGAATTGTATTATTTGATATGTTAATTGGAGCTATATATGGCAGAATACGTNAAGAATGAAGTAATGGANTGGGCTAGAGAAAATGTTCGTGGTCAATGGACTACTGTGATGACGCCATTTGATGAGNATGATCAGATTGATGAACTTGCGTTAAGACANAATATACGCCATATCAGATCACTAGGAACTAGAGGTGGNGGATTTTCATGGAANATGGGAGAGTTTTGGAGTCTTACTAGGGAAGANAGAATTCAATTNTTTGAGATTGCNTCAGATGAGGCAAACGGAGAATGGCCAATAGCTGCTCAAGTAACGCACACATCTGTTAANGAAATGTTAAANCTTGCAGATTCTGCAGAAGCATTGGGTTTTGATATGTTGATTGTTGGAGCTCCATACATGGTCACNAAGACNAATGATCAAGTCATTGATTTTGTGAAGATTTTAGCAGAGTATTCCAATCTTGGAATAATGTTTTATAACACTCCACAATTNGGAATTGTTTTAGATACANATNCACTTGGTAAGATATGCGATATTCCGAATGTGGTGGGTGTAAAAGAAGCTAGTTTTAATCCAGAAATTTCAATNGAATCACATCAGAAAATTGGNNCTAGGGCNATTATAAGCACCCCTGATGAGTGGATTCTTTTTAAGGGTAAAGAATTGGGTTTCGAACAACAGGTNATGTTTGCTAATACTTCAGATTGGAGATTTGATTTGCCTGGTAGCAGTTCNTATGTGAAGTTTATTGATAAAGCTATGACAGGCGTTTTAGATCAAGATTTTTATGACAAAAATGTAAAACCAATTAAATCTGTATCAGACAAATGGTGGGCTTATACTGTNAATAAAATGAATGGTGTTTTGCCGGTTGCGATGTGTAAATTCTGGGGAGAAGTAATGGGNCTTAAACATGGGCATGTGAGAGCTCCTATANCTGAATTGTCTGNTGAAGAAAAAGATCAANTAAAGACTGAAATAAAATCAATTTTGGGATAAATTTGGAGATATTGTATGTTACTTATGGTGAGTGTTCAAAATCTAGAAGAAGCTTTAGAAGCTCTTAGAGGTGGAGCTGACATTGTAGATGTAAAGAATTTGCAGGAAGCTTTAGTTGGTTCTGCACATCCTTTAACGGTTAAAAAAGTTAGAGAAGCCATTCCTTTAGAACGGCATGCAAGTGTAACTTTAGGNGTTGTTCCAGATCAGATTGGCACAGTTGCTATGGCTTGTTATGCTGCCGGTGCTGTGAANGCAACATCAGTGAAAGTTGGGTTTATGCGAACAGAATACAATGAGGCTGTAGAGACTTTGTTGGCTTGTAAAGAAGCATTAGGAGGTTTTGAAACTAAATTGGTCGGTTCACTATTTGCAGATAATGAATCTGTTTATAACGGTTTGCCTGCTGAAAATATGCTNAAACTTGCTGCAGACACAGAGTGTGATGGGTTTTTAATTGATACCCTTACCAAAGATGGNAGGAATTTGTTTGATTTCTTGTCTGAAGATCTGCTTAGAGAAATGGTNATTGAAGGGAAGAAATTAGGAATGAGTACGGCTCTNTCCGGTCATCTNAAAATGAGTGATTTAGATGAATTGGCTCGTATNAATCCTGANATTGTAGGTGTTCGNGGNGCTGTATGTTCAAAAGGTGAGAGAGATTCTGGAGTNTATTGGGAAGCGGTTGCAGAATTTCGAAAGCAAGTGGAATTAAGGAAATCTGGNCAAATAGATGTTAGGTCTGCNGNATGGCTCGATGAAAGTGACATTGGAACAAGTCATCAATCAGATGTGGATTTGAATAGCGGATGGCATGTGATTGATGGTACAGATAAGACTTGTGCGGGTATATTGGCTGCATTAAGTAAACAAATAGATNCNGATTCAAAATCTTTTATAGANGTTATAATTCCTGATGTGCTTAACTCTTATGACGTGNTGGTTTGGGCNGAGAANAGTAATCATAAGGTTTTGACTCAACGTAAAGACGCTGAAAGTGGNGTTATGAGGATGTTGATACAGCCGTAAATNTTNANNNATTTCNACGAAAGGAATTAANTTGGCTGACGGATTTTTGAACGACTTCGCNNTGNTNATTAGTATTATCAANGATTTTTCTTTGATAATNCTTTCANTAGTANTTGTTAGTTTTTTAATTATTTCATATNCAAAANTNTCTGTAATTTTAAATAGATTGTTAAANATTACTGCTACTCTNGAACGTTTGACNATAAACTTATCCGAAATTACTGAGTTGTTTTCAAAGTCAACNCTTGAGACACGTGGTATTTCGTATGTNGTTGGCAGGATATTCAGAACTATTATTGGNAAGTCTANCGANCAAAAAGAAGAAGGAGATTTTGATGAAAAAAAATAAGAAATCGAAATTCATTTTAGGTTTTTTGCTTGGAGGAGCTGTAGGTGCAGNNGTTTTATTTGCGGTGACGAAGAAAAAAGGTNTTAAAATNCCAAATTCAATAATNGANTCTGGAGAAGAAATACGCGAANANGGGGAAGGGTTTNTTGATGAATTNCGNCAANATGTGTCCCCATCAATTCAATCAGTAAAGGTCAANGCGATNCCAGTATATGATCGTGTNGTTGANAGTATTATTCCTGTTGTNGAGGATGCNNTAGATAGAGGTGTATCNTTNATTGAGGATCTTCGGAATAATGTTANNCCTGCAGCTGAAGAAATTCGNTCAAAAGTTGATGCGTTTTCATCCTACGAAAATCTNGATGATTCAAAAAATNAAATAAATTCTNCAGANCATTTAACTNCATCNTTGGATGATTCGGATATTGCTCCGAAAAAAACAGACACNCANTTGATGAATTAACTGAAATNCANTAATTATATTNCGCTTTAGGATATGATCCCAACATAAGGAATTTTTCTGTTTTAGATTCGATTGCNGTCAACGTTTCATTTGTAATTTTGTCTTCTCGGTGTCCCTCTATGTCTATGAAAAANATGTAATTCCCTAGGTTGATTTTGCTTGGACGTGATTCNATTTTGGTCATNTTCACACCACGCTTAGCACATTCNCCAAGAACATTGTAAAGAATTCCTGCTTTNTCNGAATCAAAGGATATACATAAAGANGTTTTATCATTTCCAGTTTGGAGATTGTCNGAATTAGAAATTACTATAAATCGAGTGGCGTTGTTAGGAAAATCTTCAATCCGAGTTTTNAGAATTTCAATTCCTTTTTCANNGTTGGCNTTNGGGTTTGCNATAGCCGCTGAAATAANATTTGAATTAATCATGTCAGNTATCGAGGCTGAAGTACTNAGTGAAGCNATTAATGATGCGTTGGGTAAATTTTTTGATAGGAAATTNTTGCATTGAGATAGAGCTTGAGGATGCGAAAAGACCGTTTTTACTTGATCAATTTNGGTTCCTGNTTTAACGATTAATGAATGATGAATTGGAATAACTACTTCGCCAGTTATTTTNATATCTTGGANTTCTACTANTATTTCTAAATTTTCTATTACTGAACCAGTTAGGCTATTNTCTATTGGTAATATNCCTTCANCGATTTTTCCANTCACTACAGCTTCGACAATCAATCTGAAAGATGTATAAGGAACNAGNTNGGCACTAGGATTATAATTTNTCGCAGCTTGCTCNGAATANGANCCNATTGGNCCTAAGAAGGCAATTNGATTTTCACTCATNATCTTTGAAATTCTCTTTCNTANTGAGNTCANNTAGGAGNNNTTTCATTATCTCCATTCCCTAAATTTAATTGATTAATATCTTCGTCTTTTCCTGCGAGAATTAATGTGTCACCCTCTTTAAGCTGAGTATCAATNTCAGGCATAANTGTAATTTTTGAGCCTCTTCTAATAGAAAGAACAGAAATTCCTGAACCGTNCTTAGATTCAGAGAATCCTANATCTTTAAGNTNCCTGTCTTGGAANTGATTAGGTGCAAGAATTTTACTTATCCCAAACTCAGNTGATAATTCNATATACTCTTGTACGTCNGGAGAGAATAGACTATGAGCAATTCTACTTCCCATTTCAGATTCAGTTTGNACTACNCTATCCACTCCTAGTCTGTTTAATGTNTTGGCATGTAATGGATTGGTTGCTCTAGCGACAATGTATGGNANCCCCATTGTTTTTAATAATACAGTTGTCATGATACTTGCTACNATATTTNCCCCAATTGCNACAATTGCAACAGTATANTCTTGGATACCGATTTCTCTAAGTAGTTGTTCATTAGTAGCATCACCNGAAATTGAGTGNGTAGATTGNCCAACNATATTNTGGACACGAGTAACATCTAAGTCTACNGCTAGTACATCATGCCCTAGATTATACAAAGTACTAGTAATACTAGATCCAAAACGTCCNAGACCAATTACTATCACTTGATTACGCATATTTCACCAAAAACATTGATTAAAGTCAGCCTATTGTAACCCGTTCTTCTGGATACTNAAAGACATCATCATCTGAATAGGATGNTCGTTGGTTAATNAAAAGCATTGCNGAAATAGGCAATATCCTNCCTAAAATCATTGCTAATGATAAAAATGATAAGCNGTATGAAGAGATTTCATTAAGTNGTNCATNTGNTAATCCGGAATTNCCGAATGCCGATGATGTTTGAAAAAGCAATTTNAAAAATGATAATTCATGATTAACTAATATCATTAAGAGAANTAGNATAAGAAAAGNAAAAAGTGANAAGGTTGAGATTATAAATGCCTTTTGTACCTGAAATGGGTNGATTGTTTTNNNNAAAATTGAAATGTCGTTTCTTCCTTGNATGATCCTTANAATCGNAAGAAATGTTATTGCTATTGTAGTGAGTCTTATGCCNCCAGCNACTGAAGTTGGAGCGCCTCCAAAAAGCATTGTGATTGATGTATATAGTTGAGTCACGGTATGACTTTTTGAATAATCTATTAATGTNAANCCAGATGTATGTGCGGATGATNCGTTNAATCCTGAAATTAAAAGTTTNTCTAGGAAATCANTTTTCCCCANAGTAAGATTGTTTTGCAATTCGGTAAAAAATAATTGGATNCTNCCGNACAAAATTATNAAAATTATGGNNCCTAAAATTATTTTTGTATTNAGAGTTAATGATTTAAAATNTCTGTTTCTGAACAAATCTGANAATGATAAAAANCCTAATGATCCTAATATTACTAATACTATGGTTACTAATATTATAATTGGATCCCTAGCTATCCANTGAACATCATGATGGATTATTGAAAAACCACTGTTGTTAAATGCCGATATAGAGTGAAATAAAGAAATCCATATGACATCTTTTATATTTGTTATTTCTCTATAAATATCTTGAGAAAGATATAACTTGGTTGCCAATATAACTAACGCTATTAGTTGAATAGAAGTATTTAATATGANTACCGATTTAATTAAATTCTTGAATTTNCNTAAATTTGTAATNGAAATTTTAGGATTGAATGTAATNCCGTGTTGNATTATNCCATGCGCTGTAAACATATTTAATAACATTACAGAAAGTGTGACATATATAATTCCGGAAATGTAAATGGTGCCGAGAATGATAGATTTGCCGAGAATTGTCCAAGCTGTNTCTGTAGATACTATAGTTAACCCAGTCAGTGTAGAGGCAGAAATAGAAGTAAAAATAATTNTGCCANTGGNGATTTCTTCATCTCCACTTTGCGATCCAGGCATTGCAAGTAGGAGTGATGAAATAATTATGACTACTAAAAGTGAANCAATTGGTATNATAGGAGAAGGTATTGAGAATTCTTTTCTAGTATCGTTCACTTANTTATCCTGAAGATAATTTTTGTGACTATATNGANTTGAANAAAAATTATCTTTTTNAAATATCNACNNTGAGTTTTGAGTTTTAAGGNTTCGATATTTTACGCTTTTTATTTAATTACTGCATGTTGTTGNTTAAGNGTNCTAATATAACTTAAAATAAAGGGATTAATAATAATTGTAATATAATTTATTAATATTTAGGATACACGAAACAAGTTGTTTATTATGAGTANATCCAAATCTGAAATCATCCAAAGAATTCATANGAATTCCAGTANAGTNTCANTTTTATTGGCTGGNGGTGGNACCAATTTAGTTAATGATTTGTTAACTGAACCTGGNGCATCTCGTACAATTCTAGATTTGCAAATNCCTTATTCTNAAAGTTCAATGATTAANATTTTGGGNGNNCGTCCNAATAAATTTGTTTCATTNTCNGTNGCAAAAAAAATGGCTAAGATTGCTTATTCNCGTAGTTTNTTTCTNAGAATNAACANAGATCCAGTTCTAGGATTGGCATGTACGGCTTCTATTGCNACAGATAGATCCAAAAAAGGTAGTCATGAAGTTCATGTGGTTGGACATTCTTCAGANACTTTNATANCNAGGAGTTTAATTTTCAAAAAGGGACANAGNAGTCGAACAAAAGAGGATGAAGTTGTTAGTACGATNGCATTGCAAACTTTATGTGATTTGGTNGATGAAAAGGTNAACTTAGAAATTGATTTGTTAGATGATGAAGAAATTTTTTCTGAAACNACCAAATATCAGAATCCATTGGAAGCTATTTTCAATGGACATATAAAGACGGTTCGNATTTCTCCTGATGGTTACCAAATAGCAGACGANTTGATTTCTGAGGGNATTTTCCCTGGNTCATTTAATCCNATACATACAGGACATAAAAANTTAGCANCTANTGCGGAGAGAGTTTTAGNTANTGAAATTTNTTACGAACTTTCTTTGCATAATGTNGATAAGCGTTCTTTGTCTGAAGATGAATTGTCNNNNAGGCTGAATAATATTGNAAAAGAAAGAAGTGTATTAATTACTACTGCTCCAACATTTGTAGAGAAANCCAANATTTTCCCTGGNTGTACATTTNTTTTAGGATCAGATACGGCNAANCGNTTATTCGACAAAAAATATTACAATGGNATTGATTCNGAAGTTTTTTCNGCGATGGAGCAAATCAAGTCNCAAGGATGTCAGTTCTTGGTAGCNGGTAGATTNTTAGAAGATACAAANTTCACAACATTAAAAGATTTAGNTATCCCGGATGGTTTTAGGTCTATATTTCACGAAATTCCTGAATCAGAATTNCGTNATGATGTGTCATCTTCATTTTTAAGAAATCAGGAGAGTGATTAATGGTTTGGAATTTCAATAATCTACAGGAATTTATTGATTTTTTGGATCAAAAAGGTNAAATAGTTCGTATTTTTGAGNCTGTAAGTTCAGAGTTNGAAATTACAGAAATTACTAATCGTGTAATTTTAANTCAAGGTCCTGCTTTGATCTTTGAAAACGTACAAGGTACAAATATCCCGGTTGTCATTAATCTTTTNGGAACGCANCAAAGGGTTGCTTGGGCACTTGGTGTTGAATTAATAGATGATCAGACAAATCGGATTCGAGCAATTCTAGATATGGCTCAATCCCCTCCTAAAGGACTNATGGGTAAGTTAAGTTCATTGTTTGATTTAGCAGCNGTGGCTAGGACACAACCCAAACTGGTTAAGAATGNGCCTGTTCAAGAAGTCGTGCTTGAGGGNAACGATGCNAGGTTAGACTTTCTTCCTGCGATAAAGTGCTGGCCAATGGATGCAGGAAAATATATTACGTTGCCATTAGTAATTTCTAAAGATCCAATTACTTCTAAAAGGAATGTTGGGATTTATAGAATGCAGATATTTGATGAAAAAACAGCTGGAATGCANTGGCAGACTCATAAAGGAGGATTTCANCATGAATTGTCNGGCAAAAGATCTGGGCTAGATAAGCTTGAAGTAGCNGTTGCATTAGGTGGTGACCCTGCAACAGTGTGGNCAGGGTCATTGCCACTTCCTCCAGGAATGGATGAATTCGTTGCAGCAGGTTTTTTACGAGGNAAATCNGTAAATTTAGTCAAATGCAAGACTGTTGATTTGGAAGTTCCTGCTGAAGCTGAAATTATTTTAGAAGGATATATTNTTCCTGGAGAAACAAAAAAGGAAGGTCCCTTTGGAGATCATACAGGTTATTATTCAATGCCAGAAGATTATCCTGTATTTCATTTAACAGCAATAACTCACCGAAGGCAGCCATTATACTTGACTACTTTTGTTGGAAGGCCTCCNAAAGAGGATTTTTTCATGGGTAAAGCTAGTGAACGCATTATGCTTCCTGCACTTCAAATGGTACTACCTGAAATCGTTGATATTAATATGCCGGCTGAAGGAGTTTTCCATAATTTAGTTATAGTTTCAATTCGAAAAGATTATCCTGGACATGTATCAAAAGTATTACATGGATTATGGGGATTGGGNCTTCTGATGCTTTCAAAGACTATAATTATTGTAGATCATTTTGTTAATATCCAAAATTTGTCTGAGGTGGCTTGGAGAGTAACAAATAATATAGATCCTAAGAGGGATATAATGTTTTCTGAAGGACCTATTGATGATTTAGACCATGCATCTAGTTCTCCGAGAATTGGCAGTAAAGTAGGAATAGATGCGACTATTAAAAATAGGTCTGATGGGTTTGAAAGAGACTGGCCCCCTGACATAGTAATGACAGATGAGGTTAAAAGAGTAATTGATTCCAAATGGGAGAGTTTTGGGTTTTGAACGTTTTCTATGAATTTTTTGTTCATCGGACGAAGTTATTTTTAGATTCAATTAGGTATCAAGAGACAATATTTGCATTACCCTTTGCTTATACTGGGATGCTACTAGCTTCTCAGGGCTTTCCTTCATTATGGGTATTTTCTTGGATATCTGTAGCAATGGTATCTGCAAGAACAGTTGGAATGGCTTCAAATAGGATTTTTGATCGAAATATTGATGCTATTAATCCTAGAAATAAAAATCGNCANTTGCCAAGTGGATTGTTAACCGTACGGTATATGTCTNCCATAAGTTTTTTTGCGTCATTAATTTTCTTATTTTCTGCATATATGCTTAATTGGTTGTCTTTTTTCCTTGCACCGNTAGCATTAATTTATATGCTAATTTATCCATTTGCGAAAAGATTTACTTGGGCGTCAAATTTAATGCTTGGATGGGTTTTAGCTATCGCGCCTTCTGCAGCATGGATTGGAGTTAAAGGAACATTAAATGTTGAACCAATTTTGCTGTCTTGCGCGGTGGCACTTTGGGCAGCAAGCTTTGATATTATCTATCATGTTCAAGATTTTGATTTTTACAGGAATTATGGTTTCCATTCGATAGCTCAAAAATTTGGAATTCGGTTGTCCCTAATATTTGCTCGCATACTGGATTTAGTGGCATTGGTTTTNTTGGTGTTACTNGGGTATTTGATGGAACTTAGTTTCANTTACTACATTGGNATAATGATTTCTATCGGATTTCTTTTATATAAACACATGATTATTTCAGNAGAAAATTTGTCTAGAATTGGACCATCATTTTTTCGAATTAATGCTTATGTATCTATTTCAATATTTATGGGCACATTGGTGTCTATAATAGTATAATTATAATAATTTTAGGATGTGAAGGTTGTTAGAAAATATTTCTAATCCAGTTGTAATTGGTATCACAGGTGCTAGCGGAGTAATAATAGCTAGTCAGTTAGTGGATGAGATTTTGTCTAAAAACATTCCTGTTGTTCTTACGGCATCCTCTCCATCAAGATTAGTGTGGAATGGTGAAATGGATGAATCTTTTGGTGAAGCACTAGAGCGGTGGCAATTTAGTGGAAAATTTAGATTTTATAACCCAGGGGAATTGGCCGCACCTATTGCTAGCGGTACATTTCCTACTAGAGGTATGGCCATAATACCTTGTAGTATGTCAACAACTTCGGCAATAGCTTCTGGACTTTCAGACAATCTNCTTCGNAGAGCAGCNGATGTTACATTGAAGGAAAAGAGACCATTAATTATTATGCCAAGAGAAACGCCTCTGAATGATATTCATCTTTCAAATATGGCTTCTCTTTCTCGTTCAGGAGCTACTATACTACCAGCTGATCCCCCATTTTATTTAAAATTAAAAACGCTTGACGAGATAGTCAATTTTTTAGTCCAACGGATTCTTGTTGCAATGAAGATTAATGAATGTTTGCCTATGTCAATGCAATATAAAGGAATAGGAAGTGATTAATTATCAAGATGCATTGGAGTCAATTTCATCCGTTCGAGAAGATGCGATTGTGGTCACTATGGCTACGGCTGTCCACGTTTGGGATGCAGTAAGTAAATNTAAAGANCTGGATTTGCCTTGTATAGGATCCATGGGTTCAGCGTCATCAATGGCACTAGGNTTAGCGATTGCTAGACCAGATTTGAAAGTAATTTTAATTGACACGGATGGTTCATTATTGATGAATTTGGGTTCATTAGTTACTACCGCCGGCCAGTCACCAAAGAATTTTTTCCATTTTGTTATGGCTGATGGNGTCTATTTTACTACTGGTTCACAAGTTATTCCTGGTTTTAAAACAAATAGACTTGAAAAATTAGCTAAGGGAGCNGGATANCCAATTTCGGTTGAAATTAGCAATAAAAGTAATTTGGATAAGCAATTACCATTACTACTAGAAAACGATGGCCCTGTATTTGTGTCATTGAAAGTAGAACATCCGAATAATTTGTCCAATTTTGTTGGGTCTACACATAGTAAAATGAGACAGTTGTCGAAGCAAATAAAAATCTTTGNTTAATTAACCTATGGAGGAAAAATTGATATCACCAAAAGATGCAGTGGCATCAATTTCTAATACTAGAGGATCTGCCATAGTNGTTAGTACTATGACTGCAAATCGATATTGGGATCAAGTATCTGTCCATAGAGAACTAGATTTGCCTGTGTTTGGAGGTATGGGTAAAGCTTCTTCAATAGGATTGGGATTAGCAATAGCGTTATCAGATCGTAAAGTTTTTGTTTTAGATGGTGATGGTTCTTTGTTAATGAATCTGGGNAGTCTTGTTACAATTTCTGACGCTAAACCNGAAAATTTAATTCATTTTGTTTTTGAGGATGAAGTGTATTTTACTACCGGATCTCAACCAATACCAAATNCATCAAATTTTAGTTTTAAAGAAATGGCATTAGCTGCGGGTTACAATAAAGCTTTTGAATTTAGTGATTATGAGATATTCGACAACGAACTAGAAAATGTTTTGAAGGAACGTGGTCCAATTTTGGTGTGTCTAAAAGTTTCCCACCCTGAGGATGTNCCCGACGATTATAAGGAGAGTACTTCTGAAAGAATGAGGNNCCTCATGCATACCTTGAATTTAAAGGTGGAGGATNGATGNTTTGAAAAATGATTTGCAAAATTATTTGGATATAGCAAATCAAATTGCTGANAAGGCGAAGGAAATATCTATGGCATATTTCCGGAATGACTTTTCAGTGTCTATAAAAGATGATTTTACACCGGTCACTTTGATTGACCAAAAGATTGAATCTTTTGCAAGAAAATTGATTCAATCANAATTCCCAGATTGTGGAATTATTGGCGAAGAAGAAGNTAATTTCCAAGTTGGATCAGACGATATTTGGGTAATTGATCCAATTGATGGAACTAAAGCATTTGTCTCAGGGATTCCAGTGTTTACCACAATGATTGGAGTTTTACGTAATGGAATCCCTGTTCTAAGTGTAGTTGATAACCCAGTTATGGNTGAACGGTGGATAGGCATAGAAAATGAACCTAGTAGGTTAAATGGTATCAATTTATCAACTTCTTCTGAAACTGATTTAACCAAGTCTTCGTTACATGCTACTTCACCTCAAATGTTTTCAAAAGATGAATATTTGCGTTGGATGGAACTGGCGAAAAACGTTGCTTTCCATCATTATGGCTCTGAAAGCTATAGTTATTGTTTACTAGCTGGGGGATACTTGGAATTGGTTGTAGAAGCAGATTTAAAGATTTGTGATTTTTTGCCTGTTATCAAGTTGATTCAAGGATCTGGTGGAGTAATTACTGATTGGGAAGGTAAATCCCTTTCTGTAGAATCTGATGGTCATGTAATAGCCTCATCATCACGTATATTGCATGATCAAGCCGTTAGATTCCTTCAAGCAACTTAATCTATACATATCTCATATGGTTGCACATAAAATTAGTCGGGTATTACAGTTGATTCTGGATTTTNCCCAAGTGCTACATTCGCGCAGTTGTATACCGCAAATGATCTGGCTTTAGCAAGGAATTGTGCCGACATTGCTGCAAGATGTGGAGTTATCAATACGTTGTCTAATTCTAATAAATGGTTATTTGAATCAATTGGCTCATTTTCTGTTACATCAAGTGCTGCACCTGAAATTTGCTTATTTTTAATAGCATGAATTAGTGCTTCCTCATCGACAACTGGTCCTCTACAAGCATTAATCAAAATAGCAGAAGATTTCATTAANGAAAATTCAGCGTAGCTGATCATTTTTGTTGTTGTATTGTTTAGTGGAACATGCAGAGAAATGATATCTGATTCAGATATAAGTTGTTCAAGGGAAACTTTGGTTGAATTTAAGCTAGTAATCAATTCCTTGGGATGTGAAACGATATCATGGAAAATTACATTNCACTCCCATCCAATTAGACGCTTTGCTACGCTTTGACCAATTCTGCCAAACCCTATAATGCCAACAGTTTTACCACTGATTTCNTCTGCCTGGGAGTACCATTCTTTTTGTATGTTTCCCCTCCAATTACCAGATTTAACCGATTCAAATTGGAGATTCATTTTTCGAAATGTGTTAACAATTAAAGCAATTGTGTGTTCCGCAACAGCTACTGAATTTGCTCCACCATTATTGGAAACTGAAACACCTAATTCTCCCAACAATTTTTTATCTAACATATCTGTTCCAGCACTAAAAGTTTGAAGGAGTTTTAAATCGGGAGTAAGTTTTGCAAGTTCAATTGGNTATTCTGAAGTGCCAAGGATNATAGCAGGAATGTTTTGTAATGATTNNGCCTGTNATTCTATAGGGTCAGTCGAATTTACATATACAATATTTACTCCATCGGGCAATAGCTCTTTGCATTGAGAAAGATGCGTCTTGTCTTTAGCAAGTAATGCAATTGTTACCATTGTATACTCCTAGGTGGTGATAGGATGTGTTTGTGTATTAATCATACACTANATGTTAGAGTCAATTCATTGTTTGCTGATTTGCAGACTGATATAATTGCNTTTATAAGGTTGGTATTGTCGTTTCTNATTTGTTTTCTATAGCTATTGATGGACCTGTTGCAGTTGGAAAGACTGTAGTGGGTAAAATATTGGCGAAAAAACTTGGGTTTTACTATCTTGATACGGGCTTAATGTACCGTGCAGTTACATATGCTTTGTTAACAAATGATATTTCAATGGAAGATGAATCATCAGTTTTTGANTTCGTAAAAGATTTGGATATTTCCGTAGAATTTTTAGAAGAAGATCAAAAGGTAATAGTCTNNGGAGAGGACATCTCAAAGTCTTTAAGGATTAAATTAGTNGAAGAGCATGTATCNTTTGTATCTTCNTTAAGTCATGTTAGATCAAAACTTGTACAGCTACAGCGTGAAATTGCAGAAAATAATTCTATTGTNATGGTTGGTAGAGACATAGGNACTGTTGTTTTGCCAAANGCTAATNTGAAAGTTTTTTTAACAGCTTCGGAATTTGTNAGGGCTTCTAGAAGGTATGAGGAAAGAAAACAAATTCAACAAATAGTAGATTTTGATGAGGTCTTGGCAGGGATACANAACCGTGATTTGAAAGATAGNACAAGAGATGTTTCNCCATTGAAAAAATCTTCTGATGCTATATTAATTGATACAACCGATAAATCANTAGAAGAAGTTGTTAGTTTGTTAATCAGATTGATTGAAAAGTAGAGATGCGTTAATTGATNTATTCCATAGCAAAATTTTTCCAACGACTTACTTTAAAATTATTTTCAAAGTGGACAATTAATGGTATTGANCATGTACCTCCAATTGGAGGTGTGATAATTGTAGCTAATCACGTTAGTGAATTTGATCCTCCTTTATTAGCCTCAACCTTTGATAGAAAGATAAAATTTNTGGCNAAATCCGGGATTTTTTCNGGATTTTTNCAACGTTGGTTTTTAAAGGAATATGGTGCATTTCCAGTTAANCGNGGGGTTGTCGATAGGTCTGCGTATTTATGGNTTTTAGAACAATTGGANTTAGGAANTGCAGTGGTTGTATTCCCNGAAGGGACNAGAAGCATGAAGGGNATGCGAAAAGGNAAATCTGGNGTAGCTAGGATTGCGTTGCATTCAAANAGTCCAATTTTGCCNGTAGGNATAATTGGAACNAAAAATATGGGTAANTGGACTCGAGTGTTCTATCCNTCNGGTAAGATTCAGGTAAATATAGGNAGAGTATTTAATTTGCCNGACNTAGAAGGGNATATTAATCATCAATTATTAGAGTCGATGTCTGAGATGATAATGGAAAGAATAGCTGAATTATTACCAAATGAATATCGNGGATACTATTCTTCTACTAATTTAAAAGAAAATTCATAGTAGAATTCTNTGCATCGAAATTGTATATTTGTGATNACGTGATGTCTNATATNNTTGGGAGANAAAATTGCAAACTNNTAATTCAAAATATGGAATATACNTCAATTCCAAAAGATTTGAGGTTTTAAGGATTACTTCTCCATACTGGTTACCAANNACTCCTGATTGGGTTTTAATTTCCAATGATGTAAATGCTACACTTTCTTGTGTCAAAGGNATNATAAAAGATAATGACTCNGAATTAGATTCTGAATNNATTCAATGGGGAAGAATTCCCAATCAGNATTAATTTTAAATCTTTGTTTATTATAAGAATACTTTATTTTTAGAGGGAGAANAAATTTGTCNGNCTCTTCTTTTAATCGTGGCTTGTCTTTACATGATGCAGCNAGGGCAATGGGGATNAAATTTTCAAATGATGNTTTGCCTCAAGACAAATATTTTGAATCTAATGGAATGCGGTTCCATTACTTAGATTGGGGAAATGTTNAGAATCCAACNATAATAATGTTGCATGGTTTTGCTCAGCAANCNCATTCTTGGGATTTTGTTGCATTAGGATTGTGNGATAATTTCAGAATTNTAGCTTTTGATCAANGAGGNCATGGAGATTCNGATTGGTCTGANAGTCAAAGTTATTCGCTCAATGACTATCATGANGATATAGATAATTTGATTCAACATNTGGGNTTGTCTGAAGTANTGATGGTTGGNATGTCTATGGGNGGGCGTAATGCGTTTACATATGCTGCAAATCATCCAGNTATTGTTTCAGCTTTAGTTGTGGTAGATGCTGCNCCTGTAGCTCAGTCCACNGGGAGAAACAAAATAAGAAATTTTGTCAGCCAGAAAGATGTACATCCTTCCATTGAAGAATTTGTCAATATGGTACATGGATATACNCCTAATAGACCNATTGATCANATATGGGGGAGTATAAAACATAACGTTAAACAGCTANCAGATGGTTCTTGGACTTGGAAATATGACAAATTNCTGCGTTCTCCNGATAGAGATTTCAGGAGAGAATCAAAAGATGTTTCGGATGCAATGTGGTCTTCNCTTGATTTGTTAAAANCTTCTACCTTATTGGTAGTTGGNGAAGATAGTGATATTGTNTCTCAAGATGTGGCGAATCAAATGTTGAATCGAATTTCTAATTCTNAATTGGTATCTATNCCTAATGCTGGTCATAGGGTAATGGGNGATAATCCAGTTGCATTTCAAGATGCAATCACCAAATTTTTNTCTNCTATTTGATNTTNTANGNTTTGGNNTTNAAATAAATTGATATTCTTGGAAANGNTAGTAATTAATTNATGAACGTACAGGATTTCTTAGANCANAATTACATTGCGTCATTATATTATTGATGATAAAATTGTGTTTTANGAAAGAGATAAGGAAAATTAAGAGTGGACCGAGCAGTAAAAGATACTGTAATTTCTGAGAATAGACTAAGTGATAATGATACTGGATCTACCCAGGTTCAGGTCGCTNTACTTACTTCTCGCATCAACAGACTTACTGAGCACCTGAGAGTGCATATTCATGATGAGCCGACTCGTCGAGGATTACTTAAACTAGTTGGTAGGCGACGTAGATTGTTAGATTANCTGAATCGAAATGATTCACAGGGTTATAGAGATCTTCTTGTAAAGCTTGAATTGAGAAGATAACTAACTGATTTCATAGATTGATCTTTTTATTCCCCGGTCCTACANATTGTAGGAGGTAAGTCATTACTAAACAAGATTTTACACGAATTATACAATCGAAAGGTATTACTGTTGAAACTGGACGATTGGCACAGCAGGCAACAGGTTCTGCATTAGTAGGGATAGGCGACTCAGTTGTNCTTGCTACGGCTACAGTTGCGGATCCAAGAGAAGGAATAGATTTTTTCCCATTAACTGTGGACTTTGAAGAAAGACTATATGCTCGAGGGAAAATACCAGGAAGTTTTTTCAGGAGAGAAGGTAGGCCTAGTACTCATGGAGTTCTCATTGCACGTTTAATAGACAGGCCTATAAGACCTTTGTTTCCAGAAGGNTTTAGAAATGAAGTTCAGGTTGTAGTTACTCCAATGTCTGTTGATGATGATNTNCCTATTGATATTGTTTCNTTAATCGGTGCTTCTACAGCCCTGAGCATTTCTGGCATTCCATTTGAAGGTCCAATTGGAGCTACTAGGATAGGCTATGTAAATGGAGAATTCATAGTTAATCCATCTTATGAGGAAATNGATCAGAGNAAGTTAGATATTGTTGTTGCAGGTTCAAGAGATGGTGTGATAATGATGGAGGCTGGAGCCTCCGAGTTACCTGAAGATGTGGTTTATGAAGCTATTCAGTTGGCTCAAAATGTCAATGAGGAAGTGATTGATTTTCAAGATGAGATAGTTGAGGCTGTTGGTAAACCAACAATTGAATATCCNGATAATTCATTTCCTGAGGCGATTACTCAGAGAGTCATTGATGTTTCTGGGAAAAGACTTGAAGANGCCTTTTCAAAATCAACAGGGAAATCCGATTTTAATATATCAATNGCTGGTATTGCTGAGGATGTAAATAAATCCCTTGAAGAAGATTTTGAAAAAAACCAAATTGATAGTGCNTTTGATTCTGTACTAGAACAAACATTTAAAAAGNTAGTTCTTTCTGGTAGTCCAAGACCAGATGGGAGAGGGTTAAAGGATATTCGNCCAATAGAATGTGATGTTTCNATTTTGCCTAGAACNCATGGTACAGGATTGTTCACTAGAGGTGAAACCCAAATTNTNGGTGTTGCTACTCTAGGTTCAGTAGGTGATGCACAAAGAATGGACACTTTAGGTCCTGAAGAAAATAAAACTTTCATGTTGCATTATAATTTTCCTCCNTATTCNGTTGGAGAAGCTAGATTTATGAGGGGTCCAGGTAGAAGNGAATTGGGGCATGGCGCTTTGGCTGAACGNGCGTTAGAGCCAATTTTGCCTTCNCAAGAAGAATTTCCTTACACTTTAAGNCTAGTTTGTGAAGCTCTTAGTTCNAATGGTAGTACATCTATGGGTTCAGTCTGTGCAGGTACTCTAGCATTGTTAGATGCNGGTGTGAAAATAAAAGCCCCAGTAGCAGGTATTTCTATNGGATTAATTGTTGGAGATGACGGAGAATTTGTNACTTTAACNGACATTCAAGGATTGGAAGACCATGTTGGTGATATGGATTTCAAAGTAGCAGGAACTTCTGATGGCATCACCGCCATACAACTTGATATTANGGCAAAACATATTACTTTCCCTATGATCCAACAGGCANTAGATCANGCTAGAGAAGGCAGATTAGAAATTTTAGGNAAGATNGATGAAACNATCTCGGATCCTAGATCCGAAATGAGCCCATTTGCTCCNCGTATGATCAGGATGAGTGTTCCTGTAGAAAAAATCGGATTAGTGATCGGACCAGGTGGTAAAACAATTCGANGTATAGTGGAAGAAACAGGGGCTACGGTCGATGTAATGGATGATGGTGCTATTATAATTGGTTCTCCTGATGGATCAGCTGCTGACAAAGCAATTGCTATGATTGAAGATTTGACGAAAGAAATTCTNGTTGGNGATATTTATACNGGGAAAGTAGTTCGACTNATGAATTTCGGAGCATTTGTTGAAATACTTCCTGGAAAAGATGGACTTGTTCANATTAGCCAACTTTCTGATCGAAGAGTTGAAAGTGTTGAATCCGAAGTAGAAGTTGGNCANCAACTCACCGTTGTAGTAACACAAATTGATGATCAAGGAAGAATCAATTTGTCTAGACGAGCATTACTTGATGAGGAGGATGATCGTACTTTAGAAGAGAAGATNGAAAGTGGGGATTTNATACCTGCTAGACCTCAAAGATCTGGNGATCGAGGAGGAAGAGGAGGACGNAATAATNANCGAGGNGGAGATCGAGGAGGAAGAGGAGGACGGAATAATAACCGAGGTGGAGGTGGAGATCGAGGAGGAAGAGGAGGATTTAGATCTCGTGATCGTAATGATGGNTAAAAATGTTTTTTCAATTGGGATTTCCTNTGAATATTNCAGGTGAATTATATGGATACTATTTCAGTAGTTGTTAGTGGCGTTCTAGGGAAGATGGGCCAACAGGTTTTAAGTGCGGTTACAGAAGCTTCTGATACTGAACCTATTGGTGCCGTTGATAAATTTGCAGGAGATTTGGATTCCATTGATTTGCCTGATGGTAGTGGTAAAGTTCCTTTATCTACATCAATAGACGATGTTATTGATGGTGCAAATGTTGTNATTGATTTTAGTAGCCCTGAAGGTGCTATTAATGCAATTAGATCTGGATCTTCTAGGGGTGTAAATATTGTTATTGGAACAACNGGAATTGATGAGAAGATAATATCTGAAGCTCGNTCAATTNCTNGCAANNCNAATATCGGGATTGTNATTNCCGCAAATTTTGCAATGGGTGCAGTTTTAATGATGCATCTTGTTGAAAAATCTTCTAAATTTTTCGATTATGTTGATTTGACTGAAGCACATCACGAAGCTAAAATCGATTCTCCTTCTGGTACAGCTATTGCCATAGCTAATTCTATGATTCAAGGAAAACCTGAGGGATTTGATTCTACGATNTCNGAATCTGAAACAATCAANGGTGCTNGAGGTGCTTATCATAAGGGTATTAATATCCANAGTGCCAGAATGCCAGGGAAAGTTGCCTACCACGAAGNAGTATTTGGAGCACTTGGTCAAACCTTGAAAATNACTCATGAATCAATCAATAGAGAAAGTTTTATGCCGGGAGTTTTGATGGCAACTAGATATGTTGTAAATCGACCTGGTCTTACCTTAGGCCTAGAAGAAATAATGGAATTGCAGTGATTTTANGAGTAGATAGAAGATTGATATGACTAATAGGAAAAATATTGCGGTTGTAGGTGCTACAGGNGCGGTTGGTACAGTTTTCCTTGAAATGCTAGAGGAAAGAAAGTTTCCAGTTGCTGACCTTAGACTTTGTGCTTCNGAGAGGTCNCTAGGTAAGCGAATAACTGTTAATGGTGATCAGATTGAAGTTGAATTGCTTTCATCTGAATTGNTTGAAAAGGTGGATATGGTTTTTGTTTCGGCAAGTTCAGANATTAGTCATTTGGCTGCTTCTATGATTGGAGACACTAATACGATTTTAATTGATGATAGTTCGGCTTTCNGAATGGATCCGGATGTCCCTTTAATTGTGCCTGAAGTTAATNCGGAAGCGTTAAAAGATNTNAAAAATATTATTTCTATNCCGAATTGTTCTACTACNCCNNTAGTTATGGCTTTAAAACCATTGCATGATAATTTTTCCCTNAAACGTGTCATTGTTGATACTTATCAATCAGTTTCAGGAACAGGCAGCGCTGCATTAGATGAACTGAAAACTCAAACTAANCAGTATTTGGATAATGATTCTATTCAAGCNGANGTTTATCCGCACCAGATNGCATTTAATGTNTTGCCTCATATCGAACCATTCCTGCCTAATGGATATACTCGTGAAGAGATGAAAATGTTAAANGAGACCAGNAAAATCTTAAACATTCCGGATTTAAATNTATCAGCAACTTGTGCAAGAGTTCCCGTAATGATTGGACATAGTGAAGCTGTCCATGCGGAATTTCATAATCCNNTTGATCTGGNAAANNCCGTAGAATTGCTNAGNGGATTTCCAGGTATCAGAGTAGTAGACGATCCAATATCAGCAATGTATCCTATGCCTATAGATTCTGAAGGTGATGATGATGTTCTGGTTGGGAGAATTAGAANNGATATGTCTTGNGACAATTCTATTGCNTTTTGGTTAGCTAGNGATAATTTAAGAAAAGGCGCGGCTTTGAACGCAATTCAAATAGCTGAAGAAATTTTGCGGAGAAAAATTCATTAGAGATTTAGGAGAATTCAATGGTTGATTTCGGTAGATTAATTACAGCGATGATAACTCCATTTGATAAAAATGGGAATGTGGATTACTTAGAGGCTCGNAANCTTGCCNCTCGATTGGTAGAAAATGGGTGTCAAGGATTTGTAATTACTGGCACTACAGGTGAATCTCCNAATCTTAGCAATGATGAAAAGCTCAGATTATATTCAGAGATTAAAGAAGAAATTGGTGATTCTGCGTCAGTAATTGCAGGCACAACTGATAATAACACTGCAAAAAGCATTGAACTAAGTCAACAGGCTGAAAAATTAGGTGTTGATGGTCTTTTATTGACTGTACCTTCNTATAACAAGCCTCCCCAAGATGGTTTAATTAGACACTTTGAGACGATTGCAGGTAATGTTAATTTGCCATGCATGCTATATAATGTTCCAGGTAGAACTAGCTTGAATATGACTGCAGAAACTACACTNAAATTGGGTGAAATTGATAATATTGTGGGTATTAAAGAAGCTAGTAGTGATCCAACTCAAATTGCACAAATNATACGAGACTCTCAAGATGATTTTCATGTCTGGAGCGGGAATGATGATGAGACTTTCCCAATAATGTGCATGGGAGGATATGGGATTGTTAGTGTGGCTTCTCATGTTGTTTGTAATCAAATAAGTACCATGATTGGAATGATATTGGAAGGTGATATTGAGTCTGCGGCTTCCGAGCATTTAAGATTGCTAGATATTTTTAAAGGACTGTTCATGATTACAAGTCCCATTCCTGTAAAATATGCTGTAGGTAAGTTTGGATTCAATGTTGGTGATCCTCGATTGCCTTTGGTTCCACCAGATGCTGAGACAGTCAAAAAACTTGATGTTCTATTAGATCGTTACGAAATAGATTTATAATCTAAGGGATTTTTTCAACTCTAGGAATNATCGGTAGAACAAGATGTGAGGNATATTCATTTCCAGTGAATATTTTTTGTTCNGCTGAAATATATGTTGTTTCNTGTGGAATATATGTTCCGGTGTTTGGATTGAGGTCGAATCTTGGGAAATTACTACTAGAAATTTCAAGTCGTATTTGATGGTTTTTCAAGAATACGTTGCTTGTTGGAGACAATTGGATAGTGATTTTTGAGGCAGAATTATTATTTATTTCACCTTTCGGAATTCTAAGNATTCCTTCAGAAATATTGTAAGCTGATCCGTCCGGATGAACATCCACTAACTTTGCAGTAAAATCAGTTGATGGTGCAGAGGTTGAAACAAAAACATTCAATTTTATTGGACCGGTCACTTCCATATTCTTTTGAAGTGGATCTGATGTATAAACTAATACATCATCTCGTTCCTCAANGGAATTTTGGATTTTCATTCCTGATCTAGGACCTAGTACTGATCCNCCAATAGATGGTACTGGATTCCCAGGATCGAAAATATACTCATCAACTGATTTATCTAATGGAGAACTTGTTTGGGATAATNTTCCACCGCCATTTATACTGTTGGAATNACCTATACTATGAAGGAAAAATTTCTCATAAACAGTTCTTGCTAAGGGCCATGAAGTTTCATTTCTCCAAATATTTTCTCCCATTACAAANATTTTTACTGGATTTGAATTGGGANTCGTTTTCTTCTTCAGATGTTTGTTGAACCAATTAATGCTTGGTGACAGACTACTAATTCGGTATTTGTCTGCATCATTCATACTAGGTAGGGTAATATCTCTTGCGTGAGCCCATGGGCCCACAATTAATGTGGTTTCATTGGCAACATACNCATCTGNATGTTTCCGGATTAATTCAAAGTCTTTTAATTGAGATGCTAGAAATGGGTCATACCAACCTGACATTAAATGAACTGGACCAGATAGATGTTTAATCATTTCACGATTATTAATTTCTTCCCAAAATTCATCATTTTTGGTATGACTAACCCATTCATCAAAATATTCAATGTTTTGACCAGCTCGGTTATCTGCATTGATTATTGGGAAGCCATTNATAGCTTGTTTAAATTGTTCTTGAGAGTATTCTTTGTCTTCATAAGGACCACTAGTTAATGCCCAATGTACTGCGCTTTCTAGTGAAAAAGCTCCTCCAACATAGAACATCTCGTAAAAATTTGTACTAGCTATTTGGATTCCCAGAGTATTAGGTCCAGGGTTTTTTTGGTCTGCTAAAACCCACTGCGTATAACCGAAATAAGATCCTCCCCACATACCTAAAGAACCATTAAACCAGGATTGTTTACCAATCCATTCTAATGTGACTAAACCATCTTTGTGTTCATGTCTGAAAGGATAATACTCACCTTCAGATTGTCCTCTTCCGCGGGTTCCTTGTATTACTACATTGAATCCATGTTCTGCCCAAATTCTTGAAATTAAATCAATTCTATACGAATTATAAAGATTTGCAGTGTAAGGAATTCTTACTAATATTGTTGGAGTCATACCAGATCTAATTGGACGATATATATTTGCAGATAGGTTAATTCCATCAGAAGTTGGAATTATTACATTTTTTTCTGCTCTAACTGCAAATTCTGGTGGGCCAATTCCTAAATTATGAGAAATTATTGTTGGTAAAATCGTGTGTAATACCCATAGAATTATCAATGTGATTGTAATTATCGATAGAAAATATTTTATTAAATGAGTAGAAATTCTTTTTGTAAATGTTTTAGTTTTTTTAATTGGTTCATAGTTAGTTATGTGGTAGTAAGCTAATAAAATTAGAAATACTGCTAATACAATATGGAAAAAAATAGGAATTGATCCGCCCAACCATCGTTCTTGGGGGTAGAGTGACATTCGAATAATGTATCTAATCACCATGATTGTAAAATATGTGATTCCTAAAGGAAGTATTAATTTCGCAATATATTTGTTGGGATTAAAAAAATAGCCTGAATGTTTTATAAAATCTAAACAAACTTTAAACAGTAAAAAAATAATTACTATTTGTGTAATTAGTAAATATTTATATGGAACTGCACCAGATAACCACTCAGACTGTGGCGGGAGTCCTTCAATTTCACCAATTAGAACGATTGCCAAATGAGCGAATACACGGAAACAAAAAAGTAAGGATAGAAAAACTAGAATTATTTGGAAAGAATTCTCTTTTAATTTAACCATTTAAGACTCACATCTACTGAGTTAGGCTGTTGTCAATTAATGAATGATTAAAAAATTGACCTTAGACATTTTCTGAATGGTTCTATTTATATATTAATAGGTTAAAATTACTTACGAGCAGATTCGAAAACTTTTGACATTTCAATTGCTTCATTCCTATTTGGTCCAGTTGATATAACACTTATGGGTGTTCCAATTAGTTTCTGTAATTTTGTGACGTATGCCTGTGCTTCTTCAGGTATTTGGTCCCATGAAGTCGCACTTGCAGTTGGTTGGCTCCATCCTTTGCATTCTTCAAATATAGGTAAACATCTTTCTAGTGTTGCTACTCCCCCTGGGAAATAATCAATTTTTTCCCCATCTAGTTCATATGCTGTACAAACTTGGACCGTGTCAAAACCATCTAATACATCCAATCGGGTCAGCGTTGCGGATGAATATCCGTTAATTCTGACACTATGTCTTGCAGCAACAGCATCAAACCACCCTACCCTCCTTGGTCGGCCTGTCGTAACTCCAAACTCTTGAGCCAGATTTCTGATTTTTGTAGCGGTCTGATCAAATAATTCCGAAGGGAATGGTCCCCTACCCACCCGGGTGGTATATGCTTTAAATACTCCAACAACTTCAGTGATATTTCCTGGATGAATCCCTAACCCTGTATATGCTCCTCCAATAGTGGGATTAGAAGAAGTGACATATGGNTAAGTGCCGTGATCTAGATCTAACATCGCTCCTTGTGCCCCTTCAAGCAGGACATTTTTGCCNTGGTCTAATGCATCGTGGAGAATTTTTTCTACNGGCTTGATGTATGGNCTCATTGCATTGGCCCATTCAGAACATTTTTNGGATACAAAATCTAGAGGAATTGGGTCTCCACCATATACTTTGGTAATTATTGCATTATTATGTAACATAATTGATTCAAGTCTTGGTAATAATGATTCTAAGTCTANTAAGTCAGCTGTTCTGATTCCTGTTCTAGCNGCTTTTTCAGCATATGCAGGACCTATTCCNTTNCCAGTTGTTCCAATGGCTCCNCCGCTNCTTGTAGTTTCGGTTAATCGGTCCAACATAACATGATGAGGCATGATTACATGAGCTCTATCACTGACCAACAATCTACCAATTAAATCAAGNCCTTCCTTTTTNAAATCATTGATTTCTTTCAGTAGAACATCTAAATCTAGNACAACTCCATTTCCAATAATATTGATTGCNTGAGGCCAGAANACTCCACATGGAATCAGATGGAAACTGAATTTCCCCTGATCATTGATTACAGTATGGCCTGCATTATTTCCTCCNGAGAATCGAGCAACNATGTCAGCATCTCTTGACAAAAAGTCAATAACTTTACCTTTACCCTCGTCTCCCCATTGTGCGCCTAAAACAGCAAATCCTGGCATATAATTCTCTCTTTTGATTTAATNGTTTTAGTATAGCAGAAANGAANGTTTTTTTTAAAATTCTTAAAAATTAATTNCGAATAATATGATAGAATTACTTGANGGCAACGTAGCTCAGGGGTTAGAGCGGGCGCTTCATAAGCGCTAGGTCCGTGGTTCAAATCCACGCGTTGCCACCATTTTTCTNTGNNTNNCCNTTTCCNNGGNGGNTANNTNAGTTNNTTAGAGCGCTTNCTTCANACCCAANNGNTCACAAGTTCGAGTNTNNTATNNCNCTACNATAAAAATNATNACANNAATTNATATTTCGNNTCGAAGATAGTATTGCTTAGTTGAAAGTTCGGNGATAGACTATCAAAGCGTNAATTTTTCGGATTTATACANAGATGTTANTATTGCCGAAGTGGCGGAANGGTAGACGCGCTACGTTCAGGACGTAGTATCCTNTAGGATGTGGGGGTTCAAATCCCTTCTTCGGCACCAAATGAATTGCGCTTGTAGCTCAGATGGATAGAGCGCAGCCCTGCGAAGGCTGAGGCCGTGGGTTCGAGTCCCGCCAAGCGCGCTCNAAATTCACATATTTGGTCCCTCANGCTATTTCATGTAGAATAGTAAANTATGGGCGCTTAGCTCAGGTGGCTAGAGCATCTGTTTTACACACAGAAGGTCCGAGGTTCAAGTCCTCGAGCGCCCACCATACTGCTATTTTAGTTTGACTGAAATGATCTTCGTCGCTACACTGTATTNANNANATTGAATNGTTANCAAAATTTCATTTTGATATANNTAGTGATACTCAAATAATTTCCGGGAGCTTTTATGGATTATGTAAAATTGGCATTGGAATTACATGCTAAATATAGAGGCAAGATTTCNATGANNTCTAAAGTTCCNGTTTCTTCAGATTTAGATCTTTCTACTGCNTATACTCCTGGTGTAGCTGGTGTATGTTTAGAAATTGCCCGAGATGTTTCNCTAGGCAATAAATATACGAATCGAGCGAATATGGTTGCGGTAGTTTCTGATGGTTCTGCTGTATTAGGGCTTGGNGATATTGGACCGAATGCAGCTATGCCAGTAATGGAGGGAAANGCAATANTGTTTAGAGAATTGGCTGGTATAGACGCTTGGCCGTTGTGTATTTCTGCTTCTGATCCAAATGANATAATTGCTTTTGTAAAGAATNTANCCCCTACTTTTGGGGGGGTNCTTTTGGAAGATATTTCTGCTCCCAAATGCTTTCAAATTGAAGCGGGTCTTCAAGAATTAGGGATTCCAGTATTTCACGATGATCAACATGGTACTGCAGTGGTNGTCCTTGCAGCANTGTTGAATGCTGCCAAGTTAGTAGGTAAGAATTTATCAGATTGTAAGGTTGTATTTAGTGGAGCGGGGGCTAGTGCAATTGGTACAGCTGAATTACTACTTGAGTTTGGTGTAACTGATCTTGTTTTAGTTGATACAAAAGGAGCTATTTTTGAAGGCAGAGATAATTTAACTCCTGTAAAACAACAAATTGCTTCTAAAACAAATAAATCAAGATTANGTGGAAGTATTTTTGATGCACTGAATGATGCTGACATTTTTATTGGTTTGTCTACATCTGATTTATTGCATGCAGAGCATATTCGATTAATGNCNCCTGATCCAATAGTTTTGGCATTGGCTAACCCTGATCCGGAGATTCTTCCAGAAGATGCTTTTGCTGGTGGTGCAGCTGTAGTAGGAACTGGACGTAGTGATTTGNCAAATCANATTAACAATGTTTTGGCATTNCCTGGAATTTTTCGAGGTGCACTTGATGTTGGNGCATCAAAAATAANTAATAAAATGAAAATTTCCGCTGCCTTAGCATTATCTGATTTGGTTGCTGAAGTTTCGAAAGAACAAATTATTCCTCATTCTTTAGATCCNAGAGTTGTTCCTGCTATTGCTNCTGCAGTNGCTGGGTCTTGGGAATGACTAGTAGNATTCATAAATTTTTGGAGGCTTNGTNTAATGTCTGTANATGCTAGAGTAAATTTTAAATCTGTTGATGGTGATGAATTGTTGACTGAAGACTTTTTGGGTTTTCTANTTAAGGCACATGAAGAATTTTCTTCTCGAGTNCAGTCAATTCGTAAAAAACGACAATCTATGATTGAAAACGCTATTAATAATGGGGTTTTGCCTACTTTACCTCCAGAATCTGAAATAAATCAAGGTGATTGGAAAGTCCCCCCAGTACCTGCTCAACTTTTAGAACCTGGNATTGAAATNTCTGGACCNGTTTCAATAACTAATATGGCAATNAATGCNTTAAANCCAGGCCCTGAAGGAGAAAGGGCTGAAGGNTATTTAGANGATGATGAGGATGCNGGNGGNCATAGANTGGTAGATACTTTGTCAGCAGCNAGAAATCGACTAGGAGCNACTGAACGTACATTAAGTTTTTATAATCCTGTANGAGATAGGAAATATGAATTGGTAGATGGAGAATTGCCNTTTTTNATGCACAGGGAAAGAGGTCTTCATTTGGATGAGAATGATCTTCTGATTGATGGTAAACCTATTTCTGCAACNATTTTAGGAATGTCTCTTACNATGTATTATGGAGGNTTNGCTCAAGTAGAAAGAGGACAAGGTNTATATTTTTATTTGCCTAAAATGGAAGTNATTGANGAAGCAGAATGGTATAGAGATTTCTTTGATTTTTCCAAANCNTATTTGAAATATCCTGATGNTGCTGTGATTAAAGCNATCCCATTAGTTGAATCTTTACCCATTGTTTTTATTATGGATGAGGTTCTTTTTTCTCTNGGAGAATATGCTGCTGGATTAAATGCTGCTAGATGGGACTTTAAGGCAAGTGTTCTAGAGTATACTATGTCTGATCCAAATTCTGTTTGGCCTGACAGGTTTGGAGTTGACATTAAAACAACAGAATTTATGTCAAATATTTTTAGAAGATTAGTAGCTGTNTGTTTGAAAAGAGGAGCNGTACCAATTGGNGGTATGGCTACTGCCCTACCNAGTAAAGACGATTTGATTAATGAAACTGCATCAAAATCAATTAGTGAAGATAAAGAATGGGANGCNAATCAAGGATTNATTNGAGCATGGGTCGCACATATTTTNCATATGAAAGCNGCTGCAGATCCATTTAAGAATTTNAGGAATTCGGGATGGGAACCTAGCCCNGAAATGTCTGATCCTAACAACTTTCCAATTCAAATTTCTGCTCCTGATGGACCCATTACTGANGAAGGTACTCGTAGAAATGCGCGNATGCTGATTGAATANGTGGANGGTTGGATTAACGGCCGTGGTGCAAAAGGTATNGATAGCCTTGANGGNAAACCTGGTATTCATCCAGCTTTGATGGAAGACCTNGCAACAGGNAGGATTTCAGTTGCTCAAATGGCACAAAGAATAATTCATAAAGTTAAAACTGAAGATACGAACGAAGTTCATGATTTTAAAATGGTGAAAAGAATTCTTTCCGAAGAAAATGATGATATTCTGAGAATTAAAAGTGANGATTATCAAGATTTAGAATCTGAAGAATTNCAAAAAATTTCGAATGGNTATAAAAAAGCGTTNAAGATTGCAATGTTATGGACNAAAAACTATTCTGATTANAATTTCCGAAGTCTNGGTAGTTANTCTCATAGCGATTTCGATAAAATTTCAAAAGAGCCTGATGTTTTTTANCTNGGTCAAGATATTGTGAAGAATTGTTTTACTCTATTTAAAACAAAATTCGGATGGGTTGGNATNTCTGCATCNGAAANTGGCTTCACACANACTACTTTGCCAATGTTGTCTAAGGAANNGTGTTACANCAGGATCAATNCNNGTAATAATAATTTNATTAATAATCCAGNTTTTTTTAAGAAATNTTCTGACAAAATNANTAGATACTTTGATGGNCAGAGAATAGTATTTGACGAAAAACTAGATTANTCAAATAGTTCTAAATTTTCACGACTTGTTTGNGATATTTGTCGTTCAATTCCTTTAGGTGANACACGAAGTTACAAATGGATTGCATCAAAANNAGATAATC
The DNA here is from genome assembly GCA_002717725.1 of Chloroflexota bacterium. The sequence continues at coordinate 42,273 of PBBT01000019.1, forward strand.
CTAATTCAGCAAGAGCAGTTGGACAGGTGATGNCTAATAATAGATTCCCANTAATTGTTCCATGCCACAGAGTGATTTCNCANAATGGGCGTTCTAGNGGATTTGGTGGATCACANGGATTAGATTTATATNTTCCTAATTTAAGATNTTTGTTATTGGNTCTTGAATCCAGAAAATNAATTGAGCGGTTTATAGCATANTGTATTGAGTTGATGCATTGCCTGNATCACCTAATATAGAATTTATTGAGCGAATTAAATCTTCAGAAGCNGTTACCTTCATTGGAGGCCAATCAAGTTTGTANATATTGTTTTCTGAAACAACNTCAACNATTACNNTATCATTTCCTGGATAGTCCATCATTAAACGNGCGANGTCTTGTAATAGATGTTTGTTGTTTTTNAGAATTAATGGTTCTTTAAGATTCAGCAATACTTGCTTAGGGTTNTGCTCATCTATCTCNTGTTTAATANCTGNNGTGGTCACTTCGTNAANTAAAGGAGTATTTAATTCGGANTCTNTTGAANTTGGATCAGGTAAAGNTTTAGATCCATTTGNNGGTTTAGATCCATTTGTTGGTTTAGATCCATTTGTTGGTTTAGATCCATTTGTTGGTTTAGATCC
>PBBT01000020.1 GCA_002717725.1 Chloroflexota bacterium
TTCTTCCACCCTTTTGATTCGATGATGTTATGCAAAATTTTTGTGAAGTGGGATTCTGCAATGGTTTTGAGTATGTATCGACCTTTAAGTCTTAGTAGGTTACCTTCAATTTTCCTGTCGGATTCATCCACCAATGAATATAGAGTACGATCTGATGCAGAGTGAAGGCTTTCTCTTTCTATTTCTGAGTTAGTCTCATCCATACCAGTATAAATCCCTAATTTTTTCGTTCTTTCATCAAAAATTGTTTCATCGTTTTGCCGTTTGAGGGCAATCCTAAAGGCATTCGAACATCAAGTAAATACGGTCTATTTTCGTTCTGTATAATATCTAATGCTCTTTTAATGATTTCTTTAACTTTGTCCTCGTTATCCAATCTTTCTCCATTAATACCATAAGAATTTGCGTAATGTATTTCGCTTTATTACTGTATGTATTTATTCATTTCCCATGACAACTTTTATAACCCCATCTTGGTACTGTTCATATTGGTCATAGGCATTTTGAACATCTGAAAAATTTAGTTCGTGAGTTTTCATTTCTCCAGGATTCCACCATCCCCTATCTTTCAGTTCGATCATCCTTTGTATATGTGCTACAGGATCTTTGCTTCTTCCACCAAGAGTCGGGATAATAGTGGGTGAATTTTTCAAGAAATATTGTGTGTCTATTTCTGTCATTCTACCTCTCGGCCCAGGTTGAATTCCAAAAATTATTACTTTTCCATTTTGAGACGCGGCCCTTAGTGCTGCATTTAATGCGTCGGGGTAACCAGATGCTTCTACTGAAATATCTGCAAGTTTCCCACTCGTTATTTCTTCTAGGGCTTCATCTAGATTTTCTTTCTCTGGATTTATTATGTGAGAGGCTCCAAATTGTTTGCTCCACTCTAGTCGATAATCAAGTGGGTCAACAGCAATTATTCTCCTAGCGCCTGCTCTCGATAGAATTGCTGTAAACGATAATCCTATACTCCCCTGCCCCATAATTACCACGTCTTTTCCAAGGATTGTTCCCATTAGTTGGCATGAATATAATACTGTTCCTGATGGCTGACATAATACCCATTCTCCCAAGTCTCCGTAGTCTGGTAGTAGAGCCATTCGACCTTCATTCCCAGGGTAATATTCTACCAAACCACCAGGGCCATCTAAGTCAGGGAGGACTATTACTCTTTGTCCGACTTCAAATTTTTCAGACTTGCTTTCTACTATGGTTCCGGCACATTCATGGCACGGACCACCGTCTTTCATAGGGTATTCTTCTTCTGGAAGTACAGGCCCATAATTGTGTCTAATGTCACTTCCACAAACTGACCAACGTTCTAGTTTTATCAGGCATTGACCTTCATTTATTTGAGGGATATCAATTTCGTTTATTTCGATTTTCTTGGGGCTGGTAATTCTTGCTGAGAACATTATGGGCTATCCTTTTTCCAAGTTTTTTAATGAATATCGATTAATTTTACTAGTTACTCTACACTATTCAAAAGATGTAGGTACATATATTTATATATGTAAACTATAGTTGGTAATTGTTTTACAGTTTGATTTGGAATTGAATGATCTTTTTGCATAAGGTTTTAAATAATGAAATTTTATAAGCGTATGATGTTATTAATTCTAGTAGTTTCTGTTTTCATTCTGGGTTGTGAAAATGGGAATGAAATAAATTATGAGAATACTTTGGATACTCGAAGCAATAATACTGATTTGCCGAATCCATTTATAAATATAGAAGAATTTCAAAATAACAATTTAACTCCATATGTTGAACCCAACACCGCAACTGATTCTTTAAATCTTGTCGCAGGAAATTTGAGAAACACTGCTTCTAAAACTGAATCTCTTGCTGATGGTGTTAAAACTGTTAATGAGGATTCTGCATTAGGCATAAGTGGTCTTAGTGAAATTCAATCAAGCATCGAGGGTGTTAGTGAAGTTCAGTTGCAAACCGCAGATGTTTTAAGTCGTATGGCTAATATTATTGATAGTGTACCCAAAGTTGAAGATCAAAATTTGAAAGCGAGGGAAGATGGAAATCCACAGCACATTTTTACATCCATAAATAATTCTGCTAAAAAATCACAACCGATATGGAGTTGGGAGTTTGAAGATTGTTCTGTTGGATCGTCTTATGAATTTACAAAGGGTGATTATGCCACTGTAAAAGTTGCTATTGCGAAATCTGATTTTATCAGTTCAGATGGATCAGGAGTAGACTTGGAATCACTAATTATGCCTCCTATGGTTGTGTTGTCTCCAGACAATGTTCAAATAGCTGAGCTAATATTTGATAGGATTCCATGGAATAATGAGTATCCCTATTATACGGTTGCTACGTATANTGCTAGTGCTGAAATAGGATTGATAGACGCTGGAAATGTTGGCAATTATAAGGTTACTTTGCAATCTAGTAATGAGGGATGTGAAGAAATTTTGAATCAGATTGATTATATGAATATTGTCGATGGAGTTTCCCTTATNGGGTGGTTCGTAGAGTAGTTAAGGAGTTTGTAATGGATCATGTATTTTCTCCAAAATCATATCATTTGACTATCGGGTCTCATGACCCTGAATTGATTATTGATAGCGGCGATAAAATTATTACTCGTACTGTTGACGCAGGAGGGAAAGATTTTAATGGTATTGATGTATCACCTAGGGGGAATCCTCAAACTGGACCTTTTTATGTAAATGGAGCTTTTCCGGGTGATATTCTAGCTGTAAAATTCCATAAGATTTTTCCTAACCGTTCACATGGTTTTTGNAGACCTAAAATTTCAGCTAATGTTATGGAGCCAGGTCATAATACNGGAGAAATTGAAAATGAACCCTTTAATTTCATATTAGATTTTAAAAATTCNATAGCAATGATAGAGAATCCATCTAAATNCCTAGAAAATTTAATTGTTCCGATAAGGCCTATGATTGGATGTTTTGGAGTAGCGCCTGAAAAAGGTCAGTCCATATCTACTGCTACATCTGGNCAATANGGAGGGAATATGGACTATAGGGGATTTGAACCAGGTGTGATTGCGTATTTGCCTGTTTTTGNAGAGGGTGCATTGTTCCATATTGGTGATGGACACGCATGGCAATCTGATGGTGAAATATTAGGTACTGGNATAGAGATTTCTATGGATGTTGAGTTTTCATTAACCGTAATTAAAAACAAAGAGATTTTTTGGCCTAGGGGTGAAAATAAAGATTTTATTTTCACAGCAGGAAANGCTAGGCCACTTGATGAGGCATTACAACATGCTTCATCAGAGATGTTTAGGTGGTTGGTTGATGATTACAACTTGTCNGCTNANGATGCGAACATTTTGCTCGGCACCTATGTTGAATATGACGTNGGTAATGTGTTTGATCCTGCATATACAATGATTTGTAAGATTTCCAAGCATGTTTTACCTAAAGATGTTAAAAACACTCTAATCGGCCAAGTTTGATCAGCACAAGTTAGTTTAGGAGCAGTAATGAAAATTTCAGGNATTAGAACTAGACCTTACTATTTTACTTTAGATAGACGTATGGGAGACGCGAATTTTCCTATTGGTCGTGATGATCAATCTGGTATGGTTTTGTATGTAGATACTGATGAAGGGATATCAGGTGTTTCCCTAACTAGCCCTTCTGTNTTTCATGCGATTCATTCGATTGAACCGGTCATTTTGGGTTTGGATCCAAGAGGAGTAAAAGGCATATGGAAAAGGATGGTAGACGCTGTTTTTAAGGGTGGGAATGAAGGGGTAATGGGTAACGCATTATCTGCAATAGATGTCGCTATTTGGGATCTTAAATCTAAGATTAATGGAGAACCTCTTTGGAAAACTCTTGGAGGTTCCTCNAGATATGTAAGAGCTTATGCTAGNGGTATTGATTTGCCATTGTCAGACCAAGAAATATACGATTTGTATTCATCGGCTGCTTCAAAAGGTATATCNGCTGGAAAATTAAAAGTCGGCTTAGATAGAGAGTCTGATATGCGGCGTATCGGTATTATGCAAGAAGCGTTAAAAAAGTCTGATAAACCAGTACAATTAATTATTGATTCGAATGAATATTGGTCTCCAAAACAAGCNATTAGAAACATAAGAAAGATTGAAGAAAAATTTGAGATCTTTTGGGCAGAAGAACCGGCACGCAGGTGGGATTATAGAGGGTTAAAAAGAGTGTCCCAAGGTATTACTGCTGCTGTAGCTACGGGCGAAAACTTGTCAGATATAAAAGATTTTATGCCTCTTATGGAAAATGAGGCCGTGGATATTGTTCAAGTTGGTAGTGGAGCAAGTGGGATCACGGGATTGATGAAAGTTGCAGATATGGCCTATGGTTTTGAGATTCCTGTGTCTTTGATGAANTCTNCTGTGAATTATGAAGCTCCTATTGCGGCTGCGATCCCTAATCATATTATGCTTGAAGTATTCCATGATAGAGATGCAGGTATTTTGTCAACTGATTCTGTTATTAAGGATGGATATATAGTTCTNGGTGATCAACCAGGAAACGGTTTAAGTATTGATGAAAAAGGATTGGATAAGATGCCTGAATATCCNCCAGATGGAAGTTCTANTATTTTTGCAGGGCGTAGAAGAGGAGCTGCATTGTTGGAAGTCACAACTTCTGAAGATGAAAATNTGGANGAATAAGNTTAAATTTTNGAATACTACANTGTNACTGAAATTGTGTGTAGTACAACAAAAACATTCCAAGGTTTGTCGATTCCTATGTATTGAAATCTCATAGCGAATTTAATAGTAGGTGAAATCATATTAGNCACCACANTATATTTTCGCAAAAGTAATTTCTATATAATTCAGGTAGTAAATTTGATTTTTAGATATTGCAGAGAATCATATTCANATAATGAATTCGCGGGACNNCCAGNCGTTATTTATTCAATTTGTCTCTTTTCATCCCGNAAGATTTGNTTCACCCTTATTTTGCCTGAACGTGCTAATACGTTAGAAGAATCTAACCGGAGTGCTTGATNAAAATCTGACAATGCATAAATGTATTTACCCAACATCTCGTTAGCCAAACCTCTCGAAAAGTAAACGTCAGAATCACCTNGNCCAAATTCTATAACTCGTTTGTGATTCCAAATAGCTTGCTTGTACTCTCCCAACTTAAACCANCTTANCCCTCGATTGTAGTAAGCATTCATATCAGTTGGATTTAGCTCAATAGCCTGATTATAATCATGAATTGCTTCCTGATACTGTCCCAGAGCAGCGTATGCTACGCCACGATTGTTGNAAGCATNAAGATGATTTGGATCTAGCTCAATAGCCTGATTATAATCATGAATTGCTTCCTGATACTGTCCCAGAGCAGCGTATATTAAGCCTCGATTGTTGTAAACATTGACCTTGTTGTAAGAAGCATCAGTTGAATCTGATTTAATAGTCTGAGTATAATCCTTGCTTGATTGATCCGTACATGAAACATTTCCAAAGATTANCGCAACAACTATCACTGCTAATATCCCAATTATTATTGTGTATCTATTCATTTACTTAATCTGCATTTCCTTTTTTATTGCATCAAAATATTCATTATCATCCAATCTCTTTTAGCAAATAAGCTAAAANCTGCTTTCTCTGCACTTTGGACATAATCCAGAATATCAGAAGGTTGGAGCTATAACACNTGTACGGCTATTCCATTCAAGACTGACATGATTGTTGGCACTACTTCANGGGGAGATTATTTATTCGAAAGAGTTAAAACGCAGGATTTTTAACATCTTGTAGTCAAATGAGGGTGGGGCCGTTTTCAAGTTTANGANTTACAGGGACTTATAGTCTTGTAGGATTTTCAATTTCTTATTCACATACTATGATTTAAGTGATATATTAGAACATATGTTCATATTTTTTGTGTTGTTTGAGAATGTTATCTGAAAATCTAAGATTTAATTTACCTCCTCCTGTTAGCAATGTTCCGTTTGCTAATTCTCGTTCTCTATTAAAGTCAGAAGAAATAGAGATTGCTATTTTCTGCGTTCAAAANAATTGGGATCAANTTTCTTTAAAANAGCATCTTAAAGAGTACTATGGTGTTCAGTATTCTTCTGCAGACCTTTGTATATATATTTCCCGCTGGAAAGGGTTTTGTACAGATTTGGATAAACCTGTTGTTTGGACGGCATCTTCCCTAATTGATAATGGAATTTCGAGTATCAATAGACAAAAGCTTTATACAATTTCTAGCATAATGAAGANGGTTGCCCAAATGAATGGAGAAAAAGTTATTTATCCAACTTATAGGTCAATTCGTTGGTTAGACTATATGGTGGATTGTCATTCTAGTTGTTTCTCGGGCTTGTTGGATTTAACCACAATTGCGGATCAATATGCTATGAGAGAAATTTATTCGAATTATACTGGTGTTTTACTAGATGTTGATGATATTGATACATGGCTTATAAATCGACCTTGGGAGAATATGTCTAATTATAGGAATTATGTTGATTTGGTTAACAATCAAGTTGTNGAAGCAATTAGATGGCCTGAATCAATGCCTATTAATTTGACGATTAGTTCGCTTACGAAAGTATTTTCAGGTGTTGGGAGAGCTTCTTTACTNAATCCATTACTGNGTAAATGTCCCATATGGCTAAGATACTTCAGGCCGTCACAAATTTTAGAGATATTATTTCCTGATAATGATACAAAATTACAAAGTTTGAAAGTTTTGACATCTNCCNNGGCGAGGTATGATGACCAATTATTACCATATGATGAAAGTAGAGTTGAAGAAATAATGATATCCTTGGCAAATAGGGAGCCAAAATATATTGATGGATTCAGAATCTGAATTCAGTTTTGTAGCAATTAATTATGTTAAATGTTGTATTAATTTCTCCAGAGATTCCGCAAAACACCGGAAATATTATTCGCCTTTGTGCTAATGCGGGNGTGAATTTGCATTTGGTAAAACCTATTGCATTTAGCTTGGATAATTCAAGTCTGCGTAGAGCTTCATTGGATTACAGGGATATTNCCAATATGACGATTCACGAATCTGTTGAATGTCTGNTGGAAGTGTTTCAANCATCTGAGTTATATGCTACATCATCGAATGCTTCAAGGATTTTTACTGATCCAATTTACAAGCCTAATGATACAGTGTTATTTGGATCTGAGAGTATTGGNATAAGTTCGGATGTAGTTTCTAAATTGAATCCTGANAACCTTATTAGGATTCCTATGAAGCCNTCAAATCGAAGTATGAATCTTTCNAATGCAGTAGCAGTTGTTGTCTTTGAAATGTGGAGGCAATTGGGATTTGAAGGGCAAGAAGAAATTTTCTCACNAGGGAATAAATATTTTTCTTAGCATGATATGGGAAGAANAANATGACTAAAATAAACGCATATATNCAAAGNATTGATGATTTAATGNANAGAAGATTATTAATTTTTGATATGAATGAGTCATCACTTGATATTCCNCAGAATAAGACATTTGATGCTATATNTTCAGATAAAATTTTAGATAAATTATCNAAAGANGATATATTCAAATCATTGGAAAAACAAAATGANAGACTGAATNCTGACGGGCATATTTTNCATTCATTTGGCAGATTTGAAAGTAATGAAGATGAAATNAAGAAGATTTTCCAAAGTCAATTTGANATATTGGATTTGAAGCTATANACAGAAAAAATCGAAGAGGATTCTTTTTATATTGTTGCNAAGAAGTCATNTGATGGCGATAAAANNTTAAGTGAATCTTTAAAAACACAAAAAAATTTAAAGGGTGCAAGAATTNTNGAAGGAAACTCTAATGGTCGATTTGAGTTTAANGGAATAGACAGNTATCAAAAAANTTGGGATANAAAAAGCTTCAGAAAATATTTTAAGANTTAACCCANCCTTCTCCNGGAATATACNTTTTTGNAACATCATTGTCTTGTATGAAATCTTCCTCATAGAATGGAGGATCNATATCTATGTTTGGTAAGTTTAGACTTAATTCATAGTTTTGCGNTGAACCATTATTGTGGTGTCCACATGATTCACAAATAAACTTGNNAGATTNTGNTGATTCCTTCANTGTAGAGATATATGATAGTTCATCCTGAATTTCTTCTGAATCCGATTCTANTTTAGAAGNTTTTGGGTTGGGATATTGTGAAGGAAGTAGAAAAGGATTGTCTTTATCCCATGGGCTCCAGTTTGNGGGTAATTGTTCTAATGTGCCGGCATTGATGTTTAAAACATATTGCTTCATATCTTCATCGTTTTCCCATGGGTGACTCGAAAGCCACTCGTCTAAAAACTTTTTATCCATAGAAGATGAAAAGTTACTTCTGTTGATAATATGCCATCTATCTATAAGAGAATATAAATGTCCAATCATGAAAATATCATAGTCATTTTTAATAAAATCAGAATGATAAATCATTAAAAAGAACCAATATTTNAGGTTTCTAAAAGTTGGTATAAAACATTTTACCGGTAGTTGGGAAGAGTGCTGTGTAAAATTAATGCTAATATCGTAAGCANGTTTGATATGTTCNTGAGGNGTAAGAGGTANCATCATGTTTGAAATAGCGGACCTATCGGACCAATCAATGGGATTATCNACGTAGGTACGTGTTTGGTCAAATTTATATTTAGTATTTTTCCTTCTGTAGTCTAATGACCGATATGTTAAAGATCTGGTAGAAATAGAAGAGTCGTGATGTGTTGGTTTGGATGCTTTACCCTTTTCTCTGATATCGCGTCTTANAAAAACATCNAATCTTTTTAAAAGAAAAGTCTCGATGTTTTTTATATCCCAGTTTTCAGNATCAACGGCATCCCAAAAAGAATATAATTCNATACTCTCTAGTAGAGATAGATTGTGAGGTGTTTCTGAGCGACAATTGGGGTTTGAGAAAAACATTTCCGAATATAAATAAATTATTTCCGTAANATATTGGNATATATATTTTAATAGCTGTATAGACTATAAAAAATATATCATGNATTTCTGAANATTAAAATATAATTTCTGTATAAATTATGATATTACGGGTTGGAAGTGAAGTATTAGTCTATAATCTGTCATATATGTCAGAAATTCCATCAGATAAAACTTCGAATTTTCTCCAATGGCCAAAACGTGGTTTCAATTCATTTGTGGCAATTGATGCTGTTTGATCTTTACCTAATCCATTGGATTTGGAGTGCATTATATTGTTGATTAAAGNTTGTATGAAATCTTTAGCGTCCNAAAGATCNTTTTGAGCCCCNATTGGTCCATGACCAGACATAAAAGCATTNATAGAAATGTCGGCCATTGANTCTGATGTTTGAATCCANTCGTTNGGATAGCTNTCTCCAAAAAANGGAATNCCCTGATTTTGAGCTACGTCACCAGTAAAAAGNACTTTGGCATCNGGTAAATAAATAAATATATCTCCACTTGTGTGTGCTTTNCCTAAGNATTTGATATNGATTTTGTGTAAACCAAACTCCATATACATANTATTGGAAAAAGTAATATTAGGAGGTGTGATAGTTACTGTTTTAGCTTCTTCAGACCAAGATTCGTTAGATGAAACAACTTTAGATCGCCATTGCTCATTCCATTTAGGGTCAATCATTTCTTTTAAACAATTATCATGTCCAATAATCGCTGCNGATGGGAATTCTTGATTTCCCCAAGAATGGTCCCAGTGTGAATGAGTATCTATAACGTGTGATATAGGTTTGTTAGTGATATGTTTGACATCTTTTATTAAATCTCGAGCAAANGANGGAACGCGGAGCGAATCNATAATAATTACACTATCATCACCTACAATNATTCCTGCGTTAGTTAAATTGTTGTGAAGTCNTGCAAATACGCCATTTGATAACTCGACGATTTTAACCTCTGAGTTAGAAGTCATAAATGAATCCTTTNTGAATGAGTANTNGGTACNATATGNTNTTNATATTAATTGGNGATATTNTCTTCAATACTTAGTTTTGTAAATCTACCACCTATAAGCCATTCCGCAACGTATATATTGCCAGAATTGTCGACAGTCATACCATGNGGGCTGTTGAATTTTTTNGGTTCTAAAGATGAAGGGCGTTGCAAAGTACCACTTTNNGTTGTTTCATTAGGCCAACCGTCCATTGAAGGGGCATCAGGATTTGGAAAAAGATAGTTGATTAAGTTGTCATTTATATCTACAACAGCTAGTCTTGATCGAAGTTCGGAAATTATGGCTAGATCATTTGAAAATGCAAATCCGCTAGGTGTAGTAAGAAAGTCAGACCCAAAAGATCTTTTGAAGTTTCCATCAAGATCAAATACTTGAACTCTAGCATTCGCTCTATCCGCCACATAAAGTTCNGGCTCTGGTTTTCTATAGTCAATTGCAATTCCATGTGGACAACTGAAAAGTCCTGCACCGGTACTGCCATCTATTGTTTGAACATATCTTCCATCAGAAGAAAACCTATGTACAAGGCTTGCTCCATATCCATCTGCAACCCAAATATCCCCGTTACCAGAATCATTGATTACTACAGAAGTTGGAGAATATTTGGAAGTTTTGTAGGCTTCATGAGGAGGCATTGGAAGCTCCATAAGTTCTTCTCCCCCAAATGCNCTTTTAAAAACTCTCCCAGATTCACTTTTTGCCTCAGGTGCATAATCGTATTGATGTCCAGGTTGACGTTTACTACCATTGTCGGCAATCCAAAGGACTTCAGATGAACCCTCTTTGGAAATGGTGATGCCGTGAGCGTCAGAGAAATTCCCATTCCAGGAGTCTAGAAGTTTCCCATCTTGGTTGAATACCAATATAAGCGATTCNCCGCTATCACATGTAACAATGTTACCANNGGCAGTAGTAGCCATTCCTGGATGTGCCCACCCAGAAANGGATTTTTCAGAACGTTCTCTGTTACCCCAGTTATCAATCCACTTGTAAGAATTTTTGGCCATNACACAACTCCTTCAAAGGTAATAAAATGTTTNTTGAATATTATGTTATGGATTTAAAATTACTTTCGTGTAACCTTCTACTCGCTGATCGAACTTTTGGTATGCTTCAGGCGCATCATCAATTGAAATTTCGTGAGATACGACAAAACTAGGGGATGCTTTACCTGAAATTATTAGGTCTCTTAGATAAGCGTTGTATTTTTTGACATTGCACTGCCCTGTTCCTAGTCTTAATCCTTTTTCAAACAATTTTCCAAAACTTAAAAGTAAAGAGCCTTGTTTTGCNGAGTCATCAATTCCACCTGGGTCAGATGGTACATATAATCCTGGAATACCCATTGCACCTGTAGGTTTTACAACATCAATCATTTGATTAAGCACAACATTAGGTATTTCATCTTGCTCGCCACCAGCGGCTGATGAGCCTTGAGCTGCTGCCTGATATCCTACTGCGTCAATCCCTTTATCTACCCCAGAGTCCTGNCTAATATCGCGAATTTGTTCTACAGGATTACCGTCATCAAAATTAATTGGGATTCCTCCNATACTTTCAGCTTTATCAAGTCTTTCTTTGACATGGTCAATCACATAAACTTCTGCAGCTCCTCTAATTAAGCTACTATATGCTGCCATTAGCCCAACGGGACCCGCACCAAAAACAGCTACACTTTCTCCNGGACTAACGTCTGCNAATTCNGCTCCATGATATCCAGTTGGGAAAATGTCTGCTAATAAAGCAAAATCAGCTTCATTTTCCTTGCCAGTCGGTAAAGTTAAGCANTTGAAGTCAGCGAATGGTACTTGAAGATATTCTGCTTGTCCGCCTACCCANGGTCCCATGGAAACATATCCATAAGCACCNCCAGCGAAACCTGGATTAACGGTCGTACAAAATCCAGTAAATCCGCGTTGGCAATTTTTGCAGAATCCACATGCGACATTAAATGGCATTACCACTCGGTCTCCAANAGACAAATTTTTGACTGCTGAGCCAATTTCTTGAATTACACCCATATTTTCATGACCAAAGATTATTCCTGGTTCTGCNGCAGTTCTACCTTCATACATATGGAGGTCAGATCCACAAATACAACTAGAAGTAATTTTAACTATGACGTCGTTTGGATGTTTAATAGTTGGGTCTGGAACGTTTTCTATAGCTACTTCAAAAGGTTTTTTATACACGACTGCTTTCATGGTATTCTCCTTGATTGAGGTGATAGTTGGTGCTCATTCTATATTCGAGAACAAAAAAATTCAAAATTTTAAGATCTTACTCATAAAAGGATGGTTTTGGAATAGATGGAATATTGATTAATTTACCTGTTTTTGAAGATTCGATACATGCTTCAGCAATTTTTAATGACATGTATCCATCCCAAGTGCTAGGACCAATAGTGGTTTTGTTTTNAATAGATTTAACCCAATTTCTTAGTTCAATTAGATACGCTGATTGAAATCTTTCNAACCAGTCGTTTGTAATTGATTGAGATTTTGAATTGGAAGAATAAATAATTGGGTCAGANAGTGATGAACTCTCGGTTGAGCCTAATTCACCTGTGATCTTAATATCTACTGTATAGCCGAATCCCGAATTGTCGTTATATTCGATTATTCCTAATGATCCATCTTCGAACTCTAGGTTTACCATAACAAATCGAGCGGTATTTGGAGAATTATCAATAATGGATGAGACATATAATTTTGAGACTTCTTGATTCATGACCCAACGAGCTGAATGAAAATCATGAATCATTGAGTTGATTATAATATCTGATAGTTTCCTGTTTCCTTTAGANTTTTGGTCCAGATCTATTGTTTGAGATGAGTAACTTCTAAAAGCCAGAATTTTACCTAATANCCCATGATCGCAAATCATTTTAACTTTGGAATGTGCAGGNTCATANTCTCTCATGAATCCAATTTGAATAAGTCTTGTTCCTAATTCCATTTCTGCTTGCACAATCGATTTTGCTGAATTTGAATTGGTTGCTATAGGTTTTTCACAAAATACAGGTTTGTTTGATTCTATACATTGNAATAGTAGTTCACTATGTAATTCGTCAGGNGCAGCGATTAGGATTGCATCAACGTTAGGGGCTGCAATAAGGTGCTCGGATTCATTATATGTCATGCAATTAGAGAATTCTTGTGCAAGTGTTTTCGCTTTTGAATGATCGAGATCCATTAAGGCTACAACTGAAGCTTCAGGGATGTTGTGTTCAATGTTTTTGGCATGATAAGTACCGATTCGCCCTGTACCGATNATACCTATATTGGTGATTTGGCTCATCAAATACTCCAAAATATTTNAATTAATCGAAATTGTTGACCACATAGTAACTGAAATATTGTTACTCAGTATTTTCAATAGTTTATACTGTCGAAAAGGTTTGTCCAAAATTTTTGTTTGAAGATAAATAAGAATGATATTTTTTTCGACACGACAGGTTATGTATACCTCTTTAGTTATGGCATTATCGGTTATGGGAGATTCGATGCTATATGCTGTGCTGCCTTCAATGNTAGGAGAATTTGGTATGACCGCAGGATTAGCTGCGGGAGTAATATTGAGTACTAATCGATGGATCAGAATGTTTTCAAATAGTTGGGCTGCAAAAATTTATAACAAATTTGGATTAAAGCGTCCTTTGATGATTTCATTGATCCTTGCATTATTTTCAACTGCATCATATGGATTGTTTGATGGATTTTGGCCATTATTTGTTGCGCGNATAGGATGGGGAATATGTTTTTCAATTCAGATGGTATCCATGTACATGGTTATTCTAAAAGAGAACTCTGATCACAGAGGAATGCATATGGGGGTTTTTAATGGAGTATTTAGATCTGGTAGNGCAGTTGCAGTATTAATGGGAGGGATATTAGCAGAGAGTTTAGGTATTAAGAATGCATTTTTAATTACATCCTCGTTTGTAATTATTTGTATTCCGTTAGTCTTNTTGCTAAGAGACCATGGGAAAAAAAGAGATAATGAACAACGTGATTTAACCTCCATTAAGTGCAACGNNGNAACTGAAGGCCANGAAACGGTTACTTTCAAGGATAGAATTTGGGNATTTTTGTTAGGAAGTTTTTCAATTAACTCCAATTTGAGATTGAAAATCCTGTCGGTATTCTTTGTACACTTTACAAAAAGATTTCTTGCTTCTGGTGTAACAACTGCAACGATTGGATTAATAGTAAAAGATCAAATGACTGAGCCATTTAGTTTAGGTGTTTTAACCATTGGAGCCGCATCATTAACAGGAATAATTCTTGCGATGAGTTGGGGAAGTGAAGTAGGATTCTCTGCAATTTTTGGTTTTGTTTCTGACAAATTTGGAAGAAAACTGATGATTTCAATTTCAGTTCCCGTAATTGTTCTTTGTACGATAATTNTAAATGTAAATTTGNTAGTTTTACTCTTGGCAGTTCCATTACTGTTTGCCGCAACTACAGCCGCAAAGGTTACCTTAGATGCTTCAGCTGGTGATTTGGCTCCTATTGGGCATCAACNCGAAATAATGGCTAGATATTCTACATGGGGAGATGTAGGTTCTGCGGTTGGCCCACTATTGGGATATGGGCTATTAACTTATTTTTCGATTTTCGCAGTATATTCTTTTTCTGCTCTTTTGCTGATTTTAGCGTTTCTTTTTTATATAGTGATATTTTGGAATGATCGATTGAACGAAAATGAAATTATTAGAGTCTGATTGATAGNGATTTTATGAGTAGAGGAGGAAAGTATGGAATATGATTATATTGTGGTTGGTTCTGGATCAGCTGGTTCAATAATCGCTGCTAGGCTTACAGAAAATACGAATAAGACCGTTTTGTTACTGGAAGCTGGACAAGACTTCGCGAATTTTGACTCTATGCCCGATAGGATCAAATTCGCATATGGGCCCGAATTTTCCGATGGATCAACCGATGAGGTNGATCAACATAGATGGTGGTTCGAGGCTAGGGCTACTGATGAACAAAATCCGATCCGAATTCCACGAGGAAAAGTAATTGGTGGATCAAGTAGTATTAATGGACAAGTTTTCCTACGAGGAGAGCCTGAAGATTATGACCTTTGGTCGGCTGAGGGTAATAGTGAATGGGATTTTCAAAAGTGCTTACCTTACTTTTTGAAAATTGAGAACGATTTAGATATGAGTGGGGATTTTCATAGTAACACTGGACCTGTGAGGGTTCGTAGGCATCCATTTGATGAATGGGCTGAGGANGGCAAGGCTTTTTACGAAGATGCTCAATCATTTGGTTTNTCGAAAGTTCAAGATCATAATGATCCAGATGCTTCAGGGGTAGGTCCTATACCATTTAATACTGTAGATAGAGTTCGACAAAGCGCTTCTTTATGTTATATCAACCCGATCAGAAACCGAATGAATTTGACNATTAGGGGAGGATGTTNTGTTAACAAAATTCTGATTCAAAACAATATTGCTNATGGAGTAGAGGTAGAAAGNGGNGGGGAGATATTTAATGTTTTCGGAAAAGAAATCATTTTGAGTGCTGGAGCGCCNTGGTCCCCAAAATTATTAATGCTTTCTGGTATTGGACCAGCAGAACATTTGGAGATGTTAGGTATTCCAGTAGTAAAAGATTTACAAGGTGTAGGACAAAATTTGCGAGATCATCCGCATGTTCAGNTTTGGTGGAATACTAAAGAAAACTATATNAGTGATCCAANTAAAAGGTTTGGACAAATTGTGATTAGATGNACTGCTGAAAATTCTGATTTACGAAATGATTTAATGATTCATCATATAGCTTTACGTAGAGTTGCTATNTTAGATCAATCACATGGTATTTCATATCGNGCGGTGGAACGTAGTCAATTTCCTGGTCAGGAAGACGAAGATGNGACTTTGACTAATGCNGTAGGAATGATNGGGAGCCTATANTTGGCTAAAGGTTCTGGTGAATTGAAGCTTAGATCAGCGAATCCGATTGATCCTCCAGAAATTGATTACAATTATTTTNAAGATCCAGAAGATTTGCGACGGATGCGTTATTTAACNCGTGTTTGTGCGTCAATNGGAGATGGTGAAGAATATTCGAAAATAGTATCGAATAGACTGTCACCCACAGATCACATCCTTCAGAATGATGAAATGTTAGATTTATGGTTGAAGCAAAATGTTAATACCCTTCATCATATTAGTTGTACGTGTAAGATGGGTCCATCCACTGATCCTATGTCTGTAGTAGATCAATTTGGAAAAGTTCACGGAATTGGATCATTGCGAGTTGCTGATGCTTCAATCATGCCTGATGTTCCTCGTGCTAATACGAATCTTCCAACCATGATGATTGGTGAAAGAATAGCTGAATTCATTATTCAGGGTATGTAGGAAATCAGTTGAGAAAATCAGAAAAAGAGTTAGAACCAAAACAGTTAACAATGGTAATTGNGGCTGAGAAAGTAAGGCTAGTCTCAGACAAGCCTTTNCCTGATGGATTTTCATTAAGAGGNTATAAACATGGTGATGAAAACTCTTGGATATCNCTGTTGAATTGTGGCGATTTTGATTCTCNGTGGGNTNCCGAAAGGTTTCAAGAATATATGACACAAGATGAAAGATTAGAAGGGTCTCGTGTCATTTTGAAGGATGAGANAATTGTTGCTGCTACTTTTGCATCAGTTCAGGATNGTTCTAAGCANGTTGGCAGGGTAGATTTTGTTGTATCACATCCCGATTTTAGNGGTCTGGGATTGGGTAAAGTGGTTTTAATTGAGGTTTTAAGATTTTTGCAGNAGAAAAATTACAAAACNATTATGCTTTATACAGATGATTGGAGAATTCCAGCATTAGGAATGTATCTGTCTTTGGGATTTGAACCAGAAATTACTCGTCATGACATGCCAGGCAGGTGGGANAAAATAAAAAANACTTTAGATTCAAAATCTNNAAAATAGAGNNAAACAATTAATGAACCAATATTCAACTTCAGGAATGTCTTTGGATAGATTAAAAAGGATTGATTCTTTTATCCAAGAAAAATATTTGAATACTAATAGATTTGTTGGAACTCTGACAGGNATTTTCAGAAAGGGCTCTTTAGTTCATTGTTCGGCTTTGGGATTGATGGATNGAGAAAGGAATAAACCNGTCTCGCGGGATACNATTTTCCGAATTTACTCTATGACTAAACCAATAGTGTCGGTTGCATTAATGAAACTTTTTGAGAGAGGGTATTTTCAACTTGATGATCCGGTAAAGAAATATATCCCAGAATTTTCGGACCTTCGAGTGTATGCTTCTGGNACATATCCAANCTTTGATACTTCACCTCCTGATAGGTTAATGACTGTTAGAGATTTACTTACTCACCAGTCGGGTTTAAGTTATGGGCAAACTAGCAAGTCGGAAGTTGATAAGGCTTATAGATTTATTGGAATCGGGAGAGAACATCANAAGACTCTTCAGGAAATGGTTNAGTCACTTTCATCTTTGCCATTAGAGTTTTCGCCTGGCAGAAAATGGAATTATTCAGTATCAACTGATGTCTGTGGATATTTAATTGAAGTTATTTCAGGGATTTCACTTGATAATTTTCTAGAACAAGAAATTTTTACTCCATTANATATGACGGATACTGGATTTTATGTCCCTAAAGAGAATCTNGGTAGATTGGCTGCTAATTATCAATACCAATTATCGGGCCTTCCAAAGCTTGTAGATGATNCTTTTACTGGAGATTATTCTGNAAAACCAACACTTTTGTCTGGAGGGGGTGGNTTAGTATCTACTATGGATGATTACATGAAATTTTGTGAAATGATATTGAGTAATGGTANTTACAAAGATAAAAGNATTTTGAGTAGAAAGACNATNGAATTGATGAGCCAAAATCATTTGTCTTCTAAGGGGGATTTGACTTCAGTTGCATTAGGAAGNTGGAGTGAGACTGCCTTCTCTGGAGTTGGTTTTGGNTTAGGCTTTGCTGTTTTAATTGATCCTACTGCCGCACAAATACCTGGTTCAGTCGGTTCTTTAGATTGGGGTGGTGCTGCTAGTACAGCATTTTGGATTGATCCTGTAGAAGATTTAGCTGTNGTGTTCTTAACCCAACTTAGGCCATCTACAATATTTAATATTCGGCGTGAGTTGCGTACTTTAGTGTACTCAGCGATCGATGATTAGTTGTTTGACAATTGAACCAANCANTATCTCTTAGTAAAATGNTNNTTAATTTTACNGGAGAACTATAAATGAGANTTCANACTTTCCTTTTAGCAACTATGTTGTTTTTCGTGTTCGCATGTGGTGAAGACCAAAGTGATTACATGTCGCATAATCAATCTCAATCTGACAAATCAGAATTTGAAATCAATATTTCAAATGGAGTATTGACTGATGGAGAACAGAAATTAGTTGTAACTAAAGATGACAATGTTAGATTAATTATTAATAGCGATAAAGATTTGGTAATGCATTTGCATGGTTATGATATAGAAAAAAATGTGAAGGCTAACCAAGAAACTTATCTNGATTTCCATGCTCATGCCACTGGAAGGTTTTTAGTTAATACACATGAATTGTCAGATGAAGTTCATGNTCATCATCATTCTTCTCATGAGAAACACAGTATTGATCCCCAAGAACATGGTGAAATTTTTATGACTACTATCAGTTCCGGAATGTCATTTTCGTTAGTTATTGATGATGATTTTGAGGGATTAACAATTCCATATCACGATCATATGAACCATAATGTGGTAGGACAAATTATTGTGTCATCGGAATCTGATTTTGCTGAAACTTCCTCTTTGATTCAAATAGATTCTGAGACGAATGTTTTTGATCCATTAGAAGTAGTGGTTGCTTCTGGCGCTACTGTTACATGGGAACTAGTAAAAGGTAAAGACGTAGTACTTACAAGTGGCCTTCCTCCGCAAGACCACGATGAAAATCATGATCATAAAAGCCATTCTTCAACAGANGAATCGGAGAACTTATTAATGACAATAGAAGTCCATCCCAAATAGGAGATTTCTTTCCTTGTGAGGTAATTAATGAAAGTTAAGACAATTGGATTAATAATATTGTCATTGTTANTTTTCTTTGTAGTTCCGAATAATTTATTTGCTCATGGATTTGGAGAAAGGTATGACCTTCCAATTCCTCTTGATTATTTTATTTTTGGTGCTGCTTCTACTGTAGCATTGTCATTTTTTGTCATAGGATTTTTCTTTAAAACTGTAATTGGTTCAGACGATTACCCGCGTATTAATTTNAGTCGATTTAAGTTTTTTAGAGGTATAGCACTTATTATTTCTGCGGCAATAAAAATAAGTGCTGTATTAGTTTTAATAATGGTTTTAATTTCTGGATTGTTTGATAGGTCAGTTTCTGATGGTAGGGAAAATTTTGCATTAGTATTTGTATGGATTATTTGGTGGGTTGGCTTAGGGTATATCACTGCATTANTAGGCAATTTATGGGCCTTATCTAATCCTTGGCAAACAATATTCAGTTGGTTTGAATGGGTTTTTTGGAAACAGAGGAGCCCAATTTTCAAATGGCCGGAAAAACTTGATGCGTGGCCTGCCTTGGTTCTATTTTTGGTATTTGCGTGGGTTGAGAATGTTTATACAGGAGGATCAGTTCCATTTAATTTAGCGGTATTAATTGTATTTTATTCGATAGTCACTTGGTGTGGGATGTTTCTATTTGGAAAGCATATTTGGTTAAAAAGAGGTGATCCGTTTTCAGTGTTGTTTGCCTTGTTTGCCAGGTTTTCACCTTCAGAAATTAGGATAGTTTCAGACGGCAATGGGAATTCAATTTGTCAGGAATGTCTTTCAGGTTGTGCTATAGATCCTGACCTGCCAGATTGTGTTGATTGTTATGAATGTTGGGAGAAGGCAGANAATTCTTTGAAGCAAATTTCTCTTAGGTTTTGGTCTTCAGGATTGACCAGAGGTGAAAGAGTATCTGATGCATTGGTTGCATTCCACATAACTGCGCTTTCAACAGTTACCTATGATGGTTTGTCAGAAACTCCNTTTTGGATTGAGGTGCAAAATTTATTATGGCAAATTGTAGAGATAATTCCTGGTAATACTGCGGTTTGGATAGAATCCTTTGGNACTATCTCTGTGCCGGTTATATTTGCATTCATGTATATTCAAATTTGTAGGTGGTGTTCTAGATTTTCTTCAGGAGAAATGCCACTTTNTGATATTGTAAGGAGTTTCGTTTTTTCATTAGTACCTATTGCACTTGCTTATAATTTTGCACATTATCTTTCGTATTTATTGATTTCTGGACAAAGTATTATTCCATTAATTTCTGACCCATTATTTTTAGGATGGGATCTTTTTGGTACTGTTGGATACGAAAAGGATATTTCCGTAGTGGATGCAAAGTTTGCGTGGATAGTTTCAATAATTGCAATTGTCTTAGGACATGTGATTTCAGTATGGATCGCTCATAAAATTTCATTAAATCGTGCTTCATCTCATAGGATTGCAATTCGTAGTCAATATCCTATGTTGCTACTAATGGTTTTTTACACTGCTGTTAGCTTGTGGATTATTGCGCAGCCGATAGTAGAATAGTTTATCGGATATTAATTATTCAAAAAGGAGGCTATGATGTCTAACAAAATTTTACAGAAGATGAGAGCCGGAGAAAAAGCATATGGGATAGGTATGAGTTATTATGCTGACGAGATTATAGAACTTGCAGGTGTGATGGGTTTGGATTTCGTAAATTTTGATGGTCAGCATGCTCCTACAAATCCAGAAACTATTGATCGGTTTTGCCGTTTAAGTGACGGATGGGGTGTGACCCCTATAATGCGTGTGCCTGATCAAATTCCAAGCAATATATTAAATTATATTGATAGGGGGATTAAGGCTATCACTGTTCCTTTTGTTAATACTAAAGAGGAGCTTGAAGCTGTAGTGGATTGCTGTTATTTCATGCCGAGGGGACATAGGAGTTTTACTAGTAATAGGGTTTCAAGATTTGGNTTCGTTAAGGATCTTAAAAAGATGATGGAAGACACTAACAACGATCTTCTTCTAATGCCACAAATAGAAGATATCATAGCTTATGAAAACTTAGATGAAATGTTGACAGTTGATGGGGTAGAAATTTTTGCGGGAGGCCCAAATGATTTGGCTCAGTCCATGGGTTTTCCTGGTGAACCAGATCACCCAGATTGTATCAAGGTAACAGATGAAGGAACGGAGAAGATTCATGCTGCAGGCAAATTTCGCAATGAAGATGTACTGGTTTCTGTAGAAGCTACGCATGCTTTGCGAGACGCAGTTCACAAAATGCTCAACNGCTAAGTTTTTGAAATAGCCCAGCCAATTCGNATCTTAAGATAAATTGAATCCTTGATAGTCTTTGGATGAAACCTCATTACATTTTTCAATGTACTTAGGAATACCTCCTGCATAAGGCATGAATACTCGAGTTTTGCCTGGGATATTAGCACCAAGATACCAAGAATTACATGCAAACCTCATAGGAGAGTCTTCTGCGATTTCTGCGACATGTGTTGTCCATTCTTTTTCGGATGATTCAGTTGCTTCGATTTCGGACAAATTACTTTCATTCATGAAAGTAATGCAATCAGTAATCCATTCGACGTGCTGTTCTATGGATGTAATCATGTTAGAAAGAACTGAAGGACTGCCTGGTCCTGTGATTGTAAATAAGTTTGGGAAATTGTTCATAGATAGTCCTAGGAATGTTACAGGACCATTTTNCCATTTGTTTTTCAAAGTTGAGCCTGATTTCCCTTCTATGTTAATTGATAATATGGCTCCAGTCATTGCATCAAAGCCTGTAGCGAAAATTATAGTATCGAATTGGTGTGATTTGTCGGCAGTTTGTAATCCCTCTTTAGTTATTTTAATGATGGGATTTGAATTCACATCTATCANTGAAACGTTGTTTCTGTTGAAGGTTTCAAAATAATTTGTATCAAGGCATGTACGTTTGCATCCAATTGCATCTTTAGGANATAGAAGTTCTGCAGTTTCAGGGTTTTTCACGATACTTTGAATTTTNCCTCTGACAAAATTTGCAAGTTCATTATTGGCTTTTTCATTTAATCTAATATCGTTGTAAAGAGATAACAAGTTGAAATTATTTCCCTCTTCATTATTCCAGTTTTTTTCAAATGATTGCTTGCGTTCGTAATCTGTAACATCAAATNCGCCNATTTCTCCGGGTTTTGCAGAAGCTATTCCACTCTGACTGGATCGGGCTTTGGCTCTTATTGAGGGATAGTTTTCCTTAAATTTTTTAACCTCAGCATTTGTCAATGATCTATTATTAGCAGGAATTGAATAATTTGCGCTCCTTTGAAAAACGGTCAAACTTTTTGCTTCCTTNGCAATTACTGGAATCGACTGAANCGCTGAGGATCCAGTGCCTATAATTCCTACATTTTTCCCCTTAAAACTAATTGGTGTTTTTGGCCATTTTCCAGTGANATACGTGTCACCATTAAATGATGATATTCCAGGGAATTTGGGTTCAATTACTGAAGAAAGTGTGCCAGTTGCGAGGATAAAGAATTTTGCGGAATAAATAAAGTTAGCATTTGTTTTAATTAACCATTTTTTAGTNTCATNATTGTATTGNGCTGATGTAACTCTGGTGTTGAAAACTATATTTGAGCGCAGATCGAATTTTTGTGAAACATAATTTGCGTATTTTAAAATCTCGGGCTGTGCTGAGAATCTATTAGACCATTTCCATTCTTGCTGCAGTTCTTCGGAAAATGAATAAGAATATTCCATACTTTCAACATCACATTGNGCTCCAGGATAGCTGTTCCAATACCAAGTNCCACCAACGTCCGAAGCTTCCTCTATTGAAAGAACATCCATATTCATNGACTTTAACTTGTGGAGCATATAAAGCCCAGAAAATCCAGCTCCGACAATTAATGCGTCTAAATTCTTTGGGGNTGAAGTCATNATTTTTGTACCTTTTACGATAGTATAATTAATTAATGATTATCNAAATCTCCGAATGCTCCACCAGCTGCACTAGCCCAAGCTCCCAATGCATTGTAACCACCATCAACACATACATATTCACCTGTCATAAAGCTTGCCTTATCACTAGCCAAAAAAAGTACTACGTTTGCGATGTCTACAGGCAAGCCTATTCGACCTAAGGGATGGGTTGAACCATATCTTGCTACCACTGCATCAGTGTCTTCCGATTCGGTTTGAGCTACTTCACGCACCATTTTGGTATCTATTGCACCAGGACAGACTGCTAAAACACGAATGTTTTCATTTGCATAATCCAAAGACATTTGNCTAGTNAGTGATAATATNGCTCCTTTTGAAGCAGCGTATGGAGGGACTAAAGGTTGAGATTGAATGCCTTGAACGCTCGCTGTGTTGATTATTGCTCCACCTCCACGTTTTCTGATTTCNGGTATTGCATATTTAGACATCAAAAAATAGCTCTTTAANTTTATATCAAGTATTAGATCCCACATGTCTTCGGGGGTGTCTTCAACATTCAANTATGAATGAGGTGGTTGAATGCCTACATTGTTGAAAAGGATATCTACNCCTCCAAATGATTTTACGGTTTCATNGATTACATTTTTGCATTGATCTGCTTTTGATACGTCTGCTGCAACAAATATTCCTGATGCGCCTAAATCCTTGATTTCCGAAATTACATTTAACCCTGCTGACTTATCAATATCTGCAATAGTTACTTTTGCACCTTCACGAGCAAATTCTAATGCAGTTCCCTTTCCAATTCCGAATGCCCCACCTGTGATGATTACGATCTTATTATCAAATTGCCCCATAATGATTTCCTTTCCTAATANTNCTAAAGCTTTTCGNTGCCNAAATNATNAATATTTTTTAANATTTCNTCTTCTTGGACTGTTAGGTGTTCCCANATTTTTGTTAAGTCTTGTTCTTTAATTTTAAGTAGTTCATATTCTTTTGAAGAATCTGAGAAATTAATTTTGTCGTCGAATTCTAANGGATTTGAAAAAAACTTTTCTAAATCCGTTAGTTTTAGNGAAANGTCCGAAATTTTTCCATCTACAGATTTNATGGATGAACGTACATTTTTTAAATCANTATTGAGTTTAGANAGATTGAGTTTTGATTTTTTTGTAGCCGATTTAGATTTNGGTTTGATTTTTGATTTGTTGCTCTGTGAATNNGCGANCGGAGGAATNGGATTAGTTTCAAAATCATAATCTTGNAAGTTGCCNTCTAAAATTCTTGNTTTTCCNCCAGTAACATCAATGATTTTGTTGGCTACTTGGTTAATTAGAGTACGGTCATGTGTAATGAAACAAATTGTCCCTTTATAATCACTTAGTGCATCAGCAAGGATTTCTCTTGAGATTATGTCTAGGTGATTTGTTGGTTCGTCCATGAAAATCATATTACTTTGTTGTAGTAGNAATTTTGCTATTGCTATTCTCGCTTTCTCNCCTCCTGATGTTACTGAAATTGNTTTTTCTACATCATTACCACTGAATAGGAANCCNCCCAGAATACGGCGAAGATTTTGCTCAGATTCTGTAGGAGCAACTGACAGGAGTTCNTCCAGAAGAGAATTNTTTTGATTTAATTGATCGAGCAAATGTTGAGAATAATATGAAGTTTTCACATTNGATCCNAGTTTTCTTTCGCCTGAATCAAACTCNAAAACTCCAGCCATGATTTTTAAAAGGGTACTTTTCCCTGCACCATTTGGTCCTACGAGAGCTACTTTATCACCTCTNGAAATNTCAATGTTCAAATTTTCGTAAACNTTATGTTTTCCATATGACTTATTTAAGTGGTTTAGAGCGATTGCTTTTACTCCACTACGTTGTGGCTCAGGGAAAGAATAATGTACTCTAGTTGTAGTTCTTGGAAGTACAATTTGTTCAATTTTTTGAAGTTGTTTTAATCGACTTTGCACTTGAGTAGCTCTTCTGGCTTTAGATCTGAACTTCTGAACGAATTTCATTTGTCTTTGGATTTCACGATCTTGACGTTTAGCCGCGGCATGTTTTATTTCGAGATTTCTTTCTCGGAAATCTAAATAGGTATCATAGTTCCCTTTGAAAGAAATGATTTCATCGGACTCTATTGCCAATATCATGGTGGTAATTTTATTTAAAAAAGTTCTATCATGAGAGGTAATTACTACTCCCCCTTTGAAGGACAATAAATATTTTTCAAACCACAAATTTGAAAATAAGTCTAAGTGATTTGTTGGCTCGTCTAGCAAAAGTACATCGGTTTTTTTTAAAAGCATTTTTGCTAGTGCGGCTCTCATCAACCATCCACCACTGAATTCATTTAGTGGTTTGTCGAAATCAATGGGATTAAAACCTAATCCTGATAGGATTTCTTTTGCTTGATGTTCATCAAATATCTCTCCAGACATTTCAAGTTCGGTTTCCAAATTTCCAATCTCTTTAAGTAACTCTTGTTGGGTTTTCTTGTGAGATTCTTTTGAAAGTATTTGATATTTAGAAGAGATTTGATCTCGTAAATTGATTATAGATTCAGACTCTTCCAATGTTTGATCTATCAATGTTTGATCCGATGGACTTATTGCATTCTGAGTTAAATATCCAACCGATAGATTCCTTTGTTTGACTATATTTCCTGAATCAGGAGATTTTTCACCAAAAATTATATCAAGCAAAGTAGATTTGCCGGTTCCATTAGATCCGACCAATCCGATTCTTTGGCCTGAGATTATGTTTACACTCAGGTTAGAAAACAGATTGCGGTCTCCATAAGATTTGCTGATGTCAGTGACGGTAATCATTTAAATTTCATAAAAGTGATAGTTTAAAAATAGGTGACTTTTCAATTATATATTTATTTGCCAAAAATCACATTTAGTTAATTTAGAAATTTACCTAAAAATAGTAGTATATGCGATAGAGTTCTTAGATTTAATGTAATTGGAGGAGACTATGAGAGTAGGATTTGGGCAATTTAGAGAAGCGAATTCTGACTATCTTAGGTTTGCAGTTCAATATGGTGCCACTGATGTGTTATTTAATAATCCAGTTTTACCGAGTTCAAATGGTAGGTGGGAATTGTCGGATCTGGTAAAACTTAGATTAGTAGTTGAACAATATGGGTTGAAATTAACCGCATTAGAGAATGTTCCAACAAATTTTTATGATCATATTATGCTAGGCGGTCCAAAAAAAGATGAGCAAATTGAGAATATGATTTACACAATAAGGAATATTGCGCGTGCAGGGATTCCAATTTTTGGATATAACTGGATGCCATCCCATGTTTGGAGAACTACTCCGTCTATGATTCGAGGAGGTGCTATTGCGACTGCTTTTGATTTAGAATCTGCAGAGAAAATCCCCTTTACTCATGATAGAGAATATTTTGAAGATGAGATGTGGAGTCAATTGGAGGATTGGATCAAAATAATTACACCGATAGCTGAAGAAGAAGGTATTCGGTTGGGAATCCATCCATGTGATCCACCTGTCAAAAAATTAGGAGGTATCCCCCAATTACTAAGGAGTTTTGATTCATATAAGCGTTTGATTGAAATATATCCATCTGATTCCAATGCAATTGAATTCTGCCAAGGGACTTTTTCTGAAATGGAAGGTGAAGACATTTATAAAATGATAAAGTATTTTGGTGAGCGAAATAAAATCCTTTACGTACACTTCCGAAATGTTTCATCTCAAGTGCCGTCATTCCATGAAGAATTTGTTAACACTGGATATGTTGACATGTACAAGGCAATGAAGATATATAACGATGTGGGATTTGATGGATTTTTTATAGATGATCATGTNCCCGNTACATTTCAAGATACTGGGTGGGGTCACCGTGGTAGGGCATTTGCAAANGGATANATNCAGGGATTAATAGAAGCCGTAAAAAAAGANCAATCTTAAAAGAAATANTTCANTGAAANTTTTCTTTTAAGATATTAATTTGTGTAATTATTNTTNTTAAATCTTCAAAATNTGACAANNAGTTCTTGCTTTAGAATGGAGTGAGTTGAGATGATCGCGGTTGTTTATAGGAGAATTTAATTTTTTAATTGATTGATNGTTTTACCTATTTTGATTTTTAAAGTGTATAATTCANTGTGCANAGCCAACCCAGCGGGGATTAATGTGAAAGAAACTTTTTTTTATTACAAACATATTTTAGTGATTGTGTTTCTAATTTTTGNATTAATGGNATTGCATTATTTCTCTCCAATTCATCTAACTTGGTTTGCTCCNTTATTTTTTGAAAGATTCTCCNCTCGTGAAAAAACCGATAGGAACATTCAAGGGATTAGATTTAATGGCTTAAGTAANCCAAATATTTGAATACTCNTTGAGTTAAANTACACGNAAATTTGNAANTTGAAATCATGTGGGATTTGGAANTANANTTATCATTCCGTNAAGGTTTCATAGATCTGTATTAGATTCGATCTATGAATTAGTAGTCNTATTCTTTTTCCTCTGACGTATTGTGGAGGAGAGTTCTTTTTTTCTAAGNCGGAAGTTTTTTGGTGTAGCCTCAAGTAATTCATCAGAAGACATAAAATCAAGGGCTTCTTCTAAACTCATTTTTACAGGCGGGCTTAGTCTTTTTGCAATGTCTGCAGTTGAAGAACGCATGTTGGTTAATTTTTTTTCTTTACATACATTTATTGGGATGTCTTCATCCCGATTATGCATTCCAATAACCATTCCCTCATATACTTGTGTGCCTGGTTCAATGAATGTGTCTCCTCTTCCTTGTGCATTAATGAGTCCAAACATAACAGATGTACCTTTTTCTGAGGCTATAAGAAGACCTTTAGTGGATTCATGGACTATTCCCTTAAGAGGTTGGAATTTATTGAAGAAGCTATCTTTGGTACCGTTTCCTCTAGTGGTACGAGCAAAGAATGAGCCAAAGCCNATAAGTCCTCTAGTGGGTATATCGAATTCTAACTTCACATTTCCAGACCCATCATGGGTCATATTTGTTAATTCAGCCAGTCNNGAAGACAAATTTTCATTTAATANGCCTATAAAATCTTCTGATGTATTTATAATCAGTTTTTCATAAGGTTCACATAAAACACCATCAATCTCTTTAAGTACTGGTTCGGGTCTGGAAACTTGGAATTCGAATTCTTCTCTCCTAAGAGATTCAACTAGNATGGCTAATTGTAATTCTCCTCTTCCAGAAACTAAAAATGAGTCGGGACTATTTGTCTTTTCTACTTTTAGACTTATATTTGTACGTAATTCTTTCATTAGTCTGTCATGCAACATNCGAGAGGTGCATTGTTTGCCTTCCATACCCATAAATGGNGAAGTGTTTACTCCAAANGTCATTTTTACAGTGGGTTCTTCAATATTGATTTTAGGAAGAGGTANGTGGAAATCAGGAGATGAGATTGTGTCACCTATAGANACATTTTCAATACCACTGATTGCTACGATTTCACCNGATTGTACTTCTGTTACTTCTGTCTTAGAAAGTTCTTGGAAGACAAATAATTTTTCAACAGTATAATTTTGATTTTCTCCGTTAGTACGAAGTAGNGTNACTTGCTGCTTTTGTTTGATGTTGCCACTAAAAATGCGTCCNATNGCAATTTGTCCAAGGTAGTTATCAAAATCTAANGCCGCNACTAACATTTGGAATGGTTTGTTATCTTCAACATTCGGGGGAGGAATGTTTTCCAATATGTTATCTAATAATGGCTCCATATTTGTTTTTGCNGAGNCAATGGAATTGATACAATAATTNTCTTTTGCTGAAGCAAAAAGNATAGGGAAATCCAAGTCTTCAGATTTAGTAGCAAGTTCTAGAAACAAATCTTGAACCATTTCTATCACTTCATCTACACGAGATTCTGTACGGTCAATTTTGTTAATCACAACTATTGGTTTGACATTTTGTTCTAGAGCCTGCTTTAGTACATAATATGTTTGGGGCATGGGTCCATCCACTGCATCAACAACNAGTAAACAACCATCAGCCATGTTCATAATTCGTTCTACTTCACCNCTGAAATCTGCATGCCCAGGAGTGTCAATAATATTGATTTTGGTTCCCTTGTANGATACAGCTGTGTTCTTGGCTAATATAGTTATTCCGCGTTCTCTTTCTAATGGATTGCTATCCATTATTAGATCACCAAGNTTTTGGTTTTTTTGTGATGACAAACCTTGTTTGATTAGAGCATCAACTAAAGTTGTCTTTCCATGGTCTACATGCGCAATGATNGCTAGATTNCTGATGTTTTTAGTGGTCATTATTTCTTTCTTAACGATTGTTTTTATATNTAAGAGAATTGATTCTATAAATTAACGTTGGAAAATAATAGTTCTTCTTTGCACTTTAATTNTCAATTCAGACTAATTAACTTTTGGANNGGGTTTTTTTGCAAATAAAAATCCAANGCTTCCAACAGATGTAATTCCAGCNAGTATCAAAAATGCATAATTGTAATCNCCAAATNTGTCAAACATTTTTCCGGCAAAAAGAGGTCCAATTGTCATAAGTAAAAACATTGGAACCATGGAAAATCCCAATACTTTTCCATAAGCTTTTCTTCCAAAATATTCTCCTCTTATTGAAGATCCAAGTGGGACTCGAGCACCAAATCCTAGTCCGTAAATTAGTACAAATATGGGGATAAAATAGAAGGAATTTCCAATCAATGTTGCAGCTGCAACACCTGCTGATTGTAAGCATCCAAAAATACACAAAGCCAAGTTTTTTGGCATTNTATCTCCAATATATCCNCCAAAGATTTGTGCGAGCCCTGAGTANCCCATAGTGATGCCCCAGATTAATGCAGCTGTCTGGAGTGAAAGTCCTTGGTCTTTTAATGCTAAGATCATGTGCATCATCATTGTGCTGATTAACATGGAAGATGTCCCATGACNAATACTTATAATCCAAAATGATTTCATTTTAAGTACTTCAAAAATTTCAAATTCTCGATTGAGGGTTTCATTGAGATCGGTATTTGTAATATCTGATTTATGTGATTTGTACCCATCTGGGATTTCACCATGTTCTTCAGGTGAATCCTTGATTAGTTTGGCTATAGGGAACGCGATTATTAAGAAGAATATTCCCAGACCGAATGACGTGGCTTGCCAGCCAAAATTGGAAGGGTTTACCAACCACGCTAAAATGGGAACTAATATGAAACTACCCATTGAAAAACCTAACCCACCAATACCCATAGCTAAGGTTCTTTTTTTGTCAAACCAATTATTTATTACGGTCATCATNGGTAGCCATCCGCCNCCTGAAGCACCTAGCATTACTACTCCATAAGAGATATAAAACATTATTAAGGAGTTTGTTTGGCTGAGCAGGATAAATCCTATTCCAACTAATGCGATTCCTGCAAAAATAAGTTTTTTTGCACCGATTTTGTCTACCAAAATTCCTACTATAGGACCTGCTACACTGGCTTCAAGTTGACCTAGTGAAAACGCTAGAGCTAGTTGAGTTCGAGACCATCCGAAATGTTCTTCGAGAGAGTCTACCCANACACCTACTGCAGCAAAAGCTGGTGAAGAAGTAGAGGAAGTGATGATTAAAGTAAGTACNACGATCCACCACCCATAAAAAATTTTCCCCGGAAAATTTAGGAGTGGATTTTTGTTGGATTGATTTGTTGAATTCACAGATAATTTCTTAAAATAAAATTGGGATTGGCATTAGGGTTGATATTACAGATGATTAGGCATTTAGTGCATGATTAGACCGCCATCAATGTTGACAGTTTGGCCAGTGATATTCCTGGATCCTGGTCCTGACAGGAAAACTACTAAAGATGCGATGTCTGAAGCTTCATTGACTCGTCCAATTGGGATTTCATCGATTAGATCTTTTTGAAGATCTTTTTGGCTAATACTTGATTCCTCAGATCGAAGTGACAGGATATTTTTAAACATGTCTGTTTGTACCATTCCCGGGCAAATTGCGTTGACGTTGATACCATGTTTTGCGAGAACGCTGGCAGCTATATGAGTCATCGCTATTACTGATCCCTTACTAGATGCATATGCAGCATTGGAACTTCTTTGGTATCCCTTCCCTGCAATTGAAGCCGTATTTACTATTCTGCCCATTACCTTTTGATCAATCATTAATTTGGAAACTTTTTGCATGCAGAAAAATGCCCCTTTGGCGTTAATGGCATTTATTTGATCCCAGTCAGGTTCTGTAATGTTGAAGAAGTCTATATGTTTTGTAATTCCTGCATTGTTAAAAAGAATATCTAGGTGATCAAAATTCTTAGAAATAGTTGATACCATTTGATCAATTTGGTTAATATTACTGACGTCCAAAACAATTTTTAGTACTTCTCTGCCTAATGACTTAATTTCGGATTCAACTTGGTCAAGTAATTCGGAATTAATGTCTGCGAGGACGATATTGGCTCCCTCTTCAGCGAATTTGATAGCAGTTTCTTTCCCAATTCCTCTACCCGACCCAGTAATTAACGCTGTTTTACCAGTGAAATCCATTTTGTGAACTCCTGATTTTTTGGTGATTTGTACAATTCTTGAAAAATGTTCTAATACAGATTATACGACTTTTGTTAATCGTATTGCTTTAAAAAAAACAAAATTGGGAATATTGTTTAGATTTTTGGTAATATTTGCCGTAATTTGATGTCCTGATGTTTAAATTTAGTGATTGGAATTTGAAGATCGATGATAGATTTGGTTGTATGGTTTTTCATTGGACTTTTTTGTGGTGCTCTTCCTTGGTCAGTTTGGATTACAAGGAGATTTGTAGGTAGAGATGCCAGAGAAATTGGTGATGGCAATCCTGGATCAGCAAATGCTTGGAAACTGGGTGGGTGGATTGTAGGTGTTTTAGCATTAGTATTGGACGTTTTAAAGGGAGTTGTCCCTGTTTTATTATTTTTAAACCTAACTGGATTGGGGAATTCTACTAATTTCCTGTATCAGTTAGCCATTGGTATGGTAATTGTGTCTCCAATAATTGGACATGGATGGACACCTTTTCTGAAATTCAATGGAGGTAAAGCACTTGCTACAACAATGGGAATTTGGACAGCTGTTTCTCTGGCTTTGGCCCTGCCTTTATTATGTTTTTTTCTGATCCCTCTTCATGTGATTCAAAAAAATCATTCTATTACGGTCACAATTTCATTTGTTGGAATGGCGCTTTTCTTTTTCTTAGTTCCGCATTTAGTAACAATTCCAACAATTTCTTTACTAGTGATGACAATCATGAATTTTGCAATAATTGTATTCAAACATCGTAAAGAGTATCTAGAGGGTTTTTTACTTAGAAATTGGTGCAAAGGAGATTAAAATAATAGATCTAGATTTTTTAGAAATATTAATATTTTGTGTTTTGCCAATTTCTGCTTTTGCTTTGATTACTTCGATTATTAATTTGAAATTTATGAGTAGATTACAGAAATTATTTTGCGAAAAAAACAATAATAATTTAGATGATTTGGTTTCGATTTTAATTCCTGTTAGAAATGAAGCTAACAATATACGAGAATGTCTGGAATCAATTATTTCACAAGATTATGAAGCTTTTGAAGTAATAATTCTAGATGATCGGTCTACAGATGAGACAGTAAAAATTATTGAAACTTTTCAGGGGACTACTGAGTGTTTAAGATTACTAAATGGTAAAGAACTGCCAGATGGTTGGGTAGGTAAAAATTGGGCATGTCATCAACTTTCTGAGCATGCAAAAGGACAACTGATTTTGTTTGTGGACGCGGATACAAAATTAGTTGATTCGAGTGTTTTATCTAATGCAGTAGCCTATTTGAAGAGTAAAGAAGTTGATTTGATTAGTCTAATGCCACATAGAGAATCTGGAAGTATTGTAGAGAAATTTATGTACATATTCATTGATTGGATATTGTTCAGCACTATGCCAATAAATTTAGCTCAAAAATCATCGAATAAGTATCTTTGTGCGACGTTTGGTCAATTCATGTTGTTCCGAAGGAACGCATTTAATCAAATTGGAGGTTATTTGGAGATATTTGATAATCCACTTGATGATTTCACATTGGGCAGGCTCATCAAAAAGTCGGGTTTCAAATGGATATTATTTAACGGAAATGGATCTATAAAAGTCAAACCTTATTCTGGAAACGTAGATGCTTTTAAAAGTATTTCCAGGAGTGTTTTCCCTGCTTTTAATTATAGTTTTTTGAGCTTTGTAAGTTTTGCATTGATTGTTTTCATGCTAGGAATTTTTCCTGTTTTGGTAATTTTGCTAAGTTATTTTGGAATATTTTTTGAATCTCATTTAGTTTTCTATGCAGGCGTTACATATGTAATGAATTTAATTTCTTGGTTAATTGTGTGCTTTAAGTTTCAACATCATTTTCTTTTTGGAATATTGAATCCTATTTCTACATGTTTGATGATTCTAGTTGCGATACATTCATTTTTTTCTTACTGTTTTAGAATTACTATCTGGAAAGATCGGAACATCAGTGGATTCAAATTGAGACTTTGATTAGATTTAATCCTTTTTGATTTGTTGTCGGATGATCTTGAATATGAAGAAAAGTATGAATCCGATAAAGAGTGCAAATCCTATTGTGTATAGAGTGCTATAGCCATTATTAGAAACATCTAGTTCATGGAATTCTCTTACGGACCCCCTGATTGAAACTAGTTTTGTTAATTCGCCAACACCGAAGGACTCCTCTTTTCCAACAGCTATCCATAACTTTCCAGAATCTTTTGTAGTAGAAAATGATTTTATGAAGTAAATCCCATTAGATTTTAGTTTTATTGATTGTCTAATTAAAATCCATGATTCAGTATCTGTATATGGTTCGTGGAAGAACTCGGGATTGTTAATGTCGGAAGTGTGAATGAGTATGGATTCGTTTTTTGGAGTTATAATTTCTATTGTTGGACGGAATTTTTTTAGTTTGTCTAGTTTTGGAAGACCAATTTCGATATCTAGCTTATTACCTAAAGCACCTTCGAAAGTAATCCATGATTCAGGTTTCGATTTACTTAATGTTTGGTACATCACTTTGGAAATATGAATGTTTTCTATTGCTAATGCTTTAGTTTGATTGTGATGTTTGTCGCCAGCAATTATTGGGAAATGTGCTTCCATATGATTAGGTATTAAAGCCCAAAAAATAGGTACAATAACGATAATAAAAACACGTGATACTGTTGAATTTTCCTGGATATATTTTCCTAATGTAGTTTTGGAAACTTTGCTACCCATATGATCCCATCCAGAATTAGGCAATGGAACGAAATATAAAACAAGCCTATAGAACTAATTATTTTGAAAACTTGTTTTGATTCAAAGCTACTGTTTAGAGTGAATACAAAAATTGCAAGAATTGATAATGCAGTGATCCATAGAGAAAACACCATAATTAACCACATTAAAAGTGATGGATTCTTAATGTAAATCACGCTTGCGGGCATCCATAGAGTTGCTGATATTAGGAATANTGATGAAANNATACTTATNGTATTGGGACCAAGAAAANGTGTNTTNCTAAATTGCCCTAAGTCCGGATTTATAAGTGTAATAGAGAGATACGAGATGTATCCAACTGCAGCTATTAGCATCGAAATGACGAAGAAGTTTTTTAATCCGCCTGAGATTTCTCCCCACAAAACTTCTCGAGTATCTGGGAATAATATAATGCATAAAGCGTAACTGGATAAGACAGCAACGCCTCCAATTATGTTTACAAGAAGTAGTACTAATGAATTTGACATTTCATTCACTTTTAATGATTTAAGTTAACTGCAATGCAAACAGCGCATATTTTCAGGAGCAAAAATCTCGTCTTGGTCATTGTCTTGGATNGCAAAGTCTAAAATAATTCTTAATGCTTTGTCAGTGTCAGGAAGGTCAAATTTGACAGCAATATTTTCAAGCCACTCCAAGTGATCTTCTTCAATTTCAGCTGATATGGAAACCTTNTTTTTAAATGCCATTTTTTCCTCCTAATGNATTAACAANAATTTTACCAGTGNAGAAANTNTTGGTAAAGAAATTTTNTTGTTTTNAACATATTTTGATGTAATATCTCATTGTGAATCTANAGAAGACAACTGGATCAATTAAATCCCTTTATCGAGGTTGGTGGATAGTTGCCGCCATTTTTTTTGCTAATACATTTGTTATTGGTTCTGCACANTATTCGTTNGGTTTTTTTGTAAAGCCTATTGGTGATGAATTTGGATGGTCACGTACTATTATTAGTGCTTCATTATCATTTTATGCAGCAAGTAGTGTTTTAGCTCCCATTTTAGGACGATTTCTNGACAANTACAGTATTAGATTTCTTATGTCTGGNGGGTTAGCAATTATAGCGGNAAGTTTTATATTTAGGATTTTGATGACTGAACCNTGGCATTGGTTTTTACTAAGTTTCTTACAATTTGCACCTAGTTTTATNGCTTCTGAAGGNTCAATGGGGAAATTGATTGCGAACTGGTTCCCTGAAATTAGAGGACGAGTGATGGGNTTTGCAGCTATGGGAAATAACATGGGGGGATTATTTTTGGCTCCTATTGCGGGTTTAATCATTGGTTTTTTTTCATGGAGGATAGGATATTTATATATTGGTATCTTCGGAATAATAGCCTCTNTTTTTGTTGTTTTAGTGGTTAGGGATCACCCTAAGGACGTGCATAAAGAATCGAGAGAACTGAATAAAACTGTTTCGAGTAGTATGCACAAAGATTGGGAAATAAAAGATTTAATCCGTACAAAACGATTTTTTGCTGTTGCAGGAATCGTTTTGATTGGTGTTTTGACCTACGATATAATTTTAGTGAACATAACTACTCACTTGGTTATAGAAGGGTTTACTATAGAAATGGCTTCAATTGCGTTAGCAGTTTTGGCAATTTTAGGTATGATTAGTAAGGCTCTTTTTGGGTACATTTCTGAGAAGATTTCAGCAAGAANATCTCTAATTATAATCTTGATTGGTCAAGCAGGTTTGATTTTTGTTATGACCTCAATTCCTTTCAACTATGTTTTAATTACTTCTGCAGCAATGTATGGGATATTTATGGGTGGCTGGGGAGTTGTATATCAATTATTTGTCCAAGAAAATTATGGAATCAAGAATTATGGGAGTATTTTAGGGACTATAGTTGTTTTTACAGGGATTGCACATCTGATTGGTCCAATTCTGGCTGGAATAACATTTGATATTTCTCAGAGTTATAAATTGATTTTTACAATTGTGGCAGTTTTGTTTTTGTTGGCCGCTGTCATTCTGTATAGAATTCCTCCGGCTAAGGAAAATTAAATCAAATCTTTGTATATTTTTCCCTCTTTCATTATTAAATTAACATTTTGCATGACAGTGATATCAGTAAGAGGATTTCCTTTAACGGAAATAATATCGGCAAACTTCCCTTTTTCGATTGTCCCAATAAGGTGATTCATTTTCAACAATTCAGCTGAATTCTTTGTGACAGACAATAGAGCGTCTTTTGTAGAACATCCTATATTGACCATATGCATCATTTCACGCCACAAAACAGAATGTCCACTATCTCCTGCGAGGCAGATTTTACCACCTGCCTTGACTAGTTCAGGGATGAGTTTTGCGCTTCTTTCTCGTGCTTCAATCACTTTTTTCTGCCACCAGTCTACGTTCCAATTATCTCTAGAAGGGAATCCAGTTTCATGATCAAAAAATAATTGCAAATTGGGATCGCTTAGGAAGGTTTTGTTCTTAAGAAATATTTCTAAGTCCTGCTCTTCAAGCATGTTGCCATGTTCAATGCTGTCTATTCCTAGTTCCATTGCCCATCGCATACTTGGTCCACCTATAGCATGTGCTGCGATTGTCATTCCTAGTGTGTGAGCTTCGTCGATTGCAGCCTCTAGTTCTGGTTGCGTATATGCTGAAGTTCCAGTTAAGTCTCCTCGAAGATAGTCTTCATAGTGATTTCCATTTGCTATATTAGTAGCAAATAATTTTACACATTGAGCTCCCATACTGTAATTTTCACGAATTCTTACTCTTAGGTCATGGGCTCCATCAGTTGCAGTTGCAAGGAATGGTGCGGTTCCATGACTAGGNCGCAAGGCTCTAATGCTTATTATTAATCGAGGTCCAGGGATCACTCCTTCATCAATTGATCTTTTGAATCGGAGTTCGACGTCTTTTTGATCTCCCAATGTACGCATTGTTGTAACACCCATGTTCATGTCAGACCTAAGGTTCATTGAGCCTCTTAAGGAAGCGGTCGTCAAATCCGAAGAATGTTGCTCTTCAAGTGATTCATTGTAAATATAATTTGCAGTAATATGGCTGTGGGAATCAATTAATCCCGGCAAAACAGTTTCATTTGAACAGTCGATTATTTCTGCATTATCTGGTATTGAGATTTGGTTCTCGGTTCCTACTTCTAAAATAAATTGTCCATCAACAACTATTATTGCATTTTGGATCGGATCTAAATCGGCGTCATATATTAAATTTTTGCACTTGATTATTTTTTTCAATTCAAACTCCCTTGTGATTCATTTCTAGAGTATATTAGACCTCCTGCTATTGAGACAACAGATTGGTTTTCCTGGTCGGCTGTGCACTGATCATATTCGAACCATTCCGCTCGAAAATTTTCAAAACAACGTAATGTTAGGAATATGGGGGTTAGGCCACATATTCTTCTCGAATCTTCTTCATTTTTGCTTAGTTCTACGAATTTCCTTGGGTTACAGTCTGCAATACTTTGGAGTGTTTGTAGATCTTGTTCTCTTAGATTGAGTTTTGATGATTCATCCAATGGTTCAACGTCTCCGAATGCAGGTCCTACATGAGCTAAATCTGCAGCAGCTATTACAAGAGTTTTCTGTGTTTCAAATGACTTTGAAATTTCGTTTAACAGAATGTTGAAACTTGTGAAATCCATGGGGTCTTTATCTGAGTTAATAAATTCATGGAATGAGCCACATAAAATAGGCACTAAAGTAAAGTCTTTTTTTCGAGAGAAATAATGTAGCCAATTTACAACTAGTTGAATAGAATGCTCAGTTGCATGGTGGAGTTCTTCAGGATTATTACCTAATTTTGAAATTAGTCGATTAGCGATTTCTTGATTAGTATTGATTGTTCCAAGAGGAGTAGAATAGTTTTGGATAGTCGGCGTAATTTTACCAAATTCCCCATAATGATCCGTTCCTAATATAAAAACCACTTCAACATCATCAATAGAGTCATTAGCTTTATCCCATAGATGTGCATAGGTTTTCCATCCTCGTTGATAATCTATATGAGGTGATATCATGCCCGTTATAGGGTATGCATCAGGAATGATTTTTGTATTGGATGCTTGGAATTCCTCCATGAATCCTTTGATTAAAGTATTGAATTGATCCGCGTCCCGTGGGTAGACATCTGGAGTTTGAGTCATTTTNCTACTAGGAGTAGACAGGAATTTCTGAATTGATTTTTCCAAAATGGTTTCAAACTTTTGATTTTCTAATAAAGCTGCAGAATCAAGATAATCAATTAGCTCAGTTAATGATTGCAATTGC
Organism: Chloroflexota bacterium; assembly: GCA_002717725.1. The sequence goes on from PBBT01000020.1 coordinate 38,502, forward strand.
ATTGATTCCCCTGTTCTAAATTTAATCCCAGAAAGGATCATTCCGTAATCTCTAGTCCCATCACAAAGCGCTAGAACTAGTCCATATTGCTGAGGTACAACTATCATTTTATCTGTTAATTTAAGAGGGTCCTCTAGGTAAAAAAAATCTTCACCATTTTGNGTTATGCTGTGAGGTATTATGGATCGTAATTTNGGGAAATGGCTTGAGTTATTCAATGCAAAATCCTTTGAGTTATCTGTAGNGTTGAAAATCAAATTGNTTACAAACATCATACTTAAAATTTCATAAATATGTGCGAAAAATGTTTAGCTTTGGTATACTTTTCCCAATATTCTCGAGGTTGAACTGATGCCATTTGGAGAAATGAAATTATTTACTGGGAATTCCAATCCTAAGTTAGCACATGATATTTGTGATTATTTAGAGATATCACTTGGAAAGGCTCAAGTTTTTAAATTCCAGAATGATAACACTTTTGTAAAAATTCTTGAAAATGTTCGAGAGAGGGATGTTTTTGTCGTCCAGCCAATGTCGTCACCTGTCAATGATAGTATAATTGAATTACTAATAATGATTGACGCTTTAAAGCGTGCTTCTGCTGCAAGGATTACCGCAGTTTTACCCTATTTTGCTTATGGTAGAAGTGATAAGAAAGATCAACCTAGAGTTCCAATTACTGCACGCTTGATGGCGAATTTGATTGAAACTGCCGGAGCTGACCGAGTCCTTACAATTGATTTGCATGCAGGGCAGATTCAAGGGTTTTTTAACATACCAGTTGATGAATTGACTGCCGTNCCAATGCTTGCAAATACTTTTCGAGATAGAGGAATTGAAGATTTAGTAGTTGTGGCAACAGATGTGGGAGGTGCAGGAAGGGCACGTGAAACTGCTGGTATTTTGAATGCACCGATTGCAATTATGGATAAAAGAAGAATAGGAAATGATGATACTACTGCTACTGACAATTTAATTGGAAACGTTACTGGTAAAANTGCATTCATNATTGACGATGAAATNAGTACTGGNGGTACCGTTGTGAACACTGCCGAATTGGTTATGGCTCACGGTGCAAAAGATGTTTACTGTGCAGCTACACACCCTGTGCTTTGTGGTGATGCGNCGCAAAAACTGAATGCTAGTCCAATTACTGAATATTTATTTACTGATACTTTGCCCTCGATTGAAGGTGAGATGAAAGATAAGATAATTAATGTTTCCGTTGCTCCACTTCTTGGAGAAGCTATTCGAAGGATTCATAGCGGGACCTCTGTTGGAGAATTGTTTGCCTCGTAGGTTTAATTATCGAGTTTTAGTTTTGGTATANCAGATAATGATTGGTAGTTTAAAGAATATTTTAGGAAATTCAAACGCTCGTGTAATTAAAAAAATGCAGAGTGTAATTGACGATATTAATGATTTCTCACCAGATATTGCGAGATTGAATGATAATGAATTGCGATCAAAAACGATTGAGTTTAAGGATAGGATATCAAAAGGTGAAACCACAAATGATTTACTTCCTGAAGCGTTTGCAGTTGTAAGAGAAGCTGCGGAACGAACCATCGGTTTAAGGCATTTTGATGTTCAATTAATTGGTGGANTTGTTTTATACCAAGGTAAGATTTCAGAAATGAGGACCGGAGAGGGTAAAACCTTAGTAGCAACATTGCCTGCATATCTTGAATCGCTTGAAGGTAAGGGTGTTCATATTGTTACCGTCAATGACTATCTTGCAAGGAGAGATTGTCAGTGGATGGGTGCTGTGTTTGACTTTCTAGGTGTATCTGTTTCCTCATTACAACATGCTAGTGCATATCAGTTTGAAATGGGCATTGATGATGCAGAGTTTGACAACTTGAGGCCTATTTCTCGTTCAGATGCTTATAAATGCGACATAGTTTATGGAACTAATAATGAATTTGGATTTGATTACCTTAGAGACAACATGGTTCAGGATATTGATGAAAAAGTTCAGAGGGGACGTTCATATGCCATCGTTGATGAAGTAGACAATATATTGATTGATGAAGCTAGGACTCCATTGATTATTAGTGGGCCTGCAGAGGAATCATCTCAAGAATATTCAAAATTTTCAAAAATTGTCTCTTTTCTTCGGCCAGAGAAAGATTACACAATTGATGAAAAACATCGAACAGTTGGTCTAACTGTTGAAGGTGTTCAATCTTTGGAAGATATTTTAAAAATAGATAACCTGTATAGCGCTGATAACTATAAGAATGTACATTTCATAGAAAATGCATTAAAAGCTAAAGCAATTTTTCAGCGGGATCGNGATTATGTTTTGCGAGATCGTCAAGTTGTAATTGTTGATGAATTTACTGGCCGTTTGATGGAAGGACGTAGGTTCGCTGATGGATTGCATCAAGCATTAGAGGCAAAAGAGAATGTGCCGATTAAGAGGGAAAGCGTAACTTATGCAACGATAACTCTGCAAAATTATTTTAGATTATATGAAAAATTGTCTGGCATGACTGGAACGGCGGTAACAGAAGCAGAAGAATTTTTTAAGATTTATAACTTAGATGTCATTGAAGTTCCTACGTTTAAGCCCATGATAAGGCAAGACAAAAACGATTTAGTTTTTAAGAGTCAAAAGGTAAAATATCAAGCTGCTGTTGACCATATTTTTGATATCCATCAAACTGGACAACCAATTTTGGTTGGTACAACTGATATAGATAAATCCGAATTAGTTAGCAAGATGCTTAAGAAAAANGGCATAAAACATGAAGTTTTAAATGCTAAAAACCACGAAAGGGAAGCACAGATAATTGCGCAAGCGGGTTCTTTGAATGCTGTTACAGTAGCNACAAATATGGCAGGTCGGGGTACTGACATTATTCTTGGAGGAAATCCAGAATCATTCAATGATTCTCTTGAACATTGGCAGCAAAATCATGAGCAAGTGGTTTCTTTGGGTGGCTTATATGTAGTTGGTACAGATAGACATGAGGCAAGGAGGATTGATAACCAACTTCGTGGTAGGTCTGGACGACAAGGTGATCCNGGNAGTACACAGTTTTTTGGAGCATTAGATGATGAATTGCTTAGAAGATTTGGAGGAGAAAGGCTTCAAGGTTTTATGAATTGGGCGGGTCAGCAAGATGATGAGGCAATCGATAANAAAATGATAGAGAAATTTATTAGAAGTGCCCAAATAAAAGTCGAAGGATTTAACTTCGATATTAGAAAGCATTTAGTAGATTATGATGATGTTGTTAATACACATAGAGATGTGATTTATAACGAGCGAGAAAAAGTTTTGGACGGGATGAATTTGAGTAGCAATATCAAAGGGATGGTTAATGAGGAAATATCAGCAATTATTGAAGATTATCTTTCCAACGTCGTGGTGATGAACTGGGATATTGATGGGATGCTAAAAGAAATTGAAGGAATCGTGCCTATTCCTGAATCAATGTATAGTCAAGAACGAGTTTCAGGCATGACCTCTCAAACAATTGAGAAGTCATTATTGGAACATGTGGATGACTTATATGAATCGTATGAAGATTCCCNAGATTCTAATTTGATTAGGCATCTTGAAAAAAATGTAATGCTGAGCTCGATTGACCGTAACTGGGTACAACATTTGACATATATGGGGAATTTAAGACAAGGTATAGGACTTCAAGCTTACGGGCAAAGAGANCCTTTGGTAATGTATAAGAAGGAAGGGCATGATGCATTCCAAAAATTACAAGCAAGAATAACTGATGATATTGTTCATTCAGTTTTTGCCAACTTCTCTAATGTTCTGTCTATATCGCCTCCAGCTTCACAAAATTTAATAAATGATAATATTTCTACACAATCCACAGACTTAAAGCCATNGAATTCCAATCAAAATCTTACAAAAGATTCTAGTGCTTTTACTGCCTTACAACCGAATGGGGTTCAACCCAAAATTGGTAGAAACCAAGCTTGTCCTTGCGGTAGTGGTAAAAAATATAAAAGATGTCATGGTTCGAATTGATTTTTAATAGACATGCGAAACGTAGATAACTCTAAAATCGCAGAATTATTTCTAGTTATCTCAGTATTACTTGAGATAAGAGGAGACGATCCTTTTACTTATCGAGCCTACCGTAACGTGAGTCGGGTGATTGATAGACTTCCACATCAACTAACCCAAATAATTCAAGATGGAAAAGATCTGAAGGAAATTTCCGGGATAGGTAAAGCAATATCTGAAAAGATTCTAGAACTGGTCAATACAGGGGAACTGGAATATTACGAAAAATTATTAAGGGAATTCCCCGATGGCATTTTGGAACTCATCAAAGTTCCTGGACTTGGACCAAAATCACTGAGTAGAATTTGGAATGAACTAGGTGTAGGTGATTTGGTAGGGCTCCAATTGTCTATAGATGACGGATCATTGAAGACTATNCCTCGCATGGGGGACAAAGTAATTGAAGGAATCCGAAGGCATTTGGATCTTTTACAGGCAAGTGCTGGACTATTCCCTACTCATGTTGTAATGCCGGTAGCCCAGAAGATTGTTGATGCGATTCAAGATGGTTCCTTCGTTAATTTGGAGGTGATTTTAGCGGGAGAATTAAGAAGGTTGGAAGAAGAAGTTTCTAAGATTTCGATTGTTTGTGGAATTGATGAAAACCAAACGGAATTTCTTGATTTTTTGCAACAATTGAATGAGAAATTTGTGATTAATGATGTGGTAGGTCCAAAAATTTTTGCTACTACTTCCGAAGGTATAGATTTGGAAATTTCAATTTCAGANAATAGGAATTTAGCAATTGATTTAATTGAACAAACTGGTCCAAATGANCATTTTCAAGAGTTGATGTNCGNAGCAAAAGAGGAAAATATCGAGTTAANGGAGTGTTCTTTTATTGATGAAGTGCAAATATATAAATGTGTTGGATTACAATTCATACCAGCAGAATTAAGATCTTTTCCTGAAATTTTTAAAATGGCAGAAACTAATTCAATTCCTGAATTAGTTTCTGTGAATGATATTAAAGGTGATCTACACGTTCATTCTATTTGGAGTGACGGAAAGAATTCAATTTATGAAATGGTTCAGTCGGCACGCTCTTTAGGATTAGAGTATGTTGCAATGACTGATCACTCAGCTGGATTAGGTATAGCCAATGGATTGACTCCTGAAAGATTGATTAAGAAAAATCTCGAAATCCAGAAGCTAGATAATTCAATAGAGGGAATCAAAATATTTTCTGGTTCTGAAGTAGATATTAGATCCGATGGATCATTAGATTATAGCGATGATTTATTACAATCACTGGATGTTGTAGTGGCGTCTGTTCATAATTCAATGAATCANGATCGAGTGACTATGACCAATCGAATTATTAGTGCAATGGAAAATCCGTTTGTTACAGTTATTGGGCACCTTACAACTCGGAAAATTGGACTTAGACCTCCCATAGATGTTGACTTGGATATAATTTTCGAAGTTGCGAGGGATACGGGTACAGCTCTAGAAATTAATTCTTCGTTAGTTAGGATGGATTTAAAGGATNTGTATGTTAACAAAGCCCGAGAAATGGGTGTTGCATTAATNATTAATACTGACTCCCACAACTGTGAAGATTTGAANGCAATCGAATATGGGGTTAAGATTGCTAAGAGAGGGTTTTGNAAATCGAATAATATTGTTAACACTTTGCCCTTAAATGCGTTTTTAAAATGGATAAGATCAGAAAAATCTAAACGTCAAATAGTCCTNGCTNAATTGTTTGAAAAGGANGCTTAAAAGATGGGACATCAAAACACAATGAATACNAATAATATTGATACGTTCCGTATACAATTGGAGCAAGGTAAATATTGGCCTGTTGCGCTTCTAGAAACAATGGCTAATTGGTCTATTCCTAGTGAAGAATGTTTTGGAAGACAATTTGTTTATCTTATTCAAGGAGAAGCATTTGATTGGCTAGCATTAGCTGAGAGATTAGTTTTGTCGTGTGAAGATTTGATTCCTTCTGATGATAGAGAGAATTTATTGTTTGANGGTGTATTGCCGNANGATTTTGATCGAGAACAATTTAAAGATTTGCTTGGGATTGATAAATATCGTGCTTACTTAAATTATTATTATGGGATAGTGGTAGAAGAGGCACTTCATTTGGCAGTTGAATTGGATTTGAATAAACGGTTTATAAGTAATGGTCATCAATATTCTAGGGATTTNACAAATGAAATTTTCAGGCGTATTTATACCATGGACTATGTTGAACTTTTAATGAAATTCAGACAAATTACTGAAAANCCTTTTNCTAATGAAATGCATATTTCAGAGNTTAAAGAATTTACNTATTGGCTTTTTAAATACAGAATNATGAATTCTGATAAAGCAANAACTGCAAGTGATACAAAAAAAGGGCTTGAACAATTAATGATTATGAAAGCNCCTACCCCGACTGATTCAGAGGATTCTGATTTTGTACAGATATTTGCGATGCAATCAGAAAGAAGGAATCAAAGGGCTTGATACTGCACGANGGGTTTTCACCCGTTCAAATTTGATAGGATTTCTTNGATTTTATNTCTGCGTGCATTAATTTCAGNTAGTCTAATGCGTTCACGTTCNATGATTTCATCTGGNGCTTTTGATATGAATTGGTNATCTAACAATCTNGNATTAANTTTGTCNATGTTTTTANTACAATCATTNAGTTCNNCATTCAAACGTGAAATTTCNTTATCAATATCAGCAAACTCTGCGAGAGGGATAANCATAGTTCCATTGTTAGTAACGATTGTNATGGCATTAGTGNTNGANNATTTTTCTGAGTTGAATGAGACNTNATTTAATNTTGCAAGATATTTGATTGTTTGAATTTGATTTAGNATAGAATCTTNAAAATTTGGCATTGAAAATGAAACNTCTAATAATTGATTGGGCTGNATTCTAAATTCAGCGCGAAGATTNCGAATTGATCTNATGATTTCAAAAATATCTGTCAATNTATTTTCACTATTNTCGTCTATTTGTTCTGNGTTGTACTCTGGNTANGANCAATTAATAAGATATTNNGGCCTNTCTTTGTTTTTAGGGTCTGAAAAAATGTTGGTTGAAATTAGTTGCCATAATTCTTCAGTAAGAAACGGCATGAATGGGTGTAGCAAACGCAAGATATTTTCTAATAGGTAAATTAGTAATGATTTNAGNTTTTTTTCTGAATCTATTNCATCACGAAGTCTTATTTTGACCATTTCAACATACCAGTCAGCAAATTCATTCCATACAAAATCGTGAATGATTCTTTGTGCTTCTCCGAATTGAAATTTTTCCATGTGTATATTTGATTGATAAATTGTTTTATTGAGTCTGCTGACTATCCATTTATCTTCTATGTGGAGAAGCTGGGATTTTTCGTTCCATGTGTAGTTGTGATTAGATGAACTTACATTTGTAATTACAAATCTAGCAATATTCCAAAGTTTGTTTGCGAAATTTCTACTTGCTTCAAGTTTCTGTTCGTTCATCCGTTGGTTATTTCCAGGAGAATTGCCTGTTGTTAATGCGAATCTGATAGCATCTGCTCCATATAGATCTATCAGTTGGAGGGGCTCTAAAACATTACCTTTTGTCTTACTCATTTTGATCCCTTCAGGGTCTAAAACTAACCCATGGAGGTAGATAGTTTTGAAGGGGATTTTGTTTGTATTCTCTAATCCCATCATTACCATACGGGCGACCCAAAAAAACAAAATGTCATAACCNGTTTCTAAAACATTAGTGGGATAAAATTTATTCAGGTCTTCATTAGATTCTGGCCATCCTAAAGTTGAATGNGGCCATAGAGCGCTGCTGAACCAAGTATCTAATACATCAGGATCTTGAAATAAATTATTGGATTGACAATTTTTACAGTTCTCGGGATCAGAAATATGAACAGTTACAGCACTGCAGTCATTGCAGTACCATACTGGAATTCGATGTCCCCACCAAAGTTGCCGGCTTATACACCAGTCACGGATATTGTACATCCAATTTAAATAGTCCTGTTTAAATCTACTAGGTATAATTTCAATTTCATTGGTTTCGACAGCTTTTGCAGCACGTTTTGCCAATTTCTCCGTTTTTACATACCACTGAGGAGTAACTATCGGCTCGACTGTTTCTTGACAGCGGTCACATTGGCCTATTGAATTATTGTAATCTTCTTCCATTTCAAGTAATCCGAGTGAGGAAAGTTCATCTATAATGGANTTTCTAGCTTGTAACCTGTCTATACCTTGGTAATGAAGTGAATTCTCATTTAAGCTGCCATCCAGATTCAGAATATTGATTATTTCAAGGTTATTTCTTTGACCAATCTCATAGTCTGTCAGTGAATGACCTGGTGTGATCTTTAATGCNCCGGTTCCAAAAGTCATGTCTACAGATTCGTCTGAAATAATNGGNATTTTTCTACCAATTATTGGAAGGGAAGCGTTTTTGGAAGTATATTTTTCATATCGTCTATCTTCTGGATTCACTGCTACAGCAGTATCTGCAAGCATTGTTTCTGGTCTGGTTGTTGCTACCACTATGTANTCTNCGGNATCTTCTATCGGATAACGGATNTGGTATAGCGAACTTTTTTGGTCGACATATTTGACTTCTAAGTCTGATAATGCAGTCATGCATCTAGGGCACCAGTTAGTTATTCTATCTCCTCTATATATCTGACCNGTTTCATATANTTGTACGAAAGTTTTTCTGACTGCTAAAGCGGGTCCTTCATCTAAAGTGAATCTACTTCGTGACCAATCACAAGACGTTCCAAGACGTTCGATTTGTTCGTTGATTTTGTTTCCGTATTTTTCGACCCAATTCCATATTTCATTTACGAATTTTTCGCGACCAAGATCATGTCTAGAAATGCCTTGATTTGCTAGGTCCCTTTCAACAACCATTTGAGTTGCNATTCCTGCATGATCAGTCCCAGGTAAATATAGAGTTGGGTGNCCTAGCATTCTTCTCCATCGTACCATTAGATCTTCTAACGCCAATGTAAGAGCATGTCCCATATGCAACTCTCCGGTTACATTTGGNGGAGGCATTATGATAGTGAATGGNTCTTTGTCAGTAGTGAAAGANGGTTGNAANGCACCAATTTCTTTCCAGNNATTATAGATTCGTTTTTCAGTTGACTGGAAGTCGTAAGTTTTGGATATNTCTTTAATATGCTTTTGTTGTGTCATTATTCCCCTTAATAATTCAAATNCAAGCAAATCAACATNAAGATTAATTCTTTTGTTTGAAGACTTCTATCGCGAAGTTTGAAAAATTAATATGTGGCACTGGAGGAGCTGATTTGGAAATTTTAACAGTTATTGACTCAATATTAAATGTATCTAACATTTTTGATGCAATTGAGTTGGCGACGCTTTCTAACAGGTTTTTTGTTTCGGACTCGAAGATTTCTTCAACTAGTTCGAAAACCTCTACATAGTTAATAGTTTTTTCCAATTTATCAGCCTTGGCTGCTTCTTCCAAATCTGCTTCAATCTCCAAGTCGATTACAAATCGTTGTCCCAATTCTTTTTCAGCTTTGGAAACACCGTGATATCCATAAAATGTCAGACCAGTTAAAGTGATTTTGTACATATTTTGTTCAACTATTTTTCTTAGTTTGAGTAATTATTTCAGCTCGTTGCAACAAATTTTTTGCACGTTTTATTACTGGAGCATCGATAAGTTTTCCATTGATTGAAGTAGTACCATGTGAATTTTTTGATGCATTTTTTGCAGCAGCTAGTACATTTTTTGCTTCATTAATCAATTGCTGTGATGGGGAGAATGTTTGATTGATTTGATCGATCTGTGATGGGTGGATCGCAAATTTTCCAGTAAATCCTATTTTTGCNGCTANAGAGCAATTTTTTGNAAGACCAGCTGTATCCTTGAATTTGAAATAAGGAGAATCTAATGAAGTGATATTAGCAGCTTTTGCGGCAATGCATGTAAAATTACGCGCAAATTCCACTTCACTTTCATCATCTTGTCTTTGAATACCCATATCTTCAGTAAAGTCTTCTGCACCGAAAGCTACCGAAATGATTCGAGTAGATGAAGAACATATTTCAAATGCCTGTAANACTGCCTTAGANGTTTCAATCCATGGGATTAGCTTCGTGTNCCCAGGAGTGATNTGNTTTTCAGTTTCCAAATTCGNCATTTCTGATTCAATGAATTTAATATCATCAGAAGAGTTAATTTTNCCGATAGAAATTGCTGAAATATACGGGCCGATTACNGCTTTTAGATCATCTAAAAANAAACCAGATTCGATCGAGTTAATTCTTGGNATTACAGGAATCTTTNCGGAGTGCATTAATGGTAAAAAATCATGAACTGTTTTTCTGGCAGTNGATTTGTCTTCAATGTTTACTGAATCTTCAAGGTCTGGGATGAAAGCATCTGGATTAAGTGAAAGTGCTTTTTNCAGCATTTCAGACCTGTTGCCAGGGATGAACATAGGACTTCTNAGAATGTTTATATCTCTAAGTTTGGTTTTGTTATAGTCTGACATAATNATTGATTTGAGTATAACATGTTGATATTAGTTCGTTAATGAATTTTCATNCTAATTGGGGGGAACGGAAACATGANAAAAGCACCAAGGTTTGAAGTATTCGGTTTGACTGGAATTCCAGAAATCTCNACCAAGACAAATTTAGGTCGATTAATTGCNTATAAAGCTGAATCCCAAAATACTCCTATAATGGAGAATGATGTAATAGTTGTAGCTCAAAAAATTGTTTCAAAATCTGAAAACCGATTAATTTCATTAAAGGATGTTCAACCTTCATCTTTTGCAAAAAATTTGGGATTGAAAATGGAAAAGAATCCTCAGTTGATAGAGTTAATTCTNTCNGAAAGTAAAACAATTATACGTATGGATATCGATAGAGGGNTAATAATTACTGAAACTAAACATGGATTTGTTTGTGCGAATGCAGGAATTGATTTGTCAAATGTCCCTGGAGACGGAGTTGCNTGTTTGCTTCCTGAAGATCCNGANAAGTCTGCTGATCTTATAAGGAGCCAAATTGCAGATTTNACTGAAGGGTTNAATGTGGGNGTGATTATTTCAGACACTTTTGGNAGGCCTTGGNGAATGGGACAAACAAATATTGCTCTGGGTATTTCAGGCATTAGTCCATTTGTTGATTATAAAGGGAGTACTGATTCCCAAGGTAGAAAATTAACTGCGACTCTTATTGCTCAAGTAGATGAAATTGCAGGAGCTGCAGAAATAGTGATGCGTAAGTCAGATCAGGTTCCCGTAGNTGTGATTAGAGGTATAGATTTTGATACGGGTTTNTTTAGNAGCNCAACTCTAATAAGAGANAAAANCCATGATCTATTTCGGTAATTTTGCATTCAGATTTGATTAGCATTATATTAATAAAAAATCGCGNTTATTTATCAAAGTTTGGGGGAAGATAGTGGAACCAATTTTGCATTTGGGAGTTCTTGACCAATCTCCAATTCCACGAGGGAAAGATTCTTCAGAAGCATTAGTTGCGACTATTGAATTAGCTCAAATGGTTGAAGAATGGGGGTATGAGCGTTTTTGGGTTGCAGAACATCATAGTTCGGACTCATTTGCTGGCCCTAGTCCTGAGATTTTAATGGGGCAAATTGCTGCGAAGACTANTCATATACAAGTTGGTAGTGGAGGTGTCATGCTGACTCATTACTCCTCTTTGAAAGTAGCAGAGCAATTTAGTGTAATGAGTGCACTCTATCCCAATAGAATTGAGCTTGGCNTAGGNCGTGCTCCTGGTAGTGACCAGCTTACTGCAGCTGCNCTNGCTTATCCAAANCAACCAATGGATGTAAAGCATTTTCCACAACAAGTTTTAGATGTATTAGGTTATCTTAATAAAACAATGGACCCAGATCATCCNTTCGCGAGNATAAAAGTTTTACCNGGTAAAACCACAGATGATTCCCCAGATGTTTGGTTGTTAGGATCCTCNGATTATAGTGCAAGGCTTGCGGCTAGTTTGGGGTTATCATTTGCCTTTGCAGATTTTTTTGGTGATATTAGAGATAGAGGTCCAATTATTGCGGAATTATATAGAAATAATTTTGAGCCTTCTCNATATTTATCTCATCCAAAATTAAATGTTACNGTTCAAGCNNTGTGTGCCGAAACTGCAGAGAAAGCAAATCATTTAGGTTCTAGCAGNAATCTAAACAAGGCNGGATGGATTCTCCCTGAAAAACCTGGTTTGCTTCCTCCGAATCAGGCTGCAAGTTATGTCTTAACTCCNGAGGTTGAAGTTTGGTTGAATAAGTTTCGATCAGGTTATTTGGATGGGGATCCCGANCAAGTAAAATCTCAATTGATGGAAGTAGCGAAGCTTTATGANACAGATCATATCAATATCGTTACAATCACTTACGACTATGCTGATAGAGCCCGATCGTACGAGTTGATTGCCGAAGCCTTTGGATTNNGGTCTGTTACTCAAAAATCCTGATTGATTTACAGTGAGTCTTTATTAACGAGAGTCTANAATGTCTTCTGACCAAGCAGCAATTAGTANCCACCCATTGGTAGCTTTTAGGTACCGGAATTATAGGTTGTTTTGGATTGGGAATGCNTTTTCAAATTTCGGTATGTGGGCNCTTACTGCAGGNCGTCTTTGGCTAATGCATTTNTTGACTGACTCANCTCTGATGCTNGGTATGGTAATGTTTTTTGGTTTGGGTCCGATATTGTTTTTTTCNATGTGGGGTGGTGTTGTTGCTGANAGNGTGAACCGNATGAAATTGGTTGTAAAGACTCGTGGTNTCATTGCAGTTTTAGCGATTGTNACTGCATTTTTGATTGCATTTGAACTAATTGAAGCATGGCATTTATTGCTATTGGCTTTCCTCAACGGTGTGGTCTTATCATTTGATATTCCTTCTAGNCAGGCAATAATACCCAATTTNGTGAATAAGGAACATTTGATGAATGCAATTGTTGCACAGTCTTTTGTACATGGTGCTGCGACTGTTTTGGGACCACTTTTATTTGCTCCATTAATGAGTTTTCTAGATATTGAAGGGGTCTTCTTTTTTATCGGTACCATGTATTTNNTNACTGTAGTTTTTTTTATCCTAGTAGATGATTCTCCTCATTTGAGTAATATTGATAGTCGCTCNAAACCTGTTTTAACNGCGGATCTAATTGAAGGTTTCAGGTATATGATTGCTAGGACTCATATATTAAGTCTTATGGGTTTNGGTATTGTNGTAGGATTTTTTGGTTTNTCNTTGGGGACATTGCTTCCNGTTTTTGCAGAAAATTTTGGCGGAGGGGCTTTGATTTATAGCAGATTTCTNTTTGCAATGGGTATTGGAGGAGTAATAGCAACGTTCATGCTTNCATTTTTNTCNNNTAGNAAGAACTCACTTTACTTGCAGTTGATNTCTGGNTTGATTTTGGGNTTTTCTCTAATTGTATTTACTTTATTAGAACCATTNATNTTTGCTTTAATTTTTGTACTTTTTATTGGTATGTCNAGGACGATATTCCATATAATTAATGATACGATTTTNCAAAGCATTGTCGAAGATAGATTTCGTGGACGAGTAATGAGNATTCATATGCTTGGATGGGGTTCATCTGCTATTGGAGGTTTATTAGTCGGNTTTATTNCTCAACTATATAGCCCTGAGAATGCATTAGTTTTTGCTGGTATATCTATAATTTTAGGGAGTTTGCTGTTTACTTTTATAACTAAAAAGAATTCTGAAGAATTTTAATTTGGAGGTCGATTNATGTTGNATAATGATTTTGAGTGGCAAATAGTTAAAAGCGATGNTAGATATATTGTGTATGATAATTATTCTTTGAAGAATTTGGTNTCNAGTATTACTNTTTTGAATCCAGGNAAGAGTACTTCTGGACATAGTCACATTGGGCAAGAAGAAGTNTATGTGTTTTTNAGTGGTTCCGGCAAAATGCAAATTGATAAAAAAGAATATTCAGTTAATCGAGGTGATGTGATTCCAGTAAGTGATGGCGCNTTCCATAGAGTTTTCAATGAATCAGATCACAAATTAGAATTTGCGGCTATATTNAATGGTNTTCGGAAATCATAAGACTTAGTCGCTTAAATGAAATGCAGATTCCCAAAACATGTATTCATNTTGGCAACTCGATTGAAACTTTTCNGATAATGAGTTTTNCCTTNTNGGNTCCAGGTTTNTAGANTCTTTATCAATAAAANNTTTTAACCATANNGCNAANTTTTCGAATTCTTNTGAACTATACATGTCTATCCAACGNTGGTATAGGTGNGTAANTTGATTNTGTTGGGGGGAATAGTTAGAAAGTTTTTTGCCTATTTCTGANTATCCCCAAGAGCATGGNAATATCGCAACGGCTGANTCGATTGAGTCNCCAGAATATGCGGTGTNTAATAGATGATTAATATAAGANTTTGTTGCNTTAGACGGNTNAGTATTTTCNAGGTCGTTTTTTGAAATCCCAAAATCTTTGCAAAAACTGACATGAAGATTCATTTCTACATTTAGTGTTTCATTGTTTAGATTTGCAAACCATTTCATTTCATCAATGGTATTTGCTTTACTACATGCCAAAGAAATTACTCTGGAAAATCCAATTAAGAAAACGTAATCTTGTCGCATGTAGTACCTGAAATTNTCGATTGGCAATGTAGCATTTCCGATTCCTTCAATGAANGGATGGGACGCATTTGATTCCCAAATTTTAGNTGATTGTAACCTTAAGNATTGTGAAAATGACATAAGCTCATAATTTTGAAAGGATGATTTTNNTTCCTGAATGTACTGAATTTAGGATTTCGAGATCTTCGTTAATAGNNCCTACAATATTTACGGGGCTAGCTGCTCTACATTCATCTCCAGTACTAGCAGGAGTTGGTCCCCAAAAAANGCATANTGCATTNCCTGGAGGCCAANAAGCAACACTGCCTTGATTTACNATATCTGTTGCATCAGAATCCGTTTGTGTTTGTANNGGAGTTGAAAAGTATATTTCTTTTCCCCATACATTCAAANCCCCNTCAATTGGTAAGGAATCCCAAATNAATTGGGCAGTTGATGAATCGTTTAATGTTGCAGAAAGATTTATNTGATNTATATTAATATTTAGGATTTTTGGCATATGATTTTTGTCCTAGGTTTTTAGGNTAACNTTNNTTCNATTTGACACAAATCATATATGAAGATAAATTGCTCTGGCAAATATGAACTCAAAAAAATATATTTTGTCTATAGATCAGGGAACAACTGGNACTACAGCACTNGTTGTAAATCAGGATGGTGATGTGTGTGGTCANGGATATAGAGGAGTGAAAGAAATCTATCCTANNCCAGGCTGGGTTGATCAAGACCCTNTAGAANTATTTGAATCTTGTGAATATGCNATATTAGAAGCATTCAGAAACGCTAATGTCCNTCCATCTGAATGTGTTTCATTNGGGATAACTAATCAACGTGAAACTACTTTAGTTTGGGAAAAAGAAACTGGGACTCCAGTTTCTAATGCCATAGTATGGGAATGTAGAAGAACATCAANAATTTGTGAAGAATTAATATCTAAAGGGTTGAACGATGAGATCNGTAATAGGACGGGATTNCCTATNGATGCTTATTTTTCAGCNACTAAACTCCGATGGATTCTTGACCATATNCCTGAAGGGCAANTTAGAGCTCAAAGNGGAGAATTGNTATTTGGNACCGTNGACACTTGGATAATATGGAATTTAACCNGAGGCAGAAATCANGTAACTGATATCACGAATGCAAGTCGGACTATGATGTTGAATTTGCATACAAAAGATTGGGATGATTTAATTTTAGACATTTTAGAAATCCCGAGAAAATTGTTGCCNGNAATTCAACCTTCNGCGGGGATTTTCGGGGACGCTACTCNGGGANTATTTGAGGAATCTAGCCTGCCAATTTCGGGTGTAATNGGAGACCAACAAAGTGCNTTATTTGGTCAAGGGTGTATTTCTTCTGGATCTGCGAAGAATACTTANGGAACAGGGTCTTTTTTACTTTTAAATACTGGNGAAAAGCTTACGGTTTCTACNGAAGGATTGATTACAATTCCTGCATGGGNAATAGATTCCGAAATCACTTATGCTCTAGAAGGAAGTATTTTTTCTACAGGNGCCGCCGTTCAATGGCTTAAAGATGGTTTGGGTATTATNGAAGAGATAGAAGATGTAGAAACTTTGGCATCTTCTGTTTCAACNAATGGAGGTGTGTTTGTAGTTCCNGCATTTTCTGGTTTAGGTGCACCATANTGGGACATGTATGCTAGGGGTTCAATATTCGGATTAACCCGAGGTAGTAATAGTGGACATATTTCAAGAGCAACTTTGGAATCGATTGCATTTCAATCGAGAGATGTNCTAGAGTCNATGCAAAAGGATTTTGGTCAAAAGATTNCAACGTTNCGAGTAGATGGTGGTGGATCTGAAAACAGATTACTGATGCAGATGCAAGCAGATATACTTGGGGTGCCTATTGAAAGATCATCGATTATNCAATCTACTGGTTTGGGCGCTGCTAATATGGCTGGCATANCTGTAGGATTTTGGGGGTCAATNGAAGAAGTTGCGAATCGATGGAGGAGCGATGTGGTTTTTGAACCANGAATAACTATTGATGAGCGTGAAGATTTGTATTCNAAATGGAAAATAGCGGTTTCAAGAGCATCAGATTGGGCTGATGAATAGATATTGGAGAATTNATGCCNAGNGTAAGTGAAGAAATATTATTTAGTATTAGTTTTAATTTACTTAAATCTNCTGGNGCTTCAAATGAAGAAGCTAGAGTGGTTTCTGAACATTGTATTGATGCCAATTTNGCAGGACATGATTCTCATGGAATTATTCAGATACCAACATATCTCGAACGAATAAAAATGGGNCATATTGTGCCAGGTGCTCCATTTGAAATTATTAAATCATCTGAGACTACCACTGTAATTGATGGTAATTGGGGGTTTGGGTACTTAGTGTCTAAAAGAGCAATGGAAATAACTATTGAAAAAGCAAAAACTCACAATGTAGCCGCTACTACAGTTTTCAGACAAAGTCATGTAGGNCGAGTAGCAAGTTACCCAACTATGGCNTCTAGNGCAGGGATGATAGGTNTGATGACAGCCGATTCGGGAAGATCTGCAAAAACAGTTGCGCCATTCGGAGGTACTGAGGCAAGGCTTGGTACCAATCCNATATGTTTTGCAATGCCAAGTNATTTAGANGGTCCATTATTCGTNGATATGGCAACGAGTGCAGCTGCTGCAGGNAAATTAAATCTTGCAGCNGCAAGGGGTNANGAAGTTCCGGAAGGATGGATATTAGNTAATGACGGGANTCCATCAACNGATCCTTCNTCNNTAAAAGAAGGTGGGGTTTTGCTTCCATTAGGTGGNAATGAAGGTCATAAAGGCTATGGATTATCAGTAATTATTGAGATTTTTTCTGGAATTTTGACTGGTTTGGGTTTTGGACATGAGCCTTCTGGAAGACATAATGATGGTTGTTTTATGGCAGTATTTAATGTAGAAGCATTTTTACCTTTAAAGCAGTTTAAATCACAGGTTACAGAATTTGCAGAATATCTTAAAAGTTCTAGTCCGCGTGAAGGTGTTGATGAAGTTTTATATCCTGGAGAGATTGAGTCAAAAAATATTGTGAAAAATAAAGCTAATGGAATTTATATAGAAGATTCTACTTGGATTCAATTACAATCCATTTCGAAAAACTTAGATTTAGTTGACAGTTTAGATTGGAGTACTATTTCAAACAGTTAGATTTGCTGCTATACGTTTCCAGCGATTAGGTCTCCCATTCGTTCAGTAGCAANAATTTCTCCTCCGTCTGATGCAATGTCGGTTGTTCTGAATCCCTCAGACAATACACCTTCCACAGCTCTTTCAACTGCATTCGCTTCTTCATGAAGGTTTAGAGAATAACGAAGCATTAATGCCATGCTAAGAATGGTTCCAAGCGGATTTGCTATCCCCTGCCCCGCTATGTCTGGAGCGCTGCCATGNATCGGTTCAAAAAGATTTACATTTGTTTTAGAACTTCCAGGAGTNCCTGCAAGGCTTGCACTTGGTAGCATTCCCATTGAGCCTGANAAAATTGAGGCTTCNTCNGTCAAAATATCACCAAAAGTNTTTTCAGCCACAATTACATCGAATCTAGAAGGTTCTCTAATNATTTGCATTGAAGCATTATCTACCAANAGATGGTCTAATTCTATTTCAGGATATTGTTTTGATACTTCAATGGTTACTTCACGCCAAAGTCTACTCGACTCAAGTACATTTGCTTTATCTACGGATGTNACATGTTGTTTTCTTGATTTTGCTAATTCAAATGCCACTTTTACAACACGTTCAATTTCATGTTCTGAGTATAGAAGNGTGTCTACAGCTTTTCTTTCAGAATCTTCTTCCCACCGTTTTTTAGGCTCAGCAAAATAAAGTCCACCAGTGAGTTCTCTGATTATAAGCATATCTACATTTTGCAAAATTTCTGGTTTGANTGGGCTAGAATTGATTAATTGTGGATAGATTTTGACGGGTCTAAGATTTGCAAACAATCCTAGATTTTTCCGAATAGCTAAAATTCCATCTTCAGGACGAGTTGTTGCCTGTGGGTCATCCCATTTCGGTCCGCCAACAGCCCCAAANAATATTCCATCGGTGTTNTCGCACAGTTTCTTTGTTTCTTCAGGCAGAGGGGTTCCAAAATTATCTATTGCATTCCCTCCTACAGGACCAGATTGAGGAGTAAANATGTGACCAAATTTGTCTCCAACAGCATTCAATACTTTTACGGCTTCAGTAATTACTTCGGGTCCAATTCCATCACCAGGAAGCACAGTTATTGTGTAATTCATTCAACTCTCCAANAATTAATATTCTTAAAGTATTATATGATATGGTTCAGTTTTATGTATATCAATATTAACAGGGGAATTGATGACTAAATATGATTGTATAGTAGTCGGAATTGGTGGGATGGGTAGTGCNACTTTATANGAACTCAGACGAAGAGGAAAAAATGTATTAGGGATNGAGCAATTTGATNTTGCTCATGAAAATGGTTCGTCTCATGGTTCTACAAGAATTATAAGANTAGCATATTATGAACATCCNTCATATGTACCAATTATGAAAAGAGGTTATGAACTATGGAGTGATCTTGAACAATTATCGAATACNAAATTGCTCCATACTACAGGATCNATAGATATTGGCCCCGNAGAAAGCATTGTTTTTAAAGGNTCTAAAGAATCATGTGAANTGCATAATTTGCCNTATGATGTGTTGAATGGACGAGAAATTTCTTCAANGTTTCCNGGATATCAATTGGATNCAGAGATGATGTCAGTTTTTCAACCAGCAGGAGGGTTTTTGGAACCCGAAAAATGTATTACTTCATTTGTAGATATGGCTTGCGANATGGGTGCTGAATTACATACTGGTGAACGTGTGATTTCTTGGGAAGTTGTTAATTCTAAAACTGTAATTGTTAGGACCAANNGTGGAGAATATGAAACCGAGAATCTGGTTTTCACTTCTGGAGCATGGACCGGTAAACTATTGCCGGATTTTGAGTCAAAAGTTGTCCCTGAAAGACAAGTAATGGGTTGGTTTGATGTNGGTTCNACNAANGAATTCAATCCTGANAATTTCCCAGTTTTCAATTTATTGGTNCCNGAAGGTAGATATTATGGTTTNCCACAACATGATATNCCTGGATTNAAGATAGGANTGTATCATCANCTATATGAAAAAGTTGATCCCGATAACCTTGATAGATCTGTAGTTACTNCTACTGATGAAGAGGNNCTTAGAAGATGTGTTTCNAAGTATTTCCCNATGGCNGATAATGNAATGATTCANGCGAAAGTATGTATGTTTACAAATAGNCCCGACGAGCATTTTATAATTGATAGATTGCCTCAATTATCTAACGTATATGTAGCGGCAGGTTTTTCAGGTCATGGTTTTAAATATTGTAGTGTAGTAGGAGAAATTCTGGCTTCGATGGTTGAAAACCAAAGACTAGATTATGACATCGATATGTTTGGNTTAGATCGACTTGTTAGTTAGCTACGATATTTACTAGTTTCCCAGGTATATAGATAANTCGTCGTAATGTNGAATTTTCTAGATGTGCAGAGATTTTTGGACTTGATAGTGCTGTTTTATGAGCTTCATCTTCCTCAATAGAAACAGGCACTACAATTTTATCTCGAACTTTTCCGTTGATTTGAACAACCATTGTAAAGATTTCATCAGCGGCTATTTCATCATCCCAGGTGGGCCAAGATTGGGTATGAACACTGAATTCATGGTTGTGTTTTTGCCATAATTCCTCAGAAACGTGAGGAGCCATTGGAGCTAGCATTAAAATTAAATTTTTTGTGCAGAAATTCCAATCATCAGATGATATGGTTTTTGATTCCCAATACTTGTTGAGTTCGTTTGTTAGTTCCATCAGAGCGGCTAGGGCTGTATTGAATTTGAACTTAACAAGATCTTCAGTGACTCTTCGAATAGTTTTGTGAGTGATACGTTGAATTTGCTTTTGGTCATTTGGTTGAGAGTCGGATTCATTTAATAACGCTGAATCCCTATTACAAATATCCCATAACCTATTTAACCAGCGTGACATTCCATTTATTCCTTCATCACTCCAANTCCCTCCTTGATCCCAAGGTCCTAAGAACATTAGGAAACATCTTACTGTATCAGCACCGAATTCATTTACATAATCATCTGGAGATACTACATTTCCCCTAGATTTACTCATTTTTTCATGATCTTGTCCTAGAATAATTCCTTGATTGAATAATCTGTTGAAAGGTTCGTTCGCTTTAACTATCCCCATATCTCTTAATGCTTTAACGAAAAAACGAGAATAAAGAAGATGCATTACAGCATGTTCTGCTCCACCTGTGTACTGATCAACCATTCCCCAATCGGATTGATTTTGTGGGTCGAATGGACCGTCAGAAAAATCTGGATTTGTAAACCTTAGAAAATACCATGATGAATCAACGAATGTATCCATAGTATCTGTTTCTCTTTGCGATGGTTTTCCACATTCTGGGCAGTTTACATTCAAAAAGTCAGCGTGGAATTTGAGAGGTGATTCTCCNGTAGGTCTGAATTCAGCATCCTCTGGGAGTACAACNGGNAAATCTGTCTCAGGAACAGGNAAAGTACCACATTCTTCACAATAAATAATGGGGATAGGAGTACCCCAATATCTTTGGCGAGAAATTAACCAGTCTCGCATTCTGTAGTTTACGGTTCTTTGACCTAGTGAATTTTCTTCAATATAATCAGATATTTTTTCTATACCTTCTTGGTTATTCATACCATCGAATTGCATTGAATTGANTTGCATTCCTGGGGCTGTATAGGCTTTGTCTAGGTTTTCACCTTTCCACTCTTTTGGTGCAACAACTACACGAATTGGCAACTGGTATTTCTGCGCAAACTCAAAATCTCTTTGGTCATGTGCTGGAACTCCCATTACAACACCAGTGCCGTAAGTCATTAATACGTAGTCTCCAACGAGCAATGGAACTTTTTCCCCATTCATAGGATTTATACAAAAAGAACCGGTAAAAACACCTGTTTTGACTTTTTCAGTCGAAAGTCTNTCGATTTCTGATTGATGCCTAGCNTTGTTAATGTATTCATTGACTTCTTCTAAGTTTTCAGGAGTTGTAATTTTTTGNACTATTGGGTGCTCTGGGGCNAGAACCACAAATGTAACACCAAAAACAGTATCAATTCGAGTGGTGAAAGCTGTTAATTCTGTTGTTTCGAGATTNTATTCAGAAATGTCAAAATTTATTTCGGTACCAGTACTTTTACCTATCCAATTAGTTTGCATCACATTAATTTTGTTTGGCCAATCTATTTCAGAATGATTTAANAGTTCTTCTGCGTAATTTGTGATTTTGAAAAACCATTGATTTAATTCTCTTCGTTCTACAAGAGAATCACATCTTTCACATGTACCATCAGTNAGGACTTGTTCATTTGCCAAAACAGTATTGCACCCTGGGCACCAATTAGCNGGGGCGAAGTCTCTATAAGCAAGGCCCTTTTTGAAAAGTTGAAGAAAAAACCATTGATTCCATTGATAATAACTTGGTTCACAGGTAACGATTTCTCTATCCCAGTCATACATACTACCCATAGATTTAAGTTGACGGCGCATGTTGGAAATATTGTCCATTGTCCATTTGTATGGGTGAATCCCACGACTGATNGCGGCATTTTCCGCAGGAAGGCCGAATGCATCAAAGCCCATTGGGTGTAGCACATTGAACCCATTCATACGTTTAAATCTTGCATGAGCATCAGCAGGAGACATTGCATACCAATGGCCTACATGTAGATCTCCNGATGGATAAGGGTACATGGTGAGTTCATACCATTTNGGAAGTTTGGAATCTTCACGAATATTATATATTTGNTTTTCAGNCCAAATATTTTGCCATTTCGATTCAATTAGTAGGTGGTTAAATACCTTTTCAGATCGCCTAATTACTGACATTATTTGTCTCCGTGATAAATAATTTAGGCTGAAGTTTTTAATCCAGCAGAGTCAATTCCTGCCTGTACTACGTCTTCATCTTCTTGNGGTAAACCTCCACTGGCTCCGACTGCGCCNANTAATTCGCCATTCTTAAATATTGGAAGGGCACCTTGGCCCATAATAAAATTACCATTCTGAATGGTGGTGAAAGCATTAAAAATTGGCGATGAAGCACGTTCTTCAAGTTGAACACTNGGCAAGCCAAAACAAGCTGAAGCTACAGCTTTTCCATGGGATATCATNGGAGTTCTCCAAGATGAGCCATCCTCGCGAATCATAGCAATAAGATCNCCTCTTGGATCTACAACAGAAATACTCATTTTTAAATTCTTTTCGGACATCTTTTGTCGAGCACCGGATATGATTTTTTCCGCATCAGAAAGGTTTATTGAAGGCATATATTTTCTCCATTCTTAAAAATTTAATTCAATTATCTTACATTTTGTCTAAATTGTTAATTATCGCGTTTCCAACTTCAGAAGTGCTGGCATCTCCTCCAAGATCTGGTGTAACAATTTCACCATCAGATAGGACTTTAAGTACAGATTTTTCAATTTCTGTTGCTAGTTTGTCGTGTCCAAGATGTCTTACCATCATAGCCGCGGTTAAGATCTGAGCCATTGGATTTGCTACTCCTTTTCCTGAAATGTCTGGAGCACTTCCATGGGTTGGTTCAAACATTGAGGGGAATTCGCCAGATGGATTCAAATTTGCGCTTGATGCAAGCCCCATACTTCCAGTAATGATTGCAGCAATGTCAGTAAGAATATCCCCAAACAAATTACTTCCTACAACCACATCAAATGATTCGGGCTTTCTGATGAAATCCATACACGCAGCGTCAATTAAAAGTGAGTTTGTAGAAATATCAGNATATTGACTTGCCACCTCAGAAAATGTGTTATCCCAAAGGACCATTCCGTATCCTTGTGCATTNGATTTGGTTATAGAAGTCACATGGTTCTTTTTATTTCTTCTACGAGCTAACTCAAAAGCATACCTGATGACACGTTCACAACCTCTTTTAGTGAAAATGCCTGCTTGAACGCTTACTTCTTCAGGGAATCCGCTATACAAAAATCCGCCAACGTTCGCATATTCTCCTTCTGTGTTTTCTCTTATNACTACCATATCAATTTCATATGCTTTCTTATNTGATAATGGTGAAGTAATTCCAGGAAATANAATGTTCGGGCGTTCACATACATATTGATCAAAGGTCCTACGAATAGGCAATAGTAAACCGTTTAATGTAATATGATCTTGAATTTCGGGATGCCCTACTGCTCCTAAAAAAATTGCTTCTTTACTTTTCAGTTCGTNTAGACCATCGGTAGGCATCATTGCATTGTGTTTAAAATAATAATCAGAGCCCCATGGATATTCTGTAAAATCCCATTGAATTTCATGTTTTGCGCCAATAGCATTAAGTACNTTTAATCCTTCTTCTACAACTTCTATACCTATGCCATCACCTCTTATTACTGCAATCTCATGTTTTTGCAAATGTCTACCTCCCATAATTAATATTAGTGAATGCTAGCATATATTCATTAACAATATGCATTGTCATTTTTGATTATTTCAAAGGCTTGCAACGCTAGTAANGTGACGTCATTTGGTGGTGGTTTAGCGATATCTTTTCCATTGGAGATTGATTTCCTGTTTGATATTTCATCTTTTGAAATCCATATCCATCCTTCTGGAATGGAGTTCTTGTCGTTAGAAATTCTGCAGAAATAAATCATATCAATGTGTTGATGAAATCCATCAATAGGATCNTCAATATCTTCAATCATTATGGTAACGGGAGCATGTACTTGTTCTGGATAATCAAATTGAATTGATGGATGTGTAGGGACAACAGTAACATTTAGATTGGTCTCTTCGTATATTTCTCTGATCACTGCTTGCATTGGATCTTCATTGGGCTCAATATGTCCTCCAGGGGGGAGCCATTCCTTTACTTTTTTATGCCAATGTAGAAGAACGTGGTCNTTGTGAATTATAAATCCAGTCGCAGTGAAGTGACGAATGTTNGTCATGTTTGGCTCGCCCTTAAAAATTTGATACGATCAATTTTGTTGTAGTAATGTAAATACNTTACTCTTTATATCGTATTACAAAAAAATCCGAAAGGGATTTGGGTTTTTAGAGGAATAGATCAATGGATGACAAATTAGTAATTGCAGGGAAAACGTTTTCTTCCAGATTAATGCTCGGAACAGGGAGATATAGCAATAATGAAGATATGGTGAATTCTATTGAAGCTTCAGGTGCTGAGATCCTGACTTTAGCTATTCGTAGATTAGATTTAAGTAATCCTAGAGAAAAAACAGTCCTAGATTATTTTGATTGGGATAAGTACACAATTTTGCCAAATACTGCNGGATGTCGTAATGCCGAAGAGGCTATATTGACTGCTAAACTTGCGAGGGAAATTACTAAAACCAATTGGATTAAGTTGGAAGTTGTTCCTCACCCAGATTACCTTTTGCCAGATCCGATAGGNACTTACAAGGCTGCAGTGGAATTAATTGCCGAGGGATTTGTAGTATTGCCATATATACANGCTGATCCTATTTTNGCTATGAATTTAGAAGAAGCTGGTTGTGCTACTGTTATGCCTTTAGGTTCNGCTATTGGATCNGGGAATGGCATTCAGACTTTTGAAGAAATTACTACGATAATTAAAGAGTCTAATNTCCCAGTAATTGTGGATGCNGGGCTTGGTGTTCCATCTGATGCATCCCTTGCTCTGGAAATGGGTGCTGACGCGGTTTTAGTAAATAGTGCCATTGCTCAAGCAGCAGATCCTGTGATGATGGGAGATGCCTTCAAAGATGGAGTTTTAGCTGGNCGTAAAGCGTACATGGCAGGTAGGATTCCCAANCAAAACTCAGGTCAAGCTAGTAGCCCCACTGAAGGATTGATTTCTTCTAAAAAGGATTAATGTTATGGGGCGAATACATTTGCCCTCCATATGTATGATTACTGATGATTCTTCGTGTGAGAGTGATCAGGGTTTATTGGACCGAATTTCCAAATCTGTCCGAGGCGGAGTTAATATGGTCCATTTGCGAAACAGTAAAAAGTCTTCATCAGAATTGTATTATTTAGCGCTTCAAATTCGGTCNATTACACTAGATAAAGCATTATTTTTTGTAAATGATAGGGTTGATATTGCAATTGCATCTGATGCTGATGGTGTTCAGCTTAAAGAATCAAGTTTTTCTGTTCAGGATACGCGTAAGATTTGGGGTGACAGANTAATGATTGGACGTTCAATCCATTCTTTAGAATCGGCCATTCAATCTCAAAATGAAGGAGCGGATTTTTTATTAGGTGGAACTGTTTTTAAATCTGANACTCATAAAGATGTTGAACCTAATGGGTTANATTTCCTTACTTCTCTTAAGGACAAGATAGATATTCCAATCATCGCAATAGGTGGTATTACTAAGGANAATGTTGGTGAGTGCATCAAAGCTGGAGCAAATGGGGTAGCAATGATTAGGTCGTTTAGTAATAGTAAGGACCCTGAAAAGGTAGCCAGAAATTTTCATCGTCTGTTAAATAATTAGTTTGGATTGAAATGATTGAAGTAACAATTAATGGTGGGAAAATTTTTTTAGAAGATTCAATTACATTGATGGATTATATTGAATCTTTGTCGATAAATTCCGATTATATTGCTGTGGCATATAATGGAGAAGTATTGCGCCGCGAAGNATATAATACAGTAATTCTGAAAGATCTTGACAGGATTGAAATTGTTCGTGCAGTGGGTGGAGGGTGATGCATATATNAGATTTGGNGTATTGAAAGGATTAATTATGAAAATCACTGATGTAAAAGTAGAATTGTTCAATTGGAAATCTGAACCATGGGGAACTGGTGTAGATTCGGGGGTTACATTTAAGGCTAGGGCTATGAGTCAATTGGGTATTGTCACAGTTTCGACTGATGAGGGTATTAATGGGCATGCATTTTTGGGGAATTCTAGAATGGGTGCTGATCACTTTGTAAAGGGATTAATTCAGTTTATTAAACCAATAATTATGGGTCGAGANCCTCAAGATATTGGGAAAATTTGGTGGGAAATGTGGAAACAAAATCGGTCGGTTTCAACNTATGTTATTGGAGCGATTGACATTTGTTTATGGGATATCAATGGTAAAAAAGCTAATTTGCCAATTCATAGACTACTAGGAACTTGTAAAGATAAGGTTCCAGCATATTCTAGTACCGCTTTTCATCCTACTAAAGAAGAATATGCTGAAGAAGCGCTGCATTTCAAGAATTTAGGATGGCAAGCTCATAAAATACATCCACATGGAGATCCATCTTATGATATTGAGATCTCTGAAGCAGTAAGAGATGCAGTCGGTGATGATATGAAATTGATGTTAGATTCCATGTGGGCGTATAGATATGAGAACGCATTGAGGGTAGGTAGAGCTNTAGAAAGTTTAGGGTTTTATTGGTACGAAGATCCNCTTGTTGAAGAGGACATATATAATTATGTNAAATTAACTTCTAAACTTGATATTCCTATAATGTCTACAGAATTTGCTCCAGGAAGATTCTATGGAATGGCTACATGGATTACTCAAAATGCCACTCACTTTTTAAGAGGTGATGTTGCTGTGACAGGCGGGATTACACCACTAGTGAGACTGTGTAATCTTGCTGAAGGATTCAATATGAATTGTGAGATTCACCATGGTGGAAATTCTCTAAACAATGTTGCTAATCTTCATGTAACGATGGCAGTTCCTAATTGTGAATTTTATGAAGTTTTNCCTTGTACTGGTGCCAATCAGTTTGGTTTGGTAGAAGATATTCAAGTGGACTCGGAAGGTTTTGTTCACGCACCAGACAAACCAGGACTTGGGTATGAAATTGATTGGGACTTGGTTAAAAAAGAATTGTCAGCTACTGTGAGTTAAAAGTTTTTACTGGTAGTTATGGGACTTTTTTTAATCGTAGTTGCTTCCTTTGTGATNACCTAACANCCTTAGTTGTCTTTCGTTACATTGAGCAAGAATAGCTGAATTGAACTGAAATTTATTTAAATATGGTGGGAATTTTTGAGTGATCATTCTATTNGCGTAGTGAACTTGCAGCAAATATCTTGTTTCATCACTCTTGTTAGATGTACCCCTATGCCATACCTCGCAACGAAAAGTTAGTGCGTCTCCAGCATTACACATAATGCTTTGTTCACCGATTCCATTCCATTCTGTGTCCCCGTTAGGAGTGCGACCAGATTTGTGAGATCCGGGGATAAACTTTGTTGGCCCCAAATCTTCATAGAGATCATTAAGATAATAATGTGTAGTAGTGACCCAAACAGGCAGATCGACTCGAGGATCCGANAGGATATCTTCAGGTAATTGTACAGGTAGCCAATCACAATGAAGTTGTTGNTCGGGTCGGCCAGGTCCTGTCACCCAAGCAGTCATTCCGATGATATGACAATCTTTTCCATGAAGTGCTTCAGCTAGTTCAATCACATCCGGTCTATCAAGGAATTTTAAGAAAATNGGATTATGGTTGAAAGCATTATTTATGTGTCTATTTATAAAGCCTTCTCTTTTAGCAGTATAGTTCCGGTTGAAACTTTCTTCTACTGGGACCATTNCATCCATTGCATTTTTAAGTTCAGTTACTTCTTTTGGAGTTAGAGATCCTGGGAAATATGTGAATCCATCTTCTTTTATTGCTTGGATTCGACTTTCTAGATCTGGCTTCTTGATTAGTTTAGCTGTTTCTACCATTACAATGCCTCAAAACATAAATTCTAGATATGCTTTGAATAATAAATTTCGACAATAATATTGTCAAATTGGAATTGCAACTATGGGAGTGGCCCCAACGGAATTCGAATCCGTGTTTACGCCTTGAAAGGGCGTTGTCCTAGGCCTCTAGACGATGGGGCCACAATTTATTTNTGCAAGTTATGGATATATAGCTAGGTTTGTTAAGCCTGTTGTCTCTTCANANCCACACATTATATTCATACTTTGTACAGCTTGACCAGCAGTTCCTTTTATGAGGTTATCAATACAGCTTATCACTATTAGGCGGTTAGTGCGTAAGTCAACAGTTGGATATANCAGACATNTGTTACTTCCAAGAGTCTGTTTAGTCATAGGTGGAGATTCAACGATTTTGNTGAAAGGGGAATTTGAGTAGAAATCTTGGTATATTTCATTNACGATTTTTNTAATATCTTTTTTGCCAGAGATTGTTTCTTTTAATGGGNCATAACATGAAGACATTATTCCACGNGTCATTGGTACCAAGTGTGTTAGAAAAGTAATATTTAGAGGTTTACTTTGTTTCTCTTGTAGTTGATTTAATTCTTGAGAAATTTCAGGTAAATGACGGTGACCATCTAACGAATATGCCATGACATTTTCATTTACTTCAGAGTAGTGATTTGATAAGGACAAACTTCTACCTCCGCCTGAAACACCTGATTTAGCATCAATTATTATGTCTGAAGTAATGATTCCAGATTCAACTGCTGGCGCCAAACCTAAAATACTGGAGGTTGGATAACAGCCAGGGACTGCAATTAAATTACTAGCTGAAATTTCTTTTAGATGTAATTCAGGTAGGCCATACACTGATTGATTAATAAGATTTGGATTAGGGTGTTCAACTTTGTACCATTCTTCATATGTTGGAATGTCTTTTAATCTGAAATCTGCGCTAAGATCCAAAGTTTTAAAACCACCACTTATGAATGGTTCAATACTTTGAGCACTTGCGGCATGTGGGAGTGCAGAAATGATCAAGTCAGGACTCCCATCGATTTCTTCAGTTATTCTTAGGTTCACTGATTCTAAGTGCGGGAAGATTTCCCCAAGTTGTTTGCCAGCTGCACTTCGTCCTGTAATTGAAGTAATTTCGAATTCTGGATGCTGTTGAATGATACGTGCTGTTTCAGCCCCAGCATATCCAGTAACGTTGATTATTCCTACTTTCATTATTTTCTCCTATTAGTATATAAGTATAATCTTCGTCAAAAACTTCGACAAGATATTTTGAGTTATTAAGATTGGATTGACGAAGAGATTTCCTATCAATAGACTTAAAGTATCAATATGTTGGAAAGGTGCTTTTATGCTTGAAGGGAAAAATGAAACTATAGTTACAATGGACACTTCCAGTGTGAAATTTGGACCTGGCGTTACTCAAGAGTTAGGTTTTGAATTGACTCGGTTGGGGGTAACTAATGTCATGTTAGTTACTGATCCAGTCATGTCAAAACATCAATCGGTAGATCAGGCGATATTGTCGATTCAAAAAGAGTCAATTAAAGTAAAAGTTTTCGATAAAGTCAGAGTAGAACCAACTGACGAATCGTTTAAAGAAGCCATACGATTTGCTATTGACGGAAAATTTGATGGGTATGTTGCTGTAGGAGGAGGCTCAAGTATTGATACTGCTAAAGCAGCAAACTTGTATGCTACATATCCTGCTGATTTTTTGGAATATGTGAATGCTCCTATTGGAAAAGCCGTTCCAGTACCTGGTCCTTTAAAACCATTATTTGCAATTCCTACTACTTCAGGAACTGGTAGTGAAACTACAGGTGTTTCAATATTTGACTTTTTGGAAATGAAAGCCAAAACAGGGATTTCTAGTCGTGCTCTTAGGCCTGTGATGGGTTTAGTAGATCCTTTGCATACAAAAACTCTACCTGGAATGGTTGTGGCTTCGAGTGGATTGGATGTTCTTTGCCATGGATTGGAATCTTATACTGCTTTGCCATACCAACAAAGGCATTCACCCGACACAATTGATATGAGACCAACATATCAAGGTTCAAATCCTATTAGTGATGTATGGTCAATTAAGGCTGTTGAAATGGTTGGTAAAAATATTGTTGAGGCAGTGCAAAATCCTTTAAATCATCATGCACGTACACAAATGATTCTCGCTGCTACTTTTGCAGGGATTGGATTTGGAAATGCAGGATGTCATTTACCGCATGGTATGTCCTATCCAATTTCAGGCATGGTTAAAGATTTCATTGTGGATGGTTATCCTGAGGATTCTCCTTTAATTCCTCACGGAATTTCTGTAATTTTAACTGCTCCTGCGGTCTTTCGATATACAGCATTTGCTGATCCACAAAGACATTTGGAAGCTGCATCTGCTATGGGTTTTGATACTGAAGGATTGTCATATGAAGATGCTGGAGAAGCATTGGCGCAATCAATAATAAATATTATTCGTCAAATAGGAGTTCCAAATGGTCTTGAAGCAGTTGGATATACAGAATCTGATTTGTATTCTTTAGTGAATGGGACTCTTCCTCAGAAGCGTGTTGTAGACTTGTCTCCAAGATTAGTTAATAGTGATGATATTCACCAAATTCTTATGGACTCAATGAAATTGTGGTGATCGGGTAAAACTAATTCTTGGAACTAGGACATTTTTCTGCAATAACGCACGATGAACATTTAGGATTTTTTGCTTTACAGATTGCTCGACCATGTTGTATTAATTGCATGTGGAATGCGAATACATCACTTGGGTCCACCATAGGTTCCAAAATGTCGTGAGCTGCGTCTGCATTCACTTTTTCTCCAATCAATCCCAATCTTTTTGAAACCCTAAAAATATGAGTATCTACTGGCATTGCAGGCATCCCCAAGGAAAAACAAAGTATTATAGCGGCAGTTTTAGGTCCAATTCCTGGGAGGTTTTTTAGCCATTCCTTTGCCTCTTTCATGGGCATTTCTTTAAGAAACCATAGGTCGAATGATTTTAATTCTGAATAAATTTGATTCAATACGTGTTTGATCCTTGGTGCTTTAATTTTTGATAGTCCACCCATTCTAATTGCAATTTCAATTTCATTTTCATCAGCGTTGGATATGGCTTCAACAGTTTTGAATTTGCGTACCAAGCTTTTAAATGCACGTTCTGAATTAATATCTGAAGTATGTTGGGATAGAATGGTGTAAATTAACTCAAATGTGGGGTCATATCTTAGTTCCCATTTTGGAGTACCATAATCTTTCTCAAGATATGACATGACTTCTGTGGCCGACAGTTGGGAATGTTTTCTTCTGGGCATGCTTATTTATTAGGGTTTCCAAATAGTTGCAGCAATATATCTTTCTCCTTCAGTGGAGTCGTTGTAGTAATATACAACGACGATTTGACCATCTTTTCTTACAATAGCTCTTGGGTATCCTATGTCTTGATTACCGGCATCTTCGCGAAGGGTGACCTTCCTGTTCCATGTTTCCCCTTCGTCTTCACTTATCACACAGTGAATCCCTGATTGAGGGTCGTTAAAATAACTGTTGAAGCTATTATAAGATCGATATCCATACATTAGGGCGATCCTATTGTCCGGAAGTTTTAGCATTGCTGGGGGATTTCCTGCAATCCCAGTTTCAGACACTGCCGTAGATACATAATGCCAGTTCGCTCCATCATCATCACTTCTTATTAGATCTATCCAACAATGATTTTGAATGGTATTACGGCACCTAACTGCAGTAATAATACTTCCAGAATCAAGTTTTACGGATGATGGCATGATGTCGAGGCCGTCTGGGTTTTCTCGTAACCAAGATTTGAAAATAAAATTTTGACCTCCGTCTGTGGATTGAGCACAAAATACTCTCCCTTGGTCACCATCTGGTTTAGTTGATGAAAGTAGTAACGTAAGTTTGTTTGGGTTTTGTGGTCCATATGTTAAATAGTCTGTTCGGGCTGCAATACCAAGTTGGTTGAACATTGGTAGTGTATAGGGACCATCCCAATGATGGCATCTATCTTTTGAAATATAAAACCATGAAGATGCCCCAGCTTTTAGAGCGTTTCGGGAACATAAAAGTGCGAAATCGGGTGCTGTAGTATCAATTGAACCATTGAATGGCTTTGGAGCGTTGACTCTATTTGCAACTGGACCTAAATCTAGATTCATGTGTTCATCTGATGCTAAACCGATATTTCCAGGCGCGATAAGAGGTGCTGGTGAATTAGTCCAAGTCATTCCTCCATCAAGACTCCTAGATTGTATTGTTTCAGTGGTTTTGTCTTTGTCTCGGTAGTGAAAACCACCTTGGTTATCATGGTAAGTCAAAGTAAATCCGGTAACGATTTCATCTCCCCAATTCCAGATCCCATAATTTGCCGGCCAACCGGCATATCTTTCTTTGTTTCTATAAACGATTACGTGTTTCATAATACCTTCCTTGACAGTATTTATTTGCACTGTTTAACTGTACGAAGATTTTACCATGACCAAGTATGAACAGTGTAGATTTAATAGGTTAACTAACTTTTTCGGTGGTCAATGAATTCTGAAAGAACAATTAAAGAAATTCGCTGGGATGACGATTATATAGAAGACACAGATTTGTCGATCCTTTCGGGAATAGACATATTAGAGTTTGAAGAAGTTAAATCAGTATGGGATTTAATGGATGATTCAAGTTTAGTTAGTATTCTATCGCGCTTAAAAATACTTGCTGATACAAATATTAGTTTTGATTATTCAACAGTTTTTAAATCAATGTTATTACATGAATCCGAGGAGATTAGACTTAAAGCGATAGATGGATTATGGGAACATGAAGACAGAAGTTTGATTCCTGTTTTCACTTCGTTTATTTCGAAGGATAACTCTCAGAATGTAAGACTTGCTTCGGCAAATTGTTTGGAAAGATTTTTAGACAGATCTCGATCGGTTCCATATCCTAAGAGATATTTGGACAGCTTGAAATTCACATTATTAAACATACTTTCTGGGGATACGCATGTTGATGAGTCGCTACGTTACAAGGCACTTGAAATGATTGGATATTTTGATGGTGAAGATATTGACGTATTGATTAAGGATGCGTTTTTTAGTGAAAATATTAGTGTAAAATCCAGCGCTATAACAGCTATGGG
Organism: Chloroflexota bacterium; assembly: GCA_002717725.1. Next base: position 72,090 of record PBBT01000020.1, read on the forward strand.
TGTAACTTCAAATCCAATTTGGTTGTCATTGATACTTTCAGATTTGGATGATGTTTATCCTACTATTACAATTTCTTCAATCAAGTCTGTAGGTATGCTTGGTGATGGAGAATATTCGAATTGGTTAATCAAATATTTGTCCGATGAAGATGTGGATATTCAAATTGCTGCAGTTCAATCATTGGGCATACTAGGTAATGAAATTGCTCGAGGTGCAATTTTACAATTTGTAGATGAACTACATGAATCTGATGAAGATGTGGACGATGATTTACTTTCTGCTATAAACATAGCTATACAGGCTATGGATTTTGATGAAGCTCCATTGGATATGCAGGTTGATTACAAGGATTATCTATAGGTGATAAATGCGTGAACAGGATGATCTAGATAAGATTTAATGGTTTTCGAAAATTAATGATGCTGCACCTAATATGCTAGCGTCTTCGCCTAAAGCAGCTGTTACTATAGGAGGTGTGTTAATTCGGATGCTTCGAATTGCGTGCGCATTTATTTCTTTTTCTATTGAAGGTTTTAGTAAATCCATACTTTCTGCCATACCTCCTCCAATNATCACAATTTCAGGGTCAAAAATATGTAGAGTGTTTACTATTCCGATTCCCAAGTTTGTACCGATTTCTTCTANTATTTCTAATGAAAGTTTGTCACCATTCCTCGCNGATTGAGCAACTTCTGCTGCAGAGACAAGATTATGATCAGAATTATGAAGTTGTGANAGTTCAGATGCTTCTCCTTGATTAAGTCTTTCCCGAGCAATTCTCGCCATTGCAGTTCCACTTGCNAGGACTTCTAAGCATCCTATATTCCCACAATTACATTTGGGACCATTTCTATCTATTGTNGTGTGTCCNAGTTCTCCCGCATATCCAAATCTTCCACCATACATTCGTCCGTTAATTGCAATTCCGCAACCAATTCCAGTGCCTAANGTAATGTAGATTACACTTTTAAGATTCTTACCGGCTCCAAATTTTAGCTCTCCCATTGCTGCAATATTTGCATCATTATCAAAATTTACTTGGATTTTNAAAAAATCCTGAAATATTGGTTTGATTATTACTCCATCCCATCCTGGTAAATTTGGAGGGTCATAAAGTTCGCTTGTTATGGGATCCATTGGCCCNGGCATACAAATACCGACTCCAGCAATATTTTCCCGGCCTACTTNTGTTATAACTGATTCTATAGTGTTTAGAATTCGTGATATTGATGAGTCTTTTCCAAGGTGTGCCATTGTTTCGATATTGACACGATTAGAAATTTTTGCATNAGNATCTACCACAGCNACACGTGTATTTGTGCCTCCAATATCTACTGCTATTGCGGGAAGATTGCTCATCGTTATCCATTCTTAATTTAGGATGTATTCTAGTCTAAATGTAATGAATTTGGCTATATATTAACTTTTGATGGATTTTGTTGCATTCCCAATAATATTTGGTAAAGAAATTGGGAAAATTATTGTTAATTGGAAAGATTTAATTTCAACAGTTTGAAATCCAGTAGAATGTATCACTTTTTCAATGTCCCTTGTGAGATTGCATCCAGTAGTAAGGTATTTCCAAATAGGATTTAATAAGGTTTGAAAGAATTTATGAGTCGNTCTCTTGTCTACTACATGTTCATAGAAAATGAATTTCCCCCCNGGTTTCAAGACTCTAANTATTTCATTCATTACTTGATCTACATTATTCACCATGCATAAAGTTAGTGAAGTGANTACAGTATCAAAACTTGAGTCTGGGAATGGTATTGATTCNCCTTCAGCGCTAATAATTTCGATTTCACGGTTAAGTTTTTTGGCATGATTCGAAAGNATTTCGGNCATGAATGGATTTGGTTCTAAAAATGTTAATGATGAAAATCGGGAAAAATATTTTAAGTTTGCTCCAGTTCCGCCACCTATTTCAAGTACGTCTCCGATGGCTTGATCACATATTTCTATCCTCAGATCTTTTAGCCTCCATTCAACCAATGTGTTGAGAGAATCATAGAATTTAGCAAATAATTTGTTNCTTAAATTGTCATATTTTTTGAACATTATTACAGTATAATTGGTAGAGATCGTTTATTCACCCTTGGAGAGAATTATATGGAATTAATAGGAAAAACAGCAATAGTAACCGGTGGTAATGGAGGATTAGGTAGAGTTATTTCAGAGTACTTGGCTAAAGAGGGAGTCAATGTAGCAATTGTTTACGCAAAAAGTAAAATTGAAGCTGAGGAGTTTTCCTCNGAATTATCTGCAGATTATGTAAAATCAAAAGCATTTCAGTGTGATTTGACAAGTGAGAAGGATATCAATGATTTAGTTGCTTCGGTAAAAGAAACTTTTGGCAGAGTAGATTTTTTAGTTAATGATGCCGCATATAATGTTTGGATTCCATTCNAGGATATTGAGTCTCTNACTTTAGATGAATGGGAAAAAATTTTGGCTACCAATTTGACTGGACCAATGTTACTAACTAAAGCGGTTTCTTCTGTTATGAAAATGAACGGAGGGAGNATAATAAATATCTCTAGTGTTGCTGGTTTAAGCCCTACAGGCTCTTCTATTCCTTATGCGGTATCTAAAGCNGGTTTAATTCACTTGACTAAGTGTATGGCCGTAGCACTTGCTCCAGACATTCTAGTAAATTGTATTGCACCGGGGTATTTGGAAGGTACTCGTGCAACCGCAAATTTGGNTGTTGAATATCAGGAAAAAGCTAGGGTAGCATCAATTCTTGAGAAGGCTGCAGANAAGGAAGATATTGCAAAACAGGTTGTTTCTNTATTCGCTNCTGATACAATTACAGGACAAACATTGGTGGTAGATTCTGGGAGAGTTTTCCACTAATGATTTTNAGGAAGTAAATTTATGTTAACCGAGTCAGTAGAAACTGCACAATATTCATCAGTGCTAAATGAAAAAGAAAGTATTGATTGTAAGCTTCAGATTCAAAAAAGGGGTTCTGGATTTTCGCAAAGTCCGACTTTATTACTTACAGACTCGCGTGTGATTTTTTTAAGTAATAAAGATGGAGAATTACAAACCAAATTCGCTCAAATTGAAGATATAGAATTTGTTAATGTAGGATTTGAATCCTCTGGATCTACANCATTTCTTTGGGTAATATTTTCAGNAATTGTTTCAGTAATGCTGTTTTTGGTGATTGANAGTNTTTTATTTAGCTGGTTGTCAGCAATAATCGTACTTTCTTTGGGGGCAGTACTATTATTTGATAGAATTTCAAATCCTGGGGAAAAATATCTCGAGTTTCATTCCAAAAGTCAAAAATTCAGATGTTCATTTAGTCACAGATTATTGAATTTTGAAGCTCATCAGTTTATTAATCGATTTTTCATGATTAAAAAAGGTGAACAACAATTTTCCAGAATGCGGCATTTGACCCAATATTTGCCTAAGAGTTAAAGACTTAAGTTNGGGATTACATCCATATNCCACTCATGGACAATATTATTTTGCATTCTATAAAATGCTGCTGCACCAATCATTGCAGCATTATCGGTACAGAATTTTACCTTAGGAATCATTAAAGGTAGCTGGGCTCGATTTTTGATTTCTTCACGTAATCTTTGATTGGCTGCAACACCACCNACTATTAGTATTCCTTTCACATTATGCATTTCAGCAGCTTNTAGCGTATTTCTTATTAAAGTATCTGTGATTGCTTCTTGGAAAGAATATGCCAAATCATTCTTATTTTGATGGGTTAAATTTTTTAACTGTTGAACTTCTCGAATTAGGGCGGTTTTCAATCCACTGAANCTAAAATCTAAGGAATTGTTAATTTTTGGACGGGGNAGGTGGAAATTTTCGCCACATCCATCTTCGGCTGCTTTTTGGATCGAAGGTCCTCCCGGGTAAGGTAATCCCAAAATTCGNGCACCTTTATCAAATGCTTCGCCAGCTGCGTCATCTCGAGTTCTTGCAATTAATTTGAATTCTTGGTGATTATTCATTAATACGAGATCTGAATGACCGCCAGAGGCAATTAGACATAATATTGGAAATCCAAATTCANTGTCTGGATTGTTTTCTTCTAGCCATGAAGCGTAAATGTGCCCTTCAAGGTGGTTTATACCCTGAATTGGAATATTCTTTGGGAACGCTATACCCTTGGCAGTATTTACACCCACGAGTAAAGAACCAGCCAATCCTGGTCCATTTGTTACTCCAATTGCATCGATGTCCTTAAGTGTTGCGCCAGAAATTTTTAATGCTTGATCAATTACTGGGATTAAATTGATCATATGTTCCCTAGCAGCCATTTCAGGAATTATCCCTCCAAATTTTGAATGCATTTCAGCTTGAGATGCTACTACATTTGAATGGATAATTTGACCATTTTCGATTACTGCAGCTGCTGTTTCATCGCAACTGGTTTCTATTGACATAATTAGCATGATTTTTTGGCTATCTAGTGATTGAATTTCTGATATCAGAAATTGATTGTTTAATAGTTTTAGTGTCGTTGTATATTGCAGATCCTGCAACAATTATATTTGCGCCTGCTTTAACTGCTTTAATTGCGGTCTCGAGATTTATTCCACCATCTACTTCTAAGTCAATGTTTACAGTTGATTTCTGAGTTTTTGACATGTATGAGTCAATTAATTTTCGAGATTCATTAATTTTAGGTATCATGGATTCAATGAATCCTTGTCCACCAAATCCAGGTTCTACTGTCATGATCAATACTTGAGATACTAATTCCAAAACATCAGGTAATACACCTGAAGGTGTGTTGGGATTTAAGACTATTCCGGCATTCATGTTATGATTTAAAACAGTTTGCAGGGTCTGTTGGATATCTTCACAGGATTCATAATGTATTAATAGAGTGTCTGCTCCTGCGTTAGCAAATTCAGATATATATCTTATGGGTTCATGAATCATTAAATGCACTTCAAAATCAAGAGATGTATAAGGTCTTAGAGCCTTGATCATTTGAGGCCCAAAAGTTAGATTGGGCACGAAATAACCATCCATCACATCGAGATGGAATAAGTCTGCTCCGGATTCAGCAGTAACTGCAACATCATTACCTAAATTACTGAAGTCAGCTGAAAGTATGCTAGGAGCGATCTTGACAGTAAATTTGTCAGAAGGGTTTTGCATTAATTATTTTCTTTCAATTGTGCTTTAGCTGTAGCTAAAGCTTTTTTAACTTGCTGTTGAGAGGTTCCCCCAAAAACATTCCTGTTTTCAATGGATGATTCTAGGGATATTTCATTTATATCTTGATCAAATTTTGCGGAAAATTTTTTTAGTTCTTTTAAGGAAATTTCTGAGAAATCCTTTTCGTTTTTAATTGCATAAGATGATAATTTGTTTATAATCTCGTAAGCTTCACGAAATGGTAAGCCTTTTCCTACAAGATAGTCTGCATAATCAGTGGCTAGAAGTTGACCTTTCAATGCCGTATTACGCATTTGATTTGGTTTTACCTTAATAGATCCAATCATACCAATGAATATTTCGAGTGTCGCGTTTATTGTATCTAAGGTATCAAAGAATCCTTCTTTGTCTTCTTGTAAATCTCGATTGTAAGTTAGCGGTAATCCCTTTAGTACTGTGAGTAATCCAAAAAGAGATCCAAAAACTCTGCCCGTCTTTCCACGAGCTAGTTCTGCAAAATCTGGATTTCTTTTTTGGGGCATTATGCTACTTCCAGTTGAAAAATCTTCAGATAATTCCAGAAATCCAAATTCAGTTGATGACCAAATAATTATTTCCTCTGAAAATCTTGATAAATGCATCATGAGGATCGAAGAAGATGAAAGGAAATCTATGAGGAAGTCACGATCTGAAACAGCATCCATACTATTTTGTGAAATTCTTGAAAATCCTAATTTTTTTGCAACTATTTCACGATTTATAGGATAAGGTACGCCTGCTAGAGCACCACTACCTAATGGCAAAACATCAGCAGCAGCATATGCGTGTTTAAACCTTAAGTCGTCTCTAGTTAACATTTCAAAGTAAGCAAGCATGTGATGTGAAAATAAAACTGGTTGGGCTTGTTGAAGGTGTGTATACCCAGGTATGATTGTATCTAAGTTTAATTCTGCTAGTTGTATCAATACCATTTGAAGACGGGAGATTTTGTCATGGATTTTCGTGATTGATTCCTTGACATACATTCTCAAATCAAGTGAAACTTGATCGTTTCTAGATCTGGCTGTATGCATTTTGCCTGCGACAGGCCCAATGATTTCGTGAAGTCTGTTTTCGATGTTCATGTGCAAATCTTCAAGTTGGAAATCCCATTTGAAACTTTCAGATTCTATTTCGTCACGTATCTGTAATAATCCCGAAACTATTTGCTTAGAGTCAGAATCTGAAATTATTTGTTGTTTTGCTAGCATTTCGACGTGGGCTATAGAACCGGTGATATCTTGTTCATATAATCGTTGGTCAAAGTTAACAGATACTGTATATTCACTATTTACTTTTTTCATAGATCAGTTGACCCTCTTTCTTGATAAAAAGCTTCTTTGCAGAGTCAGAACTAGTTCTTCATTCTGATTATAAGCACAGGTTTCCAAGTGTACTATTCCACGATCAATTTTTGATTGTGATTCACGTGTATCTAATATTTTGCTCTCAGCATATATTGTGTCACCATGAAAAACGGGTGCGTTGTGTCGTATATTTTCATATCCAAGATTCGCCACTGCGTCAATCGATAAGTCAGCAACGCTCATTCCAACTACTATGCTAATCGTAAGTAAACCATTAACCAGAGGTTGTTTGTGTTCATGACTATTCATGTAGTTATGATCAATGTGTAAAGGATTGTGATTCATAGTCATTAGAGAAAACATGTGGTTATCCATTTCAGTGATTGTTTTCCCCGGCCAATGTTTAAAAATGTCGCCACTGGAAAAATCTTCGAAAAATTTTCTCGAATCTTTTGATGCATCATGAATCATTGTGATTTGTACCTTTGTATTATAAATTAATATTATAGTTATCTAATAGTCTACGTGCTATCACAAGTTTTTGAATTTCATTAGTTCCCTCTCCAATGATCATTAAAGGTGCTTCTCTATAAAAACGCTCAATCGGTAATCCTTTGATATAGCCATATCCGCCATGAATTCTCATAGCATCCATTGCTACCTCTCCGCACATTTCACTAGCGAATAGTTTTGCCATCCCCGCAGATAGATCAACTCGCTCACCTAAATCTTTTTTCTTAGCTGCTTCGTAAGTTAATAATCTTGCGGCTTCGATTTTTGTGGCCATGTCAGCAAGCATGAATTGGATTCCCTGATGATCCGCAATCGGTTTTCCGAAAGTTTCTCTTTTTTGAGCATATTTTATTGCCGAATTAAAGGCGGCAGTTGCAACTCCAACCGCTCGTGCCGCAACATTGATTCGGCCAGACTCTAGTCCACTCATTACTTGTTTAAATCCAACGCCTTCAATATTCCCGATCAGGTTTTCTGCAGGCACTCTGACATTTTCAAATAACAACTCGCACGTATCGATTCCTCTATAACCTAATTTATCCAATTTTTGAGCAACTTTTAAACCATGTGCTGGTTTTTCAACGATAAAGCAGCTTAATCCTCTGTGTAGTGGTTCGTCAGATTTTGGTTTTGTTCTAGCTAGAACTGCAAATGCGTTACCATTTTGTCCATTAGATATGAACATTTTGGAACCATTAATAACGTACTCTTCACCATCCTTTTCTGCCTTAGTTGAAATGTTTTGTACATCCGTTCCTGAAGAAGATTCCGTGAGCGCTAACCCTCCTCTTAAATCACCTTTAGCCAATCTTGGAAGGAAGGATTTTTTCTGAACTTCATCTCCGAAATTTGACACAATTTCAGCTAAAATATGGTGAGTTCCTATTACTCCTGCAAGACTCATCCACCCTTTGCTCAGTTCTTCAAAGATTTTGGCAAGAGAGGAATGACTAAAACCTAAGCCACCATATTTTTCAGGAATAGTGATTCCAAACAGACCTAAATTAGCCATGTCATCTACTAACTCGAAAGGATAAATATCTTCTGAGTCATATTTGTCAGCAATTGGTAAAACTTTGTCATCAACAAAGGTGCGAATTAGATTTATAATTTGGGTATCAATATTTGTAGAATATTGAGGCATGATGGTTTACCTATTTAGGTGAGGGAATTGTTTTCTGCCAACATTTTTTGAAGAAACACCCAATATGTTTAAAAACCCTTCAGCGTCTACGTGATCATAAGAACCTTGTGCTTCCATTGATGAATCATCAGAGTAAAGTGAGTGAGGCATTTTTGACTCCGTATCTTCTGCGCTGTCAAAAAAAACATTGCCTTTGTGTAATTTCAAAGTGATTGTACCGGTTGCTAGAGAAATGATTGGTTCTAGAGCATGTAATGCTGAAGTAGTTGCCAAGTCAAACCAATATCCTTNGTAAATTTGATTGCTAATAGTCTTGGATATTNAATCATAGAATTCNCGGGCTCTNCGATCTAGAATAAATTGCATTAGATACTCAAATGAATTACCAAGTAATTCCATACCTGGAGATTCATAAATNCCCCGAGATTTAACTCCGACGAATCGATTTTCTATGACATGAGTCCCGATTCCAATCCCATTCTTACCAGCGATCAAGTTAGCATTTTTGAAAATTGAAACTAAATCCATTTTTTCAGAATTGATAGAAATAGGTCTTCCNTTAAGCCATTCAATGGAAATAAATTCATTTACATCAGGTGCATCCCAAGGCCATGANCCCATACCTGGTTCTACAAAATCTGGGGATAAGGTCACATCTTCAAGATCTCCTGCTTCATGAGTTAATCCTAGTAGGTTCGCATCAGTAGAATATCTGGATTCAGAAGCAGGTCTTATNGGTAGGTTATTCTCTTGGCAATAGTCAATCATTTCCTTTCTCCCAGGGAATTGATTGAGAAAATCTCTGTCACGCCAGGGGGCGTAAACAGTTACTGATGGCTCAAGTGTNTTCGAGACTAGCTGAAATCTTACTTGGTCATTACCTCTTCCTGTTGCTCCATGAAAAAGCACATTCAGATTGCGAGTTTTCATTTGATCAAGAATTACTTCAACAGTAACTGGCCTGGCGATTCCTGTAGTGTTCCAATATCCACCTTCATATCTAGCCTGTGATTGCAAAACCTTTAATCCTGCTTCAGCAAGTTTTTCTAAACCTGGCAGAATATCAGCTTTGTGTGCTCCACAATCTATCATCCTATTAGTTACGGCGTCCAAATTTTCTTCATCGGGCTGACCTAAGTCAACAGTAAAACAATGTACTTTGAATCCTTTGTTTTTAAGCCAATTNGCGACTGTGCAACTATCTAATCCACCAGATACAGCCCCAGCAATCTCGGTTGCGCCACTTTGTTGTAATTCTTCCCAATTCATTTAATAACCTAAAAATTATTTAGTAGCCATTTGAATAGCTGATTNTAATCTATTTAATGCTTCATCAAGTTCATTGATNGAAACTGTTAGAGGTGGCATTAATCTAATGAGATTNGGTCTTGTTGGATTCATAAGCAATCCCAGGTTGTTAGCATTTTCAATTACCTTTGGAGTAATTTCATCTGCAAATTCAACAGCCCATAAAAGCCCCATTCCTCTAACATCAGTAATGATACTAATTGAGTCCANAAGCTTTAGCAATCCAGCCTGTAAGTGGTCACCTTTAATTTTAGCTTCGGATGGTATGTCGTTATCTATTATATATTTGCAAGATGCATGCGCCGCTGCAGTTGTTAGAGCATTTCCTCCAAATGTTGATCCGTGATCACCAGGTTCAAAAGCACATGCAGAATCCTTTGCTAAAAATGCTCCGATTGGTACACCACCACCTAATCCTTTTGCGAGAGTCATAATATCTGGTTCGATATTAAATTGTTGATATCCAAAAAGTGAACCTAAACGNCCAAACCCAGTTTGGACTTCATCCAGAATGAGTAGCATGTCATTTTGATCACACCATGCGCGTACATCTGAGAGGTAATTTTCAGATGGTACATTAACCCCTCCTTCACCTTGCACAGGTTCAAGCATTACAGCAACTGTATTCTTAGTAGTAGCTTTTTTGATAGCTTCAATGTCATTATATTCGACATGTGTAAAACCAGTAGGGATTGGTGTGAAAAGTTCTTGGTAATGTGGTTGTCCAGTAGCAGCTACATTCATCATAGTTCTGCCGTGGAATGAATTCAATGCTGTGATGATTTCATGAGCACCATCTTTGTTNTTCTTTCCATATTTTTTTGCTAATTTGATTGCACCTTCGTTTGCTTCTGCACCACTATTGCAAATAAATATCTTGTCTAAGCAACTGTTTTCNACAAGAATTTCTGCCAACTTTAGTTGAGGAATTGTATAGAATTGATTAGAAGTTTGCAGAAGTGTTTTTGCTTGATTCGATATGGCTTCTGCCATAACAGGATTAGAGTGACCAATATTGTTTACAGCCCACCCTGAAGTGAAATCTAAGTATTCTTTTCCATCAGTGTCCCATACACGAGTTCCTTCACCACGTTCTATAACCATTGGTTGACGTCGTACCAGAAACATATAGTATTGGCTTTCTTTAGATTTCCAATCTGTAGGCATTTTATTCTCCTGTAAGTTTTTTCAGCTTTTCAATTGCTTTTTCTAGATCACNGATTTGGGTTTTNATTTGATTTGTAAAAGACTTTATTTCTTCTAATGTAATATTTACTGGATTCAAATTTGATTCTNNAGNCTTGTTAATATTTGTGTTTTGATTGGTGGANGTAGTTAATCCGGTAAGAGATTCAATTGCTTCAGAAAGTGAGTNTTCCATAACAACTTTTTCTCCGCTAGCTAGAATGACCCGTTTAAGTTCAGGGAATTTTACTCCTTCTGCTTGTATATAAACAGGTTCTGCATATAGGATACTGTCACCTANTGGAATTACAAGTAAATTCCCTCTAATGCATGTAGATCCCTCTTGGCATCTCAGGGTGAACCACTCTGAGATGGTTTGATCATTATCNATTCGTGCTTCGACTTGCTCAGGTCCATCAATTTGACGATCTTTAGGGAAATTATATGCAACTANTTTGCCGTAGTTTTCGCCATCACTTCTAGCAGCCAACCATCCAATGGCATTTTGGCGTTGATTTGGTGTAAATGGTAGTAATAACACAAATTCTTCTTNTGNTTCATTTGGTAGTCGCATTATTGCGTAATANGGTTCTACNGGCTGTATGCCTTNCTGGGCGAACTTTTCATTTGGTATAGACCAAAGGTCTTCATTATTATAGAAATTTTGAGGATCATCCATATGATATTTTANGTACTGAGATGATTGGATGTAAAAGAAGTCTTGAGGATATCTAACATGGGNTNTTAATTCAGCAGGCATTTTTTCTAAAGGTAAAAACATGTTAGGAAATATTTTGTCAAATGTTTGAATTATTGGATCAGTNTCGTCAGCAATNTAGAAAAATAGANTTCCATCGAAAGCATCAACAACNATTTTCACACTGTTTCTNATATAGTTTATTTGACCTTGGNAAGGCTGAGAATAAGGCATTCTNTCAGTAGTAGTATACGCATCTTGAACCCAATAAAAACGATCACTTGTAGCAACAATATAAGGGTCTTTGTCTAATTGAAGAAATGGNGCTACTGTTCCAATTCTTTCTTGGATTAGCCTTCTATATTGAAGACGGCTTGAGNTTGTAATCTCNCCACTTATTAGTANNTTGATGTCTCCAAATTGCCACGCATATACTGCTTTCCTGAGAAAAGAATTTAATTTTACTCCACCAGTTCCAAAATAATTTATTCTTACTATATCGTCCGATTTTGTTTGGTAATCTAGTTCGGNAGTTTTCGAATTAACAANTACGTAATTAGAAGTATTTTCACCGTAATATATTCTAGGATTNTCAACTGAAAATTCAATTTCTCCATTTTCNGGATCTAGCCCTACATTTATTTTCCCGTNGGGGGGGATGTCACGTGCAAAAAATTCCGGTCGTCCTTCTTTAGTGAATTCGGTTGCAGGNCTGATAGCTGCGCCAATTCCGTGTGTATAAATNAGTTTTGTGTTAAGCCAGGTTTGTGTTTCTTCTGACAATTTTTCAGGAGCGACTTCTCTGGCTGCTAACATGACTTGTCTATACGAATTATTTAAAGTGTATCTGTCTANATCAGCATCTTTGAAATCATAATAAGTGCGAATTAGTTGGATTTGTTTATATACGTCAGTTAAAGGNCGATAGTCCCAAAGGCGAATATTATTGATGGTNTCGAAGTTNTTTTGGATGATATCTGAAGTAACCGTACTTNCAGCNGGANAAAACTCATCATCTATACGATNTAAAGCGAATCCAATTCTTGTATGGTCAATGTTGAAACCTATGTAGCTAGCTTCCTTGTTGAATTCGTTAGGAGTTACTGTGAATTGTTGCATGACTCGTGGCCAAATAATTGTAAGAATTACTAAAAATACAGCCCACAATGCAATGCAGGCAAAAATAAGTCGTAATGAGTCTTGTTTTAAGAAAGTATTAGCAAATGATAAGATTGCACAAGCAGAAGCTACAATCGTCAGAATAAACAACGCAGGTTTTNTAGCATGTATGTCTGTGTACGAAGCCCCGAAAATTGCACCGTCTGTTGATAAAAGTANTTCCCATCTACCGATATAGTGACCTATAGCTATTAGAANAAATAATATCCCAACAATTATTGAAATTTGAATTCTTAATGATNCAGANGTTNTGAATGTTTGAGCGNGAAGTACGTAAGATAGATAAAAGATTCCAAAAGAAATTATTAAAATCACGATTGCTGATCCAAACAACCAACTTTGAATTAATGAAAAAATTGGTAGTTGGAATATGTAAAAGGCAAGGTCAAGCNCATATATAGGNTCGAGTTTGTTGAAGTCACTAGAGTCAANGACTTTGAGGAATTGAAGCCAATTTGATGACAATATANTTCCAAAAATTACACCAAATATGGATGTAANTAAAAGTGATCCCCAAAAAATTAAACGATTAATNACNCTANATAGTTGATCATTGGTAGAGAAAGNTTGCGATTCTTTCTTTGCAATTTTGTTNGCAATAATNACANTTGGAAAAGCAAAAAATNTGAAAGTAATAAATCCAATTAAAAAAAGTAATACTTTAGAAACAANTATTTTTGAATAAGTATCTTCAAAACCAATATTCTGNAACCAAATCCAGTCTGTGAAAATGTTTCGACCAAANGATGCTAAGAATATGACANCTAGGACGCATANAAGTATTATGAACCATTTNGGAATANTGAAATTTAANGCGTTGTCTCTTTGAGAATTGATCCAATTGTTTGAATCGTTTTGATCACCTGATTGATAGAACATATTCATNACCTGTATTTTTAATTTATTCTTGTACCAANCGACTTTCCCTCAATTATATNTTGAAGGGTATTTGGTTTGCGTCCGTCTGCAATAAATGATTTCCCNCCGCCTTTGATTGATGTAATACAAGCTTCAATNTTGGGTACCATTCCTCCGGCTACCACACTTGAATGCATTATTTGTTTTGCCTGGCGNAGNGTTAAACGAGGAATNAATCTTCGAGATGAATCAAGAACACCTGCNACATCAGTTAAAAAAATCATATGCTTAGCATTTAAAGCAGCNGCAATTTCCCCTGCTGCGGTGTCAGCNTTTACGTTAAGTAACTGATGTTTAGAATTTAATGATTTCATTCTGTTTGATTGAATTGCCACAGGGGCAATAACAGGGATAGCCCCTGNGTCTAAAATTGTCANTATTGGATCGGTATCAACATGCNTAATTGTTCCTACATAACCAAGTTCAGGNCGNGTTATTTCTGCTTGCAATAAACCTGAATCTGCTCCNCTTATACCAAGTGCATTGCCTCCANATGTACCGATTTCTGCAACCAAATTCTTGTTAATTAGNCCAGTTANCACTGCCACAACTATCTCTAGACTAGCNTCATCAGTTATTCTCAAACCGTCAACNAATTTTGGGCGAATGTTTTGCTTGGCCATCCAAGAAGTGATTGTTTGCCCTCCTCCATGAACAATCACACACTTAAATCCTTTTTCATTTAAGGAGATNATGTCTTTTATTGTAGTGTCATGGGCNCCAAGGGTACTTCCTCCNATTTTCACAACAATAATTTTCTCAGAACTATTTGGTTCTGGTNTTAGTTTTTGTGAAAAATCCTGGNTAGATTTGGATNTTGGATTAGAACTTTCAAACATTTGTAGTGCTCAAATTTATGTACTGTATGCAGAATTGAAAATTACGTAGTCTTCAGTTAGATCACAACCCCATGCTGTCGCATTGAAATTTCCAGTATTNAGGCTAATCCTTATTGAAACATCTGGAACATCCATTGCATTAACAACAGCTTCGATTGAATATGGAATTGCTTTNCCCTCGTGCACAACATGGATTTCATTGATAAAAATATCTAGGTTAGATTCTTCTATTTTTGCGCCGCTATTACCNACTGCCATCATTACTCTNCCCCAGTTTGGATCATTACCATGGACCATTGCTTTTACAAGCATAGAATCTGATACNGAACGNGCGGCCAATTGAGCATCTTTCAATGATGNAGCATTGTCAACAATTACTTCAATTAGTCTTTTAGCNCCTTCCCCATCGCGTACCATCTTTTTTGCGAGTTCGATACACACNTANTTTAATGCTTCTTGGAAATTCTCAGCATATGGAGATTTTTCGTCAATTGTTGCGGATCCAGATCCTCCNTTAGCGAATACAAGCATGGTGTCGTTNGTACTTTGNTCNCCATCGATACTAATCATATTAAATGATAAATCTGCAGCTTTTTTAGTAGNATCTTGAAGGAATTTTTGGTCTATNTCAGCATCAGTTGTNATGAAAGCNAGCATTGTTGCCATNTTCGGATGAATCATNCCTACACCTTTTGCACATCCTCCAATAATTACTTTAGTGTTTTCAATATCGAGTGAAACTGCAAGNTGTTTTTCCTCTGAATCAGTAGTCATTATTGATCTAGCNAATTCNGATCCNCCGTCNTTATGAGGTGTNATGTTTCCAATNTTTTGACGTATTAGGGCCATTGGTAATTCAACNCCAATCATTCCCGTACTACATANGAGTAGATCAGTTTCTCCAAGNCCTAAATGNTGAGAAGCTAATGTAGTCATTTCAATNGCATCGTGTTCTCCNTGAGAACCTACNCAGCAATTGGCACAACCNCTNTTTGCAACAACNCCCNTAGATTTTCCTNTTGNGGCTCTTGAACGGCTCACAGTTACNGACGGAGACAAAACACTATTATTGCTGAATACNGCNCCAAGATTTGCTTCATGCTCAGANATTAGAATTCCAAGATCAAGAGTGTCTGATTCCTGAGTTTTTAAACCTGAATAAACTCCACCNGCAATGAATCCTTGAGGTGATGTAACACCTCCNTTCTGAATTAGTTCGATCATAGACGCCATTTTGAGTGGTCTCCTATAAATTTTGCTTGACTAATATTGGNCCCAATTATACCACAGAATCGGNTTTTTTCTTNGAGTGTTTTAGCTGTATTTATTGTGATACAATTGCACGTGATTTGAATANTAAGCTTTGTTTATAAATGCNAGTGGAGGTTAANAANTATGGCTAATGTCGTTCTNTCGAATAAGGAATTTAATGTCGTAGGTACTAGGCCTGTAAGNCATGATGGTTATGACAAGGTTACGGGTAAGGCTCAGTACAGTAATGATATTGACTTACCAGGTTTATTGCACGCAAAGATTTTGAGAAGTCCTCATGCTCANGCAAATATCATNAGTATNGACACGAGTGCTGCAGAAGCTCATCCTGATGTTAAAGCGGTGGTTCTTGCTGCTGATATGATTCANGGGGATGAGTTGGATGATTCTCAGGATGATACAAGAAACAACATCCTTGCTACTGATAAAGTTCTTTACAAAGGGCATGCAGTTGCTGCGGTTGCAGCNACGAGTCTTCATGTTGCTGAAGANGCGTTGGATTTAATCAATGTTGAATATGAAGTATTAGATTGTGTAACTAATGTTGAGGATGCTATAGCTGAAAATGCNCCAGTATTACACGAAAAATATAGAAACACTGGTGATGATGATTTGTCTAAGCNTCCCAATGTTGCTGCACATGGCAAATTGGTTATAGGNAATATAGATAAAGGATTNGAAGAAGCTGATGTAGTAATTGAGAGAGAATATCGTACTGAAATGGTACATCAAGGATATATCGAACCCCATGCTGCTACAGCCTGGTGGACGACNTCTAACGATCGATTGACTGTTTGGTGTAGCTCGCAGGGTCATTTCCCAATTAGGGATAGAATTTCTGGAGTAATGGGAATACCTATTTCTNAAATNAAGGTAGTCCCTATGGAAATTGGTGGCGGATTTGGTGGTAAAACCACTATTTATGTAGANCCTGTTGCNGCTGTTTTGTCTAAAAAGTCTGGTGCTCCAGTNAAGTTGGCTATGAGTAGAGCTGATGTGTTAGAGGCAAGCGGACCAACTTCCGGGAGTTATATGAAGTGTAAAGTTGGTGCAAAAAAAGATGGCACAATCACTGCTGCATATGCACAATTATTGTATGAGGCAGGCGCATTCCCAGGCTCACCTGTAAATGCTGCTGCTAACTGTATTTTTTCGCCATATGATATTGCTAATGTAGATATTGATGCTTACGATATTGTTAATAATAAGCCTAAAACTGCAGCTTATCGTGCACCAGGTGCGCCAGGCGCAGCATTTGCTTCAGAGACAGTATTGGATGAGTTAGCAGATGAACTAGGTATTGATCCAATAGACTTTAGGATTCAAAATGGTGCTAAAGAAGGTACAAGGCGAGCTGCGGGTATAGTTAATCCTGTAATAGGGGCGATAGAAACAGCTCAAGCCGCAAAAGATTCTGATCACTATCAAACTTCTTTGGAAGGTCCGAATAGAGGCAGAGGAGTGGCATCTGGTTTTTGGACTAATGGGGCTGGTATAGCCTGTGCTCATGCGGCAGTAAATTATGATGGTAAGGTTGGACTAACTATCGGGACAACTGATATTGGAGGTAGTAGACCTGCAGCTGCAATGATGTTTGCAGAAGTACTTGGTATCCCGGTTGATGAAGTGATTCCACAGATTGGTGATACTGATACCATTGGGTATAGTTCGATGGCTGGTGGCAGTAGCGTTACGTTTAAGACTGGTTGGGCATCTTATGAAGCTGCTCAAGATGTAAAAAGTCAAATGATTGGGCGCGCAGCAATTTACTGGGATGTTTCTGAAGATGAAGTTGACTTGGTAGATGGAGTGTTTCATCATTCTTCTGATCCGGAACTCAAGTTAAGCTTCAAAGAGCTTGCCGCACTAACTGCTGAAACAGGTGGACCAGTTTATGGAAGAGCCAATCTTGATAGCCGTGGTGCAGGACCTGCATATGGAACACACGTTGTTGATGTTGAAGTCGATACAGAGACCGGTAAAGTTACCGTTTTGAGATATACAGCTGTTCAAGATGCAGGAAAAGCAATCCACCCGAGTTACGTTGAAGGGCAGATTCAGGGTGGAGTAGCTCAAGGAATTGGATGGGCTCTAAATGAAGAATATTATATGGGTGATTCTGGGCAGATGATGAATGCTACTTTGTTAGATTATAGAATGCCTACTTCATTGGATTTACCAATGCTTGACACAATAATCGTTGAAAAAGAGAATCCTGAGCATCCATATGGGTTACGTGGTGCGGGAGAAGTTCCAATAGTTCCCCCATTAGCTGCTCTTGCTAATGCTATATACGATGCAATTGGTGTTCGGATGAATACATTACCAATGAACCCAAGCGCTGTTCTCAAGGCTATTGCTGAAAAATAGATTTCTTCTCAAAAAGATTCAAATCAAAGAGCCGCCAATTTTGGCGGCTCTTTGATTTGTCATGCATGTTTTAAGCTTTCATCATAGTCTTTTCTGTTACAAACCACTCTTTGATAGCATCTAGTTGAAAATCTATTAACACATTGTATGCGTGATATTTCGTGAATCAACCTTTCCTTAATTCTTCAATGTCTTTAATTTTTATATAAAAGACATGTTACATAGGAAAATAAAGTATTGATTACTGGCTTATAAAAGAGGTTGGGCTTGCGGGGGCAGGACTCGAACCTGCGACCTTTGGGTTATGAGCCCAACGAGCTGCCGCTGCTCCACCCCGCTCGCTAATTGAATTCTCCAGAACGGAGAAAATACCTTTTAACTGAATCCTGAAAATTAATTGTTAGATAAATGAAACTTGATAGTGGGTCAAGTCCTCGGCCTATTAGTACCGCTCAGCTGAATTCCTTACGGAACTTACACCTGCGGCCTATCAACCTTGTAGTCTTCAAGGGGCCTTACTCCTGCTAAGCAGGATGGGAAATCTAATCTTGGAGTTGGCTTCGCGCTTAGATGCTTTCAGCGCTTATCACATCCAGACTTGGCTACCCGGCGATGCCCTTGGCGGAACAACCGGTACACCAGAGGTCTGTCCTTCCTGGTCCTCTCGTACTAGGGAAAGCTCTCCTCAAATTTCCTACGCCCACGACGGATAGAGACCGAACTGTCTCACGACGTTCTGAACCCAGCTCGCGTGCCGCTTTCACCGGCGAACAGACGGACCCTTGGGACCTTCTTCAGCCCCA
>PBBT01000021.1 GCA_002717725.1 Chloroflexota bacterium
AATGAAATTTATTATTAAGAGACTGTGGTCAATTTGGCGTTTAGCTGCTTTAATTCTTGGTAGCTTAGTTATCATAGGATGGCTTATTAATCGATTTGGATCTTAAAGTGATAAATCTTTTAAGAATACTAATATAATTTGTGCTCTTGAACGGATCAGTTAATTGACCTTACTTTGGTAGTAAGGATTGTTTCGAAGAGTATATTTTCTGGTATGTAGAATCCCTGTTGATTCAATAGCTGTATCCCCTGAATTTCAATCTCTAAAGGTTCACGACTTATGTCAGCTGCGGTTCTTATGAAATGTAAACCTGCTGACATATGAGCTGCATGTTTGCATTCTCGTGAGATGGATGCGTTATCTTTGTTTTTAGCGTACAAATAGCATGAACCGTAGCAGAAGTCATGAATTGATAAAAGATCTTCGTTAGATTTCGCATATGCTAAATTGAGGAATTTTTTAGATAGGGGATGATTATAATCAAATCCTAGGCCAATACCTGCATTCCAAAACCATCTTGCCCTGTTAATATAATTTGATACAGATGGGTTTTTGGATTTGGCAACTTTAATACAAGGAGATAAATCCAAGCCACAATCTTCGCATATAGTATCTTCGTATATGAACCATTCATTACAACGAGCGCATTGCAGAACAGGAATCAACAGATTTCTCCTATAATAGAAAGAGCGGTTCGCATGTGGATACGATCCCGCCCTATGTCGAACCAACGTGAAAGGTTAGTTCTTTTCAATTATCTCATTAAATCTCATTTAAATCTATATGCCAGTCTTTAGAGATATAATTAGTTTGCTCGAAATTACGTGGTAATTGTTCAGATTGAGTTATATGACCTGTTAGGTTTTTTTGTTACAAGAAGGCGTTCGAGTCAATTTGTGTTATAAAAAGGGCTTATACTGATTAGAATTTATATTAAAAGGAATTTATATGTTCGAAAAATGGTTGTTTAGAGTTGTATTAGTGGTTTTCGGGCTTATTCTTGTAATGATGTTTTATGGGATAGTAGTAGTTATGTTTGGATTAACTTGGCAGCAATAAACTTTCTTACCAAGACATATAATGTTTATGATGCCTAATCTACAACAACTGTCAAAGTTAATGACCACTCGCTCTTTTCGCCACCTTCCCATGGGCGGCTGTATAGAAGTTTTACAATGGAAGTTCCATTTTTCAGTGTATTAATTTCCCATTCTTCCTTTCCTGCTGATCCCAGACTGTTGCCTTCAGGTGGAACAAATTTGTGTAGTGTTTGCTTCAAAATACGTTCGTCACTTATATATGCTGGTTGTTCCCATTGAAAACCCGTCGTGCCGTTTGAACATAGGCTAACTCCCAATGAATCACCAGATTGCATTCGTATATTTTGTGTGATGTGTTTTTCTGCTAAGAATTGATCGCACGTGATTTCAAGTGACAATTGGGATTCTCCAGATGTGGAGTTACGGTTGCTGAAAATTAGTATCAGCAAAATTATTACTGTGACTAACCAGGCAGTCAGAATTAATAGTATTAGGTTTCTACGCATGCTTATATCTTAGTGGAATTTCTGCAATTTGAGAGTTAAATGTTAAATATAATTCAATCATGAATTTTTGGGAAAGCTATCATACCCCCATCAACCAAAATAGTTTCACCATTAACATATTGGCCTAAATCCGATGATAAATATAAAACTGCATTTGCTATATCACTTGGCAATCCACCCTTACCAGCTGGTACAAATTTTTTAAAATCATCTGGGTTATGAGGTGGTCCGTCGACTGAATCATCTTCAAGCTCAGGTAGTTTGTTTGAAATTGCACCAGGAGCAATACAGTTTGCAGTAATATTTTTGCCAGCTAAATCTGAAGCTATTCCTTTGACCATTCTTCTTAATGCCATCTTAGCAGTACCATATGCAGTCCAATTTGGCATGGCGACATAAGAGTGAACACTTGATAAGCAAATTATTCTTCCACCTGAACCACTTGATATCATTTCCTTTGCAGCTCTTTGTGAAGCAAAAAAATATCCTTTTAAGGATAAATTCATCATCCTGTCCCAGTAGGTTTCATCTGTTTCGAAGAATGGTCTTTGTTGGTCAGGGAAAATAGCATTATTTATTAATATATCAATTTGGTTATGTTGTTCCATAAAGGAATCAAAAACTGAGTTTATTCCATCAATGCTACTCACATCACCTTGATGGAAAGTACCATGCACGCCTTTGTTAGAAACTATTTCCAACAGTTTTTTGGCATACTCGTCATCTAAAATATCATTGATTCCAACATCTGCACCTTCATTTGCTAAGGTTATAGCTATTCCTCTTCCTATTCCTTTTCGAGCTCCTGTAATAAGAACTTTTTTTCCATCAAGTAATCCCATAGGAATCTCCTCAAAATTTTGTTTTGTATTCTTTTTTGCCCTGAATATCCAATTTCACTTTAAAAAGATCTCCACCACGGTATGCAGAAGAATTATATCCATTTGGTTCTTCTCCATTAGGAGGTTGACCTGTTCCAGCATTGGCAGTTGTCACATATAGTTCATTAAGATCTTTTCCACCAAACATTGGGCAAGATGTTTGAGTAGCGGGAAAATGTATTTCTCTCTCTAATTTCCCATCTGGGTCAAATCTCATAACTTTAGAACTAAACCAAATAGCCGACCAAATATAACCCTCTGAATCTACTGTCATTCCATCTACTATTCCACTTGAGTTATCATTTAGATTAACAAAAACTCGTTTGTTGCTTACGGACTTGGTAGATTTTTTATAATCCCATTGGAAAATGGTTTTTCGTAATGAATCAGTGCTATAAAATGTTGACTCGTCTGGAGAAAAACCCATTCCATTGCAAAGCTTAACTCCTTCATCAATGATATCTATGGATTTATCTGGATTGATTCTAAAAACGACATCGTTTTTCCAATTAGTTGCGTCGGTACCACAGTAAAAACTTCCATCAGGTCCGGATGTTGCATCATTTACCCTGATATTTACTTTTGTTCCATCGATTTCCCCATTTCTTAAAAGTTGAAAATCTTCATCCGAGTTCCAAAGATAAATACCTTCCCATGATCCTAGAATCAAACCTCCAGATTCGTTGAATCTAAATCCACCTACTTCGAAGCCATCGTGTATCACTTGGTTAGACCCATTTTCTGGATCATACTTAAATAACTTTCCTCCTTGTATGTCAGTCCAATATATCTTTTGCTCTTCTGAGTTCCATACGGGTCCTTCACCTACAATCGCATTTGGAGATGCAACTTTTTCAATATGGTATTCCATGTGCCTTCCTTAAATAGAGTATCGATTTGTTAACTAAAAGGGTTCTGCTGAGTTTGGGTGGAATAATTATTTATAATTCCTGCTTTAATTACAGCATTTATTGTTTTTCCAGCTTTTACAGGATAAGAAGTACCATTATCTCCAGCTTGTTCTACACCTTCATTTCCCCAACTAGTACAAGGTTCTAATCCAGCGTTGTAGCATCTTCCATACCACGGATATCCGTAACCTCCTCCAAAATTTCGCCAATACCAAATGTACTGAAACAAATTTTTTGGAAATTCTACTCCCCAGGTAAGATTTAGGTCATTATTTGTTACCGCATACCATCCATCTGATAACTCAGAAAAGTATGCCATGTCTAGAGATCTGTCATTTTTCCCAGGAATGTTTCGGAAGTCATTCTTTGAGCCATCTTTCATTTCTGCATAAGGCCACGGGCCTTTAAAACCTGGTTTTAATTTAGAAGATTTATCTGCATCTACTGGATGAGAAAGTATAGTGCAGTTAGGTACTGTAAGGGTGCAATTTTCTGACAAGAAATCCCCGCCTATTGCTATATGCTCCAACCACACAATTTTTAAATCTTCTTCTGCGAAGTTAGTGACTTCTTGATTGAGTTCTATAAAGCTGTCTTCAGCTCTTAAAGAGATGGTTTTTTTAACTTCAAAAGGGCTTCTAAGGCTCCTTCCGATGAATTCAACTTCACAAATTTCTGCTGTATCCTGAAGGATTTTCGTGTCCCATGGAATCAAATTTACATCACCATGAATTCCAAAATCTGCACCATAATATTTTCCTGGATATCCACCATGAGGAACTACTGTTTGCCAGCCTCCTTCATAATAGTCCATCCATACTGAAGCAGGATCCCCAGAACCCGGGACACTTTTATCAGGATTTCTTAATCCCCAGGGTGTTTTAAACATTAGTTCCGTGTCTGTGGGCTTATATACGAAACTTGAAATGTCTGCCCCTTTGTCCGAAATTATGAGTAGCTTAATGTATTTGTTTTCTAAGATTACTGTTTTTAAACCCCTGTAATGCCATGCGTCAGAGATTCTTACACCAGATGATCTTTCTTCCTGATAGTTCGATCCCATAATAACTCCTTAAAAATGAATTCATGATGGAATTGTGTTTTGATTTTCCTAAAAGATGTGTAGCTTTAATGTGCTTGGAGGAGGGGCAGATTGTTTTGATTGGTCACGGTTGTGAGGAAGAGTTTCCCATACTAGCAAATGCTTTTTATTATTTGTGTCTCCACGTCCCCATTGTGTTTTGATTTCTGTATTGTGATGATCCAATTCTGATTGAAAAATTTCTTTGGCGATATTTGGTGCTGCTCGGTGGTAGTCTTCTGGTATGTCTAGCATAGATTGGGGATAATCCCCAATAATTTTCATAGTGTTTTCATCCAATTTCCACATTCCAGAACCTTCTTTTATGTGCCACCAACTCATGGCTAAATTCCCCTCAGATCGGATTTGAGCCCCACCAAGTTGTATTTCTGCAGCAATGGACCCAGGACCTTCAAAGGCCCAAAGGTAGTTCCAGTCGCTTATTTGATAAATTTTCCACTCTCCGTTTTCAAGTCGAGCAGCGTAGGCTTGTGTGTAAGGGTTTGAGTCATTTTTGTGATAACTAACAATAGGGCGTTTTTTAGAATCAAATCCTAAAGATTGGCACATGTTTATTAGTCCACCTCCTGGTGGGCAAGGATCAATAATTGTTGATGTGTCTTCAATTGTTATTGGTAACTTGATTGGGGTTCCGTTTCCAGCTTCCCAATTGACGAGATCTGCACTGCGAGCGTATGAGATATCATGATTGGTAGAGCAACCTCCTGTATCACGCCACATCCAAATCATGTGATAGTATCCATCTGGTCCTATTTTGGGTGTTCTGGCATATGCGTTCATTTGATCCATGCCATCTAAGATCGGCTGATCTACGAGACGGGACCAACTTTTGGAGTTTTCATCATAACAATTGTAGTAGTCGACCCCGTTTCCACTTGAGCCGTCTCGGAAATTGAATATTAGTTCACCATTAGGCCCTTCCAGGAAGATAGGATAAGTACAACGTGTTTCGTTTTTTCCAACCATGAAATCGATACGTTCAAATGTCGTGATATCAAGGGGTTTGGTTGTACGAAAATAGATTAAGGGATCAACATGCATGTTTCCGCAAAGGTGAATATAACCATTTTTATCTATAGCCATAGTGACATAGTTGTGGCTGTCCCATCCAATTTCTGTTGAAAGTCTTTCTCGTCCTTCAAGCCATATCCCTTCAAGTCTGACTAATTTAAAAATTTCCTCGTTAATATCGCGTTGTCCGACTGTCATTCTGCGTTCTGAATCGTAGAATGCGACAAATTGTTGCTGACCTTTGGTGATTAGATCAAAAGATACTGGGTGCCCAGACCAAACTTTGGAGATATCGATGGTTTGGTGTATTGAATTCATAAAACCTCAACGTTTACAAAGAAGAAAATGGTTGCTCTTAAGAATTGTTACGACGGAGTTTACAGGTGTTTGCGGCAGTTTGCAAAATTAATATTTATTCCAGGCTGTAATTTTTTTGTGTGATTTAGTAAGGTGATCAAGTTACCAATGAAAACAATGAAAATTGGGAGGAAAACCATGACCAAACATTCAATTTCTATTGGAAGAGTAGAATTAATAACCTTAACTGATGGATATGGTTCAGGGAAGCCAACAGATGTGTTTCCAGAGAGTACAGAAACTGAGTGGGAAGAGTACAAAGAATTTTTAGATAGTGATGGATTTTTGACTCCACGTTTTGGGGTTACTGCTGTTCATTCTGCAGGGCAATTAATTATTGTTGATACAGGTCTTAATGGTCCTGACGGGCAATTAATAAATGAAATGAATGCTAAAGGTGTGGATCCAAATGAAGTTGGACTGGTAGTTCTTACGCATTTACATCCCGATCATGTTGGGTGGAACATGTCTAATGGGAAGCCCACATTTCCTAATGCTCGGTATCTTATATCAAAAGATGATTTTAATTATTGGACATCCCCTGAAGTTTTAGAGTCTGCAGAACATATCCACAATTATGTATTGCCACTTAAAGAATTGGATGTGATCGACTTGATTGAAGGGGAATCTGTAATTACAAATGAGTTGCATTCTGTATCTACACCTGGTCATACACCAGGTCATATATCAATAATGGTTTCATCAGATGGAAATAACGGAATTATTCTTGGAGATGTGGCTCATAGTCCTGCTCAGGCACATCATACTGACTGGAGTCCAGGATTTGATGTGGATCCAGATTTAGCCAGAGAAACACGACACAGGGTGATTGACTCTTTAGAGGAATCTTCCGCGATTGTTTCCTCAGGACATTTTCCTGATCCAGGCTTCGGGAGATTTGTACGGGAAGAAGGGAAGCGGATTTGGAAAGCCCTTTAGATCTTTTGCACGATAATAATACTATAAAAGCAAGAAAATATCCGGTCTTTGGTTAAAGAGATAAAGAGTCTACAGAAAGTGCACTAGGTATCTTTAATATTTCTTTAGGCGGAAGTTTAATTTTCCCTGATCTACTTCCTCCTCCTATTATTACGTAGTCACAGCTTAGGATTTTTGAATCGATATAAACTGGAATGGAATCTGGTAATCCAAACAGAGTCACTCCTCCTGTAATCATGTTTGTTAATGCCATAGTGTCATCAGCATTTGCGAAGGATAATCTGGAAACATTCATTAATTGTTTGACCTTATGATTTACATCCAATCTGTCTGTTGCAAGTAGGGCAGAAGCTGAGTAGGTTTTTTCGCCTCTTTTTGAGGCTACAATAATTGTGTTAACGGATTTTTCTAGAGGGAAGCCATATTTTTCACAAAAATTAGCAGTATCAGCAAATTCTGGATCTATTTCGATCCATTCGTAGTTCACATCAAGATCCCTGAGTACAGATTGGATTCTTGATTCGATTTCTTTAGGATCATTCAAGAGGTCGTTCATTATTGCTTCTTTCTTCGTTCAAAAACATTTAATTTTTTTTAATTTCTATAACAATATTGCTGTAATTTTCATCCCCAATATTAGTGTGATTATGTGTCGCACCTTTTTTGCCCATCACAACCTCTCCAACTGAAAGCTCCAGGATGTCGTCTTCTGCGTTATGATGTTCTCCTCTTAATCGACCCGCCTGGGTAACGACGTAGCAATAATCAGAATTGTGTCTGTGCCAACCAATTGACTCCCCAGGTGACAACTCAAAGTTCCAGACTCTAATCAAATCATTTTCGAACATCAATTTGGTACCTACATCTCCAAATTGTGAATCATCCATAATCGCCTCCAATTTTTTAATACTTTATAATACCTTTACAAAATGGAGAACCCTACAATACATAAGTTGAGGATTTCATGGCTAATAGAATAAATCGAGCTATAGAATTATTAGAAAATGATCAGCCGATCTACTACACAGGATTGCACGTTTTCGACAGAGATTACCTGACCTTTGAACAAGGGAAAAAAGATTCAAGCACCTGGTCTGACTACATAAATATAGGTATGGAGCATGGTTGTTTCGATATGACTGGTCTTGAGTCGTACATGGATGGATTGGTTGCAGGTGGTCCTACTAATTCTGGCCACCTTACTCCTGCGATTATTGTTGAGCTCCCTGTTCAGGGAGAGAGTCCTGAAATTATTAAATATAATTCCTGGCAGATTAGACAAATTTTAGCCAGAGGCGTTCATGGAATATTGTTATGTGAAGCTTCGTCTCCCGAAGCTGTTGCTGCTTTTGTTGAATCATGCAGATATAAGATGAATGAAATTGGTGTTGGATACGGGCTTAAGGATGGAACCAGAGGAGTGGGGTCAGAATTCAAGGCAAAAGAAAAATGGGGAATTGAAGATCACTTTGATTATATTGAAAAAGCTGATCCGTGGCCATTAAATCCAGATGGAGAACTTTTGTTAGGTCTGAAAATCGAAACACTCGAGGGTTTAAATAGTTGCGAGCAAATTCTGAGTGTGCCCGGGATTGGATTTGCGGAAATGGGACCAGGAGATATGTCTATGTCTATGAAGATTAGAAGAGTTCCAGGTGCCCCAACTGATCCAAGATTAATAGAGGCTGCAATTAGGGTTAAGGAAGCCTGTGATAAAAATGGAGTTAGGTTTTTAGAGCAAGGGACTCCAGAGAATATCAAGGGGATTATTGATTCGGGCTCGAGAGTTATTGCGGGACAAAGGCAGGATGTTGCAGAAATAGGTCGAGAACATACTAAACGTACGATGGAAGTTTAGATATCTAATTGCCTGGAGTTAGTTAGTGATTTATTCCTCTGATCAATCCTCTAATGTATGCAATTTGTCCCAGGTGCTGACTTTCTTCGACTATGATATGTCCCCATATCCAAGAGACCTTTCGGGGTCCGTAATTTCCAGTTGAGAAATCTTTGTTCAAATCTTCTGGAGTAGAATTTTCAAGACACTCGATTACTGAATCATGAACCTGGTCATAGTAGTCGATCAAAACTTGTATTGGTAAATCTGGAAATGATTGTATTTCTTCAGGGTTTTGCCCATAACCAGATCCTTCTGGTTGCATGTTAAATTTTTCGTGCCATTTTTCACTAATCCACAACTGTTGACCATTTTTTATAGTTCGATTAACCCAGGAATCTTCTACTCTGGCCATATGCCAAAGTAGCCAACTGATACTATTAGATTCCAGTGAAGGTTGCCATTTAAGTTCATAGGGTTTTAATTCAGAGATAGCCTTTTTTAAATCACTATAATATTCATCGATAGCACTTCTAATGGCAGTTTTAAATTCATTCATTGTTTACGTCTCCATTTATTAATTAGTCGAAGATTTAATTAAATCGGACATTCTTTCACCAATCATCATTGTTGGCACGTTGGTATTAGCTCTAATACAATCAGGCATGATTGAGGCATCAGCCACTCTTATTCCCTGTAATCCGTGAACTCTTCCATATTGATTAACAACTGCCATGCCATCATCATAAGGGCCCATTTTGCATGTTCCCGAAATGTGATGACCTGTGGTTGATTCTCTCAGTATCCAGTCATCCATTTTTTCGTCTGAAGAAAGGTCATTCCAGGTTGGAGATCTTAATTCTCCCAGAAATTCGCTCATCTGTGGTGTTTTTGCTAATTCTAAAGAAATCCTTAGCTGTTCCCTGACTCTGGTTCGGTCAAACTCGTGATCTAACATGTTGTGATCTAAAAACGGTTGTACCTTAGGGTCAGTGGATTGTAGATGTAATTCCCCCTGGCTTAATGCAAGGTATAAATGACATATCATGGTAAATCCAGCAGGAGCATCGGTGAAACCAGTATCCCTAACATGTCCAATACCCACTGAAGCTAAAACTATCATCATGTCATTACGTAAGTCTGATCCTTCTGCGGTATAACGACAGGCGAATTGAAATCCTACGGGTGGAATCTCATGGTCTTTACCTTTTGTGTTCCATGTTAAAAATACTACGGGATGATCTCGAAGATTCTTACCTACGCCTGGAAGAGAATGTACTACTGGAATACCCATTTCTTCTAGATGTTCTTGTGGACCCACTCCTGATAGCAATAAAATCTGAGGAGATGCCACTGCACCCGCACTCAAAATAATTTCAGGTGCTTCATAAATTTTTATTTCGTTGTTATTTTCGACTTCCACACCTGTAGCTTTTTTACCATTGAAAATAACCTTACGTATCAATGAATTGGGCATAATGGTTAGGTTATCCCGATCTCGAGCCTGGTTTAAATGACCCATAGCAGTACTAATCCTTACGCCCATTGTGCTGTTAAGAGGCAAAGGTCCAATACCAGTGGAATTGGGATTATTGTGATCAGGAGCTTCTGGGAATCCGTAGTCCAAACATGCTTGTCTGAATGCAGCCTGTTCTTTTGTCCACTCTTCAGGCTTAAATCTACTTGCGACAATAGGACCTTCAGTCCCATGAAAATCATCGGGAAAGTCCGTATCTGTCTCTAGTTTTCTGAAATAGGGTAGACATTTTTCATAGCTCCATTCGTCACTTCCCCATTTAGCCCATCTGTCGTAATCATCTGCTTCACCACGTAGAAAGATTTGAGCGTTGATGGCTGATGAACCACCAGTCACTTTGCCCCTTGGAACAGGCATATCAAGGTATTTCCGAGTTCCTTTAGCGACATATCCCCAGTTATGTTCGCTGCTTAGGACGTCCTCAGATGCACTGAAATATGAATTTTTTACACCGTCCGGCAATGAATCGAAATCTTCGTAATCGTTACCAGCTTCCACGAGTAAAACGTTTACATTTGAATCTTCAGTCAACCTGGAAGCAATAATGGAGCCTGCTGACCCAGCTCCTACAACAATATAGTCAAAACTCATTTTGTTCTACTCCATTAAATGTTGATAATAGGATATATGTGATCGTATGGTAGTTTAGTTTTTATATCAGTTCAACGAAATTCAAAAATCAAAGGGTTTTTGATTTTGGTTACTGGGTATTAGAAATTGCAGAGTTAACGGTTTGGATTTTGTATTGTAGCGAAACCTCAAGTGATGGTTCGATTTTTAATGCAGTATTGTAGTCTGACAAGGCTTCAATATAATTTCCTAACCAACTATGTGCGTCACCTCTCCTTGAAAAATGATATGCATCATTTGGGTTGACGGAAATAGCTTTTGAGAATTCATCTACAGCCTCGGAATACTTAGCCATATCGAATAGCACAGTACCTTTCATGTGATGAGATATTGCAAGTCTTAGAATATCATTTTCACTAAGCCTAATGACTTCTGAAAAATCTGATAATGCTAAATTTAGTGCTCCCAAAAGATGATAAGCCATTCCTCTTCTAAGATAGATTTCTGCAACGGGATTTGAAATGGAACTTTCAACGATTAAAGTTCCCAATGCTTCAGAAAAATCATCGATTGCCAGTTCATAATCTCTTACCGCATAACTGCCTAAACCCCTTTGAAAATGAGCATCGGCATTTTCATTTGATTTGATTGCCAGAGGGCAGCATTTTTCATTTTGTGGGTGTTCTGGTTGGGACCACATCATAAAAAGTACAAGAATCATCAAAACAGAAATGAATCCTAGGATTGAGACAGCTCTTTTAAGTTGGTTTTTAGACATTATTCACACTAAAAGATGTTCATAAAACACCCTGTAACAATTCATATATGTCTGCTTGATTTAGTTTGATATGTTTACAGTCTCAGTCACTTCATTACACGCAGTCCCAATACATTCCTCTAATGTAATCTTGATTTGAGTTTTATCAGAACCTGAAACAGAAAATTCGAAATTTTCCTCTTCTGATGTTTGGGCGGTATTGTCCTCTTGCCATGTTAAAGAAGATTTTTCTGAAGTTCTATTTGCAGAACAAGAAACTAACTCTGATACGGAATCATATTCACAGGCAATACCAAGAGTCGTAGATAGTCCAGAGGTGGTCTTCTTCTTGGAAGGGTCAAATGCTCCATATGACTCTTTCGGTTCGCCACGACTACCTCCTTGATCCATTCCAGGACGGTAATTAGGATCAAAACCCTCCAGCGCATCAATAACATACCAGACAACAAAAATTGCTATTGCGATCCCAATAATTATTGATATTACCTGTCTTGTGGTGAGACTGATGAACCAAAAATTCATTATCTTATTCTCCTAATTACCGTGGAAGATATTTAAAGAAATTATTCTGATTTTTTACCAATTAATGTAAAGATTCCCAACAAAAGTAAAACAGCTGTAAATCCAAGCCACATAGGAAGTTCTGCAGCTTCAGGTATGTCATCGTTGGATCCCAGGAATCCTAAAAATATGAAGCCGTAAACTCCAACTATTACAAGTAATCCTGATACCCATTGGGGGAATGACTTATGTAGGAAATAGCCTATACCAGTCAGTGTAAGTCCGATCATCATTGATGACCATCCAAATGTTCCAACTGCATCACCGTTAGCATTCATTTCTGCTGTTCCCACTGCATTGAAGGAGTCCGCAACTATACCAACAGCCAGTGAAATTAGCATTATGAGAAATCCGGCTTTTGCTATTTCATATCCCTGACCACCTTTCATAGTTCCAAGAGTCATCATGAAGGCTATAGGTAAACCTAACATAATCCAGGTAACTAATTTTTCGGTCATAGTAATGTCTATGATGTCTGCACCTTCAGGACCCAGGCCTAAATAAAAAAGTAGTGGGGTCACGGCAGAAATTATAAATAATATTCCAGTAATTCGAGTTGTTGTCATTTTGGTCTCCCCTCAATTTAGTTGAAGCAATTATAATGTGATAACTTTCGGCATACAATTGAATTTGGTTACGCTAAAATGGGATTTATTTTTAACGAGATGATAGGTCTATTACCGTTTCAGCGTGTTTACAAGCAGTGCTTACGCATTCATCTAGAGTTATTGTTACTTCTGAACTATTTTGATCTTCAATCGAAAATTCGAAAATGCCTGTTTTCTGACCAGAAGTTTCAGTGCCTGATAGATTTTCACTCCATTCGAGAGTAGATTGCATGGATGTTCGATGTGCCTCGCATGATACTTTCAAATCTGTAGAATTGAATTCACATTTCGCTTTTAACGAAGTAGATAATTTTCCTTCAGTACTCGAGGACTCTGCACTGGGATCAAAGTATTTGTTTCCCTTTTCAGAACCTTTTGGTGCCACTTCACCACCTGCAACGTACCAAGAAGCTGGTTTATAGGGTTTATATTCTGAATCAACTTGGTTTCCACCAAGTGAGTAAATTACAAACACCACCACAGCGACTACAGCAACAATACATACTGATCCAATAATGATTTGGTTGGTTGATAATTTGCTAAGCATAAATTTGCTCCTTATCTTATTGTTAACCATCTCGAAACCGTTGGAAGTTTAATTGTTAAAAACGTTTGATTGATAGTCTATTGAGCTGTGTATCCTCCATCAACTATTAATGAAGACCCTGTGATAAAAGATGCATCATCAGATGCAAGGAACAAGGCTGCGTCAGCAATTTCAGAAGCCTTTCCTAGTCTCTTCATTGGGTGAAGATTTATTAGTTTGTTATAGGTTTCAGGGTTGTCTCTAAGATTTTTTGTTAAATTAGTTTCTATATATCCTGGGCAAACGCAGTTTACTCGAATTCCTCGAGTTGCCAGTTCAATGGCTAGAGATTTTGTGAATTGGACGACTCCACCTTTGGACGGTGGATATGCGTCAAATCCTAACTTTGGTCGAACTTCATTAAGGCCTGAGGGGTATCCTACATGTCCCATAATCGATGCAAGAT
Source organism: Chloroflexota bacterium (assembly GCA_002717725.1). The sequence goes on from PBBT01000021.1 coordinate 13,631, forward strand.
TTATAATTGATCCACCACCTGAGCGTTCGATTTCTGGAACTGCATACCAAGATGCCAGGTAGGTTCCTTTGAGGTTAATATCAATCACCCTGTCCCAGATTTCTTCAGGATTGGAGTCATCAGCAAGTGCGTTCCGTGAACTTACTCCTGCGCTGTTTACTAGGATGTTAATTCCACCAAAAGTAGACAAAGCAAAGGTGATCATAGATTCTACTTCGGAGCTCTTTGTAACATCACATTTAAATGAAGTGACTTGATCTGTGTCATATTCAGCCAAATTGATTTGTGTAATGTCTGAGGCTAAGACTTTGGCACCATCATTGAGAAATTTTTTCACACAAGCTTTCCCTATGCCTGAATTTGCTCCAGTGATTAAAGCAATTTTCCCGCTTAATTTTCCCTGGTTATTCAAAGTTTTGTTCCTGCTAAGACATAAACGAATTTAGGCTATATTAATAGATGGGGGGATTTTGTCAAAATTAGCTCTATGAACTAGACTAGATCATCAGGAGAAACTATTGAAAAAAACCAAACCAAATATCGTTTTAATGTATGCAGATGATATGGGATATGGTGATTTTGGGGCTTTTAATGATGGTAATGTCTTAACTCCAAATCTTGATGATTTAATTTCTGGTTCAACTTGTTTATCCCAGCATTATGCAGGTTCTCCTGTGTGTTCTCCTTCTAGAGCATCTCTTCTAACAGGACGTTATCCTCACAGGACTGGTGCGATTACGCCGCAGGAAGTCAGAGGTATGGATCGTATTCATTCTTCGGAAACTACAATTGGGGATGTGTTTGGGTCTAATGGATATGCAACTGGATTGATTGGTAAATGGCATAATGGTGCTCTCAATCCAAAATACCATCCTAACAATAGAGGTTTTCAAGAATTTGTGGGGTTTTCTGGAGGTTGGGCAGATTATTATGATTGGAATTTAGATATTAATGGATCGATTTCACCTTCTGACGGGCGTTACTTGACTGATGTTTTGGGGGATGCTGCAGTTGACTTTATTAAACGTCACGCATCTGATCCATTTCTTCTTATGTTGCCATTTAATGCACCGCATACTCCGTTGCAAGCACCAGAAGAAATTACAAATTATTACGAAGAGAAGGGTTTGAATCGAGGGGTTTCTTTGACATATGCGATGATTCAAAAAATGGATGAATCTGTTGGGCGAGTCTTGCAAACTTTAGAGGATTACAAATTAGCTGATAACACAATTTTGATGTTTACTAGTGATAATGGTCCTGCATTTAGTTTGAGAGATGATCATATTCCTAAAAATGGTAATGCTGACACGACTCGGTTTAATTGCGGGTTCAAAGGTTCTAAGGCGTCAGTTTATGAGGGAGGGATACGAGTTCCGATGATTATTAGGTGGCCTGATGGGCTTCCTAAAGGGACAAATGAAATTACAGAACTAGTTCATTTTACTGATTGGTTGCCAACATTAATGAGTGCAGTGGGAATTGAACATAAATTCTCGAAGGACTTAGATGGTTTTAATATCTTGCCACAACTCAGGTCCGAAGAGCCATGGATTGAACCTCGTAGATTCTGGCAGTGGAATAGTTATCAGCCTGTTGGGTTTGTAAATGCTGCAATGAGAAAAGGAGACTGGAAGTTAGTACGCCCAAATATAATTCCTGAATTTGCTACTGATTTAGATTTAGAATTAGATAAGGATTATGTAAAAACGGATATCGAATATAAATATTTCCCTGAGAATGTAACTGATTTAATGAACTCTCCCGACCCAGTTCAATTATGGAGAGATAACCAAGCGCTCGAACTGTTTAATATTAGGGAAGACCCGTTAGAATCTCAAAATTTGGTAGAGAAACATCCTCAATATGCGCAGTCAATGTTGAAAGAGCTTGAAACTTGGTTTGAGCAAGTCAATTCAGAATTATTGGTAGCTCAACGAGAAACTTTAAATCGGATTTCTTGATGATTTGAATTTTATTCAAACCTGTCGGGGCGATAATATTTTAATTCTTTTTCGGAAATTCCACTAATGATTTCTGAAGAGGCTAGTCGGCTTACAATAGGTGCTAAGCTTACACCGCTGTGCATGACAGCTAAGTATACGTTGGGTGACTTTTTTGAGAATCCGATACATGGAAGTCCATCTATTGGCATGGGTCTGTATCCAACTGGAAATGTTTGGGTTTTTACATCCGAAAGGGCATCAAAATATTTTGAAGCATGACTCATTAGCTGATCTGTGTATTTTTCAGAAGAATCTGATCTCTCGGCATCTTGATTTCCGTCACTTAGTCTAATTTCTCCATATTTATCTTGTCTGAAGTGGAGGTCATGCTGATTTCCTTCAATCGCTGGAATGCTAATTGAGGAAAGATTTGGAAGGATAGATTTGTTTGTATGCCCATAAATTACTACACCTGGGCTTACTCTTTGAGGTAGATCAATACCAACCTGTTTTGCTAAGTCAGTCGAATCAATTCCTGCGCAAATAACAATCTTGTCAAAAGTTTTTTCTTGATTGTTTGCGATGATTGAAATTTGATCCTCAGATTGTTTGATCTGATCTACTTTTGTATTTAAATATATTTGTCCTCCAAGTTGGGAAATTTTGGTTAAACATGATTTTGCGAATTTTGTGGCTGCTACAATTCCCTCATCCATACAATGTGCTGCAGAATAAACATTTCCTGAAATTAAATTCGGAACGAGATCTAATAATTCATCTTTTGTGATTTTTTTAATTGGATACCCCCAAGATTGAAGGATTTTAATTCGATTATTTAGATCTTCTCCTCTGTTTTTATCGGGGTAGAAAAAGCACATACCTCCCAATTTTAAGCTCAATTCATCTTCGATTAGATCACAAAATTCGGGCCAAATACTGATGGATCGTAAATGTAAATCAAAATAATGACGAGGTCTTTTAGGGCCAAAGGCGTTTATCCAGGCAAACGAATGATTAGATGCTCCTGAACCAGCATCTCCTTTGTCAAAAACAGATACTTGAGCACCTTTTCTTGTCAATTCAAATGCTAGTGATGCACCGATTATTCCTGAGCCTATAACTGCAATTTTTTGATTCATTGCACTACTTGGGAGATTGAGCTTCAGGAGTCTCTTTAGAAGGATCGAAGAATTCGTTTCCAGTTTTTGGTGCCCATGTTGAAGCAGGGCGCATAGGTCTGTAATCAGGATTGAAGCCTTCTAATGCATCAAAGACGTACCATACGATGTAAATTGTGGCAATGATTCCAATGATTATGGTTATCACTTGCCTTCTACTTAGCTGAATTTTCCAAAAACTAATCATGATATTGCTCCTGACTAATTCATATAATAGGTGTGCACATGATAGGGAAAATTCAGTGTTTGTCAAAATATCATAATTTTTTATAAAAAAAGAAAGGCGCCTAAGCGCCCTTCTCTTTACTATATTCCTATTAGACTAATCTACATTTCTATTTATAACAGTGAGTATACCTGTTGCAAGTGAAACGATTAAAAATCCCAAAAATGCAATTATCCAAGGAATTTCGGTATCGGCGATTGGGGCTACAAACATTGCTGCACCAATAACTATAGTTACAATTGCAAGAATAAGATGGAGATTTTTTTGTAGAACCATAGCGATTCCTATCAAAATCCATGAAATTCCAAGAATGTTGAATACTGTTGCGGATACTCCAAGTGAAACCCCAAACAACATTCCAGCTTCCGCCATAAGACCGTCTTCTATTGCGTATCCGACAGACAGGGCCAAACCTGAAGATACTACTGCGATGGGCAAACAGATTAATGGTAGGATTACAGCAACTTTGCTTAATAGGTTACCTGGTTTTCCATCTCCATGCATTGAATGTGCTAAGAATATCCAACCAGTCATCAAGGCTATGATACCAGTCGTTTCCAGTATGGTTCCGATGATGTGCATATTCATATTTTCAGCGATTTTAGCGACATAAAATGCTGAGTCTTCATCGCCTGCTCCAGTTGCTGGGAATCCACCAAATATTGCAACTGCCATGAGTATTGGGCCGACTGCTAGC
>PBBT01000022.1 GCA_002717725.1 Chloroflexota bacterium
TGAATGCGAACATGGGTAACGTCCCAGAGTTTGCAGTAATGGACTGGCCATTCAGAGGTCCATCCACTGCATATCCTGAGCAGTTCTACTTCAAGAAGTAAGACTTAAATCCCTAGTATAAAAAGAAAACAGTAGCCGTCTATTGAACCAGACGGCTACTGCTGTAATATAGTTACAATTCTGGTGGAATTACTATGAGAGATTACTAATGGATTGGATAGTAACAGGCCTAATTAGTGCATTTTTATTTGCGGTCGTAACTGTATCGGATAAGAGGTTGCTAGCTGTTTATATGCCTAGCGTCCGAAGTTTCTATTTCTTAGTTGGTTTTTGTCAGATAATGCTTGGGGTTGTAATTTCCATTTTTTCACCGTGGAGTTCATCTCCTTCTTTCAGTGGTATTTTAATCGGAATTTCCTCAGGTGCTTCTTGGGGATGTGGTCTTGCATTGATGTTTTATGGGATCAGCAAGTTAGAAGTTTCTAAGGTAATGCCTATAGCTCACACATATCCGGTTTTCGTAACGATTATGGCGATTGCATTTTTAGGAGATAATATTTCGTTAATTCAATCTGCCGGCATATTAATTACAGTGTTAGGGGCATCAATAATCGCTGCTAGTCAGACAAAAGGAGTAAAAAAGAGTGCGGCATCATTTGTATATTTTCTAGTTTTGCTAGGAAGTATTTTGACGGCAGTAGCTAATATCACATATAAAGCGGGTCTAGAGGAAATGGGGTTTTGGGATTTATTTGCAATTCGCTCAGTTTTTCAAGGATTGGTTTTAATGATTGTAGGCTGTCATTTTGGGATAATTAGAGAAGTAAAGACAGTAATCAGATCCAAAGCAGGTTTAGGGTTATTTATTTTTTCAGAAGGTTTGACAGCTCCTATTGCCATTATGGTGATGTTGAGCGCATTGTCACTTGGTCCTGTAGCATTAGCATCTACAATAGTATCTACGCGTCCATTGTTTGTTTTGTTTATCAGTGGTTTGTTAAGTATAAGTTATTTGCGGTTATTAGATGAACCGTTTACTAAAAGAACATTTCCTATCAAATTGTTATCAATATTATTAATATTTTTTGGTGTTGCTTTACTGACTATAGGATCAACGTAAAAAGCATATGAGGAATTAAATGAAAAAAGAAATTACTGTTGTAATAGTAATATTGTTAGCAATTGCAGTGATTTATACACGGACAATAAATTAGTTCTAGAACGATTTTAGAGATGGATAGGATAGGTTTTATAGGTGAGATAGATGCGACGGATTCTACACGCAGACTTTGATGCATTTTATGCTTCAGTTGAACAACGTGAAAATCCTAAATTGAAAGGTCGTCCTGTGGTTGTTGGAGGTCGTCCAGATCAAAGAGGAGTTGTTGCGTCAGCATCATATGAGGCACGGTCGTATGGAGTTCGATCGGCCATGGCGACTTCCACAGCACTTAAAATGTGTCCAGCGGCTGAATTAATACAACCTAGGATCTCATTTTATAAAGAGGTGTCTAGTAAAGTTTTAGAATTGTTCCATGAAATCACTTCGATAGTTGAACCTTTGTCTTTAGACGAAGCGTTTTTAGACATTACAGATGTATCGACCGATGTTAAGTCTTCATTGAAGATCGCTTACAACTTGAAGCAAAAGGTTAAATCAATTCTGGGGCTGACGATTTCAGTAGGAGTGGCTAGTAATAAATCTACTGCAAAAATTGCTTCAAGCATTAATAAGCCGGATGGTTTTAAGATTTTGAAGCCAGAGGATGAATTAGAATTTTTGAAACCTTTACCTGTAAATTTCTTGTGGGGTGTTGGAGAAAAGACAGAAGAAAAACTTCATTCATTGGGAGTAAAAACTGTTGGAGATTTGGCGAATCAAAATGAAATATGGGTAAGGAATTATTTTGGGAAAAATGGAGCACAACTGCTTTTAAGAGCTAGGGGAAAAGATGATCGACCAGTAAGTTTAATTCGCGAAACAAAATCTATTAGTTCTGAGACAACATTACTTAAAGATTCTGACAACTTAGACGAAATACTTGTGATAGCTTACGATTTGTCTAAAGACGTCGCCAGAACAATGGAATCTAAAAACTTTTTGGGGTCAGTTGTTCGAGTTAAACTTCGGCTTTCTGACTTTACAACTTTTAGTAGACAACTGACATCAAAAGAGTCAATTCAAAGTGCAGATGACATATACAATATTTGTCGAATTTTAATCTCTAAAGAGTTTAAACCAGGGCTAGAATTTAGATTGATAGGTGTTGGTGTTTCAGGGTTTTCTGTCAAAAATGATATTCCAAAAAATCAAAATTTAGATTCAGGACAAATGAATTTACTTGATTTGTAAATTCTAATTTAATCATCATGCAAAGGTTTGTCTTTGTGAGATTTCATATGATTATGTTTGTGAGGACTCTTATATTTTGAGTTCTTGTGAAATTTCAATTTCTTTTTTGGTAGAAAATCATTTTCAAAATGGTCATCTATTGAAATTTGTTCATGGACATTCTTAATAATTTTATTTTGGAGGGCAATTGAATTTTGAAGGTGTGTGATTTGGAATGCCAAAAAAATTAAAGTGCCCAATATCAAAAGATTTAATATCAGAAAAATGATAGTAGACAAGGAAATTTCAATATTAAATTTGACTGCCATATTCACTCCAATAGTTTTTTGATGAGATTATTTTGTTTCAAGTTCTAGTTTTTTGGCTTGCTTATAGTCATATTCTGCCAGAACTATTTCATTGAGTTTTTCCAATAAAAGTGCTCGTTCATAAAATGCGCTCGACATATTAGGATTCAAATTAATTGCTTGAGAATAATCAAACAAAGCATTAAATGGATTGTTTGTTAGGCTGAATAGTATTCCTCTTTGCAAATAGAGATTCGAGCTTTGGGGATTCAATTCGATAGATTTTGAAACATCAGAAATTGCAGGAGGAAAATTTTCATTTCTCCAAAAAATTTTAGCTCTTAGAGAATAAAATTCTGATTTTTTTGAGTTCTTAGTAATTGCTTTATTTATATCTTCTAATGCTTCAGAATCTCTGTTGAGATGGTAGTAAGTACGAGCTCTTTGGTAGTAAGCATTTTCTCTTTTAGGTGCCAACTTAATTGCATTGTTTAAGTAAAATAGTGCTGTTTCCGGTTTTTCAGATTCTAGTGCAATAATTCCAGAATTTATTATTTTAGATACATCTGCGGAAGTAGTGAAGTGTTTTTTCTGATTAGGGAATTTCTTTTGTTCTGAATTGTAGTGTGTCAAATCTTCCTGTAATAGATTTGGAGTGATTTTTTTGGTTGATGTAATGTAACTGCCAGAAGATTTAATTTTTGGATTTTCAAAACGAACAACATGATCCATATTTTTAGGGGAATAAATATATACTGATCCCGAGATGATAGATATTAATATTATTGGCATACATATCAGGATTAAGTTATAGATTCTGTGCATGAAATTTTCCTTGAGAACCCAATTTCTTTATTTGATTTTCTCCAAACATTATGAAGTAACTTAGTCGTGCTCTTTGTGTTCATAGGAATGCCATAATCTGTGAACCCATGGTATTTTTGCAACTGCCGCAACTAACATTCCGAATATGATTGTTCCAACGAAAAGAATATAGATATTAATTTCTGTGTATCTTCCTAATAATAACAATGCGGCGTCTTCGAAAAAATGTAAAACTGATACAATTGCTCCGAATGAGAGTATTGCTCTCATAATCTACCTCAAGAATTTTTTTGCGGTTTTTTAATTAACAAATTAAGATGGATCATATGTTCATTTTAACATGTATGGGACAGAAAGGTTTTTATCGCAAAGCTACAATTCAAATTTGTAATTATGATTGAGAGGATTATATGCAAACGAGAAAATTGGGTTCTACTGGAATAGAAGTTAGTCGTTTAGGTATTGGGTTATCGGAGATTCGGGAATCTGATGTTTATACCGTTGAAAAACTGTTGAACACTGCTTTAGATCAAGGGATTAATTTTTTAGACACTTCAGCATGCTATGGTAACAGCGAGGAGCTTGTGGGAAAGACTGTTGCAAATAGGCGCAATGAATTTTCATTAGCAACAAAGTGCGGTCATATAACTGGAGATTTTGATGGAACTGCTTGGACCAAAGAGACTATAAAACATAGTATTGATAGAAGTTTAAATAGGATGAAAACTGACTATTTAGATTTAGTTCAACTACATTCTTGTGATAAAGAGATTCTTGAAAAGGGTGAAGTAATTGACGAACTTTTAGCAGCAAAAAATTCCGGCAAGACCAAGTTTATAGGATATAGCGGAGATAATGAAAATGCAGAATGGGCTGTCCAGTCTGGAATTTTTGATACTTTGCAAACTAGTTTCAGTTTGGTTGATCAAAAGGCTAGGAATGGATTACTTAAGCTAGCAAATTCAAAGGGTATGGGCATAATTATTAAACGTCCAATAGGCAATGGAGTATGGGGTAAAGGTCAATCATCATCATCGTATACGCAAGAGTATTTTAATCGAGCGAATGCAATGGCTGGAGTTGGAGACATTGTTGGGTCGGATGATCCAATAGGTATGGCAATGGGGTTTTTATTTTCCCATGAAGAAATTAGTACCGCAATTATTGGAACCACTAATGTGAATCATCTTTTGTCTAATATTGAGATGTTAGATAAGGGAATATCAATTGATCCTAAGACGTTTTCTGAACTGGTTGATAGATTTGAAAACCTTGGTTCAAATTGGTTTCAAATGAACTAATAGTTCTTTGATTTTCAGGCTTGAAAATTTACATTATATAGATGTAAACTCTACTAAGTGCTTAGTGGGTTTTTTAATATGTGCAAAGGATTTTAGCCGATGGTTAGAGTGAGTAATGTTTCCCTGTCACCAATAGTCTCAACTAGTGATATTTCATTACCTGATTATGATGAAAATTTCCTTGAAGATGTTTCGTTTTTAACTGCCATGACTTTGGTTTTAATGGGAAATTATTCTCAGACTGGTCATTTTGGAGGTCCTTTAGCTTATACCCCTTATACTGTTGCATTGCATTTAATTGGCCCTGAGTTGGGAGGGTTACGATACGATTATAGAAATCCTAAACACCCATATGCAGATAAGTTTCTGTTGGCAGGCGGTCACAATGCCCCAGTGACATATGCATTATGGATGGTTTTGGGAGAATCTCTTCGCAGGAAGTATTTGGAAACCGGAGATGATAGGTATCTTGCTAATTATAGCCAGACCCTTTTACCAATTGATTCTTTAGGTTTTAGAAGGTCAGCAGATGGAATGAAAACCATTTTGGCAGAAAATCATTTGGAAGATCATCCATTGATGGAGCAGGCTAGAGTACGAGGAATTCGCGCATTGTCTGGTCATTCTGAGAGTACTGATGTAACAAATGATGTTAATGGAGGGCCTTCAGGAATTGGTGTTGCTACAGCAGCAGGGAAAGCCACATTTTGGGATATTTTAGGATCTGATGAATATCCTAAAATTGTTGCAATAGAGGGTGAATTTGCAATGACTTCGGGTCATTCGCAAGAGATGAAAACTCAGGCTGTAGCTCAACAAGTTGGTAAAAGATTAAGGGTTTTGCTTTCTTTTAATAATGCTGGCATAGATGACGAATTAATTGGTGGAGTGATTCAACCACAATATGATTCCTACAGAATAATTGATCAATGGAGTTCTTATGGATGGAACGTATTTTCTGTTGATGATGCAAACGATATTTCACAAGTTGTGGCTGCATTTAAATCGATGGAAGATTGGGATCCAAATGATCGTAGACCAATGATACTAGTAGGTAACACTACAAAGGGATGGTGGCCGGCTGCTGTTGACAGGAAAATTCCTGGTTATGGTGATCAAATCGTAAGTTATAAAAGCCATCCTTATACTTTTGCCATGAATTCTGATTATTTTGTAGCACTAGCAAAAACTTTTGAGAATCGTTATGGGGTGAAATTCGAAGGTATAGAGGATGGTCCTGTTACTGATGAGAGAGAACGATTATTACAGTATAAAGCAAATATTGATGTTGTAATGTCAGTGTTGGGAAAGAGAGGAATAGGAGACTGGTTGTCGGAAAGATTGGTTTCTTTAGGTGAATCTGTCCCTGAAAAAATATCTATGAGGATTGATCCAACTAAGGATCCTTTTTTGGATGATCGTCTCAACCCTAAGCAATTATCAACAGATCCTCTCAGTGTAATTGTTAAAAATCCAGTAAATGATGAAGAAAAATCATTGGAAATTACCATGTTCGAGAAGCCAGGTGCAGTTAAAGGAAGTCGAAGGGCAATCTCTGAGGTAGTGAAATGGGTGAATTATGTTACAGGAAATAGATTGGTATTGGCTGCGGCTGACTTAGCTGATTCAATTAATGTTGAAAAAGGTTCAATATGGGGCGAGTTTGATCCTGTTAAAAACCCATCTGGTATTCGCCTTAGGTCTGCAATTCAGGAAGCTGGGAATGTTTCCACCGCAATTGGGATAGTCAGTCAGTCTGCATCCTCAGATCCTGAGAAACATTCAGGGCTTTGGGCTTTAAGTGGTTCTTACGGTGCATTTACTCCTTTGATGTACTTGCCAGTTAGAGTATGGAGTCAGCAAAATCAAGATAGTCCATTTCGATTAGGCGTATTAAACATTTTAGCTGGCCATTCAGGCCCTGAGACCGCTGCGGACGCTAGGACTCATTTTGGGATATTTGCCCCGCAAGTATGGAAGCTTTTTCCAAAAGATCAAGTCATTAATTTGAGTTTTTGGGATTACAATGATGTTGCTCCAGGATATTTAGCTGCAGTGGAAATAGCTGCCAGAGATCCCAAGGTCGGTGTGATAGTTATTGAAGTTGCTAGACCTGATTTCCCAGTGGTGGATCGGGATATATTATTTGATAAAGATATTAAAGCAGCATCTAAAGGGTTTTACATTCTTAGGGATTTCGATCATGATAAGCCAAAGCATGGACATATATTAGTGCAAGGATCATCAACTACCAATAATTTAGTTTCATTGTTGGGTACACTTGATGAAGAAGGGTTAAATGTAAAAATAATTTCTGCGATTTCAGAAGAATTATTTCATAGACAAAGTTTAAGCTATCAAGAATCTGTATTACCTCAATCAGCTAAGTATGACATGATGGTTATTAGTACTGGAACAAAAAGGATGTGGCCTGTGACTGGGGTTGGACCTCTTACTGAAGAATACTCTTTGGTTTCTGATTGGGATGATCAATGGCTTAGTGGAGGTAATGAGACTGAAGTTATTCGTGAAGCAAAACTCGATACTGAGTCAATACTTACAGCTGTTCGGAAGTTTGCACTTGATCATGATTCTAGAATGATTCGTCAATCTGAAATGATTTCCCCACATTAAGATGAATAAAAAAGAATTTGCTAAATATATTCTTTCTTCAGTACAAGCATTCGTTGAAAATTCTATAAAGTATGGTAAGGATCCCTTTGGTGATACCCCTTTATTCGCTGATGGAATCAATTTGCATTCCATGGAACCAGTTTTCTGGCTTCGAAATGGTGAAAGATGGATAATTTCTAATTTAGCAAACCAACAGAATTTTTTGCGGACGTTGGTAAATTTAACTACTATTTCATCTGATCAAAGATATAGGGATTTCGCTGAACAAACTTTCAAGTATCATTTTGGTCATATTGAGTCTCAATGCGGGTTACTAAAGTGGGGTGGACACACTTGCGTTGATTTGAGTACTGGTAATTTTGTTGGGGAAGTGCACCAAGGATATTTAGAGCATGAGTTTAAACTTACTTATCCTTTTTATGATTTGATGTGGGAAGTTGATCCATTAGCTACAGAAAAGTTTATAAAGGCGCTTTGGAATTCACATGTTTTGGATTGGTCAAATTTAGATATGAATAGGCACGGATCTTATGATCTGCCATTGGGTGATTTGTGGGATAGTGATTGGTCTAATCCTGAGCCATTTTTTGAAGGTAAAGGACTTACTTTTATTAATATTGGAAGTGATTTGATATATGCTGCTGCACATTTGTATAAATTCACTAAAGATAAAGGAGCACTGGAATGGGGAGTCCGTTTGTGGGAACAATATGAAAAGGCAAGGGATCCCAATACTGGTTTAGGAGCTTATCAATATACTCAACCGATACAAGAATTTGATCCGGATGAATTTCTTTCGATTTCAGATTTTTCTAGAGCTTTTCCCGATAGGGATGTACAAGGGAGAGATTTGGATGCAATAAAAACAGCTTCGATGTTTGGAGATCGTGCAAAGAATCAATTTTCTGCAGAATTTGGTGATAGAGCACTTGAGGGAAAAATGCTTACAAGTGGGGGTTGTGAATCTATTTATGGGAATGTTGTCGTTTCACAATTAGGAATTATTGAACAATTTGGCCCTTATAGGGATAAGATGCTTGATTCTAATATTAGTGGCCTTAAGGCGTTTGGGAAATATGCATATGATCACCAAACTAATCAGGTTTCTACGATGCTAACTGATGGAACGATTTTGACACCAGATGATATAAAGCGCCCGGGTTATTATTCTAGAGAAAGTTTGCAAAAATCTACACCCGATCCAATATTGTTTTTATCGAATTGTGTTGGATTTCACAAATCAAATGAAGAACCATTATGGAAGGTGATTCGAATCATGGCACGAGGGTATGATTTAGGAGATTTTGGTGAGTCTATTAATGCTGAAAAACAACCTAATCTTAAAACTCAAAATGATGATCCAATATGTCTGATTGCAATATTGGAACTTCTGAAATTGGGGAACCAAAATGATTTAGAATCTTTGGCATGTGCGGTTGCTCAGAATATTATTTCAAATCGATTTCATAATGGATTTTTTGTCCCGAGTAAGAATCATTTGAATGCAAGACTTGATAGTTTGGAGGCTTTGGCTCTTACTTGTTTAGCTGGATACCTCTATGGTTTTGGTGATCAGATTGCAGAATATGCTGGAAGTGATGGGTTTTTCCATGTGCCATTTGATGGAATTTCTAGGACTGATGATAAAGTGGCGATTTGGAATCGTATTTCCGAAGCTTGATTAAATTTTCTTATTGGTTTTAACCGTATTCGTCTATGTCGTATTCTGCCCACATTACTGGGGTGTTTGGGTCAAATGTGGTTAAGGGTACTGGATTTTCAACTTTTCCTGGCGAGCGTCTTTTTGAACCTTGAACTTGCTTAGCTTCATCGCCTAATTCTTTTCTGCAATTTTCTAAATAGGAACTTAATTCTTTCACTATTTCAGGGTTTTCGCTTGCGACATTGTGATCTTCATGAGGATCTTTTGACAAGTCATAAAGTTCTAAAACCTTTTTTGATTTAAGAACTGCTCTCGTTCCAAAACCTCCGGTACCGCCTGTGCGATTTTTTGTACGTTCCGATCTTACGACGTGTAGTTTCCATTGTTCGGATCTAACTGCACAAAGAGTATTTTGTAGATAGTAAAAGAAAGGTTTATGGTGAAAATCATTTTCAGGTTGGAATAAAATAGATTCAATATTTTCGCCATCTATAATATTGTTTTCTTGTAAAGAGTTTTCTGTAATCGAGGCTAAAGTCGGTAGTAAATCCATTGAAGTGGCAACTGCATTTGAAATGGTTGCAGGCTTAATTTTTTCAGGCCATCTAATAATTAAAGGGAGCCTCATACCACCTTCCCAAGTGGTTCCTTTTGTACCACGTAGGGGATCATTACTTCCACCCAGATTTGCATTTGATCCGTTATCAGATGTAAAAATTACAATTGTATTTTGATCTATTCCTAAATTGCGTAATTCATGTAATATCACACCAACAGACCAATCGATTGCTTCAACAGCAGCCCCATATCTGCCATTCTTAGCGGTTTTAGTAAAACGTCTGGATACTAGTATTGGTCGATGAACGTGCATATGGGCGAAATACAAGAAAAAGGAATTATTTTGGTTTTCTCTCAGGAATTTCACTGCATCTTCAGTGTAACGTTCTGTAATACCTTCTTGAGCTGGTTGCTCTTGTATTACATCGTTATCTCTCATTAATGGAAGTGGAGGAAAATTTTTCCGTTGAGGGTCAGAGTTAGGGTTTGGGATCATTTTCCCCATGTCGTTGCTGTATGGAATGCCAAAATATTCATCAAATCCATGTTTGCTAGGAAGAAATTCTTGCTGGTCCCCAAGATGCCATTTCCCAATTAATTTTGTACGGTATCCGTCTTTTTTTAGCATTGAAGAGATTGTTTCTTCTTTGGGATTTAGCCCAATTTCGGAAACTGGACGTAGGACATTTGGGATACCTACTCGCTGAGGGTAAGATCCAGTAAGCATTGCTGCTCGAGATGGTGAACAAACGGGAGATGCCATATAAAAATCGGTTAGCTTAAGCCCTTCAGCCGCCAGTTGGTCAATATATGGAGTTAGGTTGACTTTTGATCCATAGCACGCGATATCTCCATATCCGAGATCATCACAATTAATTAAGATAATATTTGGTTTTGAATTTGCCATTAATTTGTCCTTTAGTGATGATGTGTGGCTTCATGATGAGGATTTTTTAGAGGTACAAAATATAATAATATCGCTCCAATTATCATTAAGAAAGCTACATAGTAGAAGACGTAATTCATAGAAAAAGAATCGTACAGAAATCCAGCAATTAAAGGAGATATGGCACTTAGTATGAATCTTGAAAAAGATAATGTTCCTAGTGTAGTTGTCGCAACTCCTTCACCAACAATATCTAAGGCTGAAGCTGTGAGTATTGGTTGGTCACTATAAAAAAATGTTCCTAGTAGCGCAATTAGGAGTATTAGAGTAATGCCCTCTCCAAAAAATGACATCAGAATTACTATAATTGATAGAAAAATCATTCCTGGTACCAAGATTCTTTTTCGACCAATTTTGTCAGATAAATAACCCATAATTGGAGTCGAAATTATTCCAATTGCGACCAGTAATCCAAAGTGGGCTCCTCTAGCTAGATCAGACATTTCTAAATCAGATGAAAAATATGATGGTAAGAAAGTCATTAATGCAATAAAAGCCATTCCTCGGATGCCTCCGATGAATGTTATTGCCCATAATGCAGGGTTCTTAAGAGCCTTTCGTGTTTGTTCTTTTTGACTTATCTTGTCTCCAGAATCTTTGTGCTCATTAGTTTTACCTATATTTCTAAATGCCCAAAATACAAGGAATGCTATGAATATTGGTACTACGGCATAGATGGATAGAATTTCTCTCCATGCAAGATATCCCAACAAAAATCCTGTAACTACTGGACTAATTGCATCCCCTATATTTCCACCGATTCCATGAAACGAAAGTGCCGTGCCACGTCGATGTGAAAAATGGTGTGATAAAGATGCCATTGCTGGCAAATGCCATAATGATGCGGCAATGGCAATTATTGCTACTCCAACAAGCAACAATGGGAACACTGGTGCCTGTCCTATGATTAACCATCCGATACCAAAGAATCCCATACATAAGGCCAAGATTAATCCCCAATGTTTTTTAAGGGAATCGGCGATTATTCCTCCAGGAAGAGTAATTATTCCAGAGGCTATTTCTCTGGTAGTAGTTATGGCGCCAACTCCAACTTTACTTAGCCCAAAAGCTTGTTCTACCTCCGGTAGTAATACGAAAAAACTTTGGGTAAACCAATGGAAAACACCATGACCACTAGTTAAGCCAGCGATGATAAAATTTTTTTGGCCTCGGATTCCAGTTTCATGATTTTTGTCGTGATGATGTGTCATATGTTGTGTTTCTTTGGATTTTTGAAAATTTTACTAATTGTACCGAATTAATTGTATATTTGCGAAGAATTTTTATGTTCGGTAGAAACGTTGGTAAGCATTCCAATTTTGACAAAATTTTAGTAACTATTACCATATGCATATTGGAAGTCAATTTTACTAGGGAGAAGTTCCATGATGAAGCAATGGGTAGGCAACTTTAGTACTAAACAAATAATAAGTTTAATTATTGGTTTGGTTTTGGCGATATATGTCGTTTGGTATGTTGTAGAAGCGTTAGAAGGTTTTGATCCAGATTATAGACCTTCAGGAAGAACTGCAAGTGATAATAATGCAAATCAAGGTGCAAAAGGCAATGATTTTTTTGATCCCTCTAAGAAGCCTGAAGAACCAGCTACTACCAAATAGATTTGGGGAGTTTTAAATGATTAATTTTGGATTTTTCCAGTTGAGTAAGAAACAAGTGATTGCTAGTGTTGTTGCAGTTTTGGTTGCTATATACATAGTTTGGTATGTAGTAAAAGCTCTTGAAGGATTAAATCCAAATTACAAACCTTTTAAAATATCTGATAGCAATCGTGGTGCGACAGGAGTGGAAGCGTTTGATCCCTCTAAAACACCTGAAGCAGTTCCTTCGAAGTAATAATAATTGGTCTGTATATCTTTAAAAAATTGGTAGTTTTCAATATCAAACTTATTGAGAATGTAGGCAGGAAATTTTGGCTAAACAAACTAAAAGTTTATCAACATTGGCATTAACATCTGCAATTGTTCTTGGAATAATTACAGTATTGTTTGTAACATGCGGAGTTCATGCATCTATTCAAGTAGAAGGGCAAGAGGAAAAACTATTGATAGTTGTATGGGCATTTATTCCTGCTATTGCGTTCAGTATTTATCCATTTAGAATTTTATCTAAATGGATTAAAGAGCGTAAAAAACAATGATTAAATCGACAGATTTTTTAATCCTATATACCACCAAAAATGGGCGTACGGGTAAAATGGTTGATCCAATCATGCAGGGGCTAATTAGTGGGAGGGTGACTGTGGATTCTTTTTCTGTTGAAGAAATCAAATGGGATCAGATGTTAACTGCGAAAGGAATAATTGTTGGGACTCCAGTAAGGTTCGGGGATGTTGATTGGAAAATTAAACGGTTTTTCGATATTCGGCCTGAAGTGCTAAGTGTTTCTTCACCACTGGCCGGAAAAATTGGTGGTGCTTTCACAGGTGGTGATATACCTGGAAGTGGGGCTGAATTGACCTTGCTTAGTATGCTTCACATTCTTTTGAATCACGGAATGATAATTCAAGGAAATTCTGAATCGGCTCACTATGGGCCTATTTCATTGAAAGATACCTCAGATGAAGACATGATGAGTGTTTGTAATATTTGGGGTTTACATTGGGCAAATTTGTACCACAACTTGTTTTCATCATAGTGATTTGATGGCAGGTAACAAATTCCAAAGCTTACTATTTGGGGCAATTTAATGCGGTATGACACAATAATTATTGGTGCAGGATCTGCTGGAGCGATCTTAGCTACGAGACTAACAGAGGATCCAGAACATTCGGTTTTGCTTTTAGAAGCAGGCAGAGATTACCCAGATTTTGATTGCCAACCTGAGGAAGTTAAATATAGATATAATTACAATAGTATTTTTACAAGTGAACATAATTGGAAATATACTGCTCGTGGAACTGATGAGGCTCAAATAGACGTGCCGCGTGGAAAAATCACTGGTGGTTCTAGCTCAATCAATGCTACGGTTTTTTTACGAGGAATCCCTCAAGATTTTGATGGTTGGGTAGAACTAGGAAATGATGAATGGGGTTTTCAAAAACTTTTGCCATATATGAATAAGCTGGAAACCGATCTTACATATAAAGACGATCCAGGCGACTTTCATGGAGCAGATGGCCCGATTTTATGTCGGCGGTTTACAGAAGATGAGATGCTTGAAGGTTCTAAAGCAATGGTTCAAGCGTGTATGGATGCAGGGCATCCATACTGTGAAGATGCAAATTCTCCTGATACTACGGGAGTTGGACCTATGCCGATGAATAATCCAGATGGCGTAAGGTGGTCTACAGCTTATGGGTATTTGTCTATGTCACGAAACCGTATGAATTTAACCATAAGAGATGGAATCTCTGCAAAGAGGATAATTTTCGATACTTCTGGTAATACTCCTATTGCGACGGGAGTGGAAGTAGAATCTGATGGAGAAACATTCGTTGTGGAAGGTAAAGAGATTATTTTATCTGCTGGAGCGATAGGTTCTCCTCAACTCTTAATGTTATCTGGTATTGGACCAAAAGATCATCTTGATGAGTTTGGAATCAATTGTATTTTAGATTCTCCAGGAGTGGGACAAAACCTGAGTGATCATCCATTAACCCCAATCAAATGGGCAACTAAACCTGAATCCGAAACAGATCCAAATTTTCCCTGGGGACAAGTGATGTTGAGATATACTGCTGATGGGTCTGAATTAGAAAACGATATGATCGTTTATATGTATTCTAAAATCACTACTGCCATAGGAGAACCCAACGGGATAGGAATGGGACTTGGATTAAATCTAGCATTATCTAAAGGTGAGGTAAAACTAAATTCAACCAATCACACAGAACCACCCTATCTGGATTTTAATATGCTAGATGAAGAAGAAGACATGAGACGATGTCGAGATGGAATCAGGATGCTGGTGAACTTAGAAAATAATCCATCGATGAAAAAAATCATCGTCAGAAGAATACAGCCTAGCGATTCCGATTTAGAGTCAGACGAAACCTTGGATTTATGGATTAGAAAAAATGTTGGAACAGGTCATCATGTGTCTTGCACTGCAAAAATGGGACCTAAATCAGACCCTATGGCTGTAGTAGATCAATACGGTCAAGTTCATGGGATAAGTGGATTAAGAGTGGTAGACGCATCAATAATGCCAGAATGCGTTAGAGCCAACATAAACGTAACAACTATGACAATTAGTGAACGAATATCTGACTTTATAAAAAATGACATATAATCCATTTAATCATCTTTCATTGCTACTAGTGGTTTGAATGCGAATTAAAAAAACTTAATGAAAATTCCAACAAGCATTATTGAAGTCCCCAAAACAAATCCTAAAATAGCAATCAACAAAAAGACCCTCCCCGGCCAATTTAATAACATTTTAAGAAAACCAGCTATCACAGTTTTACAACTCACCAACCAATTAGAAAACCATCCTGAAAATGACATAAATCAGGACAAATGATGTCGCTATACCTATTCTGATTATCCATTTATCACTCATAAATCCCCCCGAAGGTTTCGATTTATTTCGTATATTTATTCGAAATATTAAACTTATTTCGTAATTGATTCAATTTATTTCGTAATCAAGCGTTAATTTTATTTTAATAATCTCTTAACATCTAAATGCAATAATGATTCTGATGCGGAAAATATGAGGTATTAAAATGCAAAAATTTCTTTCAAACCACCCTACACTATTTATAACAATTTCGCTAACAATTATCATTTCAACCCCAGGGCTTGTGACTATTTTTTCAACGTAAAATAATCACATATATTAATTTTCAAATGAGTTTTTAAATCCGCATCAACTCACATTTTTGTGATACTTAAATTTAAAAATAAATGCTCCTGTATTGTCTTTCATTAAATTTTTAACTTACCGATAATTGGAATAAGTTTCCACCAAATGATATACAGGAGGTAAAAATGGGAACATATTCTAATAAATCGCTAGCTGGTTTATGTCTAATAATCGGACCTATCGTAGGAATGGTTTCTTGGATGCTAATTGGCTTTGTTTTGGGCGAAGGAGACACTAGCCAAGCAGCCTTCCAAGACGCTCTTTTAGGAGATTGGGAAAGAATTTTTGGAATTTTGCCGATGTTAGGATTCTTTGCAGCATTACATGGACTCCTGGTCCTACAATCTGGAATTGGAAGTGACGAAAACGGTCATGCATTCTCTCTTCTAGGAGTAAGACTATGGACATTCAACATAATTTCTGGTTTAGTCCTAATCGGATTAGCACTTGCTGGACAGGCCGCACTCGGTCATTACGTTGGTACCCTTGGAGAATTAATGGGATCTATAGGTATCCTATTATTCGCATTAGCACTATCAACCCGTGAAGATCAAAATAAGATCGTTCAGTTGATCATGGCTGTTGTGGCATTAATAGGAACAATTGCTATCGTATTATACATATGTGATCTAGGGGTAGACCTGGAACTTTATGATGCTCTTCTTACTCCATATTACTTAGTTTGGACAATTTGGTCAGTAATATTAGGTTGGAATTTGCTAAAGAAATAATTGATACTATTTAGCAATAATAAAAGAGGGAGGCTTGTGCCTCCCTCTTTTATTTTGTACAAAAAACTAGGGCTGATCACGAATGAACACTAATTTGTCATCAGTAGAAAAAGCATCATCAAATGCATATCCACCATAGTCAAAAGTCTTCATCCCCTCAACATTTTCAAGTTTATTTTTTATAATATAAGAAGACATCATGCCACGCGCGGGCTTTGCAAAAACTGCAAGGGTACGAAGCTTACCAGCTTTTCTTTCCTTGAACACAGGAGTTACAATTCTCCCATTAATTGAGCTTGATTTTACTGACTTAAAATATTCAACTGAAGCCAAATTTACAATCACTTTTTCCTTATGACTTTCNAGATCTTCATTCAGAAGATCTGTAATGGATGAATCCCAAAAATCNTAAAGATCACTACCTTTTGAATTTTCAAGTTTTGTACCCATCTCTAAACGATATGGTTGTATCAAATCTAATGGTCTCAGCAAACCATACAAACCTGATAATATCCTCAAAGAATATTGAGCAAAATCAAAATCTTCATCAGAAAAAGTCTCAGCTTTCAAACCTTGATAAACTCCTCCTTGAAAAGCCAACAATGACTGTTTTGCATTTTGAGGAGTAAACGGTGTAGACCACTGTAAATTTCTATTTCGGTTAAGCACAGCAAGTGAATCGCTTATCTTCATCAAAGCAGACAACTGATCCTCACCTAATTCTCTTAGTCGTGTATTTANCAAGNTCGAACTATTAAGCATTCGAGGTTGTGTAAAGTTCGACGTAGCAGAGCGGCTTGTAAAATCAAGGGTTTTCGCAGGTGATAGTGTAATCAACATTTCGATCATATCCTTTAATTTTTNATCTGAATATAGCCCATGAATAAAGCAATCTTACCAAAATATTTTCAAAATATGCATGAACTATAATTACNCGGCTTTTACATACTATCCAACAATATTGTCATCGATATAATCAAAATTGATATCTTCTCCCAATCCTGGTGTCTGTGGCATATGCACATAACCTTCATCATCCAAATCATCAATCTTAGAATTCAACCATGGTTCAACTTCATCATAATCTATGAATGGATGCAACAAACCTCTCTCATAAAATTCACCNGGTATACCCATTGCACCCAANACATGCAGATTACCTGAACCACCTCCGTGAACTTCCATTGCAATTTCAAAAGATTCACAAAGATGCACAAGTTTCATCATAGCAGTAATACCGCCTATGTCCCCTACTCCACCTCTGCTGATATCAACTATGTCTCTCTTAATCCACTCTGCNCGGGTATGAAATTTTCCTTCAGCCGTTTCTGGACCAATCACAGGAATATCTAAATTTTTNGCTAACCATTCATAAGATGAAATACTATGTTCATCCATTGGCTCTTCAAACCAATGATAATTTAATTTTTCTAATCCTCTCCCTATATACAAAGAATCCAACCTACTGTAATAATGGTAGCAATCCAACATTAATGGAATATCCGGACCTACTGCCTCTCTTACCGCAGCACATGCTGCAACATCCATTTTAGGATCTGGTGCCCACTCAATTGGCGGCTGCCAAGTGTGTAATTTAAATGCTTTATATCCTCTTTTCATCGCCCAATCAGCAAAATCTGCGTACTCTTCAGGAGTACTCAGTCCACCTTTCAATTCATCTCCACACATAGTACTTGCATAAGCAAGTACTTTATCTCTATATCCTCCTAAAATCTTATAAACTGGGTCTCCATACACCTTACCTTTNAGGTCCCACAAAGCTAAATCAGCATGACTAACATCTGAATCTGTAAATTTCCTGATTAATCTTTGCCAATGTTTCATNGACTGCCAATGCTTTTCTATAAGTAGTGGATCTTGTCCAATAAGGATATCTTTCAAAACTGTATCTACTATATTAGGATCTGCTCCAAACGAATGACCCTCGACTCCTTCGTCTGTGTGTATTGTCAAAAGNGTCTGTGTAGCTTCATGAGGATCCCCAGGGTGACCATGACCTTCTGCATCTCTAACCGTATTACTTATATATCTGAAAGTTTTAGTTGTAACATCCGTAATCTTCATAAATTTACCTTTCCCAATACATGGATTTTCTAATTCCTATTAATTGATTTTTCTATATATATTGATCAATACCTATTGTGACGACACTAGGATCACTGGGGAATATAAGAGTTTTTGCTCTATCTGCCCCCACAACAACTATNTCGATATTATCTCCGCCTGAAAACAATGGTGTACTAATCTCTAATCTCTCTTCTTCTGTTTTATCTCTTAACCAGTACCAGTCTTCTACAACTCTAGCATCATCAATCGGCATGAATTGAATGAATTTACCTAAACTTCCATATGCATGCTTATGCATGAAATCACTTGCATCCTGCTTAGACCATCCCTCAGCTCCTACTGGACCTGCTACATCAGGTGGCATAAACACTAACCTGTGCCCTGCTTTACGTTTGGCCATATACCTATTACCAAACGTTATCCCATATGCTAGTGTCTTCAGTAATCCATCAGCTGTGGTATTACCCTGATCCTGAACATCTAGTTCACCATCTGTAATAAAAATAGATACAGTACTTTCATCCGCTGAAAATCCTCTGTCTTCTGCAAATGATGGCCATGGACTCGCATCTTCATTCTCTGCAACACATAAAACAAACTTTCGAGTAGTACCAATCGTATCCATATCCATCTTGTTTGGATACCACATACCTATATTCTTTAAACACAAGTAAAATGCTCGACCTATAACTATATTGATCTCATTATCCCTACCAGGTCCTAACGCTGACTTACCATTAAGACCAACCTTCTTAGCCATCGGACCATTAACCATCAACATCGGGGCATGAGGACTAGTAGACATCAGCAATGACTTCCCTCCACTACCTCCTGTCTCAGACAAACACTTAACTGCTGCCATAATAATAGGCATATGCTCGGGCTTTGCTCCTGCCATTGCCGAATTAATCGCTATCTGCTTAACAGTCGCCAACCCAAATCCTGGCGGCATATCACACACCAAATCATCACCCGATAAACTCGTACCTGCTATCAAAGCATCTACTGCTTCACGTGTTGGAGGATAAATCGGAAGCGCATCAGACCAGTCCTGCTTTGTGAATTCAACATTCATTGCATTCACTGCTTCGTAACGATCTTCACCTTCAAAACTAAGTACTTCTTCATCAAGTAAACCAGAATCCCTAGACTTGGAATCTTCAATCAAACACTCAATCAATTCATCCATCACATCTTCAGTCTGTTTGACACATAAATCTTCAGCTAAATTCCTATAAATCCTAGGAACTATCACAAATTGCAAATCAGGCATACCAAAAGTACGAGAACTAGCTATCGCGTCATCCTCAAATCTACCCGAAACTATCGGGACAGCAGGTTTGCCCATCTTCTCAATTTCTATCATGTCGTAGCACATCCACGACGCACAAGTACCTCAGTCGGCCGTCGCACCTATGACTACATCACACTCCCTTGCCGCCTGTTCTACAATATGCGTCGGAGCTGGATAGTTTCCTCCAGTGTAGAAATTCACCTTAACATCACTATATCGCTGCTGAATAACCTCTCCAGCACGATTTAATGCCAAATCACCACCATGAGTCCCACTCCATAACAAACCAACTGTCTTACCATCCAGTGTGGATGGGCGAGAGTTCGGCTCAAATACATTCATCATCCCGCGCTGTGGCGCAACAGGATTATATACTTCAAGTAAGTGCATCTATCTCTCCTATTATTGAATAAATTCTAACCAATTCCCTTCAGGATCTTGGCAATAACAAATCCCTTTCTCAATTCCATCTGGTGTGACTGACATTATTGGAGGTGTAACAAACTTAATTCCTTTGGAAGTCAAATCTTTATACAGCCCCTGAATATCCTCAACATCAAAACATACATGGGAAGCTCCCAGTTGAGCTCTATCTAAATGCCCATTTTCACTCTCTGGATAAATATAATAAACAAGCTCCAATGCCTGTCCTCCAGCTTTGCCTACAAACGCTAAAGTTCTGTGTGAACCAGGTATGCCTGTATGATTTCCAGATTCGGGAGCTTTACTATCAATTTCTTTTTCAATTTCTAAGCCTAAATCGTCTCGATAAAATGAAACCATTTTTTCTAGGTCTCGAACTACAAAACCTGAATGATTGAAACCTTTGATCATATTATTATCCTCATAAAATTAGTTGCATACATGATGCTAGTATTTAGGAAAAAATTCAACTCCGAATGATATTAATCCTAGTAACTTATATCAGATGTGTTTCCAAAAACCTTCCCGATATGAACCTCACCTCTCTCTTTAGAAAGAGAAATCTGCCGACGCCTCTCTCTAGATCCTTCTTTTTGCTTTTCTGTAAGCTCATGATAACAATGATCACAAGTAACGCCATCTTCAAAGAAAGGAGATTGTCTTTGCCTCTCAGATACGGGGAATTGGCAACCAAAACAAAGAGAGTAAGTACCTTCCTCTAAACCATGTTTCAACGAGACTCGTCCATCAAACACAAAACACTCCCCTTCCCAAAGACTGACATCCTTTGATACAACCTCAAGATATTTCAGTATCCCCCCTTTAAGTTGATAAACCTCTTGATGTCCCAATTTTTTCAGATATGAACTCGCCTTTTCACAGCGAATACCGCCAGTGCAATACATTGCAATTTTTTTGTCTTCTGGAATATCCTGGATAAAATTCTCAACCCACTCAGGAAATTCTTTGAAATGATCTATTTCAGGGTCAATAGCATTAAAAAATTTCCCGACCTGAGTCTCATAAATATTCCGGGCATCAATCAAAATAACATCATCTCTTTGAATAAAATCATTCCAATCGATTGGATCAATATAGTCACCTTTCAACTTCTTGGGATCAATATTTTTTTCACCCATAGTAACTATTTCTTGCTTAGATTTAACCTTTAATCTATGAAAAGTCTGAGTGGTCGTAGAAGAATATTTTACTTCTAAATCATCGATTTCAGACCAGTCACGAATATGATTAATAATCAATAACAAAGATTCAGACTTCCCAGCAATTGTCCCATTAATACCTTCTTCAGCTATAATTATTGTTCCTTTAATATTGTTATCTCTACAAAGTTCAATTAGTTGCCGTCGTTTAAAATCAATATTTGAAATCTCTACAAATTGATACAAAGCAGCAACGTCCAGCAACGAATTATTCAAATTGTCATTTTTTAAATCCAATATACTTACCTAATGTGTTATGTAGATAATTCACATAGCAAACCATCTACATGGTAATAGTTTGCGTAGTTTTGTCAAAACATCTACAAATGAAAACTGTGCACTTCCTAATCTTTGAAAAATGGTCGTACTACTCTTTTCAAAAAGTTGTGCGCTAGAATGTTGTATCCTTCAACATTCGGATGCAAATCATCCGGCAAAAGATGTGCATATTCTGGTCCGAAAATATCCAATCCATCAACATAATGTAAATTTAAATCACCTTGAGTTTTAAACTTTTTCACACAACTTTGAATTTCGTTACGCATAATTTCTAAATTCAAACCTACAATATTATGGGTGTGTTCTCTTAGTGAGGAGAAAATAGGCGAAATTACAACAATTGGAATATATGGATGCTTTTCACGAATAATTTTTATAAATCCAATTACACCTGGCATAAACGTCCTAACACTCATACTCGCGTGATTGTGAACATTTATTCCAAGTTTAATTGATATAAAATCAGCAGGAGTATCTCGAATCATCATTGCTAGATTTGGCTCTAAATGACAATTACCCGCATAACCAAGACATGTTAGATTCATGCCATGTTCTCTGGAAACGATAGATGGCCAAGTCAGACTTGGTTTTTCTGCAGTTTTGCAATGGGTAATAGAACTGCCATATGTTATCCATTTAGGCCTATCATCTACAAAAGGTCGAAGGGAGGAATTTTTATCAAAAGAAAGTGATTTTAAACGGAATTCTGTAAACTGGGGCAACCAAATCTCAATGAAATTTTCACCGTCCGAAAGATTCCGAACTTGAAATTCGTTGGCATTCGAAATCAGTATTGATTCAAAAAAAACCCCATTACAAAAAACATCTAAAAATGCGGGATCTTCACTTTTGGTATTCTCAATCTTTCCCAAAATGAAAGTCGAGTCAGTATGGAAACTAAGCCTTACTCCCGCTGGAGCAGAAGCACGCTCTAACATTTCTTTAGGAGGGAACAACTCACGATCGTTAAAGGGTATACGCCACGGCTTTACAAAACTATCAGTCACTTCCAATGAAATGATCCCTTGCCATGAAATTCGTGGATCATTTGCTTTTACTATCAAAATTTATCCTATAAGAAAGATTTGATAAAAATATTGTACGATTAAACTACTAAGGTGTTGGAGCACTAAGGCATAGCATTGGATTATCAAGACCTCCAAATTGTTCATGAAGTTTGCATGCGGTGTTACGATCTTTGTCTGCTAATTCACTATTTTCAAGTGCTTCATATACAAAAGATCGTTCCATATAATAATTTGATCTATCACTATGAATTTCAATTGCCTTATTTAAATTTTGCAACGCGAGATTGTATTCACCCAAACCGGAATTAGCCAATCCTTTTCTGCTGTAAGCATTCCCATGTAATGGATCCAAGTCAATTATTTTATTTGTTAATTCAATAACACGTTCATAATCTCCCAAATAAAGGTATGGAAAAGTAGCGAAGTATAAATTCATTACATTGGAAGAGTCAATAGTTAACGATTTTTCAAAATCTTCTGTAGAATCTTCCAATTCACCTAATTTGAACTTGATCCAAGCTCTTCCTGAATATCCAATGGAATCCTCAGGAGCAATCCTAACAAGATCATCATAACTAGATTCAGATTCCTCTAATTGATTTAATTGCTCATGTGATTGAGCTTTAACTACGTACAAATATTTTAGGTGTTGAGAAATTTTGTCTGAATTACCAGCCAATTCCTGAAATTTTTCAATAGCTAAATTTAATTCAACTAATGCTAAATCAAGATCTCCTATTCCCAGCCTGATTTCAACTTTTCCGGCATATGCCTCTAAATTATCCGGATCTTTCAAAATTGCATTTTCTAGTTCTTCAATAGCTTCTTCAGCAAGGCCTTGTTGAAGCAAATTTCTGGCATTCATCATATGATCTTCATCCCGGGAATTTTCAATCCCCGCTACCGAAACAGAAGTTGGAGTAG
>PBBT01000023.1:0-16993 GCA_002717725.1 Chloroflexota bacterium
ATAAACCTTTTAGCAAATCAGGCAATTCACTATTTTTCAATGACAGTTTGGACCCACAATCAGTACAGAAAAACGTTTTGGCATCGATCTCTTCCAAACCGCATGTCGAGCAAATCAAAACCTGTCCACTATTAGAATTTGTTTCTCTAGGTTCCTTATAATCTCTCATGACACCCCACAATCCAAATAAAACTCATCATAAATCCTTAAACATTTTTGTCAAAATAAGTGAGGTTTCTATCTCAATCAATATATGGGATCAAAACTGATAATAAAAAACATGTGGTTAAAATAAATGGAACTAGTAGTAATACTATTAAGGCTTTCAATCTCCATTTTTTCCAAGACAAAAAACCTAACAGCCCCCCAGTTACAACAATCATTATAATTATCAATTCTGTAGTGAAACCATCATTTCCTGAATACCACCCGATGGTAACTAAATAAGCTATAAACAACACAACCTGAAAACCAATCAGAGATCCGAATCCTATAGATATTATTGCGAAAACTTTCGACATATTACTTAAACACTTTGTATTCTCTCTGATAATTCTTTAAAACATTTTTGCATTTCGACGAATCAAAACTGCCTAAACCCTCTTGTGCAGGCAAAATATCTCCTCTTAATAATTCAGAACTAATTAAAACACTTTCTGCTAAAAACCCCGCTTCATAAGGATCGTTGGAAATTTCAAATGCCTGCAAAATTACTTCGCCCATAAAAACATTCTTACAATATGGCCAAACATGGTCAACGCCATCTTCCAAATAATACTGAATGGTTGATATTTCCACGTCCAACTGTTCATTCAAAAAATCAGCTACTCCCTTTTTAGCAATCAGAAAATCTGAATCATGTCTACCTTCAGAGAACTGCAATGATTCGGACAGAGCCCAAAAATATTCCTCATAATAACTTGAACATTCAAGATCTTGTTTACAGTTTTCAATTTCACTTTCTTGAACACATGCTGAAATAAGAAATATAAAGAGTATTACCCACAAAAAAGTAACGAATCGTCTCAATTTTTAACCATCAGTAAATACATGGGATGAGAGAAATTTTTTCAAAGCTTCAGGTTCATCAGTCTGAATAATACTTACTCCAGCGCGAATTAACTCACCCCAAATACTATCTGGATCTATCAATGCACTAGAATCATTAAATTCACAACAAGCTACAGGATCAAGTGTATTAACCCAAATGGAAATTCCAGCATTTTTAAAATAATTTTGATTCAATGACAAAGTAGATAGCTCATCAAATTCCGCTTCAACCATTGCTGGTGACACTGACTGAAGAAGGTCAAATTTTTCCAAAAAATCATCGGATGAAAAGTGCATCATAGGCATAACCATTACACCAATTTTTGATTCTAATTCTTTCAGATTCTCGGCTTGTTCATAAGTCTGAACTTGTGTTTTAATTGCAGCCTGACCTTGCATACCCATTTTTGCGACTAGTTTTGAAGTTTTTCCTAAGAGTTCTAAAGATTTAACATCTAAATCCAAGTAGATTTTTTCATCCGCAAGTTTCAGCACAGATTCTAGTGATGGAATCGATTGATCAGAAAAAGAATTCCCTTCTCCACCATCAAAATTTTTGAGCTTTAATTCATTTAACTGACTGAATGTAAAATTGTTTGCTAAGTCTGACAACCCTGTCATACGTCTTAAACTAGCGCCAGGGGCATCAACATCACGATCATGAAGTAAGAAAAGTATCCCATCTTTACTACTTTGAATATCAATCTCAGCGATTTCATATCCAGCACAAATTGCACCACTGATTGCAGCCAAGCTATTCTCTGGCGCAGTATGCCAAAATCCCCGATGCGCAACAATTGCAACAGGACGACTGCTTAATCCAATATATTCTCTATATTGTATCAAGGCTAAATACCCTCAAAACCAACCATCAAAGAAATAATTTTTGTACCACAATTCTCACAAAAAGTTGATTGAACGTTAGGAATTTTATAATCACAATTTTGACAAGCAAATGAAACGGATGAGATTGTTGAATCAGGAAAAATACTCGAGTCGCTTAGAATTAACGGGTCGATTACAACTGGATGTTTTAAATCCCAATCAAGATCCTCCCTAATCCCAAAATCATTACTATCTAAAAAATCACCACATTCTGAGCAAAACTTTACAGAATATTTTGGTAAATCAATTTTACAGTTTGAACAATTTGTCATCATTTAACCTCTAATAGTAAGAATTGTGACCCCAAAAAATATTAGAATTACTGAAACCAATTTTACCGGTAATGTTTTCATTGTAAATGGCTCATCTAAAAATTTAAAAATTCCCATACTAAAAATCCCTGAAATCAGTAAGGCGAAAATGGACGAAGAGAAACCCAATTCATTTGAAAAACTCACTTCGAAATAGACAAGAAAACGTCTGCCCCAACTTCTTTACAAGTAGTCGCGATACATTCTTCTAATAACACTGTAACTTTCGAATCAGACCCATTAGCTAGATCAAATTCGAAAATACCTTCTTCTTCTCCTGATAACTCAGTATTTGTAGCATTTTCAGACCATCGTAAAGTCGACTGCATAGAAGTTCTATGCGCTTCACATGAAACCTTCATCTGATCAACATTGAATTTACAATCGGCGCTAAGTTTTGTAGCTAATTTCCCTGCAGTTGAAGATGATTCTGCACTAGGATCAAAATATTTGTTGCCCTTCTTAGACCCAGGAGATGCTACAGGAACGCCATACAATGATGCTGTATCACTTCCCTTAGAGGGAGGTTTGTAATTTGGATCAAAACCACCTTCATCATCACTTCCTCCACATGAAACCCCAATCGTCATCAAAACGATTGAACTTATTATAAACAGCAAGGAGATCTTAATTAAGTAAGAGTACTGAGCATTCCCATTCATGTCCTTCTCCTATGAAAAATAAACGGTTTTGAAACATCATAACTATTAGCTTTAATTTGTCAAAGATCTGTAAAACAGTACCCCTTTCTTTGACAAAACCTTAGTTACAGTTAACATATAACAACCAAACTTTTTTGTGCCGTAAATCTATGAATTTTTTGGTAAACAAGGAATCTAATGGAAGAGAATAAAACCCAAGAAAATCGAAAGGTTCGAGGGGAATTAGCTCAGAAGATTGCAGATAAAATCTGGAGTTGCAAACAATGTGGTTCCAAAAACAATGGCATTACAAAAGTCTGTTTTAAATGCGGAGAAAAAACTAATTCATCGAATAAAATGCGTAGTCTTGGCCGATTAGCAATTATTTTCTTAATTACTTTTACCATTACTTTCGTCATAATTTTCAACTCATGAATAGAAATTCAATAATTATAGCTCTGATAGGGTTAGCGGTGATTGCAGTAGTGTTCGGAAATCTAAACTAGCTAATTATCAAATTCGATCAGTATCACTTTGTCCATCAAAACTTTGACACCCAAAATATGAACATATACGATCAAAATAATTTCTATAACGTTACAATGTCGAGGAAATTCTATGAAATATGATTATATTATTGTTGGAGCTGGTTCTGCAGGAGCTATCATCGCTTCAAGAATTAGTGAAGACCCTACAAAATCTGTACTTTTGCTAGAAGCTGGCAGTGACTACCCCGACTTTGAAACTCTACCTGACGTATTTAAATATGGGTTTGGACCCGCAAAAGATTGGTCGCGAGACTTCGGGTGGTGGACAAATCCCGGTGATTTGAAACGTTGGTTCTTTGAAGCTACTGCAAATGAAGAACAAAACGAGATCATGATGGTCCCTAGAGGGAAGGTAACAGGAGGTTCCAGCGCAGTAAATGCACAGATTTTCCTAAGAGGTGATCCAGATGATTATGACACTTGGGCCAAAAATGGAAATGATCAATGGAGTTTCGACAAATGCCTGGATGCATTTATCAGACTAGAGAATGACACAGATGAATCAGGAGATTTCCATGGAAATAGTGGTCCAATTAGAGTACGGAGACATCCTGAATCAGAATGGACTGAAGATGCAAGTGCGTTTCACAAAGGTTTTCAGGAAATCGGTTTTCCTCCCACATCAGACCATAATGACCCCGATTCAACCGGTGTAGGTCCAATCCCTTTCAATACAATTGATCAGGTAAGACAAAGTACTGCTTTGGGATACATTAACCCAGCTAGAAATAGATTAAATTTCACATTGCGAAGTGACTGCATGGTTCATCGAATAATTTTCGAAGATAAAAAAGCCGTGGGATTAGAAGTCGAAAGCGGAAATGAAATCTTCAAAGTATTCGGCAATGAGATTATTCTAAGTGGAGGATCAATTGGCTCTCCTCATTTATTAATGCTCTCAGGAATTGGACCATCAGACAATCTTAATGAAGTAGGAGTTCCGGTAATTAATGACCTTCCTGGGGTTGGCCAAAACCTACGTGACCACCCCCAAGTTTCGGTTATATGGAATGTAAAAGATTCTTATGAACATGATAGAGAAGGAACAAATCGTGTCATCACAGTTGGATTACGATATACCGCTGAAGGCTCAAATCTTCACAATGATATGCTAATCCATCAAACTTCCGTCGCTTTCCCTGACATGTATTTCGGTGGAGATATTAACTGGATGTCGGCAGGAGTTGCCATGTCAGCATGCCTATATCTAGCCAAAGGATCAGGAGAACTTAAACTAAAATCCTCTGACGCCAATGAACAACCTTCTCTAAATTATAATTACTTTCGGGAAGAAGAAGATTTAAGAAGAATGCGCGAATGCGTTAGGCTTTGTGCAAAGGTAGGTGAAGGAGAAACTTATAGCCATATAATTTCTGATCGAATTCAACCTACCGACGAACAATTAAATGACGACGAAGCTCTCAATTCATGGCTCAAACAAAACGCCACTACCAGTCACCATATAACCAGTACCTGTAAAATGGGTCCTAACAGTGATCCAATGTCTGTGGTTGACCAATTTGGGAAAGTTCATGGAATTGATGGTTTACGGATTGGTGACGCCTCCATTATGCCTAACTGCGTTCGTGCGAACACCAATGTTCCTTCAATGATGGTGGGAGAAAAAATAGCAGAATTTATAAAACAGGGGAAATAGTGTTTCAAAAATTTCAAATCCAAGGAATGACTTGCTTAGGATGTGCAGATACGATTCAAACACGTCTAAGAAAAGAATCCGATGTAATTTCTGCAGAGGTATCGTTTGAAAATGAAGAATTATTGCTGGATTCAAAAGTTCCAGTAGATAATGAATATATTGATTCTATAATCTCAAATTTGGGAAATTACAATGTTAAGAGTCAGAATGCTAACTTATTATCAAAATTATTAGAACATCTAAACTCTAAAAAACCAATATTACTTGCGTTAACAATTGTGATTGTTTCGTCTTTATCAATCCAAACCCCATTTCAAAATTTCGATCTAGACAACTGGTTTATTACATATATGGGATTATTCTTCATGTTGTTCTCGTTTTTGAAATTACTCAATATCAAAGGTTTCAGCCTCACTTTTTCTAGATATGATCTTTTAGGTAAAAACATCCCAGGATTTTCTATTTCATACCCATTTTTAGAATTCTGCCTTGGGATAGCATTTCTAACCAACTCACTATTAATAACTGCAAATCTTACAACACTAATTTTTATGATTTCTCAATCTATTGGGGTTGGAAACGTCCTGCGTAAAAAGGAAATTATTCAATGCGCATGTTTAGGATCTTCAATTAATTTACCTGTATCTTACTTAACTTTAATAGAAAACCTAGTAATGGTCTCTATGTCTTCTTACATGCTTTTTAAACTCTTAAGCTAAGTCATTCCTAGCTGTGAAGAGTCTACTCTAAATCCAACAATTTAGAATTAACGAAAGAAGAAAAACCTAGAAAATTTAAGACCCGTATTTAGGATTGATACCATGTGAGTTTGGTAATTTTTCACTATCTTGGACAAAGAAGACTAGCAATACTATCCCCCCGAACGGAATTAAACCGATAAGCATCCACCAACCTGATTTACCAGTATCATGAAGTCTTCGAACCCCAATCGATAAGGAAGGGATTAAAGTCACGAATAAACAAATTAAGAAGATACCACCTTCTCCACCAAAAAGTCCTTCAAGTAATATAGACACACCAAAAAGTAGATATTCAAATAATGTCCAATACCAATATTCCGACCTTCTGGATCTTCCAGAAAAAGTGAAATAATTACTGAATCCCAACTTAATGGCATCAACAAAACCTACTCTTGGTAGAAGAGATCCATAAACAACTTCCCCGGTTTGCAAATTTGCCCCGCAACTTCCGCAAAATTGACCATCAGAATCCGTTTCAATCCCGCAATTTGGACAATACATTTTAATCTCCTAAATGAAATCTAGATGGATTTTATCATCCATACAAAAAGAATTAGAATACAAACCCTATCATAAAAATGGGAATTTAAGCCTTGAAATAAAACCTCGAGCTGGGGACTTAATAGTTTTATCAATAGGAAATGGTTTAGGAAAAAACTGGAATTTTAATTTGAACTTCAGTTTAAATGCTTGAATCAAAATTCGGAGTTCCGTTAAAAAAACACTCATCAATATTGAAGGATAATTGATTAATAATTTTCTCTTAGACAATTCCAGTAAATCCGCTGAAAATATTGTTTGGATCACTAAATTTTGATCTTGTTTCAATCCTATTGAAGCTGTGACAGAATTTTCTGATAATTTAAATGAAAATTCATACTCTCCTGTACGATCAATAAATGGAGACACATGAAATTCTTTTTCATGGCGTACTGGTTGATTTTCATGATTAAAATCTAACCTATAAACATGAGATTCATTGAATGTATTATGTACCTCAACTATAGCTGCAGTGATCTGATCATCCTTATCAAGCTTGAAATAAAATGACGCTGGATTAAAGGTATATCCTAAAATCGCGGGCATAGTAAGCAAAAAAATTCTATGTTCAACATCTTCATAGGTCCCATCGTTGAAAATGGATCTAACTTTTTTGTGTAGATTTTCATTACTAGAATCTAAAAACGTCTGATCTGAAATACTCAATAGTCCTCTAGTGTTATAGCTCAAAGGCCATGGAAGAGAATCAGATTCAGTCAAAGTTTTAATATTTAGCAACAACATCTGTTGTTTGTTATGAAAAAATGTCCGCTTTGGTACAAATCTACTATGTGTTAAATTTCCTTTAGCCAGATAAAAGTTTTTCATCGTAAATGCTCAAATCACTAATAACCTTGTCAGAAACCATCTTTCCAGAAAGATACCCGTCTTCATGGAATCCAAACCCCAAATAGGCTCCACAAAAATATATTCTACTACCTGCGTTCAACATCTCGAAATCTTTCTTGTTTTCTAAACTGGTTTTTGTAAGTAGTGGATGATTATATTTAGTCTTATAAATGACTTTTGATGGATGAATTTCTGTTGATGAATTGAGTGTAACCAAAAAATTCGTTTTTGATTCTAATTTTTGCAACCTATTCATATAATATGTGGTTTGTAACCTTTGATCACCATTATCATCTTCATAGCTCATTACATTCCATGATGCCCAATACCTTTTGTTCAAAGGAAGACAGGATTCATCCGTATGTAGAATTACATCACTTTGAGTGTACGGATGTTGTTTTAAAATTTCATATTTTTGTGACTTTAATACGCCTCTAGTCAAATCTATAGCAGTATCTGAATGAGTCGCTAAAATGACTGCATCAAAAACCAATTTCCTTCCTTTATCAGTTAAAATTTCAACATTACTCTCGCCTTCTGAAACTTTGACCACTTTCGAATTGTTAAGAATTTTTCCATTAAACTTTTTTTCAAACTCATTAAGATATGACCTGCTACTTTCCTCTACGCTATACCAATTGGGGCGATCATTGAGTTGCAACAATCCATGATTTGAAAAGAAATTTATATAAGCATCCGCCAAAATAGAATTAGAATCCCTACGATCACAGGACCAAATTGCAGATGCAATTGGTAAAAAATAATTATCAATTAAATCTTGGGGGCAGTGCAATTCGTGAAGGAATTCCCCAATAGATTTACAAGGAATAGAATGGTTTTTCCGATAATTTTCCATGATCGTAGAGTATTTATATATTCCGAACAACCTTCTCCAATGTTTTACTTCAAACATTCTATTAATTGGTGGGAATAAGCCTGATTTAGTCCCAGAGTATTGGATTTGATCAGTATTATTGGTGTATGAAAAAGACATATCTGTTTTTTTCATCTTCACATTAAGTTTTTGTAAAAAGTCTAAGAAATTCGGGTAGTTCCGATCATTTAAAACAATAAAGCCTGTGTCAACTTGTAATTCTTTATCATCGATATCTCTGACACTAACCGAATTAGAATGTCCTCCAATTTGATTCATTTCTTCAAATAGAGAAATTTCAAAATTTGCATGCAAGTTAATTGCTGCAGAAATCCCTGAAATACCCGAACCAACTACTGCAATTTTCACTAAACATCCTTCATTTTTTCAAAAACAAGTAATGAATTAGTTGCCAATCATTCCCATTGTTAAATTTAAAAAGCTCCGAACAAAAAATGATAAAAATTTTAAATTGATTAATTGATTTCACATAATCAATTTCTGAATAAGTTTCTCTCATTTTCAATATTTCTCTCTGATTATTTTTTAGACGATATAGCCACGATTCAAGGGTTTTATGATAATTCATACCCGATATGAGCCACTTATTTTCTAGGGTCAATTGATCAGTAATATCTTCATAAAATCCATCATATGGCATCATCCCACCTGTAAAGAAATTGCGAGCCATCCATGAATTCTTTTTATCGTCAAAATACTGAGGGAATTCTTTATGCGAAAAAACTTGGAAAAAAAGTTTCCCATCTTCACAAAGCCAATCGAAAGTCTTTTCTAGAATTTTGATTGGACTTCTTAAATGCTCAAACATCTCAATAGATACAATTCGATCATATTTTGAAGAATCTTGAAAATATTTAATATCCGATTGTAAAACTACAAGATTACGAAGTGCAAGATTTTTAGCTTGCGCGTCTATGAACTCCTTCTGGGTTTTAGAATTCGTAACAGACTTAATTTGTGAATTAGGATGTTTTCTTGCTAAATGCAAACATAATGATCCCCATCCACTACCCAATTCAAGAACATTTTGACCATCTTTCAAATCAGCCCGTTCAATATATAAATCAAGAGTCCTTGAATCAGCAATATCAAGACTAGTAACTCCAGAATCCCAAACCGATCCACTATATTTCATTGAATTACTAAGAAACTTACCAAAAAAATGAGCAGGCACCTCATAGTGCTGTTCATTAGCTGTATCAGTATCAATTGCAATTGGTGACAAATTAGACTTTAAAATAAAATCTCGCTTAACGTTAGACAAAGCTACACAATCTAAAGATCTTACTCGAGCAGAATATTTTCTCAAACCTAATCTGAGCAACTTTCTAATAATACTCTCTGGAACCAAACCTCTATCTATTAAAGTTTCGTACCACACATCTATTCCTTAACATAAGAAAGTTGGAAATTATCTATGTGACCAGCTTCGAATGCCCCTTCACAATAACTAAAATAGTAATCAAATCTTCGAAAATCTCTCTGCGAAAAACCTAACTCGAAAATTTTTTCCGCATTTATATGTAAACGCTCTCTCCATTTCTGAAGTGTAATTACATAATCTTCTCCAATAGATTGCGATCGATTTAAAGAAAACCCGAATTTATTAGCAGCGTCTTCAATCACGCCTAAAGAAGGCAATTCTCCTCCAGGAAATATGTATTTTTGAATAAAGTCACAATTTCGTCTGTATGACTCATATCTTTCATCGGGAACAATAATGACCTGAATTTGAATAGTTCCTCCTTTTTTAAGAAGAAAGGCACATTTCTCAAAAAATTGATATATACCTTTAAACCCAACCGCTTCAAGCATCTCTACTGAAAAAATATGATCGAATTCCCCAGAAATTGTACGATAATCTTGAAACAAAATTTCTTGCGAGGCCCCTGAATGATCCTGAGCATTTTTTGAGCAAGAATAATTATATTGTTGTTCAGACAACGTCACCCCAGTTGCATGTACTCTATGTTGCTGTGATGCACGTGTAATTAGTCCGCCCCAACCACATCCAATGTCTAAAATTCTCTGCCCTACTTCNAATCCACTNTTATNAAATAAAACGTCTAATTTCTGTTCTTGTGCTTGCCTTAATGAATTATTTTNATTTTCAAAAATNCCACATGAATATGTCATGCTAGAATCTAAAATATTTTCAAAGAATTCATTACTCATATCATAATGGGCACTAATATTCCTTGAAGCCCACCACATAGAATTTGAAGATCTTAATCTTTGAAAATACTTAGAATACAATTTCTCCGGGGCTANTGTTATGCTTTTGACNGAAGAGATTTGATCAGCTTGGTGAGCAAGTTGCCTAAACAAAACAGGCAAATTGCCATGCTCCCATTTTTTCTCCAAATAAGACTTTGCCAATCCCAAATCATGCCCCATCAATAAATCCCAAAAAAATGACCAATCATTTATTCTAATAGGATCAAATCCTTCATGATTTTCATGACCAAGAGAATGAACTACCCCATCAGGGGTACATATAGTTAAGTTTGCATCCCGAAACCTAGAAATCAAAGCCGAGGAAAGTTGGCGACCAATCCATTGGGTTACTTTATTCATTAGCAGTTCCGTNAAAAATTAAAATGCTGTATTGCCATTTTTCACAAATCCTTCAAGTTGCAAGCTTGAAGAGACCCATTTCTTAATTACTTCCTTGATACGAAATTGCACTTCTTCACTAAATGTTTTAGGCGCTTCATTTTCACTTGACACAATCCCTAAATCCTCTAGTATTACTTCTCCAATGATCCCATGACCACCTTTAATTTTATCCAAACATATTGCAACAATATGATTGGGTACCAAAGAAAAAAACCGTTGCTCTTTTGAAGAGGCGTACTCCGTTAGCACTTTTCCTAATTTTTCTTTGTCCTGTAAAGCAATGTGAAGATGAGTAATAATCCTCTCTAATAATTTCAAAACGGAACCATTCATTTTGGGAATCCANGTCTGCGTTTTTGCCTCAATTGCAGAAACATTAGGTATGTGATTAGACGGCATTTCAAATGATTTAATTGCATGAATAACTTCTTTCAACAAAAACGGATCAGCTTCAAGTTGCANAGCAGTTAAAGATCTAAACTGAACAGTGTGTAANGCTTCGCGACCTTTCACTTTTCCTATAATTTTTGCTGTATTACTACTTGATGGGAAAAAAGCCCTTTGTAACTCATACCAGTAATCCGTAATACACTCCTGAATCAATCCATAAGTAGTCAGTGCAATTGGATGNAACCCAGAATTATGTTTGGTTTGGTAATCAGTAGTTTCACGAGCCTCACCTATTTCAAAATCAAGTTGGGTCTGATTAATACCAAAATCAACTAACACATTTTTAAAAGGATCTGCATGTCCGTTCTCATCAGGCTCCCAAAATCCTACTACATAATCATTTAACCATTGTGCNCCGTGTAATGATGCTCCCTGTTTAAAAGTCTTAGCATATTGTTCAGTTAATGATTCCGTAATTAAAGACAATCGAAATGAATCAATTATTTCATTAGCTGACATCCCGCTTTGTTTCACTATTTCTTCAGGNNTAAAGTGCTCGAACATTCCACTTAAATCTCTNGAATCNATAGTCTTTAATTTTGGGATCTGTTCATTCACATAACTTTGAAGGGGNCCTAAATTGTGCATTATCTATTTGAATCCTACTAATAANCTNNTACAAATTATATTCAATNNCCTCATGATCTAACAAGTAAAAAAATATGACTNTTTGTCTAATTAAATTCTTTATCTNNATCCAANGCAATTACATTTTTNCTTTGAAAAATTANTATATANAAAGCAATCANTGNGGANAGNAATGCACTCNCNATCGATAACAAAATCACAAAATTATAACCTCCAACNCCCCANATNAATGAACCTAAATATGGCGCAATTGAAAACCCAAACAAAAANGGTAAAGCAATTAGACCAGANATTGCCCCAATAAAATTCACCCCAAAAAACTCTGCTGTCATTAANGGNCTTACAATACTAATCATTCCCCAAAATGCNCCTTGTGTAGCNGCGAACACTAAAACTAACGAAANATTCACATCGGCAATCAANANAAAAACTGNTGCNNAAAAAAGACCTGNNAATGAAACNAATGTGACAANAGAAACGGGAAATCNNGATCCNAANTTTAGCAGNACTAATCTNCCAATTATTTGAGCAGGGCCTATTAATGATGCAGTNANAATTGCNAANGAATATCCTGCTCCTCTATCCATCAATATGGGAATTAAATGATTAGTAAGNATGCCATGATTNATAGCAATTANNAAAAAAGANCCCCCAATTAGCCAAAAAATNGGCTTATTGAAAACTNCGAAAGAATTTAATTTTTCTCGCTGNGACTTNCCAANCGAATCCAAATCCCCCTNAGGATATTCAAAAATTAATCCTCCAANAAANAAGGTCGGAGCNGCTAAAACAGCAACNCCTATAGAAAAAATTTTGATGGCGATTTGCCAAGAATAAAAACTTGTAAGAAGTGCCCCAAATANGAATGCAACAGAAGGNGCTAACCCNGCAATNATNGANACATGAGTCATAACACGCCTAGACTCACTAGGNTTAAGTTTTAAAACATGCGAAAAACAAGCTTCGTANAAACAAGCACTTTGTGCAAAGCCGATAATTANCCANGCCAAAATNAAACTNAAATATTCTCCTTCNATGGTAATGGANAATAATGCNATTGAACCGACCAATGCNCCTATAAGCATTACCCACTTCCCAAATCCATTATCAATTAATTTNCCAANTAAAGGAGCAGANATNGCTGAAACAAATATGGCTAAAGAGAAACCTAGTGTCAATTCTGCCTTAGACCATAGAAGATTATTCTCCCAAGTCACCAAAAATGCCGCAAACACATAAAACAATCCAGCCCAAGAAAAAATTTGTCCGAACGATAATAATCCCATCCCNAAATTATTTATCTGATTNGATTCCAAGCGATTNAATTTTAGTAATAGATATAGACGATTCATTCATGTAAGATGTCACAGCGCAAAAAAATTGTAAATATTNAGGATCTTTTACTANTNTAATTTTTGAGGTTGTTGTGGATANAGAANTTAACCACTCCAATGTTCCAGGCGTGATAATNAATTATTCACCTGCTACTTCNGNAAGTTATCTTGGAAGTCCATGTATTTTAATATTGCCTAATGNCGAATATTTGGTTTCACATGATTATTTCGGCCCAGGCACAAACTACGATACGATGGAATTATTTACATCNAAGGANCAAGGAAAAACCTGGACAAACANCTCAACTATNGTTGGACAGTGGTGGTCAACTCTTTTCAATCACAATGAAGACCTNTANGTTTTNGGAACATCTCGTGAATATGGATACCCCGTNATTCGNAAATCANTAGATCGNGGTNCTACNTGGACCACACCATTAGATGAACAAACTGGAAAATTATCCACTTATGATAGATATCATTGTGCACCTGTACCTGTAGTCTCACACCAAGGATACATTTGGCGAGCATTCGAACTTTCTCAAGGNCCTAGAGAAAACTGGCCTGCNCAAGTTTTATCAGTAGATGCATCCTCNGATTTACTACAATCAAAGAATTGGAGATTTAGTGAACCATTTCCTCACCATTGGTCACAATCACAATGGATTGAAGGGAATATAGTGGTTACTCCACAAAATACGTTGGTTAATATACTAAGATCAAATCTAAGAAATCTTCCAAAGGATCGNATTGNCTATGGTGAAGACAAAGCAGCNGTTTTACANATTTCAGAAAANGGGGAAANACTAAATCANTACAAAAACAAAGATATTATTGATTTCCCTGGTGGAGGAGTAAAGTTCACTATCAGATTCGACCAAGTTTCTAAGCGATATTGGAGTTTAACTACAAAACAGACAAACCCTATAGCATTCCGAAACAATTTGGTTTTGATTTCATCAAGTAACCTTANAGAATGGAAANTTGAATCAACGATCCTTTATCATCATGACCCAAAAACTCATGCATTCCAATATGTAGATTGGCAAATAGACGNAGACGATATGATTTTCGTATCTAGAACCGCTC
This sequence comes from Chloroflexota bacterium, assembly GCA_002717725.1. Next base: position 14,218 of record PBBT01000023.1, read on the forward strand.
ATGATGATGGNGTTGGTGGAGCAAATAACGCACATGACTCAAATTACATCACTTTTCACAGAATAGAACATTTTCGAGAGCGTNACNCAAAGGATATGCTCTTAAATTGAAATGNTTTATTNCGAAACAGCAGCTGGCGTTTCTGATGAAGGATCAAATCCTTTCATNCCTGTACCACCAGGACTAGCCCANCCATCAAGCCCNGCTGTTGGTCTATAATTNGGATCAAATCCATCCAATGCATCAACAACATAATATGTTACATAAATGGATACAGATAAGATTATAACTATCCAAATAATCTTTTTAACAGNAAGTTGNCTAATAAGTTGATTGACCATTATGCACCTCNATATACAACTTCACAATACGGAAATCATATAAATNATTAAAATAATTTTCAAATTNCATAATCATTATGCTACAAGTAACTGGATTAATTGAACCANTTNCTTCGNTTAAAAGGAATTCGTTTCCCGTTCAANAAAACTCCTACCACAGTTGAGCGAACCANATACTTATATGTAAATAAGCCAAAAATTGTAGACACGAAAATTGATATTAAGAACTTTAGCTCTATCCAAAGAGGGATTGTGAACATTGANAATGTCAAAAATGATACAACTGGCAAATGAATTAAGTAAATCCAATATGAACCATCCGAAACAAACCTTAATTTCGAATTGTAGGAACTAAATTTATTTTCAGCAATTCCAATAAATGAATATGAAAACGNAATTGCNCAAACTGTTTTCAAAAGGACTGGAAAACTATTAAAAATTAATTCCCAATATTCTTTCCCGGAAACTATTCCTGCAAGAGCATAGATGTCCAGAGCTTTATTATTAAATTCAAAAAACATCAACATGGAAAAACCAACAACGCCAACTAAAAAATAGTAATGTGAACGTGACTTCAAAAATTCAAACAGTNATTCNTTTCNGAACAAACTGAATCCCAGAACAAAATAAATCCCTGTAGCCAAGGGGTTCCCAATTAACTCTCCTTGCATTGGTATATTTATTAAAAAAAGGATGAATATTAATGAAAACGGGACTTTTGATCGGAATAAAACAGTNGATAATATCAGCCTAAATTTATGAGATAGATCTCCAATAAAACTTAATCCNATAGCATTTAAAACATTTTTTGCCNTAAGAAACAATAAATCCAGGAATCTTAATATAGCTGCAAAAATAGCAATAATTATGAGGTGCCAAAGAAACCATAAATGGTGTGGCTGNCCTTCATATGAATAATGAAAGAATATTTTNCCGGTTCGCCCGTATTCAAATATCCATGGAATTGTTAAAGACATTANNGGAACAAAAATTATTGCTACNAAAAATATTCGTANAAATCGATTTTGAGCCCATAATTTCCAAGANTTTTTACTAATNACAAGATTTGCAAAAAAACCTGCCAAAATAAAAAATAACGGCATACGCCAGACATGGATGAACTCAAAAATAACCTTAATTACATCAGAATTACTACTATCGGAAGGCCATAANTCTCNAANATCCATATAAGGCAAAGCAGCATGCAACACAATCCCTAAAAGCATTGCTAATGCCCTTAGAGCATCTANTCCATGAAACCGATAATTCAGCGTTTGGNTTTGTTGTANTCCNAATCCTCGAAAATTAAAGTTTTGACCACATTTAATACAAAATTGATTTTTTTGTGNGTTTTCAAAACCGCAGTGAATACAATTTCCCATNTCGGCAAATCCAAAACAACGGAGAAATTAAATATAATTNCTCCGTTGAGTATTTAANATGTTAGTTGGTAAAACAGTTTACCAAGGCATCTTCCTGCCCATTTCCTTACGGATTTTATTTACTACTTCTTCATCCGGGCAACCCATAATTCTTGTTCCAATATTAAAAATAGTATGCCTCGCACGTTCTTCAAAAGTAAGGTTAGGATCTCCCCAACTACATAAAAATTTCAGTCCAGCTTTATCACAGGCATCCTTAACAATACCCATTGCTCTTTGCATAACTGGAGGATATGGAGGATCATGCATGTCTGGATCNCCNTGCGACATACCCATATCNCCTGGTCCCCATTCAGCAAATGATAAACCNGGAACCGCNGCAATATTNTCAGCATCTGGCAAACAGAACCTATCCTCAATTTTTAAACCTAACAATAATTCCCCATCAGGATTTAATGGCCAGGGATCTGCTTTNTGTACATACTCTTTTGCATCTANTCCCCAAATAGCTGCTGGGCCTCTCTGACCTCCTCCTCCTCGCATTCCTTCAGGCAATCCTTGATCTCGACCAATTTTCTGAAATACATANCGCGTTGCAGCAACAAAATTCGCAACAGCATCAGCTCTTCTAGCATGCGTATGCAAAATACCATGAACNCCAGCAGTAAGAACATGCCGAATCTGCCAAGAATTATATATTACTTCTTCAGGAGTCTTGCAATTGGATGGAAGCGTAGTAATTACTGTTGGAGTCAAATGACCACTAGGTGTTGGCCCACCATCTTTCAATCCCTTCATGAATTTGGTTAATCCAACTGTATCAAATGGATGATGTTCAAAATCAACTTGAATCAAATCAGCCCAAGTTTGNGACATTTCTTTTCCCGCCTCATAAGACAATTCAGGAGCACCAGTTGAAAAAATGACCTGATCTTCTTGCATGAGTTCAATACATTTGTTAATTCTTACCATATNTTACCTCCTAAATTTCCTANTTANTATCGANATTCTAATCGAATTGTTTTTTTANGCAATCTNAAAAATTNAAAATGG
>PBBT01000023.1:16998-36247 GCA_002717725.1 Chloroflexota bacterium
ATTTTTNGCNTANAANCANTTTTTCGATACTNAAATTGNNATTTNNTNATTCAAAATNACTTTNGAATCATCAGANTTAATCGATATNATTTGATTCTCNTTAATTCTAGTNGTCGCTTGTTTTGTTTGAAANATTGCAGGGATAGAATATTCACGTGCTATTATCGCAGGATGCTGAAAAATATCTCCTTCATCTAAAACAATNCCTGACAATAANGGTAAATAAGGAGTCCANTCAGGACCTAAATTTTTCGAAACCAATATATCACCTTTTCTAATCCTGTCAGGAGTATCATTTTCAGTAATCACACGCGCATTACCTGAAGCCATCCCAGTAGAAGCAACTTCACCTATTAAATAATCATAATTGTTTTCGATTGGATCNCCTGAATTTAATGCNTCTATTTCTTCTTTNGGNTTTCCAAGAAANTCCGGAGGGATAATACGACTTAAACGTACAAATTCTTCTTTACGATCTTNTAAAATAGAATGTGNTTCTGATTTGGTTTTCTTGCCTTCACAAATAGATTCAAGTTCTTCAATAGAAAAATGAATTACGTCGTCATAGTGNCTCATGAAATCTTTTTCTACAAGTACTTTTCCAAGCTCGNAAATNGCATCTCTCATTTGCCCAACTGTATTCTGCTCNATTAAATGATTATGTCCCTCCATATANTTAATTTGATCTTGNGCCCATTTCAAAGATTTCTCAAACCGNAAAAGTTTTTCAGAATTNCCGGNTAAAAATCTCCNGATTCTTCTTGTCTCATAATATCNTTGNGTTGCCTCATCTCCTGACTTTCTGAAAGCTTTTTGAATATCTTCTTGAGAATACAAACGAATCAATTCNAGAGGAATCTCGTTTTTCATATTCCAAGTCGGACTAGTCANTGTAATAGCNGAACCAAAACCAAATCCCCATCGATAACCATAGGTCTTTAATAATGNNTTGAATANNNTATTAAATNGCTTAAAATCTTTCACGTTTTGATATTTTGGATCGTCTATTATCGAGAAATCCTTCTNAGAAAAAGCTTTCTTCAATAATTGATTTCNCTGCACTATGACAGCAAGATTTCTCATTTTTTTAANAAGTTTTGTTGTAGGAGTAGGTATNGATTGCAAAAATATCTTTGCCNTANCCTTTGGTTGACCAGTAATCTCATTAAATTCTTTTGCCCAATCAAAATCATCTGGACNCACATTACTACACCAATGTAGNTGCCCCATAGCAAATCCGGATNCATTGATGCATTTTTTTAAATAATTTAACCTTTGCANAGGTNAATTCCCTTGTTCCCTNGCACGTCTTAACCTAGCATGAATTTTCCTGAGTANAGGNAGNGTTTCTTCCTCATACATTGATGTTCCTCTNTCTAAGTAAAGTTTACATTTNGAGGAATGCCTGTTCCTAATTTCTGAATCTTTGGATTCATTCCCTAAAGAATGTNGAATATAAGCAAAATTGCGGATAAATTTCACGTCGTGATTTTTAGTCCNAGCAACAGCAGTTTTTNTGTAACACTCTCTTGCTCCNTCAGCATATGAATTTGCAATATCNATTTGCAATTTATANGCAGGAGCACCACCTAATATCCCNTTCCNNAGTTCCCAAGTAAAATTCCTATCTAATCTNTTATCCCATTCTTCGACAACAGGAAATTTTGAAGTAATAGGACGTGATTGTAAAATTTTTATTGAGTCACTTTCAACAGCAAACTCGATNTCTTGAGGACTTTGAAAAACCCTTTCAAGTTCCAAAGCTATTTGNNCNAATTGANTTAATTGACNTGNAGACAATGTCGGTTNTAAAACTCTTTCTCTGGAAACTTNTATCTTCTCAACTCCAGCTAATGNGTTTANTGTGAATTGCTGAGTCTTGGCTCGAATCAATGAAGAATTATTTNCTTGTTCATNATAATCAACTTCAAAATGATCAGATTCAACTTCTCCAGTCACAACTCCTTCCCCAAGCCCNTATGNAGCACTTATTATCAAGCGTTTATCTCCATTTATCGGGTTTCTTGTAAACATTACTCCAGAGACATTAGGGTNTAATTGCTTTTGTATCANCACCGCCATCTCATAAGGAGCATTAAGTAGATCATTCTTAAGACGATATGAAATCACATTAGCTGAAAATGTTGATNCCCATATACGCAAAATTGCACTGACAATATTTTCAATTCCCGTAATATTCAATTCGGTTCTATATTGACCCGCAAAACTTGCGCCAATCAAATCTTCTGATATTGAAGANGATCGGACTGAAACCGNTCCTGAACCAATCCTNGAATATTCTGATTCAATTTGAGATATAATCCTCTTNTTAATTTTTAATGATGAAANCTTCTTACATGCGAATTTCGAAATCTCCTGAACCTGTGTTAAATCATCGGGTTTAATACTTTGAATTTTGTCGGAAATNAATTTTGNTTGATCTCCCAAAATATCCACAAATACAGAGCATGGAATTATAAACCCATCAGGAGTATCAAANTTTTGANTAAGTATTTTGGCAATACCAGNCCCTTTTGATCCAAGCTCTTTNGGATCAAATGATTTTAAACTGNTCAAAGAAATTACATTATTCATCCAACAAACTTCCANTAATNCTGTCAANATNAGATATAAAAAATNTACCNNCNGAATCCAAGNTTGAANCCATTTTNAACCAACCAAAGCCGGACATNATTCCACANCCATTTCAANCAGNANTTTTTACCTCAATGGTCNACGCAAGNGNANAGCTAAAAAGATTCAANANGAATATGTTAATCATATGACACAGATTGTCAAAGNNANTCATAAAATGCTATTTTTTAAACCTATGGAATTCAATGAAAGTTAGGATCCAATAATGTTTAAACACATCTCNCGAAACCAACTAATCATAATTATACTAGCTTCATTCNTTGGAACAGTACTCATTTGGGGATGTATTGATTCTGCNTTAAACTCACAAAACAAAGAACCTAAAATGAGAGCTGGNGGAACAAGTGAATTCCGAGTAGATATACAAAATAAATAANATGCAAATCTGTTTTCTTTAATTTGATATTATTANTTTATGAATGCAAAAAACTGGAAACACAACTTTGTATNTTTTCTAACCAAAAGATCAATATTTGTCACCTGCNCCGTTTTAANNTTAACCGTATTTCTTCTACTNCCCTTGTTCCAAATGGGGACTAATATACAGGCTTCCCCAAACCCTCCACACGAGGTTTATGAACTACAAAAAGAAATCGATNNAAAATTTCCAACATCAGTCCACTTTGCATCATTTGTTATGGAAGCAAAAAATGGTGATGTTCTTACTAGAGACGTTTTATTAGAATTCAAACAAAACAAAACTCAACTATTAGNATTAGATTTAAACGGNAAATTNGCTTCAGGATCTTTAGAAAAACAACCTTATCTATTTGCCTTTTTTGACCCAATTACAGGAATCGAAGTCAAAGGGATAAGTTCTATTTTAGAACCGATCGAAGCAATCCTTTTTACCTCAGGNAAATCACTTGAATCTTGCTCAGACGAAGAATTAAAGTTTGCAGTTCATAAATTACTTTCCAACACTAANTCATCAGGTGCAATCGATTTTTTATCNAGACATGCAAGTTTTGANAAAAGAGAGGTTTTGGGTCAAGAAATCCAATGGTGGACCTCCCCTGCAATGATCTTCACAGCAGTTGCTGATAACAGCAAATTAGGNGGAGCTGGTCTTGAAATAGGAATTGGAGGAGGGCCCGATGTCATAAATAAAGAACATCTAAATAGACGAATTGACACAATTATGGCGGGAGAATCAAAGGCATATGAAATTTGGGGTGTAGCAATTGATGCAAATCTGGAATCAGAAGAAGAGGGAAAAGAAGCTGGAATATTTGTAACTTTTACCATCATCGCAGCATTAATTGTNGTCGGAATAAGCCTAAAATCTTATTGGGCGACGTCACTCACTGGAATAGGTTTAGGAATCCTAATAATATGGGTTAAAGGTTTTTCTGCACTTATCGGAATCAAAAGCGGACTAGTAATTGATCTTATAGTTCCTATCAGTATGATATCTCTCGGNGTTGATTTCGCAGTCCACTCAATCCGCAGATATAAAGAAGAAAAAGACGTAGGTAATACNCCCAGAAATGCCTTTGCAATTGGCATGACAGGAGTACTCGTAGCACTACTTTTAGCCATGGCTAGTGATAGCATAGCTTTCCTATCAAATCTCTCATCAAATATTGAAGCAGTAATTCATTTCGGTGGAGCTGCAGCAATTGCAACAATTTCTTCATTTATACTACTTGGAATCGTTGCTCCACTATCCTTAATGAGAATAGATGAACTAATGCAATCCAAGGGAAATATCTTCTCTGGATTGAAATATAAGATTTTCGGTATCGCAGGAGGGATNGGAATCTCTTTTGCTGCTGGNGGATCAGTAATCTTGCTNATAGCAGTTAGTAAAACAATCGGTGTAGTGATGCTTGGTCTTACAACATTTGTTTTCATCATAGTGCCACTAACGTANATTTTTTTTCGTGTGAAAAATATTCGAAAACCAGAGAATCAAAGTTCCGAAAAAAAATCTTACACAAAAAATCAATTTCAGAAATCTTATCTNCAAANATTAGTTAAATTAGCAACGAGTTACCCAAAATTAGTAATTCTTATAACAACTTTAATTACATCTATTTCAATTTTTTTCGCATTTAATTTAGAGCCNACCTTTGATGTAAAAGATTTCTACGACCCTGATTCTGATATGGTAATTGGGCTAGACAAAATAGACGACCATNTAGGTGAACAAGGAGGAGAACCTGGGATTGCATTCATTGAAGGTGATTTAATGGACCCAAATGCCATAGCATCAATTTCACAATTCATCGAATCCCTACGAGAGGTGAATCAAATCGCAACCAGACCCAGCGGTGAAATTACCCTTGGATATAACATTGTAAATATTTCCAAAATGATCATAGAGAATCCTAAAACAATTCAAGCAATTAAATCTTCTACAGGTATTCTAATTGAAGATAAAGACCAAAATTTAATACCTGACACAAAATTGCAAATGCTTACCGCTATTAAATTCACATTGGAAAATGGAATTATTTCAGATAATGGAATAACTATTGTCAAATCGGATGAAGTAAGAGAAGCTATTTATTTTTCAAATTCTGAAGCTGACTTAACTAGAGTGATTTTTCAAATCCCGGGCACTCGCAACCAAATGGTAGTTAATGAAACAGCAAAAGCAGTCAACCCCTTACTTCAATCCCTTGAAGCCCAACCANCTATTTCTAAAGCAAGACTTACAGGTTCTCCATTCACAAGAGAGGTACAGCTTTCTGCATCGACTCGTACACTTTATACATCTTTGCCTATAGCAATCATTGCAGCAACTTTGCTATTAATTATTACAATGCGCTCTTTTAAATACGCAATTGTGACAGTAATACCTATTGGACTAGTTGTAGCATGGTTATACGGCATTATGAATTTGGCNGGATTCTCTNTAAATTTTGTAACCGCAATGATAGGAGCCATTTCAATAGGAATAGGCATAGATTATTCAATTCATATGACTGAAAGATTCCGTGAAGAATTTAAACGCAATTTAACACGATCTCTCGCAATACAAAAAGCNGCTAGAGGTACAGGAACTGCATTGCTTGGATCTGCAGCATCAAGTATCGTGGGGTTCGCAATAATGGGATTTGCGCCAATGCCAATGTTTGCTTCATACGGACAACTGACTGCATTAATGATTTTNTTGGCNTTTNTTTCTTCAATTNTTGTATTACCNTGCCTATTAATGTTGATAACCAAAGAAAAACCCAATCCTGAATCATTGGAGGAATAATGTCCAATATAGATGTACTAACATACGGATTCTCTCTATCATCCAATCAAGGCAATTTTGGATGGTCAACAATATCATTATTAAGAGTTAACGGGACCCACATTTTGATAGATACTGGACCGTCTTCAAGAAGACGTCTATTACTATCCACCATGAAATCACATGGACTAGAACCAAATGATATTGATATTGTGATCCTAACTCATCTGCACTGGGATCATTGCCAAAATACNGACCTGTTTTCAAATTCAAAAATTCTTGTCCACCCTAAAGAATTGGATTACGCGAAATCACCCAAACGGGGTGACTGGGCAACAGTTCCATTGATAAATGAAGTCCTTTCTAAAATGAGTGTCAATCCTGTATCAGATGGAGATAAAGTAACCGATGGAGTAAGAATTGTTGACACACCAGGTCATACNTCAGGCCATATGTCAGTTTCAGTTGAAAGTGACAAAGGAAACATAATTGTNTCAGGAGACGCCTTATCTGATGGAGGNTCCATCACTAGAGGCCTACCNCAAAATGTTTTTTATGACAAATCCCAGGCAACGGACAGCATACAGAAAATGGTTGATACTTCTAAAATATTTTACCCGGGGCATGATCGACCATTTAAAATTGGATCAAGTTCAATTGAGTATATTGAAGGTCCAACAGATGTAGAAATTGTAAATTCTATAGGGAATTCAGATATAGTTGGAGTTAGCTATAAAGTGCAAAGGCAACTAGANACAAATATTGAAATAACACAAAAATAGGCGGAAATCTTTTATAAATTAATTCCCTTGNTCTCCNTCTTTCGTCTTACAATATTCACTAAAATATAGACTAATGGAGTATCAATAATTGCCACAACGATTTTAATTAAATACGTAATCCAAATCATATTCAANATGTCATCGAANGAATAAATTCCAACAAATGCAATTAAAATAAATATTGTAGTATCTATTCCCTGTGAAACAACTGTTGAAGCATTATTCCTAAACCACAAGAATTTTCCACCTGTAACCTTTTTCCACATTTCAAAAGCTAAAACATCATGATTCTGACTAACCAAGTATGCAACCATCGATGCAATGACTATCCGTGGAACAGCTCCCAAAATTTGATCATAAGATTGCTGATCATTCCAAAAAGTTGCTGAAGGAAGAATCCCTGCAACATAGATAATAGATATCATTAGTAAATTGGCTATAAATCCGAGCCAAATAATTTTAGTCGTGGTTTTCCGTCCATAAACTTCAGAAATAACATCGGAAATAAGAAATGTTAAAGGATAAGCGATAATACCCGCATCTATTCCTTCTGACCCAATGGCGATGATTTTAACAGCTGAAATATTTGCCGTCAGAAGCAATGTTGTGAAAATTACTGCAAGTGAAATTAAATACATAAGCCGATTATAACCAATTCATGCTCCAAAAATGAAAATTATTGCTCTTCACAAATTATAGATTGAAAAATTATGCCCTCTTTGACACAATTCCATTAAAATTAAATGCATATGATCGAAATAAATGGAGTAAATTAAATGAATCGATTCCGTAATACTTTGATAATAACTTTTCTTTTAGTTCTCCTACTAGTCGGATGTAGTAATGGGTCTCAAAGCGAAGCCGAATACTTTGATCCAATGAACAAATATATTGCGGAAATTAGTGAATCAAATTTTTCCCCTGCACAAGTTTCAGCTAGCAGTCTAGATACGAGTTTCCAATCAAACATCCTTGCAGGTTTAAATACATTAACACCTCCAAAATTGTATGCTAATACACATCAAAGTTTAATCGACCAAATCGAAACATGGAATTCAAATGCTTCCAAAGCTTCTGAGGTTTTAATCGAAACAGAAGCCGAAATATTAAAGTTAGCTGAAGAAATCAATTTAAATATCAATGATGTCGTTAGTTGTGAAACCGCAAGTGCCTTAAGTGCGGCATACGCTGAACAACAATTTTCCAAAATGCAAACTTTCATGAATTCTGAATCGGGTGCGGACGCTATTTTATTCTGCGATAGTTTGTATATAGCTGAACAAAAAATTTGGGAAGCTTTTGATCGATACAATGAACTTAAAACTGATCGAAAAGCCGTTGTAGATGATTTGGTCAGCACACAGTGAAAATAGTTGATCTGAAAATCTGGGTCACTAGACCCAATGTCAACAGTAGAAGCTACGTCTTCCTTCGCATTGACACTGATGAAGGGATTTCTGGAATTGGTGAGGCAACAAGCTCTGGGGGTGGTGGAAGTATAATTGTCGGGAACATTTTGAACTTCCTTAAAAACTCAACGGTGAAAGAAGATTTTAGAGAAACATTAATTGGAGAAAATCCTGAGCATGTAGATCTAATATGGCATAAGCTGTTCCGAAGATTCACTGGTGGAGGTGGATTCGGGGGATTTGTGACGACAGTAATGAGTGGAATTGATATAGCACTATGGGATATTAAGGGCAAAATTGCAAATAAACCAATTTACGAAATTCTTGGTGGAGGACCAGTAAGAGATCAAATTGAAATGTATACTCATGTGCAACCAGGAGATCCTTCATATGCCGCTAATCAAGCAAAGGAACTCGTTTCAAAAGGATTTAAAACAATAAAACTAGATCCCTTTCAACCAGAAATGAAACAGCATCACAGAAGATATATTCAAGGAATGATTTCTCCTAAGGCAGCAACATTGGGGCAAGACACTGTCGCAGCAATCAGAGAGTCGGTAGGCCCAGAAATTGAAATACTTATCGACTGCCATGGAAACTTCAATGTTCCAACTGCAATTAAAATAGCAAAAATGCTCGAACCATATAACATTGGATGGTTTGAAGAGCCTGTTCAACCAAACAGTAATGAAGCACTAAAACAAGTAAAAGAATCAGTACATGTTCCAATCTGTGTTGGAGAAAGACTTTATACCAGGTGGGATTTTCTACCAATTCTTAAAGAAAATCTCGCTGAATATTTGATGCCCGATATTCTATGGACTGGCGGAATCTCAGAGTTATACAAAATTTCGACATTAGCAGAAACATTTTATGTCCCGGTCAGTCCTCATGATGCTAGTGGCCCCATCAATATTCTTGCTGGTGCTCATACAATGATGACCGTGCCAAACTTCTTTAAACTTGAAATGAACCACTCGAGCCTTCCAACTTTAAATATGATGATTACCGAACCAATAAACATTAATCAAGGATATTTGGAGTTGCCTTCAAGGCCTGGTCTCGGAGTAGAATTGAATGAAGATTACTTAGAATCCCACCTTGATCCTGATTGGAGCTAACACCACTTTTTGACCAAAAATCACCACATAGCCCCCTAATAAATCAGACAAACAGGAGTCTCTGTTGAATCAAACCCCTTACATATATACCGTGAGATTTGATCTAGATACCGCGATCGAAGTTGAAGCAAACCAATGGGCCAACACTTCTCATATTCAAGATCTTTTGGATATAGGCATACTTAGTGCAGTGAGATACAAATCCATTAAAGGTATTCAGGACTATCTTCACATTTATGAAATCCCGGATCCAGAAACATTACACACCAAAATTTACGCTGAAACCAGAAATCATGACGAAACTGGTGCAAAACTGCGACATGGTTTTACAAACCATTCCGCATCTGTTTATAAACAAGTCCTCACAAATGGAATTGCAGAAAACCACCATGAACAAAATAAAGTTTCGAAAGATTCCTGGGGTTCAATTAGAAGTCCATTTTTAATAACACTTAGAATGGATGTTGCCCTGCCAGAATCAAAAGATTTAATACTTTGGAATAAAATTGAACATTTTCCGAAAATCCTAGATGCAAAAGGGGCAATAAGTGCCCGGCTTTGTATTAAGACTGAAAAACAGCACCCTACAAGCAATTCAAGAGATCCCGAATGGATAGCAATATACGAGATAAACAATCTTGATTTTATGAAAGATCCAAAAGTGGCTGAAGCTAACTCAACAGAATGGGCTTCTAAAATCCATGAGGCAACCAAACAATCAAACTTGAATATTCTAGAAAGAATACACCCAAAATAATAATGGCGGTTCCCTTAAAGACCTGCTATATAAAAAACTTTTTTGATAAAATAATAAAATTGCAAGCTAATATTAAATTGGAGACCTAAGAATGACAGATGCTACTTTGATGAACTCTGAAATTTTGGTTGACTCGGAATGGTTATATAACCATTTAGACGACCCAAATCTACGGATAATAGATTGTGATCTACTAGATTCATATGAAAGGTCACATATAAAAGGAGCGGTGGGAATCAGTGTTCACCATTATATTAAGCATCCTTCATATCCAAAAGACCCAAAAAACTTCCCTTGGGTGGCGGATGCTGAAACAGTTAAGGAAATCTTCGAAGACATGGGAATCGGAGATGACACTACCGTCGTAACATATGATAGTGGTGGAAGTCTATGGGCTTCACGCTTCTGGTGGGTTCTAAATTATTATGGGCACACAAACGCTAAAGTCCTGGATGGCGGTTGGAAAAAATGGTTTGATGAAGGAAAACCAATTTCAATCGACCCTCCCAAAAAAATCTCTTCAACTTTCACACCCAATACAGATGATAAATTAATTTGCACCCTCGATCAGGCTTTATCAAAAATAGACGACCCTAAATCAATATTCCTTGATGTTAGATCTGATGGAGAATGGAATGGGAGCAATTCTAGAGGAAACGCAAAATCAGGTAGGATCCCAGGATCCATTCACATTGAATGGACCAATTTTGTGACTGCGGACAAATACCAAATTTTTAAAAGCCACGATGAACTAAAACGCATACTTGAAGAATCTGGAGTAACCCCTGACAAGGAAATAATACCTTACTGACAGGGTGGAATCCGTGCGGCGCACGGAGTATTTGTATTAACACTTTTGGGATATTCTAAAAAACGGAATTATGATGGATCTATGGGTGAATGGGCCAACTTGCCGAACACACCACTAATAACATAATTTCAAGTTTATTAATTATTTTGGATTTTTCACATAATGAAATCTAAAAATTTTAAGATAGGTCTAATTATCAACCCAATTGCAGGAATGGGTGGAAAAGTCGGATTAAAAGGAACGGATGGAAACAAAACGGTCTCCCTAGCTAAAGATTTGGGAGCGAAACCTGAATCTAATTTTAAAACTCTTCAAGCTTTACAAGAATTCTCCTCACTTAAAGATTCATTTGAATTGATTACTTGCCCTGGAGAAATGGGTGAAAATGCTGCAAAAAAACTTGGATTTAATATAAAAGTTATTGGCAAGAAAAATTTTCAAACCAGTTCGGATGACACAAAAAATGCTGCCGCAGAAATGCAAAATCAAGGAGTTTCATTAATCGTAATTGCAGGTGGAGACGGAACTGCTAGAGATGTTTTTGAAGCCATAGGAAATAATGTACCAATTTTATGAATCCCCACAGGAGTAAAAATTTACTCAGGAATCTATGCCCTAACCCCCTATTACGCTGGAAAAGCTGTATCCCAATATTTGTCTGGCAAATTAACAGAATTCACACTGTCAGAAGTAATGGATATTAATGAAGATGATTTTCGGGCAGGCAAACTAACTGTACAAATCTTCGGATATCTGAACACATTCAAGGAACCATCATTAGTTCAAGGAACAAAAAATGCTTCAGTCGCAACTGAAGAGGATGAATTGCTTGGTATTTCATCCGAATTGATTCGTAAAATGGAAGACAATACATATTATATAGTTGGTTCAGGAACAACACTCCAACCACTAATGGATGAATTAAATCTGAAAAATACTGTTTTGGGAATCGATATTATTTTAAATAAAAAATTAATTGCTAACGACGTCAATGAAACAGAAATTATGAAAATTGTCAAAGGACAAAAAGTTAAATTAATCGTCACCATAATTGGAGGTCAAGGCTATATATTTGGAAGAGGAAACCAACAAATTAGTTCTAAAGTAATTAGAAAAGTTGGCAAAGAAAACATCATCGTCGCAGCTACAACATCAAAACTTCACGCTTTATTAGGTAAACCGCTAAGAGTTGATACCGGTGATCAAAAATTAAACAATGAATTAAGTGGTTACATTCAAGTAACTACTGGATACAAACAAAACCATCTGGTAAATGTTGTGTAATTTTTGCGGAAACCACTAAGGACACCACTCTGCTTCTCCGCCTTTTTCTATAGACAACCTACTACGTTCAAGGCAATCCATACGATCTTTCAGCCTTTTCTCAGTTTCTTCCCACATCCTCTGATCCTCATCTTTTTCACAGTCACAATCAGCTGACACTTGTTGGTCAATTATTTTAGTATCCTCATTGATTTCAGTTGCTGTAACAGTTGCTACAAGTAAATGATCCATCCCCAATTTCTCTGAGTTAGAATTTTTCTTACACCCAAAAGATACTAACAATAGCAAAAGAATCAAAAATGGCAGATATTTTGCCAACTTGGTCATAATTTTCCTTTTTATGGAACAACTGCAGAAACATCTACTGAGGTCTCAATTTGATTACACGTAGTATTAATACATTCTTCTAGTTTCACTACTATTTCAGACTTCGCTGGATTAGTAATATCAAATTCAAAAATACCTTGATCTGACTCTGAATTTGTATGATCTTCAGACCACTGAAGATCAGATTTCATTGAAGTCCTATGAGCTTCGCATGAAATTTTGCTATTACCAGAATCAAATTCACACTTTGCTGCAAGTTTTGAAGCTAAAGTACCATCTACACTAGGTTCTTTCTTTTTAGTAGGATCAAAAAACGCATTCCCAGTACTTGCACCACGATTCCCACCAAGTGTAGAAGTCTCACCTCCGGCAGGCTTGTAGTTTGGATCATATCCACCTTCTTCCCCTCCTCCACAACTGATTAAGATGACAGAAAACATGAAAACTAACGAAAGAATAATAAAAATAAATCTTGTCATTTTAGTCTCCTCACCAAAAAATTGATTTCATATCGAATTTTATTTTGTATATATTAACTTATAAGATAATAAAATTGTTCTGTATTTTGACAAAAACTTTCAACCGATTAACATATCCCCAACACAACATGGAGGATCATAGTGAAAGTAGGGACTTCTCTAACTCACGGTAGCATCAAAGAAATAGCAACTCAATCAATAACTGCTGAAAAAAATGGGTATGATTTTATAACTACCAACGAAGCTCAACATAATCCATTCTTCCCAATAATTACAGCTTCTGAACATACCACAAAAATCCAACTAGTTACTTCTATAGCCTTGGCTTTTTCCAGAAGTCCTATGGATACTGCTTATATGGCATGGGACCTTCAAAAAATGACAAATGGTAGATTCATTCTTGGTTTGGGAGCACAAGTTAAAGGACACATTACCAGGCGATTTAGTATGCCTTATTCAAAACCCGCTAAACGAATGAGAGAATATATTTTAGCTCTAAAAACAATTTGGAACGCATGGCAAAACCAAGAAAAATTAGATTTCCAAGGTGAATTTTACAGTTTTGACTTAATGCCTCCATTTTTTACTCCCGAACCAATTGAAAATCCAAATATTAAAATATATCTAGCTGCAGTCAATCCTATGATGCTTCAATTAGCTGGTGAATTATGTGACGGGGTGCTAATCCATCCATTTAACACTCAAAAATATACTGACGAAGTTATCATTCCTAATATTCAATTGGGGGCAGAAAAATCAGATAGGAGTGAAAATTCTGTTGAAATCAACGAAGGTGGATTTATTGTTACCGGACCTAATGATCATGATATTGAAAACTCGAAAATTCAAACAAGATCTCAACTAGCTTTTTATGCTTCAACGCCTTCATATTCTCCAATAATGAATTTACATGGATGGGAAAATACAGCAAAAAAGCTTTACCAAATGTCCAAAACAGGAGACTGGAATAATATGGGAAATGAAATCGATGACGAAATGCTAAACTCTTTTGCTGTAATCGGAAATTATGAAGAAATCGCAGCTCGTATAAAATCCAGATTCAGTCACTATGCATCTTCAATTAAGTTTTCTATTCCTGAAAATGACGATGATTCCATACTAAGGACAATAATTCATTCAATTAAATCTTAATCTATTCCGTTAAAATTTTATAGTTTCTAAGGAGAATTCTGTGGTAGAAGAAGAAAGATCAATGTCAAAATATACTACGACAAGTGGTTACAAATATGACGAGTGCATTTCCGCATTACAAAAAATGATCAGAAGGGGTGATGAAGTCGAAGCCATGTATTGGGCAATAGAGCTTGAAGGAAAATATCATAATGATATGTGGGATAGGCTTGAAGTGATTTCACATGAAGATATTGGGATAACTTCAATGAATACAATTTTGTTCGTAAGAACTTGCAAAGAACAATATCTTGAATTCAGAGAAAAGAACAGCGGTAGTCGTAGACTAATGCTTGCGAATGCTATACTAGCATTATGTAGAGCGACCAAAACCAGAGTGGCAGATCACTTTAATATTTCATCTTATAGACGATTACCAGAAGAAAGAAAAGAAATCCCCGATATAGCTAAAGACGTACATACTAGATCTGGAGAAATTCTAGGCAGAGATTGGGACCATTTCTTCAATGAATGTACAATTCTGTTAGATGGTCTACCCATAGACGCTGATCCCTACAAAGAATCAGCCGTGGAGAAAGTTAAACGTGATATACCTAGAGTTGGTGAAGAAGGAAGCAAGTTTAACGAATGAAACTATGTTGCTCAAATTGCCCATTTGAAACAACATCAGGATCAACGCCCAACCACCTCTCAGCAATAGTAGAATAAATACTACGAAAGTCATTATTAAATTGGAGATCACCCTGAAGATGGTCCTTCTCTTTCAGTGATGGATAGTCTCCGTAAAGTCCACCATTGACTTCACCACCTACAATTAAAGAAACACCACCTGATCCATGATCGGTTCCTGCTGAATTATCACGAATCCTCCTACCAAATTCAGACCAAAGTAAAACTAATACATCATCTTCCAATCCATGTTCCTTCATATCCTCCATAAAATCACCAATAGCATTTGATGTTTCAGTCCAAAGTTTTGTATGAGTTTCCATCTCAGCTGCATGTGTATCAAAGCTACCGTGGCTTGTATAGAACACCCGAGTACCAATATCAGCAGTCAATACTTGAGCAATATTTCGCATCGATTGACCTATAGGATCATTCCCATATTCAATACTAGAAGAATATTTTTGAGGTGCTGTCCTTAAAATGTCAGCACCTTTTAAGGCCTGAATACCAGTTTCGCCAATAAACTGAGAAACTGTATCATGAGCCATTGCGCTTCCATAAATTTGTGAAAATGCAGTTAAGGCAAGTTCACGAGATTGTTCCCCCTCAATATCAGGAAGCAAACCATAATTTTCTAAATCACCAACAGATGCTACTGGAACTCCTTTACAAGACAAAGCTCTTGGCAATCCTCTGCCAAAATTCACACCAGTAATAGGGTTTTCTGCATTTGGATCAATTTCTCTAATTGCTCGTCCCAACCACCCTGAGTCACCAATCCCAACTGATTCAGCAGTATTCCAAATATCAACGGATCTAAAATGCGATCGATTCGGCTCCGGATATCCAACTCCATTAATAACAGCTACTTTATTCTGATCCCATAAATCTCTTATAGAACTTAAAGCTGGATTAAAGCCTAAATAATCATTAATTTTAAGCACTTGGTCTTGTTCAATTCGAACATCTTTACGCCAGTCATAATACAAACCATCACCATAAGGTACAATAGTGTTCATTGCATCATTGCCACCAGCCAGTTGAACAATCACTAGAGATTTCATTCTTTTATTTGTTACCATTTTATCTCCTTACCTATCGAATTAAGCATTACGCTCAAAAATTTGTATCCTATGACGGTTTGTCTCAGTTACAAAAAGACGTTCCTTAGAGTCCAAGAATAGCGCCGAAGGTCCCCAAAACAATTTTTCAATGTGGGACGATTTTTCATGCGGATCATCGTTGAAGAATTCTATGTTTGGCTGAAGATCAGAAAGTTTTCTCACTTCACCTTCATCTCTATTAAGATCAAAATACTCTTTAGCCCATTCTGAATCAGTGGCTTCTCCAAGAAGTTTTTGAACAAATACTCCATCAGAATCCAAAACCTGGATAGATTCATTTCCCCAGTCGGCAACATATATATATCCCTCAGAATCGACAACTATGCTTGCAGGCTTGGAGAATTTACAATCTCCGCTAGCATACTCGCTCAGAAATTTACCGTCTTTTGAAAATTTCTGAATTCTGTCATTTCCCCAATCTGCAACATAAATTTCAGCTGAAGGCCCTACAGCTATGCCCCAAGGCAAGTTTAATTCTCCAATTTTATTGCCAAAAGTTCCAAACGAAAAAATCAACCTGCCATTTTTTGAAAATTTCTGAATTCTATGATTCTTTGCATCCGAAATCAATATATTGTCGTCCTCATCAAAAACAATACCTGAGGGGCCATTCAACTGACCCTCATTATGCCCATGTGTCCCCCAATGAGATATGAAATCACCTGAATTACTAAAAACTGAAACACGATGATGATGTTCATCCGTAATATAAACATTTCCAGAATGATCTAATGCAATTCCGCATGGCCATCTGAAAGCACCGGGTTCGTCCCCACCCTTTCCAAAAATACCAAAATATTCCTCCGCCTCATTCAAAACAGTAACCCGAATGGTATCTGGTGATGAAGCAATTTCAGAAGATCTACTAATGACAAATATCCTACCATCAGAAGACATTGCAGAATCAACTGGGAAATAAAATCCCCGTCCCCTCATAGTAGTCATACCTATAGTTCGAGAATATTTCAAAAAGTTTTTTTGGGAGACTTTTTTAGTAACCATGATTTACTTACTCTCTTTGAAATTCAGGTGATGCGACAATAAGTTTTAAAATCCCAGAAATATTCACCTTACTAGATTCATCCAACCCATTATCACTTATATGAACTTCCCCATTTTTAGCTGCAAAATCCACAAGTTTAGACCTTGTATCATTCTGCACATTTATAGAACCTAAATGATCCAGGCAAATATCAACAAGTCTTTCAGGTGAAACAACTACACCATTGTCCGTTTCTACACTCTCAAATAAATTTTGAGAACCAGGAGTATTAATGTTTCCAAGTTCTTCGGAAGCAAAATTCATTCGTTCTACTAAAGCACCTGTATTTATCCAAGCCGTTCCACCATCATATCCTTCTACTGATGGAGGATTACTTAATGTTTGCCCCATTCGCTGCATTCTCAATTGCTTACCAGGGATTTCAAATTGAGGCATATCAACGGTTTCAGAAAGACGTAGTACTCCAGTAACAAACTCAGCGGGGCTTTTGACTTTCTCATACCAACAATCTTCTGATTTAAAGAAATCAGAATGAAATAAACATTCCAACATTGATCGGATACTATGATCATTATCAAAATAGGCTTGAACTAACTGTTCAATTGCCTTTGGATCTCTTGGTTCTTGATAAGGCCATTGAGGAACTGGCGGTTCATCAGCCACAAAAAAGTGATACATATGCCTGGCAACAAATCGTGCTGTTGCATCCTCTTCACAGATAATATCAATTATATCTTCTCCAGAGAAATTCCCCTTCCGCCCCAAAAACTCTTTTTCTGTAGAATCGTGATCTTGTTCATCGAACTCATAATGCCAAGAGATTCTTCCATAAGGCCAATCAGAATCTCTACCGGATCGAACCATCATGTATTCACAATTTCCAATAGTCCAACCTGTAAAAGCTCGCGCACATTCTTTAACATCTTCCTCTGTATAATTACCAACACCCATTGAGAAAAGTTCTAACAATTCCCGACCGAAATTCTCATTTATTGCACCTTTATGATTTTGTTGGTTATCTAACCATATAATCATTGCTGGATCTTTCGCCATCTCTAAAAGTAGGGTGTTAAAATCACCCATCGCAAATCTCTTAAACATTCGAATTTGATCTGAAAGGGGTTTGGAATTAATTACTTTCGCATAACCAGTTGCGAAAATTCCATGCCAAAATAACGCCATTTTCTCTAGTAATGGAGAATCGGTCGTTGTCATCCGGTAAACCCACGCTCCTAGTCCACCCAAACCCACTAACATACTGGTCTCATCAGGATGGTATCTTCTCAGAAGATGTTCAGAAATAGCCTGAGCATTGGAAGTATCCAAAAGCCTGTCGACAGTGGCTTTATAACCTAATCTAGAATATTGCTCAAGTTCACCTCTAGTAGCTCCAAATCCGGCTCTACGTAAAAGGTGTGCAATTAACTGGACTTCATGATTCGACAAAAATCACCTCCTAATAAAACGGGCCAATTTAGTGTGGCGATTCTATACATTTTTCAGTATTCAGTCAATTTTAAAAATTCTCTTTTGACAACAATCATGGGCTATAATACATTCTCTTGTAACGAGGAGGCGCGAAATGCATTTTAAGATTACTTTTTCATTAATTGCAATTTGCTCATTACTATAAATTTTTTCGCTTGCCTGTGAGGGTAATGAAGTTGAGAATCACATCTTATAGGTTGCCAATATTAGCAGCCACAATATATGTCTTTATAATAATTTTTATTCTGGGATGTAGTACCAATAACGATTCTAAAACTTCGAATATTTCATCCACTACTAAAACAAAAATTCCAGTTGCTGATCAAAAATCTATACCACATGAAAATATCTCCTCAAAATCCCAAGCCTCTGCTACACCGCAACTGAAAAATACAAACTCGAATACCTTAAAAAAGACTAACGTTAAAAAACCGTCTAAAAAAATCTCCAAACCCACCCAAACACCTAACCCAACCAAATTATCCAAACCTACTCCTGAAATCACTAAAACTAATACACCTATTCCACAAAAAACTGTAACGCCCATTAACTCAGAAGCCGCAATTGAAATTGCCAAATCAATAGATAAGGAAACTGCTGTGGAACTGGCAAAATCTATTGATCCTGATACAGCAATTGAGCTGGCAAAATCTATAGATAAGGAAACTGCTGTGGAACTGGCAAAATCTATTGATCCTGATACAGCAATTGAGCTGGCAAAATCTATAGATCCTCAAATAGCAATTGAACTGGCAAAATCTCTTGACCCTCAAGTAACTACAGAACTAGCCAAATCACTCAATACCCAGAACTCAAACCAAACCAACGAAGAGTTATGTAAAAACCCCTCCAATATGATGATAATGATGATATGCATGATGATGCCATCCTCCCAAACCTCTGGAATCAACCCTGCTGGGCAAGGAGTTATGAACTTCCCCGATCCAAATGAGGCTCCAAAACTTCAAAATTTGCTCATAGCGAATTTAGGGCCTTGG
>PBBT01000024.1 GCA_002717725.1 Chloroflexota bacterium
AGTTGTTTGATTCTGTCTTGAGGCAATGTTCCATTTTTGCACTCTATTCTGCGAGATCTGACCCAGGTGCCTAAAGGGAATTCGCCTTCTTTGTATTTACTGGGAACCTTAGCATGACCTTCTCTTTCTACAAAGGTTAATAGAATCTGAAAACCTTCTTGAAATTGACCTTCATTTGCATCCCAATCCCAACCCGGCATTTCCTCTAGTTGTTTGATTCTGTCTTGAGGCAATGTTCCATTTTTGCACTCTATTCTGCGAGCTGTGACCCATCTGCCTAAAGGGAATTCGCCTTCTTTGTATTTAAAGGGGACTAAAGCATGACCTTCTCTTTCGACAAAAATTAGTAGATAGCGAATACCTTCTTGATAATTATATTCATTTACATCCCAACACCAACCCGGTATTTCCTCTAGTTGTTTGATTCTGTCTTTAGATAATTCCACTTTTTTGTATTCTGCTCTACGAGATCCGACCCAGGTGCCTAAAGGGAATTCGCCTTCTTTGTATTTATTGGGGACTAAAGCATGACCTTCTCTTTCGACAAAAATTAGTAGATAGCGAATACCTTCTTGATATTGATATTCATTCGGGTCCCAAATCCACCCTGGTACTGATTCAAGTTGTTTGATTCTGTCTTGAGGCAATGTTCCATTTCTGTAAGCTATTCTGCGAGATCTGCCCCAGATGCCTAAAGGGAATTCGCCTTCTATGTGTCTTAACGGAACATTAGCATGACCTTCTCTTTCTACAAAGGTTAAGAGAATCTGAATACCTTCTTGAAATTGATCTTCATTTACATCCCAGCTCCAACCACGAATTGCCTCAAGTTGTTTGATTCTGTCTTGAGATAATGCCCCTTTTCTATATTCTTTTCTACGAGAGCTGACCCAACTGCCTAAAGTAAAATCGCCTTCTTTGTATTTATTGTGGACCAGAGCATGACCTTCTCTTTCTACAAAGATTAAGAGAATCTGAAAACCTCCTTGAAATTCACGTTCATTCGGATCCCAAATCCAACCTGGTACTAATTCAAGTTGTTTGATTCTGTCTTGAGGCAATGTTCCATTTCTGTAAGTTGTTCTGAGACGTCCGACCCAGTTGCCTAAAGGGTATTTGCCTTCTTTGTGTCTTGACGGAACATTAGCATGATTTTCTCTGTCGACAAATCGTCGAAGAACCCCTAGGCCGAAATAAAAACCGACTGATGCACGTTCCACTAAATGAGTTTCGAAAGCTTCTACGAATTCTTTAGAAACTTCTTCAGGAACCGAGAGAATAATTTTTGGAGGGAGAGAACCTATTAGTTGACCTGTATTACCGAGTTGAAATTGAAGTTCGTCGAGTTGCTCAGATAATATTTCATCGTGGTCACGCAAAGCTTTAATAACCGACCATATTACTTTGAAATCTGAAGTTTCAAGTATTTCTTCTGGATCCTCTCCAGTATTTATAAATACTGGTAATATTATTGTCGCGACTTTGTCTTGAGTGCCTTTCCGAATTGCGCGTCCAACCGCTTGAACAATAGATATTTGAGAGCGTTTAGGATCTATAAAAGAAACTGCATCTATACTTGGAACATCCACCCCTTCTCCGAGGCATTCTACGTTAGTTAATACAGCCGGTTTATCATCAATTAGCTCAAAGTCTGAAAGCATTTGGCCCCGTTGTGAACTATCTAATCTACTTGATATGCTTTCGGACCAATATTCTGCATTTTGGTCCTTAATATTTGAAGTGATGGGAATCTTTTCACTCAATAAGTGCGCAAAGTTTTCTGATTTATCTATTGTTGAATGAAAACTAATCATTTTTTTCAGATCATATTCTTCTATAGCTCGTGAAATTCCGATAATCGCACCTAAACTCTTTGCATCAATTGGTTTATTTAATGATTTATCTGAAAGTAGTTTCCTTCTTTGGACTTGTTCTGCAACTTGATTGTCTGTTATGCCAATAACAACTACCTGGTAATCAGATAAAACATTTTTAGCGATAGCATCTCCAAAATTAAGTTCATGTAACACAGGACCGAATTGTGATATGTCATCCATAGTTGCTAACATCACATCATTCTCAGATGCTTGGTTTTTAGCGTTTGTTCCATAGATTCTGGGAGTCGCAGTCATGAATAAACGTTTCTTGGATTTAATATGTGTGTCATCAATCATCATGTAGGCTCTTGTTTCAGAGGTTCCTGCACAATGATGTGCTTCATCAGCAATTGCAAGATCAAAGCTTTTCCCTGAGATCTTGAGAGCTTCTGACACTTTTGGCAATGAAGCATATGTTGAAAAAATAACTCGTTGACCTGCTCCTGACAAAAATGTGCTTATTTCATTGCTGTCAGTAGTTGATGGATATCCGAGTTCGCTTACTGAATTAATCATCGAATCTGACTTGATTCGTCTGGTAGCTCCTGTTTTTTCGTTTAATGTTTTGTCTGAACATACTGGGAGAAAGGAGAATTTTGATTTAGAGTTTGGTAACCAATCTCTAATCAATTGAGCAATAAGAGAAAGTGAAGGGGTAACTACAAGAGTTAATTTAGGTTTTAATTGATCGAACGCCCACATTGCTATAAGTGTTTTTCCAGTTCCACAAGCCATAATCAACTTACCCCTGTCATTGACTTTGAGTCCTTCCACCACGTCCTCTATAGCTTTTGTTTGATGAATTGGATTTGGGGTTTTAGGTTTAGGGGGATTGATCTTTTTAGAATCTTTCCATCCCGACCAATCAATTTCAGACCTTCTGAAATCTGAAAGCAAAAATTGCGAAATGCTTTTTTCTTGGTCATCTATAGTTTTCCGCCCTCTGCGCCCAATGCTATTGGTGCTTGCAATTAAAAGTCTATGTGAGAATTTGGATGTGTTGGAAGCACTAAGGAAAGAATCTATATCTTCTTTATTAATAGTCGTAGTTTCGCTATAACCTTTTGCCTGAATTGCCCAAATTCCTCCATTGAAATCTTTAGCCTCTATGTCGATACCTAAATCCTCACCAGGATATGGGTATACTGATTTAATTACATTTCTGTATTCAGGAGAATTCTCAAGGAACCAAATGCACAGCTTCTCAAATTCGCCTCCTTTGGCATTTGGGTCTGATGGAAGCGAATCCATAATTTGATCGAATGAATGCTTTTGTGATTCTCTTTTATTCAAAATATTTCCCTAAACTCACCCACTTTCGGTTTTTCCATAAGTGGTCTTTTAAGTGGTCAACCCGAGGTCAATATTTGCTCGACGGTGGTAACGTCCTAATATATAAATTGAATGGATAATATCAGATTTTAGCCGCAGGATGTCAGCATATAGTAGATTTTAAATCCTCTTTATACCCATTATCTAGAGAATATAGCTTCGCAGAATGAGGCACTAGACTTGGAATGAAAATCATAGGTACTGATTACTTCATAAATTAATGGGTATCAATTACAATCTGACAATAACAATTTCAGAATTAATTCAATGAAAGGTAACTAAAATATGATTACACAAAGGAGACTCTTTCAAGCAAAAGTAGGACAGGCAGGACTTGTTGTTGCGAAAATAAAAGAATTCGAAAGCTCTTTTGAAAGGTTTGGTGGCTCAACTAACCGTATATATACAGACATGTTAAGTGGCAAAACTGATCGAGTCGTTTGGGAATTCGATACAGAAAGTTTGACCTCCTTAGAAAGTACCTTCCAGGAAGTTGGTCAAGATCCCGAATATCAAAAAGCATTCGGAAAATGGTTCCAGGAGCTACTACCACTTATTGAGTCAGCAACTGTGGAACTTTGGAAAAGAGAAAGTTAGCACAGAAAAATCATCTAATTTAATCAAATCTATAGATTTCTAGGAAAATAATGAAAATAATTGATATTATAAGTGAAGTTTTCGAATGGGATCGACCAGGAATATGGAATGGAAACCATTTTTATGGACCTGGGAGATTACACAAGGTTTCAGTGCTAACTGACGAAGGAATCTCTGGAATTGGGTGGAACGGTGGGACAGCTGCTGAAAGACCCCTATCACTAATGCCAGGGTTTGTTGAATACTACAAGAATTTACTTGTAGGACAAGATCCTACAAACACTTCTGAAATGACAGACAATCTTGGGGAAGGATTAATCAAAATTCTTGGACCCGGCGGATTGCACACTCAGGCATTAGCCGCAATTAACATTGCTTGCTGGGATATTAAGGGGAAAATAGAAGGCAAAAGTGTTCACCAGCTACTCGGTGGAGCACAAAAGAAAATCAAAACTTACATTGCAGGCGGATATTATGCAAAAAATAAAGGAATTCCCGAACTACAAGCTGAGTTAACCTACAATGTTGAAGTACTTAATGCTACAGCAGTAAAAATTAAAATTGGAAATAAAGAAACCGGATTTAAAGAAGATATGAAGCGTGTCGCCGCAGCTCGTGCAGCAATTGGGAATGAAATACAATTACTTGTAGATGCAAACTGCGCCTGTGATCTGGATACAGCCAAGCTCTTTGCTAAGGCTCTTCCAGAATTTGATGTCTATTGGTTTGAAGAACCACTACCAATACATGATTACGAGGGTCACAAAGAACTACGTGAATTATCAAGCATTAAAATTGCTACAGGAGAGAACGGGTATACCGAATCACATTTCAAAACGCTTATTGAGCATCAAGGAGTCGACATTTTAAACGTTGATGCAACGATCGTTCCGGGATATGATGCCGCTTCTAAAATTACACAGATGGCTGAAAAATCTGGCCTTACTATCGCTCCACATGGTTGTCAAGAAATCCAATTACCCTTAGCTGCATCGGTTGATCATGGAGAATTCTTGGAATATTACCCTCCAGAAGTTGACCCTCTCAGAGGTAACATGTTCATTCCCCAAATGAAATTAGACAAAAATGGATTTGTGCATATCTCAGATCAACCAGGACTCGGATTTGAGTTAAACATGGAGGTATTAAACCCTCTTCAAATAGCATAAAGTGACATGCAAATATCAATTTGTAAAATTAATGCTAGAATCTATGCCTCTCACAGCCTGAAAGAAAAACGTAGAGTCATTTCTTCAATAAAAGACAAGGTTTCATCTAAATACAAAGTCAGTATTGCAGAAGTAGGGTTTTTGGATTCTCCTCAATTAACTGAAATAGGCATTTCGATAGTAAGTAATCGTTCCAAACATTCTGAGTCAGTCATAGATAAAGTCCTTGAATATATCGAAGGGAACTTTCCATCAATTGAGGTCATCGAAATAGATAGAGAAACCATTGGAGGATTTTAAGCTTATCAGCATTATAGTCTATCTAACCAATCCAAAATTGTTGACATAAATCTTAATGAAGTGTAGCTTAAATATAATTCATAATGGAGGTCAATTATGGCTGAAGGAAAATTCGAAGTAGAAATCACTTATTGCGTCCCCTGAGCTCATCATGGTACGGCGGTCTGGATGGCCTCCGAGATTTTTGCCCAAGCAGGGCCAGATGTAGCTATTAGACTAACCCCAGGTGGTGCTGGAGTTCTTAAAGTCGAAGCTGATGGTGAAATAATATACGACAAGGCTGCAGAAGATGGAAATTTCCCCGATTTGCCTCGCGTGAAAGAAATTAGGGCTGCTATTCAACACCGACTTGAATCAATTACTGTATAACACAAAAATTTAATTAACATTCAACTAAAGCCCTGGCAAGCCAGGGCTTTAGTTGTTCAGACAGACAAAATGGACATCAAACAATTCGAAAAAACAGACCCTAATTTTGCAAACAAAATCGATCGTATTCATTTGTCTGAGAACCAAATTTCTGAAACGGTTAAGCGTCTAGGGAATGAGATAAAAAATGACTTCCTCAATGAAGAAATCGTCTTAGTTGGTGTTCTCAACGGTGCGATGTGTTTTCTGACTGACTTAATGAGACAAATCCCTCCACCTATTAATATCGAAATCATTCATGCTCATAGAGAATTCATTACATCAGAAAAAGTTGAAATTAAAGTAACAAAAGATGCGAACATTAATCTGGATGGAAAACATGTCATTCTTGTAGACACAATAATTGACACTGGTTTAACCTTAAAATATTTAAAATCTCATTTTGAAAATAAAGGTGCTAAAAGTGTCAAATTNTGCACNTTGATAGATAAAACTGAAGCGCGTACTGTAAAAATNGAGCCAGATTATTCTGGTTATTCAGTACCAAANAAATATTATGTCGGATACGGNTTAGACTTCGTNCAAGGTTATAGAAATCTTCCTTATATAATTTCTATTAAAGATANATAAATTAGTGCATNACTTTTTGCACTNCANACAGAAACAACTTCTGCGGNAGAAATCTAGCCGCCAAACTAGCCCAATATGCATCCCANCCAACAGTACTTCGNAATTTGGGATTCTTCTTTGAAACTAAGTGTGAAATTGTTNTGGCAACCCTCTCTGGATTTCCTGCTTTATANGGCCAAGCNCTATCATTCTTATTTTGAATCTGCTCAAAATCATTATCCAACCCATCAGTTGCATTTACCACATTATCCCCGAAGTTGGTCTTGAACAATCCGGGTTCAACTACACATACCCTAACACCATATGGTGCCAATTCTACTCTCATCGATTCGCTAATACCTTCTAATGCAAATTTGCTGCTTACGTATGCTCCCATGTAAGGAGTTGCAATACGTCCTAAAATCGAGGTGATATTAATTATGCAACCATTTTCTNTATCTATCATACTTGGCAGGACGGCCTTCATGGTTGAAACTGCAGCAAATAAATTAGTATTAAATTGNTCTTGTAACTGCTCNCTTGTAATCGAATTGATTGACCCCTTCAATCCATAACCCGCATTATTTACTAACACATCAACGCTACCAAAACGTTCAAACAATCTAGCAAAACACTGGTCNACTTCATCATTTTTATTGATGTTTAACTCCTCCGGGAAAATCGGACATCCTATGCTNCTAGTTTCTTCAATCAAAGGATTNAGNTTTTCTNTATGTCTACTTGTGGCAATTACTTGATGTCCTTCACGAGCCATCAANATAGCGGTAGCTTTACCAATGCCAGAAGACGCGCCAGTAATTACAATATTTTTTTGACTGTTTTTGTCTAGCAGTTTTGACATTTGAAACTCCTAAAATCTTTTGATTAATAAACTATACGCTAACTATATGAATGTATCATTCATGAGATAGCATCAACAATCAGGAGTAATGTATAATCTTTCCATGAGTAACATTAAGTCAGTTCAAGCCAGAGAAATCCTAGATTCTAGAGGTAATCCTACTGTAGAGGTAGTTGTCCAACTAAGTGACGGCTCATTTGGAAAAGCCTCTGTACCTAGTGGAGCAAGTACATCCGATAGTGAAGCACTAGAGTTACGCGATGGAGACCCCGAGCGCTTCAATGGTAAAGGTGTTACAAAAGCAATCAACAATGTTTCAGAAATAATCGCTCCCGCAATCAAAGGTCTGTCTTCAATTAACCAAAATCAGATAGATGAAACTCTCATTTCTCTTGATGGTACTCACAACAAAAGTCGATTAGGAGCAAACTCAATCCTTGGTGTTTCTCTAGCAAATGCTCATGCTGCAGCATCAAGCAAAAAATTATCTTTATATGAATACCTNAATGAAGATTCTAATTACTCTNTACCTGTACCTTTGTTCAACATAATTAATGGGGGTGCTCATGCAGAAGATTCTACNGATTTCCAAGAATTCATGCTGGTACCAATAGGGTTCGAAAAATTCAGCGACGCCCTTAGAGCTGGAGTGGAAACATACCACTCTCTAATGGAACTTCTTAGGAATCAAGCTCTGGGAACCCACGTTGGAGACGAGGGTGGATTCGCTCCTAGATTGATTACCAATCGACAAGCAATTGAATTGGTAGTTGATGCTATAGAAGCTGCTGGATATAAACCTGGAGAAGATTGCTTTATCGCAATGGATATAGCTGCTTCAGAATTAACTCTTGAAAATGGACGATATTCATTACGTCGCGAAGAACTTACATATTCAGCTGATATGATGATCGACCTATACCAAAAATGGACTAACGACTATCCAATAATAAGTATTGAAGACGGTATTTCAGAAAATGATTGGGAAAAGTNGTCAAGCATGACAAAAAGATTGGGAAACCAAGTTCAATTAGTTGGTGATGACTTATATGCTACAAATCCTTCTCTAATCCAAAAGGGAATTAATGAAAATTCTAGTAATGCAGTTTTAATTAAACTAAATCAGATAGGTACTCTTTCTGAAACGCTTCAAGCCATTAGAATGACTCAAGAAGCAAATTGGAATCCNGTNATCAGTCACAGAAGTGGAGAAACCGAAGATACCTCGATTGCCGACTTATCTGTAACNACTGCANCTGGTCAAATCAAATCAGGAGCTCCTGCAAGAGGAGAAAGAACAGCAAAATACAACCGTCTTTTAGCTATTGAACAAGAACTCAANGGGAAGGCTGNATTCGCNGGCCCAAAAGTCTATGACATCATAAAAAATTCTAACCTTTAAAAAATCATTCTGAAATATAAGGATCTAACATGAAAACTCGTGTAGGAATAAATGGTTTTGGCAGAATCGGAAGACAAGTATTAAGAGCAATAATTTCTCGNCACTCCGANAATCTAGAAGTTGTTGCAGTCAANGATTTAACCGACACTGCAACAAACGCTCACTTATTCAAATATGACTCAAATTATGGAATTTTCCCCGGAGAGATTTCTTCTTCTTCATCTGCTATCAATATTAATGGCATGGATATACAAGTTTTATCGG
Source organism: Chloroflexota bacterium (assembly GCA_002717725.1). Next base: position 8,782 of record PBBT01000024.1, read on the forward strand.
AAAGAAATCCAGAACAAGTGCCTTGGCAAAATATTGGAGTTGATATTGTAATTGAAAGTACTGGCTTTTTCACAGACGCTAAAATTGCTTCAGGACACCTGAATGGAGGAGCAAAAAAAATTATTATTTCTGCTCCTGCAACTAACGAAGACTTAACTATAGTTTTAGGTGTCAACGAAGACAAATATGACCCATCAAAACACCAAATAATTTCTAATGCTTCATGTACCACAAATTGTATAGCACCGATGGCAAAAACTTTAAACGACAACTTTGGCATTGATGCTGGTCTCATGAGCACAATCCATGCATATACAAATGATCAAAAAATTCTCGACCAAGTTCATGACGACCTAAGACGTGCTCGAGCAGCCGCAGAAAATATTATCCCCACATCTACNGGCGCAGCACGTGCAGTAGGTTTGGTGTTACCCGAACTAAATGGAAAATTAAACGGAATGGCATTTCGCGTACCCACATCTACCGGATCAGTTACAGATTTGGTAGTAAATTTAAAAACGGAAGTGACAAGTGAGGAAGTTAACAATGTTTTTAAGGATGCTGCCAACAATCAACTAAAAGGCATACTAGAATATTGCGATGAACCCTTGGTAAGTAGTGACTTCATACAAAACCCNCACAGCTGTATTATTGATGCACCTTCTACAATGTCAATAAATTCGAAAATGGTTAAAGTTGTAGGATGGTATGATAATGAATGGGGATATAGTTGTAGAACCTCAGATTTGGCATCTTTTATAGCTCAAACTGGGATATAACCCTAATTGATCNGGCAAAATGATCAATTATCCAAAAAAATCTAATCAATTGCCTTGCATATAAATTAAGGCGTATAATGTGGACTCAAAATAATAGAGGGAGTAGAAATCATGGCAGTAAGTTCGAAAACTGAGACTGGTACTTGGCTCGTCAAGTCAGGGCTTGCACAAATGCTCAAAGGCGGTGTGATTATGGATGTAGTCACAGCTGAACAGGCAAAAATTGCTGAAGATGCTGGAGCGTGTGCCGTAATGGCATTAGAACGCGTCCCTTCTGATATTCGAAAGACTGGGGGAGTCGCTCGNATGTCTGACCCTAGTATGATTGCCGAAATAATTGAATCCGTCAGTATTCCTGTCATGGCTAAAGCTAGAATAGGTCACTTTGTAGAAGCTCAAATTTTAGAATCCTTAGGTGTGGACTATATTGATGAGTCTGAAGTTCTTACTCCTGCAGACGAAAACAACCACATTAACAAACATGATTTTAAAGTTCCTTTTGTTTGCGGTTGTAGAGATCTTGGTGAGGCACTTCGGAGAATCGGTGAAGGTGCCGCAATGATTCGTACCAAAGGCGAAGCTGGAACTGGAAACATAGTCGAAGCAGTTAGACATGCACGAAAAGTTCTTGGTGAGGTTAGGCGTATCCAAAACATGGATGATGACGAACTGATGGCAACAGCTAGAGATTTACGTGCACCATATGAACTGATTAAAGATATCAAAGAAACAGGGAATCTTCCTGTAGTTAATTTCGCAGCTGGTGGTATAGCTAGTCCTGCAGATGCTGCATTGATGATGCAACTAGGAGTCGATGGTGTCTTCGTTGGATCAGGAATATTTAAGTCTGATAACCCTCAACTAATGGCTAATGCAATAGTTAAGGCTACAACTCACTTCAACGATCCCAAGATTCTAGCTGATGTTTCAAGAGGTTTAGGAGCATCAATGCCAGGTTTGGATGTTCGAACAATGCCAGAAAGTGAACAACTAGCTACGAGGGGCTGGTAACAGTGACGAAAATCGGTGTCCTTGCATTGCAAGGAGATTTCCTAGANCACAAAAAAATTCTCGTCGAAATNGGTTCNGATGTTGTGGAGGTTCGTCTTCCCGAGCACTTGAACGATCTTGAAGGACTTATAATTCCTGGTGGCGAAAGTACTACGATTGTACAATTAATTGACACATATAAACTACGTAAGCCACTCCAAGAATTAACATCACAAGGATTACCCGTATGGGGAACATGTGCAGGAATGATTGTGATGTCAAACAAGCTTACAGACAAATATCCAACACCTCTAAATCTAATGAATATCACTGTAAGTAGAAATGCATTNGGCAGACAATTAGATAGCTTCGAAACAGAACTTAGCATATCTGAACTTGATAACCCAGACTATCACGCCGTTTTTATCAGGGCNCCAAGTGTATGCAACGTGGGANAAAACGTTGAGATTATCGCACAATTAGAAGATGGAACTCCTGTTGCTGTTAAAGAAGGTAATGCACTTGCTACATCTTTCCACCCAGAATTAACAAACGACAATAGAATGCATCAATACTTTTTAAAAATTGTCGAAAATGAAAAATTTCANCATAGATTGATATAAATATGGAAAACCAAATNATCCAAAATCAAGAAACGGAAGCNCTTCTCGGGAAAATCCCAAATCATATCTACGATCTTTTAAAAGAAGAGAATCCAGAACATTTACTTGAAATCGTCCTAGATCTTGGGAGACCNATAGAAGCACGTTTTCTTGACAAGACGAANATTTTTCAAGAAATTGAAGTGACTGAATTGGACCTCAAGCACATCACTAATAATTTAAGTGAATTTGGACAAGACAATAGAGCTGGAATTGAAAGAACTTTACACAGAATTTCTGCAATTCGAAATCGTAATGGGAAAATCATTGGTCTTACTTTAAGAGTTGGTAGAGCAGTTTTTGGAGCAATTCGAATTATAGAAGATTTTATTACAACTAATAAAAATGTACTGTTGCTTGGACGTCCAGGNGTTGGAAAAACTACGATGCTGAGAGAGGTCGCAAGAGTTCTTGCCGATGACACAAACCGACGTGTAATCGTAGTCGACACTTCTAGTGAAATTGCTGGAGATGGAGACATTCCACATCCCGGAATTGGACGTGCTAGAAGAATGCATGTACAGACCCCAATTGAACAACATGCTGTAATGATCGAAGCAGTTGAAAATCACATGCCTGAAGCGATTATTGTGGATGAAATTGGGACTGAGATGGACGCTAATGCTGCTAGGACTATCGCAGAAAGAGGGGTTCAATTAGTTGCCACCGCCCATGGAAATACTCTAGAAAACCTAATAATGAATCCTACACTTTCAGATCTAGTNGGAGGAGTTCAATCAGTCACTTTAGGTGACCTAGAAGCAAGAAGACGCAGAACTCAAAAAAGTGTTTTAGAAAGAAGGGCTCCCCCAACATTTGACGTTCTGGTAGAAATCCATGGATGGGATGAAGTCGCAATCCACCCANACGTTTCAGAAGTAGTCGATAAATTTCTTAGAGGAAATAAATTTTCCCCCCAAAAGAGAACCATCGATGACCAAGGAAATATTGAAAGTTCTTCCAATATTTCTGAAACTCATGAAATAGCTGAGCAACCTGAAATTTCAGATACTGAATATATAGATCATGAATTAAAAAGATTTCGAATCTTGCCTTATGGTGTCAATAAAGGAAAGCTAATTCAAGCTCTTCGCTCAAGCAATGCACCAATTGAAATAGTGAATCAAATAGACCATGCAGATATGCTTGTAACTACAAAAAACTACTACCGAAGACGAACCCAAGCATTAAAGATGGCTGAAAATGCTGGAAAGCCGGTATACGTTCTAAGGAAAAACACACTCCCGCAAATTCAACAATTTGTGCAAGCACTATATAGAAAACAAAATAGAGGTAACAGTATTGCAGATGCGACACACGAAGCCGAAATAGTCGCTACTCAAATCATTGATGGAGAAAGTAGTAAGAATCTTTCTCCCCAAACTCCATATATAAGAAGGCTTCAACACAAAATTGCTGAAAGATATGGAATATATAGTACGAGTATTGGCGAAGAACCTAACCGTTACGTAAGATATTCGATAAATCAATCCGATAATTTTCGATCTGCTCAATCGGTGTAGTATGGGATTAAATACAGGACCATTCATAGTGTTCGAAGGTGTTGAAGGTAGTGGAAAAACAACACAAACCCGCACATTAGCTAGAAAATTAATCAATGAAGGAATTGATCATATAGTTGCCAATGATCCTGGTATCACACCTCTAGGTAAACGCGTAAGAAGATGGTTGAAAAGTGATGAAACTGCAAGTCCCATAACTGAACTTTTCCTGTTTTTGGGAGCCCGGTCAGCATTAACTGATTCTACTCTGCGGAGCGCACTAGAAGAAGGAAAAGTAGTTATATCTCATCGATATACATATTCCACTCTTGCATATCAAGGATATGGAAGAGGCNTAGATATCGAAATGTTGAAAAATTTGAACAACATAGCAACAGGGGGTCTCACCCCTGATCTAGTAATACTATTAGATTTATCCACTCAACAAGGAATGGAAAGAATCGCATATCGACCTTTGGATAGAATCGAACAAGAAGGTATAGACTTTCATGACAGAGTTAGAAGAGGGTACAAATCCTTAGCCTCTGAAAGTGATGTAGANTGGTTAATAATTGATGGATCTCGNCCCAAATCTCAGATTTCAAAAATTATTTGGGAAAATGTAAGTAACTTAATTAGCCAAAAAAAATTTGGTCANTAAAAATTATTATCGCCTNATNTGAACCCTACGAAATCCTTCGGCATAAACAACAGAAGAATCTTTTGATTCCCATTTTGATGCAGTCCTCATAGAACTATCTTTTAAATATTTGCCAATATCACTCCCAACTTGGCTGGCATGCTTCTCTAATGAGGTAATTTTTTGGTTGATCGAGTCAGTAATGTCGATGTAAGTATCTATATCTTCAGCTCCCCAAAATAATATGTCTGCAACTTTATGAGTCTCCAGCAAGTCTTCCGTCAAATGTTCAGGGTAATGCAACCTNTCTCTAGCAAATGGAAAAGCTGCATCTAAAGATACTTGGCCGCACATTCTATGATCCCTATGCAAATAAAATGAACGCCTCATAGGATCCGTAGAAAAAACAACTTCAGGTTTAAATTTTCTGATTGCATGTACTAATTTGCCTCGAAATTCAGCATCATCATTTAACCCACCATCGGGATATCCCAGATGGACCACTTCAGATACTCCCATAACNTTAGCTGCATCTTCTTGCTCTTGATATCTAATTTTAGCTAAACGTTCGGATGTCATTTCTGGATCATCTGAACCTTTATCACCATTAGTACATAACACATAAAAAACTTTCGTACCTTCTGATATCCACTTTGAAACCGTTCCACCACAGCCAATCTCTGCATCATCAGGATGTGGTGTAATCACCAACGCACTATCCGGTCTATACATTAGAACCTCTCTTCATAAATACTTAATTAGATAATATAGGTGAAGTTTTGTTATCTCAAGGGAAATCTTAAAATTTTATATAATTTTTTGAACAACTGTTTTAATATTAACCGCATCTGAGAATATTCTGGTTTAGAGAAAGGTTTTAGAAATTAACAACGACTTTGAAATAAAACAATTCCACTGGAGTGATTGGCCAGAATTAATAAAATTCTACAACCAAACGCACGGTAATGTACGTTCATTGGAATCTGAAAAGTTAGCTGAACAAGAATTACTTGGATCTCCCAACCGAAGNATGACAAACCACTGCTTTTTAGCAATCGAAAATACTGNTATTTTCTCTTTAGCAGGATATATGATCATTGATCCTGAACCTCCAATTGCCAGATGTATTGCATCAATGAGATTTTTAGACANTGAGCTTGGACCAAATATATATAAAGGATTTGTTAAAGAAGCAATTTCATATGCAGAAAATAATTCTTTCAATGTTTTGCATACNAGGACAAACGCAANAGACCTTCACCTACATAAGATATTGNAAGAATACGACATGTCTCTAGTAAGAACTGAATGGATAATGAATTTAGATTTCGATGTAGAAATAAAAGAGCAATATCCTGGCCCAAATTTTTCTTTAGCTTCTTTCAAGGTTGGATCTGACGAAGAAATCTTAGCAACTCTTCAAAATTTATGTTTTGAAGAACATTGGGGCTTCTCTCCCAATACTCGCCCCCAAATCGAAGCCCATATGAAGCACCCTTCTTCTCCTCCAGAAGGAGTCCTTATATTAAANCAAAATAGTTTTCCAGTCGGATATGTNTGGACAGAACAAAAATCATCANCTGAAGGAATCTTAGGNCAAATTGGAATGNTTGGAGTCCATCCACAAATGAGAGGACATGGATTAGGAAATTATTTGATGACGCAAGGAATCCAATTTTTAAAGGAATGCGGAGCAACTTCTATAAATCTAACTGTCGATTCCTTAAATNTNCCTGCATGGAAAATATACCAATCGATAGGATTCAGCAAAACAGCAGAACTTCACTGGCACGAAAAGAAATTAAGCCCTCTCGATANTGGTAACACCCCAAAATCCTAATACCTTAACCCGAATTTTCCCTTTCGGATTTACCATTAAGCTGTCTCGACATNCCTTGAACAATAACTATCGACACCTATCAATCTCTGTAAATACTTCAGAAAGTCATCAGAAAGTTTAGTACTGGTGCTAGNAGCCCTTTGGGAGATACAATAAATGTGTAGCAGCCAGAGATGACAACCATTTTTTCTTATGGTTGGTTGGTTGATACGATTGGAGAGTGCAGAGGTCGTGTAGCTCACATTTTTGTTCTCTCCATAACACTATTAANATAGTTTTACGTAGGAGCTGGTTACTGATACTGTGTACCAGTAACCTTCTTGACTGACGCGAGATAGTTACATGAGGGCGTAATAGCTTGCTTACTTGAAAGTTTCCTATTCGTCCTCTTTTTTTTGCAAAAATTCTTTAGCGATTACNANNCNCANANCAGTTTCATAGTATAAAAANGCATAATAATACATAATNTTNCTATATANTGATATATATGNTANNATATGTCANNATANTNNAANATAAGGCAAATANACANACAGAGGTGATGTTTTGACAAATGAAAAAGACAATTCAGTCTCACTGATGGGGCCTGCAGAAGTAGGAAAGTATCTTGGAGTTGCTGAACGCACTATATACATGTGGGCACAACAAAAG
>PBBT01000025.1 GCA_002717725.1 Chloroflexota bacterium
AAATGGAACATTGCCTCAAGACAGAATCAAACAACTTGAATCAGTACCAGGTTGGATGTGGCAAGTTAGAAAAAATTAAATTGTCACGCGTATCCACTACAACAAACCACAATCACTAAGACATACCCCCTGCACTAAGCATTACCAAGACCAAGAATGAACCACCCAACCACAAGCACTTAAATCAACAAGACCACAAAATACCCACTATCTACCCACTATGACCACCGAACAGTAGGAATCACATAGGATAGGCGCGGAAAGACGCGAAATGTCACGGTGTGCTACACTGAGGCGCGGAAAAGTATACCGAGGTTCAAGTTCTCTCATAGACTGTCACCCCCAAGGGAAAATCTGATACCATCCTCTCATCAGCTATTTGTAGATCTTGAAATGATATTTCTAGGATTTAGATGTTGGAGAATGAGATGTTTGATGTTCTGATTACAGGCGGAAAAATAATCGACGGGTCTGGTGGAGAAAGTTTTTCTTCTGATGTGGGAATCAATGGAGATGTAATTTCTGAAATTGGTGATTTAAGCAATGCCGAGGCCGTCAGAAAAATAGATGCATCTGGTTTGATTGTTTCACCTGGATTGATTGATACTCATGCTCATTCTGATGGGGCTTTATTAAATGATCCTCAGCATGCTAATGGATTAAGGCAAGGAATCACAACAGAAATTTTAGGTCAAGATGGTTTGTCTTATGCGCCGTTATCCAGAGAAAATTATCTTATGAATAAACGTTATCTTGCAGGATTACTTGGTGATCCACCTAACGATTTAGATATGAGTTCAGTAAAATCTTTCAGGTCGCATTACCATAAAAAAGTTGCGATAAATACTGCCTATCCTATCCCTCATTGTGCGGTTAGGCTTGAGACGTTGGGTTTTACAGATTCGAAGCTTGAAGGAAAAAACCTTGATCAGGCGAGGCAAATTATTGCTGAGGGAATGGAACAGGGAGCAATTGGGTTGTCTACAGGCATGTCTTATTTCCCAAATGCATGGAGTACGACTGAAGAATTAATATCTTTATGTGAAATAGTTGCAGAATATGGTGGTGTATATATTACGCATCTTAGAGATGTAAATACTGATCGAGCGTTTGGCGGGGGAGGAGTTACAGAAGCTCTCGAGATTGGTCGCAGAAGTGGAGTTAAAGTTCACTTCTCTCATTACAGAACTGATCCTAAATCTGCGGGACGTGTAAAGGAAAGAATTGAAGAAATTGATGCTGCAAAATCTGAAGGAGTTGATTGTACGCTTGAGCTTTATCCTTATCCTACAGGAAGTAGTTATCCGGTATGTTTCTTGCCTAGTAGTGCTCATGAAGGGGGACCAGAAGTAGTTCTTCAAAATTTGAAAGATCCAAAAATAAGGAAAGAATTGATTTCACATGTTGAATCTGAGCCTAGGCGTACTATTTCAGATGCTGTTTTTACCTATATGCCTAATACTAGGGATCTTGAGGGAATGAGTTTGGTAGACATTGCGAATTCAATGAGTATGTCGAATGGGGAGGCATTAGTTCATTTGCTGATTGAGAATGATTTACAGGTTGGCTATAGGCATGCTCCACCAGATAGTGTGAAGCTTTGGGATCAAGTTAGTCAGGATTGCCTTGAATTTTTATCCCGAGACGACTATATGGTTGGTAGTGATTCTATACCTTTAGGTAGTTTCCCCCATCCTAGAGCATATGGAACTTTCCCCAGATTACTTGGAAGGCTTAGAAGATCCTTTGATGTGCTTTCACTTGAAACCATGATTCAGAGGATGACAGATAATCCAGCTAAAAGATTTGGATTAACTAAGCGCGGTAGAGTTCAGAAGGATTATTTTGCTGATTTGTTCATCTTTGATGAAGATCATATCAATGATAATGCGACTTATGATGACCCGAGACAATTTCCTATGGGTATTCCTTATGTGTTGGTTAATGGAGAAATTGCAGTAGATAATGAGAAGTGTACTGGTGTGATTGCGGGTCATGCAATTCCGTAGTACAGAAAATTGGAGGGGAATATGAAAATCACAAAAGTCACACCGATGTTTATTCATCGCTACTTGATGGTTAAGGTTGAAACAGATGAAGGTATTGTGGGTTATGGAGAGTCGGGCGCATGGGGATACCTTGAAGCTTCTGCTGCAGTAATTGAGAAAATTGGACGTTACTTAGTGGGGAAAAACCCTTTGTTAATTGAGCATCATTGGCAGAGTATTTATCGTACAAGTCACCATCGTGGTGCTGCGATTATGGGTGCTATTAGTGCCGTAGATATTGCACTTTGGGATATAGCAGGAAGGTATTTTGATGTACCAATATATCAGTTATTAGGTGGAAAAGTTCGAGATAAAGCACGAGTGTATTATCACGTGTTTGGGAATACAAGAGATAAACTTGTTGAGGGGATTAAAGATGCTAGAAAGCAGGGTTTTACTGCAGTTGGGCATCTCACTCCATTTCTTGACGAATCACATGATATTCCTTTTTTTAAGACACATGTCGATAAGATGACTGATGCAATTAATGCTGTAGAAATGTACCGAGATGCTGCAGGTAATGATGTGGATTTATGTATAGAAATTCATCGTAGATTGACTCCTGCAGAGGCTGTGGTTTTGGGTCGAGGTATTGAGAAATTTCATCCAATGTTTTATGAAGATCCAATTCGTCCTGACAATTTTGATGCAATGGCATATGTTGCTAGTCAAATTGGGGTTCCGATAGCTACAGGTGAGAGATTACATGATATTCATGAATTTCAAGCATTATTAAGGCGAGATGCAGTCCAGTATATTCGACCTGATGTATGTTTGAGTGGAGGGATTACTCATACAAAGAAAATTGCTGCGATTGCTGAGGCGAACTACGTTGGGGTCGTTCCACATAATCCATTAGGACCAATTAGTACGGCTGCTTGTTTACAGATTGCTGCCTCAATACCAAATTTTTCAATTCAAGAATATCCTATTGGGGAAACTGAACCTCCAAAGAATTTGATGGTTAAGAATCCGATTAAATGTGAGGATGGATTCTTGATAATCCCTGATGGTCCTGGTCTTGGGATTGAAGTTCCAGATGACATTCAGGATCGAGTGCCTGGCATTCCTCATGGGGAAGTGAATGCTCGTTCTCATAGGGATGGAGCGGTAATTGATCAATAATTATAAAAAAATTTCATTGGATTGAAATTGTCTTGATAGTGTACTGATTTCATTTTGTTCATGATAAAATATTTGTGTTTAAGGATTTGAAATTTAATTAATTGAAGGCGGATTCATTGGTTGAAAAAGTAAATGATATAGATGATTTAAGGTATAGAATTAGACATTCTACAGCGCATGTAATGGCTGATATTGTTTCTAGAATGTTCCCTGATGCTGAATTGGGAATTGGACCTCCAACTGATGATGGATTTTATTATGATTTCAATACATCGCATCGTTTTGTACCTGATGATTTAATAGAAATCGAAAAACAAATGCGCAAAGTTATTTCTAAAGATCTTAAATTTAATTATCAAGAGTATTCTCGATCGGATATTTTGGCTATGTACCAAGATTCTGAATTGAAGTCAGAATTGATTAACGAAATTGATGAAAATGAAATAATTTCTACATTTTCTCATGGTGAATTTGAAGATTTGTGCGCTGGTCCGCATGTTCCATCTACAGGTAAGATACCTGCATTTAAGCTTCTTAGAGTTGCGGGAGCTTATTGGAGAGGGGATGAAAAGCGTCCTATGCTTCAGAGGATATACGGAACGGCATGGGAATCCCAAGAAGCGTTGGATGATTATCTTGAAAGAATAGAGCAAGCTAGGCTTAGAGATCATAGGGTTCTCGGCAGAGAATTAGATTTATTTTCTTTGCATGAAGAAATTGGTCCAGGCCTAATAGTTTGGCATCCGAAAGGTGCTCAATTAAGATCGACTGTTGAAGATTTTTGGAAGAAAAAACATATTGTTTCAGGCTATGATTTTGTGAATACTCCTCACGTGGGGCGTTCGAAACTTTGGGAAACTAGCGGGCATTTAGATTTTTTCAAAGAAAACATGTTTGCCAATATGGAAATGGATAATCAGGATTATTATGTTAAGCCAATGAATTGTCCATTTCATATTATGTATTACCAAACTGCAATTCGTAGCTATAGAGATTTACCTATTAGGAGTGCAGAGTTAGGGACGGTATATAGATTTGAGCCTGGTGGCGTATTACATGGATTGATGAGGGCTCGTGGGTTTACTCAGGATGATGCGCATATTTTTTGTACTCAAGACCAAGTTGAGGCTGAGATCGATAAAGTTCTTGATTTAACCTTTGAGATAATGGAAGCATTTGAATTTAAAGAATTTCAAATAATGTTGTCTACAAGACCCGACAAAGCAGTAGGTTCAAAAGAACAATGGGATTTGGCTACACAATCTGTTAGAAATACAATTGAGAAGAGAGGTATAGAATTTCAAATAGATGAAGGGGGAGGAGCTTTCTATGGGCCTAAGATCGATGTTCATATTAAAGATGCAATTGGAAGACTTTGGCAATGTACCACCGTTCAATTCGATTTTAATTTGCCTGATAGATTCCAATTAAAATATATTGGTGAAGATGGTCTAGAACACCAGCCTTTTATGATTCATAGAGCGATTTTTGGTTCATTAGAGCGATTTTTGGGAATTCTAATTGAACATTTTGGAGGTTCATTTCCTGTCTGGCTTGCACCTACTCAAGTGACCATTATTCCGATAGCTGACCGGCATAATGATTATGCTTTTGAGGTGGCTAGAACTTTGCAGGAAGCGAATGTAAGGGTGTCTGTGGATGATAGGGGTGAAAGGATGAATGCCAAAATACGATTGGCCCAAATGCAGAAAATCCCTTATGTTTTAGTTTTAGGAGATCGAGAATTGGATGCTAAAACTGCGTCAGTTAGGCAGCGAGGTGGTACGGATTTAGGAGTTTTGGGATTAGAGGAAATTGTTGAATTAATTTCAAATCCTTCCAATTGACAGGTTAGACAATTTTGGAATTTGAAGGAAATTGATTTTAGATGAATATAACAATTGCTCTACACCCGATCCTTATGCTATTATTCCAAGTCTAGGTTAATTAAATATGAACATTGTGAAAGATGAGGTGCAGTATCCCTAGGGATTACAGGATTAATGATCGAATACGCGTAAGTAGTGTTCTACTGGTTGGTGAAAGTGGTGAACAACTAGGGGTTTTAGAAACTTCTGAGGCTTTTAAGATTGCCCAAGACCGAGGTTATGATTTGGTTGAAGTAGCACCAAGTGCTAACCCTCCTGTTTGTAGATTGATGGATTATGGGAAGTTCCGTTATGAAATCACTCGAAAGGAGCGTGAAGCTCGGAAAGCTAGACCAACCGCATCCATGAGGGAAGTTAGAATGCGAACCAGGATTGGAGAGCATGACAGATTATCCAAGACACGCTTAACGAAAAGGTTATTAGGACAGGGATCTAAAGTTAAAGTCTCAGTAATGTTTAGAGGTAGAGAGATGGAGCACTCTCAAATAGGAATGGAATTATTGAAAACGGTTGCTGAGGATCTCGTTGATGATGCTCTCTTAGAACGTCCCCCATCTTTTGAGGGAAGATTTTTGTCGATGGTTTTGGCTCCGATGTCTGAAAAAAATTCAAACAAGAAAAAGGGTGACTCAAAGGAGATTAAGAGTGCCTAAACTAAAAACACATAAGGGTGCTAAACGTAGATTTCGATTTACCGGCACTGGTAAAATAGTTAGAATGAAAGTTGGTAGCAGCCACTTTCGACGCAGGAAACATTCTAAGGTTAAGAGGCAATATGGTTCAAAGTTTGTTGTACATCCTACGAATGTTCGACAGATTAAACAGGCATTACCAAACGGATTGCCTAAATAGGAGATTCACTTGACTAGGATAAAAAGAGGTGTAACTAAGCATAAAAGACATAAGAAAGTGCTTAGCCAAACCAAGACTCATAGAGGTAATAGACACTCTCATTTCAGAAGAGCTAAGGAATCATTGATGCATGCCCTGAGGTATTCATATGAACACCGTAAGGAAAGAAAGGGAGACATGCGAAGGCTTTGGAATATTAGAATTAATGCTGCCGCAAGAGAACACGGGATTACTTATAGTTCACTGATTCATGGTATGAAAATTGCCGGCATACAAATCGATCGAAAAATTCTTTCTGATTTGGCTATACAAAACCCAGAAGCATTTACTGAAATTGTTTCTGTGGTTAAGGTGACGATGGAATCTAACCAAACTGCTGCATAATAATTTTTAAAGTCTAGTTGAGTGCCAGTTTTATTTTGCTGGCATTTCAGTTCTTCTTTGTAAGATGAATGCTAATGCCGGTAGACCGACTACTAACCCCATACCTACTATTGCAGAACCCCACTGGTGTAAGGGAGTATATAGTTCTAACAATATGAATAGAACTCCCAATCCTATAGATATTGAACCAACTATGATTATTGAGAGCAGGGGTATCAATACGGCTAACTTGAACATGTAGATCTCCATTATTCTTTGATGGGGATTGTCATAATTAATTATATTTCTTTGTTTTCGACATTATACCACTTAAAAAAGACTGCTACTATCATTGCCAGGAAAATAAGGGCGGTCCCTACTTTCATGATTATTCCCCCAATTTGTTGGTCTGTTAGTGGAGAAACCCCCCAAATTCTCGGCGCATCCACATACCACTCATAAATAGGGTATGAGGAGAAAGTAATCAATGCAAAAACAATTATTTGTGCAATTGAAAGAGAGACCAGGTAAATAATTTGCATTGGGTAGCTAAGTCTAGGAAATTCTTTAATATTGCTCATCAAAGGCCACCACATCATCAGTGCGCTAAGCATAAAACTAATGTGTTCGAAAACATGAATCCCATGAAATCTTACGCTTGCGTCGTAGAGCTGTGGTATATGCCACAGAGCAAAAATAAAGTTAAATGTTAAGAATGCGATTAAAGGGTGAAGAAGTATTTTAAATAGCCCGATAGTTATTTTGTTTTTGCAAAGTATGGGTTGAATGACCCAACTTGGTATTCCAGAAATTAGTAACGGAGGTGCGACAATTGTGATCAAAATATGTTGCACCATGTGAGCACTGAAAAGATATGTATCACTTAAAATGTGTAGCGGTGAAACCAATGAAAGTAAAATGATCAATATTCCGAAAGTAAATCTAATTATTTGACTGGGATTTACATGTTCAGTGGTTGAAAACTTGCTTTTGTATGGACCAACGAGCAGCAGATAAAGTGCTAATATTAATGTGAGTCCTATGATTGCATCTGGATGAGGATGCCAGTGCAACCAAATTGATGAGTCCAAGTGTAATCTCCGGATTAAAAGACGGTACTAAAATTCGTTAAAAAACGAACCAACTGAAAAGAGCCATGAGCGCGAAAATTACTCCAGTAGCAACAACAAACCCAGCGAAAAACATTCCAGTGAATAATTTTGAGTCATACTTAAGGTGCATATAATACATCACGACTAGTGCGAATTTTCCTACCGAAAGAACTGTAAGAATGGGAATGATCCAATGTCCAAGCCATTCGAAATAAAAAACAACAAACTCTAAAGCAGTGACAATTGATAAAATCATCGCAACTTTGAAATATTGTAGAGCTGTTGGATGTCCTGTGTGCACTTCTTCTTCAGAATGTGCTAAGTTCGAATTGATTTGGTTAGTTTCTTGCATCAGTATCCCTCAAATACTCCAAATAAGTATACAACAGTGAAAATAACTATCCAGACAATGTCGACAAAGTGCCAGTATAGTGCAGCAAGATCAAGGTCTAGGTTTTTTTCAGGAGTAACTAATTGCGGACGGAAGATAGATAGTAGCAAAATTGATGTTAGCCAAATTACGCCTAATGTAACGTGAGCTCCGTGGAATCCAGTCAGTGTAAAGAAAGTAGTGCCAAACAGATTTACTCTAGGAGTTAATGGTACAACCTCCTCAACATGATGAACACCAGGTGTGCATTTCTCAGCAACTTTTTGTTCTAAGGCGGTTAAGTCCTCCATATGGGCACAATCTACTTTGACCTCATGATTTGCAAAAGTCCTAAATTCAAAAACCTGAAACCCCACGAATGTACTTCCCAAGATAACAGTGGTTCCTAGCCAAATTCGAAATGCTTTCATTTTGTTTTGGGTGAGCATTGAATATGCAATCACCATACTCATACTGCTCATTAATAAAACAAAAGTACTAACAGTGGTGACAGGGATATCAAAGACATCAATAGGCATGGGTCCAGTAATACTACGGTTTTTATAAACCAGATATGTAGCGATTAAGGAACCAAAGAACATACAATCGGACCCAAGGAAGGCCCACATTAACATTTTCCGGTGGTTCAAACCGGTAGTGGTAGGCTCATGTTCGCCGTGAGTTGACGCTACGTCGTGTGCCAATTATTCACTCCTATAATTTATTAGTGATGGTTATTTTGTTCTGGGTCAGGGTCATTTACTGGTTCGAAAGACCAAGCGTAAACAGCTATCATTGCTATCGCTGCACCCAGTCCTCCAACAAAGAAATTATAAATAAATCCGAACCCTAAAAGCATCAGTCCAAATGAAAGTATTATTGGCCAGTATGATGGCTGAGGTAAGTGAATATCATGGTGGCTTTCATCATCTTCACTTCCACCTGATGCAGGCTGAGGTAAGTGATTTGATGTATTTCCATGCTTTGTATTCCACCAATCGTCAAGTGTCTTTACTACGGGTATATTTACAAAGTTGTATTCTGGAGGGGGAGAAGATATTGACCATTCAAGAGTTCTAGCATCCCAAGGATCATCAGGAGCATCTTCACCATTTCTCCAGTTGGACACCATATTGTAAATAAATATCAAGAAAGAGAACGCCATCATAAATGCGCCAATTGTGGACAGCATATTATAAATTTCCCATCCCATTCCTTCATTGTAAATATATATTCTTCTAGGCATACCGTACATACCAGCGAAGTGCATAGGGAAAAATGAAATGTTAAATCCTATAGTCATTATCCAGAAGTGTAATTTTCCAAGAAATTCGTTATACATTTTGCCACTAAATTTGGGGAACCAATAGTAAATTCCGGCCATAATGGCGAAAATTGCACCCCCAAATAAAACATAATGTATGTGGGCTACTATGAAATAGGTATCTTGTTGTTGGGCATCTGATGGGGCCATGGCGTGCATGACACCACTGATACCACCTATAGTAAACATTGCGATAAATCCTAGTGCGAATAACATTGGAGTTCGGAAACTAATAGATCCCCCCCATAAAGTTGCTATCCAGTTTAATACTTTGACACCAGTTGGTACCGCTATAGCCATCGTTGTAATTGCGAAAACTGAATTGGCAATTGGGCCAAGTCCTACAGTGAACATGTGGTGACTCCATACCATCCATCCCATGAAGGCTATTATTGCGCCAGCAAGGACAACAGCTGGATATCCAAATAATGGCTTTTTAGAGAAAGCAGGCAGGATTTCTGAAACTATTCCCATGGCAGGCAATATTAAAATATATACTTCGGGGTGCCCGAAAACCCAAAATAGGTGCTGCCATAATACTGGGTTAGCTCCTGCGGCAACAACAAAAAAGTTAAATCCAAATACCCTGTCTAAACTTAATTCGAATAAGGCAACTGTAATTACAGGGAATGCCAAAACTAATAATATTGCAGTTATCAATGACATCCAAGTAAAAATCGGCATTTTCATTAAAGACATTCCGGGGGCTCTTAAGTTTACAATTGTCACTATGAAGTTAAAAGCTGCGGCAAGTGATGCAACGCCTAAAACCTGAAGGCTTACAATCCAAAGATCAATACCGTGGGATGGATTTGCTTTTATTCCAGTCAGCGGTGAATATGCGAACCATCCAGCATTTGGTGCGTCAGCAAGTAACCAACTTGATTTCAAAATTATTGCACCAGCCAGGAATGTCCAGAAACTAAATGCATTAAGTCTGGGAAAAGCAACGTCTCTAGCACCAATCTGTAATGGGATTACGAAATTGAAAAAGGCTGCTCCGAGTGGCATTATAGCCAAGAAAATCATTGTTGTGCCATGCATTGTAAATAGTTGATTGTAAACTTCAGGTGTCACAAGGTTTTGGTCAGGCAATGCTAGTTGCGCTCTGATTAATAATGCTTCTACTCCACCGGAAAGAAAGAGAATAAAAGCTGTGACGCCATAAAGTATACCGATACGTTTATGATCTATAGTCGTGATCCAAGACCATACACCGGTCGGATGGACTGGACGAGGAATAGAAAAAACCAAGCTAGCCATTAGATATATCCCCCGAAGAAGTATTAAGTTTCCGAATCAATTCATTCATTTTAAAGTTCCTAAATATGCAGCGAGTGCTGAAATTTCAGCTTCAGTGAGTTCGTCAGAATCTTCTTGATAAATAGGTGCATTGGCGGACATCAGATTTCCGGGTTTAACTTTTTCTGGATTGCGGATCCAAGATTTTAGATTTTGTTGGGTGTTGTTTGTCATACCAGCGGCTAAAGTAGTTCTAGTAGCAACATGTGTAAGATCAGGACCAATTTTTCCCATGGCATTTGTGCCTTTTACTTGGTGACATGCCATACATCCGCCTCGGGCTCCCATAAAAATATTTTTTCCTTGGGCAGCAAGTGGTTCTATTGGTTCTTTTGGCTCAGAAAGTTGGTGTTCGGTCCAAGCAGTGAAATCTTCCATTGATTCAGCGACTACTCTAAATCTCATGTTAGCATGAGCAACACCACAAAATTCAGCACATTGCCCCAGATATTCTCCAGCTTCATCTGCTTGAAACCATAGATGGTTTTTATTACCTGGCACCATATCAACTTTTCCGGCTAATTTTGGAACCCAGAAACTGTGAATAACATCATTTGAACGCAAGTTGATAATTACGGGTGTTTCTACAGGAATGTGGATTTCATTCGCAGTATGCACCCCATATTGTGGATAATCGAATTCAAACCACCATTGATGACCAGTGGCTTCAACAACAATAGCGCCTTCATCAGCACTTAAAGGTGGGTTTGCTGCAAAAAATACACCAGAAACTGTAGGTATTGCAGCTATTACCAAGATTAACGCCGGGATGACTGTCCAAGTAATTTCAAGGGCTTGATTTCCGTGGGTTTGTTTTGGAATGCCATCCGTTTTCTTTCTTCGGAATTTTATAATTACGTAAATTAGCGCAGCTTCGACAATAATGAAAACAATTACCCCGAGAGCAAGAATTATATTAAATAAATTTAATTGATTTTGGGCTACAGGGCCCGAAACTTCAAAAGTGGATTGTGAAGATCCATACCCCACACACGACGCAGAAAATAGTGAAATAATCAGCAAAGATACAATTAAGTAAAGTATTTTAGCAAACTTGAAATTAAACTTGAATTTGTTCAACCTATGATGCCCCAAAGCCCACAACGGAATTAAATTTTTCTACTGCCATGAAGGAAATTTCTAGCGAATTTATATCGCCTACTACGGGGCTTAAGATAACATAAGCAAGATTAATCGTCAATGGAATTACAAGGAAATTTTAAGTATAGATCAATGATTTTGCATAAGGAGACATATGCGTTAAAAGATTGACGAAAAACATTTTAAAAAGCTACAATCGGTAATCATCGGTTTGTCTAATTATTTTGGTGCGTTACGCAGTTTGTAATATTTGGTTTTAGGCCCGCTAGCTCAATTGGCAGAGCAATTGACTCTTAATCAATAGGTTCTCGGTTCAAGTCCGAGGCGGGTCACCACCTAAATTCGATTTGGGAGTGAAAAAATGTCCTCTATACCAATTCACTATAAGTCTATTGAAGAGATTCAAAATTCATATATTAATAAAACTGAATCTCCTTTGAGTGTAACCAATCATTTCCTTGAAAGAATCCAAAATGTTGATAAGGATTTTCAGAGTTATGCCACAGTAATGTTTGATGAAGCAATTTCTTCAGCAGAGGCATTATCTGAGCAATTTGATTCAACTCAAAAATTAGATGGGAAATTATTTGGTATTCCTGTAGCAGTAAAAGATTTGTGCTATACGAAAGATATTCAGACTATGGGAGGGACTGCAGTTCTGGAGGGTGTTAAGCCAGTTTTTGATTCTACGGTAGTGAGGAAATTAAAGTCTGCTGGAGCTATAATTCTCGGTAAATTGAATTTAACAGAAGGTGCAATGGGCGGATACAATCCTAAGCGCGATGTTCCGAAGAATCCATGGAATAGAGGTAAATGGACAGGGTCATCATCAAGTGGTTCGGGGGTTGCGACTTCTGCTGGATTGTGTGTGGGGTCTTTAGGGAGCGATACCGGAGGATCAATAAGATTTCCCTCTGCTGCTTGTGGGTTAGTTGGTATTAAGCCTACATATGGAAGAGTGAGCAGATACGGAGTTTTGGATCTAGCTGAGTCTTTGGATCATGTAGGTCCAATGACTAGGAATGTAGAAGATGCAGCATTAATTTTATCTGCGATTTCTGGGTATGATTCTAACGATCCAACAAGTCTTATGGAGGATGCGCCTGAAATTCGTTTTTTGGAAGATCTAACGGACTTCACTTTGGGTTATTGTGAAGAATTTGCTGAAGATGGAGTAGATCCAGAAATAGTGAAAGTAGTAAAAGATTCATTGAAAATATTTGAGAATGCTGGTGCCACTATCAAAAAAATCGATTTTGATAGTATTGACCATTTGCTTCCATCATGGAATGTGCTTTGTACAGCCGAAGCGTTTAATGCGCATTCTGAATATTTTCCTTCTAGGGCTGACGAATATGGTCCTTGGTTTAGAGAATGGTTGCAAAAAGGATCACAGGTTTCAGCTAGTGAATATATCGAAGCTACTAAAAAACGGTTGCTATGTAATTCGATTATTAATAATGCATTCAATGATATTGATGCATTAGTTACTCCTACTGTCATTCGACTACCTCATGATGTTGACGATTCAATTAGTTATGGACCAATGGATGATAGAAGAGGAACAGCTTTTCAGAGGTTTACTGTCCCATTTGATTACAATGGCTTTCCTACTATTTCAGTTCCTGCTGGATATAGTCATTCTGGAATGCCATTAAGCATACAAATTGTCGGTAAACACATGCAGGAGTCTACTATTTGTAAAATTGCAGAAAGGTATCAAGATTCTGTTAAAGCGATTTGGAAAAACCCCATTCCGTGAGGGGTCATTTAATTGATTAATTAGAGTAAATATTTTTAAGGGGGAATTAATGGAAATGGACAAGGATCAAATTTTATTTGTGGGCACATATACCCAGCAAATGCTGCATAATGAGAGTACAAATAGTAAGGGTATTTATTCTCTAGGTTTTAATTCGAGTGAAGGGAAACTTTCACCTCTTTCATCAATAGGAAATGCGAAAAATCCTTCTTTCTTGACCCTCTCAAAATCAAAGAGATTTTTGTTTGCTGTTAGTGAGTTATCAGAATTTGATGATGAGTATGGAGGAGGAGTAAGTAGTTTTGAAATCAATGCAAATACGGGAGAATTCAGTTTCATTAATTCAGTTTCATCAAAAGGAATTGATCCATGTCACATAATTGTAGATAACACGGATAAATATGTATTGGTTGCAAATTATGGAAGTGGAAGTGTTATTGTTTTGCCATTCAACGATGAAGGCACACTGCAAGACCAAACTTGCTTTATTCAACATGCTGGATCAAGCGTTAATCCTGAACGTCAGCAGGGACCTCATGCTCACAGTGTTTCTTTAGATGACGAAACCGGGAATGTATTTGTTGCTGATTTGGGGCAGGATCGTCTTGTCGGATATATATTAGATTCTGTTTCTGGGTGTTTAAATAAAAATAAAATTCCAGACTTTGTAGGAATTCCTGGGTCAGGACCGAGACATTTTGACTTTCATCCCTCGAAGCGATTCGCTTTTTTGATTAATGAACTTAATTCTACTATCACTTCTTTTTCGTATGATCAGGCTTTGGGATCATTGAATGAAATTAATTCAGTTTCAACTTTGCCAAAAGGTTTTTCAGGTCAAAATACTACTGCAGATATTCACGTTGCTCCGAATGGGCGTTTTCTTTATGGTTCAAATAGAGGACATGACAGTATAGCAATATTTGAAATTGACCCTGAGTCAGGATCAATTTCAGTCATAGGGCACGAACCTATACGGGGGTCAACACCTAGGAATTTTGTGATTCACCCATCTGGGAATCATTTATTGGTTGCAAATCAATCCACAGATAACATAGTGGTTTTCGACATTAATGAAGACGGTACTCTAAATTTTTCTGGTCAAGACTATAAGATTCCTAGTCCTGTATGTCTAAAATTCCTTTAATTGACGGTTTTGCTAAGTCTGGTTTTTTGGTTTTTTGAAAAGGATTACATTCGTTCTTGGGATAGTGATTTCCCAATGCATCCAATTACCAATCCATGAAATTGTATCGTTTGTATAGAAGCTAATATGCGTGGGGTCTTTTTGATAGTACCAATCAGAAAAACGTGAATCTTTTGGAACAATTCCCGTCATTATGCCCAACCATCCACCAGGGAGCAACAATTCATTCAAGAGGGAAATACTTTTTTTTGGATCTTTGAAATGTTCTATTGTTTCACTACATGTTATGAAATCATAATGAGTTTCCAATGATTTTTTATTGGGTTGGAAAATAGGGTCATAAGTCTCTATGTTAAATCCATCTTCCGTAATGATTTCAGCAAGTACAGGACCTGGGCCAGACCCAAAATCTAGTCCACAAGATCCACTATTTAATTTTGGTTTTAATTCAATCCATAGACGTGACAGAAAATCCACATAGCCTTTATTGTTGCGATTGTTATTGTGTGTTAGATATCGTTCAGTCTCCAATTGGAGGGACAAATGAAATTTTTTTGGTACAAATATTAATTTGCAAATATTGCATTGAAAATAATTTCTACGTAAATTTTTTTGTTTGCTTGAATAGAACATGCCCACTTTGTCAGATTCACAAAGTGGGCATATTTTTTGATAATCAGTAGTTTCTAGCAAAGGCATTTAAGAAAATTCTTCTCTGAACTCAGCAAAGTACTTACGTGTGCCATTAATTCCAAGATTCATTACACTACCAACATTCATCATTCTATATCCTTCACGAATCCATCTGCGAGCATCTTCAGGATCTGCAAATGTAGTAGCTAAGGCTTTTCCAGTACCTTTAATTTTTTGTGCAACATCGGACATAATTTGTTCCACTTTTGGATGATGTATTTCCCCTGGGAAACCTAATGAAGCAGATAAATCTGTTGGGCCTACTAAAAGCACTTCGAAATCTTTAATGGCAAGAGTTTCATCGATCCTTTCATAAGCTTCCATACTTTCCATTTGAATTATAAGCATTGTTTCCGAATTCGAGTTGTCAATAATGTCTTGCCTAGATACTCCCATAGGTTCTGCGAACCATGGGGCTATTCCTCTTTCACCCATCGGGGGATATTTTGCATATTTGATTGCTTCAAGTACCTCTTCTGGTGAATCAACTTGTGGAACCATTACCCCCACAGCTCCTACATCGTAAGCTTTTTTGATTTCGGCGGGACTATTCCATGGAACTCGAATAACTCCCGCAACTCCAGCTTGTCTTGCTAAAATAGCTATTAGTCCAATTGATTCGGTCCCCCACGGGCTATGTTCCTGATCAATCCAAGTCCAATCTGGATTGGTATTAAATATAGCCAAAGCATTATGTGGCTCCCTGGTAAACATTGAGGTACTTAGTAAAAGATCATTATTCTTGATTCGTTCTCTGATATTGCTTGGGTACATTTTCTATCTCCTGTATGATAAATTACTGAATTCTGCTCAGTTTATTGGCACTGAATGTTATCGTCAACTTGAATATAATCATTTATTCTTAATTAAACTGAAAGAAAATATTCGAATAATTTAGGTTTTGGAATGTTAGAAGTTACCGATAATGCGAAAATTGAATTACAGCGGCTAAAAGAGGCGCGAACTATTCCTGAAGGACAATGTATGAAATTAGTTGCTCCGCCTTTGTGGGTGGGTGATGGAGATTTTGGAATGGTTATTACATTAGAAAGCGACGATGATACATTGGTTCTTTACAAGGGAGAGACTGTACTAAGAGTAGAAAGCTTTTTGATGGAGCAGATAAAAGAAGTCACATTAGATTTCAAACAGACTCCGCAAGGAAAGCAATTCACGATGGATGTGTATTAAGGGTTTGGTCGGGGAGACTGGATTTGAACCAGCGACCCCCTGTACCCCATACAGGTGCGCTACCAAACTGCGCTACTCCCCGGTGTTATTAGGATATCACATCTTTGTTTTAGCGTCTGGTTTTTAGGTTTCAGATGTACGAGTGGAATGAAAAAGATAATGGTTCGCATATCCTGCATAAGAACCAAAATTTTCTTGTGCCCAACTTCTAATCACTGTTTTTGAAACTTTTGGGTCTGGAAGATAATTTTCTTTTATGATTCTTTCGATCCATACATCTACCGGGAATGCTTCGATTTTATCTATAGCAAAAAGCATAATACAATTTGCTACCTTATCTCCAATACCAGGAAGAGAGATAAGAGATTGTAGACAATTTTCATATGTAAGAGTTCTTAGTTTATTGGGATCAAATTTCTTTTCAGCTACAAGATTTGCAACGATGTTAATATTTTTTGATCTGAAACCTATTCCCATTTGGCGAAGTTTCTCTTCGCCCACGTTCGCGAGTTGCACTGGAGTTGGGAATGCTCCTCTTTCGAGGTCGTTCAAAGACAAAGCATTTCCAAAATTCTCAGACAAGTCTTCTATGTGTCTTTGAATTCTGGGAATATTGGATGCAGTTGCCAACATGAATGAAATTATTGTTTCCCATGGATCTTGTCGAAGAATTCTCATTCCTGAAAAATTCCTTGACGCGTTTGATAGGATATTGTCATTTTCAAAACTTTGATATATTTCCTCAAGGTCATCGTCAAGACGAAGATATGAAAAAATTGATTCAATAGGGCTGAAATTATCATTATGAATTAGTTGGATTTCATCTGAGATTCTTCTGATTTTTATCAATTCGTTGTCCACTATTCCATTGAACCATTTTTGAGATGATTCTTTTTCTATTCTCCAACGAAAAGCTTGGCCACTATTTAAAGAATGCGCCAGATTTAATGGATTTTGATATTTAAAAGATGAGTACATTTAAATTATTTTGTCCAATAATAAATGTGATCGGACATGGTAGATAAAGATGATTGGATTTGCGTCATTTCTGGAAGTGAGTTTAAGAATTGAGTTCCGTATCTTCTTTTTGTTAATCTACTATCAAGGATTATAGCTATACCTTTATCTGATTCTGTTCGTATTAAACGGCCAAGTCCTTGACGCAGTTTAATAATAGATAATGGGATACTGTAATCCATAAATGAATTTTCATATTGTTCTTCTCGCGCTGAATGAATTGGGTCGGTTGGAACGTGGAAAGGCAACCTAGTAATAATTAATACTTTTAAATGATCTCCAGGCAGATCTACTCCCTCCCAGAAGCTGGATGTGCCAAGCAAAACAGATTTTGGCACTTTCAAGAATTCCCTTCTCATGCTATCAGGGCTATCTCCTGGGCGTTGCGCGATCACATTTATATTTTCTGCTTGAAATCGGGGTTGTAAGTTTTTGTATGCATTGCGGAGTGATTGATATGAAGTGAAAAGAGCCATAGTTTTACCTTCTGCAGTAACAGATGCTTCGAAAATAGCGTTTTCTATTTCGCTTTGATATGTAGGTTGGTTTGGATCCGAAATATCATTTGGTAAAAATAATGCTGCAGATGTTTTGTAATCAAATGGTGATCCTAATATTAATTCCTTTGAGCGATCAAATCCTGTGTTGTTTCTAAAATGATCGAAATTTCCGTTGGTACTAATTGTTGCTCCTGTCATAATTACGGACGATTTTTTTGAGAACAGATTTTCTTCCAAAGTTTTGGAAACATTCAAAGGTGCCATATTTAAATAAATTTCGGATTCTTCAGTTAGTTTGTTAATCCAATAAATTCCATTTGTATCCGGATTTGATAGGAAGCTGTTTAATGAATCACTGAGAGTTTGATGGAAATTTAATGCATTATTAATTGACTCAGATAATGTTTCAATATTAGGAAGGTCTGACTGTTCTTTGGTATGGATATATTCTTCCAAATCACCTAAGTTTTTACGGATAGTTATAAAAATTGTGTTTAAAATATCCCAAGTATTAAGTGTTTCTATCCAGCCTTGTGATTTCCTCAATGTGTCGATTACTCTAAGGCGAATTTGCTTTGCAAAAGGGGAGTTTTTGGAAGAATATTGAGATTGTTGAGAGTTTGATCGTGCAAACTCTGACAAATCATTAAAAAGTAAATTTGTGATTTCGATGGATTTTGTTGTTAATTGTGTAAGTTCGAATAATTTTTCTCTTATATTTTCATTCAGTTGTATTGTCAAGAATGTTCTGGGGAAAATATTACATATACTGGTTTCATTTCCACTAATTGATTCTAGGTGATCTCGAATCATTCGATTACTAATTTCGAATCCCAGATGTTTGGTCGCTTCTTCTTCAAGGTGGTGAGCCTCATCCATTATTAGAACATCATATTCTGGAAGTAATCCACCTCCCATTACCATGTCTGAAAGCACCAAAGCATGGTTAGTAATAATCAAATGAGATCCCTCGGCTCTTTGTCTTGCAGATTTCAAAAAACATGGTCGTCCACTATGCATGCATTTTAATGCAGTTTCTGAAGATAATTTGTTCCAGGGAGCTCTAGCAGTTTGGTATCCTAGATTTAATTCTTCACGATCTCCTGTTTTTGTATTCTTTAACCAGATCATTATTTTGGCTAACATTCTGGCTTCATCATCATTCAAATTCTCTGCAGAATGTAATCTTGCAGTTCTTTCTAAGCAAAGATAATTGGATCTACCTTTGAGCAATGTGCATTTTAGATCTTCTTGTGAATCGATGTTCATCTTTTCAAGTGCTTTATGTAATTTTGGCACATCATTTTTGAGCAGCTGTTCTTGCAAATTAATTGTGTTTGTCGAAATCACAACAGTTTTATTGTGGGATAAAGCGTAAATTGCTCCTGGGATAAGATAAGCAAGAGATTTACCTACACCTGTTCCAGCCTCTACAGTTAAACGACTTGATGAATTTATGGCTTCTGCCACTGCAGTAGCCATTTCTATTTGTTCATCCCTAACTTCAAATGCAGATAGGGTTTTTGAAAGTGGCCCATTAAGTGAAAGTATTTCTTCAATTTCTGATAATTCTAGAGGGTAGCCGTCCTTGGGGTTCAAAGGAGATAATGTGGTTAGACGTTTGTTTAGCGCCTCTTCATCAATTCCCAATGCTGAGATTGTTCTTCTGGGGTTTTTGTTAGCTGGATTTTTAGCCTTTGAGAATTCAGATTCGATAGAAAGCCCATTTAATAAGTCTCCAAGAACCCAGTTAGACCTATTTGATAGACGGAGCATTTCATTTAGAGTTTCATAGTCCAATTGTTTTGCTATTTTTAGAAGCTTTTGGAAAACATGTTGGGTTGCAATTGCGTCACTTAATGCTCTGTGAGGGGATTTGTGATTAGCGTTGAACCTTTCTGCTAGCGCTTGTAGTGAATATTTTGATTCGGATGGGAGTAGTACATAGGCCATATCCCATGTGTCACATACAGGATTATCAAATGAGAGGTTAGCAGTTTCCAGAAATTCCAAATCAAACTTTGTGTTGTGACAGATGATTCCTGAATCTCCGACAAATTTTGATAATTTTGGAGCTATTGATTCCCATTTAGGGGCTTCGTCTACTTCTTTTTGATTGATACCTGTTAACTGAATAATAAAATCGGATAATTGTAGGTCAGTATTAACTAGTGTGTTAAAAGTATCTAATGTTTCATTACCTTTGAATTTGACCGCACCGACTTCAATGATGTCATCTTTATTTTTATCGAGTCCAGTAGCTTCTAAATCTAGTGCTACCCAAATATCGGTTGATGGTGAAATGGGTTTATTTTTTTTATTCATATTGGATTCCATTGTATNAATTACAAAAGATTTACTTTGAAATGGCAGTAAAAGATTTAGATTTAATTGCTTCGATTAATTCTTCGGAGGAAGTAATGGATTTTCCGAATTTGGTATAACATGATCCGATTCCTTCAGTGGAATGAGCNTCACTACCACCGATTCCAACAACACCTATCAATTCCGCGATTTTTGAAGCAAATTCATTTTCTTTAGTTGAATTTGNTCCGTTTTGAGTTTCTATTTCATCAACTATCGAGAAAAGTGGGTGTTCTGCGGCAATTTCAGGCGTCAATTCTTTATTATGNCCANCAGGCCATAATAAATTTGAGTTGTTTATAGGATTGTCNAATAATCTTCTGCATGGATGAGCGGAAATCATAAGCCCTCCTTTTTGGGTTAAGATTTTTCTTAAAGTTCTAATATTACTAATTCCATCAATGTGAGAACTGAGTCCTATAACAATTATATGACCCATTGTTGTGTTCACTTCAATTCCAGGTATGGCAAACAAATCAGTTTTTGAAAACATCGAGTTTATTGAATGATTGTCCCATCCCCCAGAATGTTCAGATAATAGAAATCCTTGGATATTATTTTTTTTAGACTCGGTAATTAATTGCTTTGGTGTTAAGCTACTGTCTCCGCTGCCGAAAGTTGTGTGTATGTGCATATCTAGATTCATATAATATTATTGGCTACCTAGNTGGAAGATTGCTGGCATTAACAGTCCGAAAATGAGACATATTGCAACCATTAAAGTAATTAATGATTTCGAAAATTTAATATTTGAATAGATTACTACAGATGAAACAAGTGCACTTAGACTTAAAACAAAAACAAAAAATATTATTTGGGGACTCTGAAATCCTGAATTAAAATTATTCCAAAAGAAAATTTNATACAACAATGCAATTAGAGTCCCAAGTAAAGTCCATACAGGTACAGCGAGAATTGTAATTGATGTCATCAATTTATGAATTTGAATACCAAAAATTCGGTTTTGCCCGTAAGGAATTTGATTTCTTGTAGTGGCGAAAAGACTAATAGCTGACAAAGTAATTGTTGTTAGAGCCATTAGTGCACCACATATTGCTCCACTAAGAATTGTTGTCATGTTGTGATCCTTGATATCTTTCCAAGGCAGTTGTTATAAATGTTGAAACGTTCAGTTTGCGTTCTATCATAAGTTTTATAGCAGTTGCCATCTCTTTGCGTTCAATTGGGCAAAACAATGCAGGCCCTGAACCGCAAATATGAATTTCTCTTAATCCAATAGATCGAAGTTCATAAATAATTTGAGCAATTTCAGCAAAAGCGGAGGGTGCAATTTCATCGAATACATTGAAAAAAAATTGTGGAGGAATATCTCCTCCTCCNCGGATACGTGCATCTAATTTTCTTGTTAATGCACCAGAAGTATAATGTGAACTATCTACCATTTTGTACAATTGAGCAGTTTTATCTTTTAAATTTAAGTTTGGAGAAATAATTAAGAACCATGGGTATTCTGGCATAGGTAATTTACGAATTTTTTCTCCTTGACCAGATACAAAAGCAGTTCCTCCGGTGAGGAAAAATGGTATATCAGANCCCAATTCTGACCCAATTTTTGATAATTCGTCAATAGATAAATTTAGATCCCAAATTTTGTTTAAGCAAATTAACGTTGTGGCAGCATTGCTGCTTCCTCCTCCTAAACCTGCTGCGATAGGGATTTTCTTTTTGATAGAAATTTGTACGCCTTTGTCTAGTTGCAATGATTGCTTCAGGATTTTTGCTGCTTTGTAGGAAAGATTATTTTCTTCATTTGAAAGCATTTCATTATCAGTGGTAACAGAAATGTCTGAAGATAAATTAAATGACATTTCATCAGAAAGGTCTAAGGTTTGCATGATAGAGGAAATTTCGTGGTATTGATTCTCCTTAATACCNAAAATCTCAAGCGTTAAATTAATTTTTGATGGGGACAAAGCTTTCATATCTATCTCTGAATTTAAAGTAAATCTTCATAAGATTCGTACAATTGTGCCCATTCATCCATAGTTAAGGTTTCAGCTCTTCGCTTTTTGTCAATTTGAGCTGAATTGAGTAGCGCATTAACTTGCTCCGTATCTAGGTTGATTCCATTCCGAAGAGAGTTATGGATTTGCTTTCTCGATGAACTGAAACCGGCTTTTACTAGACGAGTAAAATTTCTGTCGTTTCNGAGATTAAAATAAGGCGATTTGTATACTTCAATGTGAACAATAGCAGATGTGACTGTTGGCATAGGCCTAAAGCATCCAGGGGATACATATCTGATTATTTTTGGATATCCNTAAAGTTGTGACATTACTGAAAGAGTGGTCATTTTCCCAGGTTTGGCTACCATGTTTTGAGCAACTTCTCTTTGAATCATAACAATCATATTGGTAGGTTTTTGGTCTGATTCAAGGAACCTCATGATAATTGGCATTGCAGCATAATATGGCAGATTTGCAACAACTTTATATTCCGGGTTTTTGAGTTGAAAAACTTGTTCAAGTGGCAAATGACGTGCATCACCCGTAATTAGTTCAANTTTTGGTTCGTGTTGTAATTCTTTAGATAGATCAGAAGCTAGATTTTCATCCATTTCCACTCCAATAACTCGCGCGCCTTGTTTCAATAGCTCTTTGGTAAGGAATCCTTTTCCGGTTCCAATTTCTAAAACTAAGTCGTCCTTAGAAATTTCTGCTGATCGTATAATTGAACTTAGGACTCGTTGATCGATTAGGAAATTTTGCCCAAGGGATTTTTTTGCGAATCTATGAAATTTTTCACTTGATGATTCTGAGGTTCTCATTCATTTTTCTTTGGTATAGATTTTGCTCGTGCACCTGCTAATCGATCTCACCTTNAACTTATTAGATGGATTTGACTCGATCGGGGCTATCCTACGGCACCCGGAAATGACTACTTACCGCTGCTTCTTTTCAGATCTGACGGGGTTCGCAGGTTTCCGCCGCGTAGGACCCAGATCTCAACACCAAATTCAAATAATAGAGGTCTCAAGATATAACCTTTTAGCAGGAATTCAGCCTCGCTGAGCGGATTGCGAGTTCAAGGCACCGCTAACTCCCCGCCTAGCACGAGCTAATATCATGTTAGTAAAATTTCATAAATGCTGCAACGTAGGCTTGATTAGGATTCTATTTTCGATTTCAGAGCAATTACCTCTTTGTTTTTAGTACAGTCAAAAATGCTTCTTGAGGAATTTCAACGTTGCCAACATGTTTCATTCGTTTTTTACCTTCGCTTTGTTTCTGGAGAAGCTTTCTTTTTCTAGTTACATCTCCTCCATAACATTTTGCTATTACATCTTTGCGTAGTGCTCGAATAGTTTCACGTGCAATAATTTTCCCCCCAACTGCTGCTTGGATTGGGACTTCAAATAATTGACGCGGTATTAAATCTTTTAATCGTGTAACAAGATCTTTTCCATGATGATATGCTTGGCTTCTTTCTACTATTTGCGAAAGTGCATCTACAGGATTTCCNTTAATTAGAATGTCTAATTTCACAACATTGCTGGAATGNTAGTCAGATAATGAATAGTCCATTGATGCATAACCTTGCGTTCGTGCCTTTAGTTGGTCATAGAAGTCAATTAGAACTTCTGATAAAGGTATTGAATATTGTAATACTACCCTAGGAACCGATTTTGCATTTACTTCTTGCTGGAGATATTCCATAGTTTTATAAGTTCCGCGATTATTTGTAACTAGATCCATTACGGCTCCTATGAATGTGGAAGGAGTAATAATGCTAAGATCAAGCCACGGTTCTTGTATTTCGCTNATTTTTTGAATATCTGGCAACTCAGATGGNCCTTCGATCTCAATCATTTTTCCATCAGTGGTGATAATTTTATAACCTACGCTTGGAGCAGTTGCGAGAAGTGTTAGGTCAAATTCTCTTTCTAGTCGTTCTTGTACTATGTCCATGTGTAGTAAACCGAGGAAACCGCATCGGAATCCAGATCCTAATGCCAACGAATTTTCAGGTTGAAAAACNAGGGCAGCATCATTGAGCCGTAATTTTTCTAATGCATCCCTTAAGTTCATATATTCTTCACCATTGGAAGGATATAGACCAGCGAACACCATTGGCTTCATTTGTTGATATCCTTTTAATGGCTCGAGGGCTCCTGAAGTTGCATTAGTGATTGTATCTCCAACTGGGGCATCCCCAACATTCTTAAGACCGGTAGCTATATAACCTACNTCGCCTATGGATAGTGAATTTGTTGGATGCGGATCCGGAACGAATATTCCTAATTCTAAGACATCACTTTTTGTGCCTGCGGCCATCATTTGTAATTTAGTGTTTGTTTTTAGGGTTCCGTCGAAAATCCTCACATAACTTACGACCCCTTTGTAGGCGTCATATTTTGAATCAAATATTAATGCTTGTAGAGGGTTATTTTCGTTACCGGTTGGAGCTGGGACTTTTTCCACTATTGTCTCGAGTAATTTTTCTATTCCTGTACCATCTTTTGCTGAGACTTCAAGGATTTCTTCTTGAAGAAATCCGAATCCGTTTTGTATTTCTTCTGATACTGACTTTGGGTCTGCTGCATCTAGGTCGATTTTATTTATTACAGGGATAATNTCTAAATCATTTTCTATTGCCAAATATGCGTTAGCTAGAGTTTGTGCTTGAATTCCTTGAGTTGCATCTACTATTAATATTGCGCCTTCGCAAGCAGCCAAACTACGAGATACTTCATAGGTAAAATCTACGTGACCTGGTGTATCGATTAGATTTAGCTGGTATTCATTTCCATCTGATGCTGAGTAAATCATTCTTACAGCTTGAGATTTGATTGTAATCCCACGTTCTCTTTCAAGATCCATAGAATCTAGAACTTGCTCTTTCATATTTCTGGATTCGATGGTGTTCGTTGCAGAAATTAGTCTGTCTGCCAAAGTAGATTTACCATGGTCTATGTGAGCAATTATGCAAAAATTTCGTATTTGGTTTGATGGCATATATTTTCCAGGGCGAGGGTATAAGTAAAGTGTTATGTTTTTATNATTGGCTATTTTTTAATCGATAGTTTTTGGTGGGGAAGGGGAGACTCGAACTCCCACGCCTTACGGCACATGATCCTAAATCATGCTCGTCTGCCAATTCCGACACTTCCCCTGAATATATTATACAGTCAAGTTTCGTTCGGTGGAATATATTGCAGTAATAAAACAAGAAAGTTTTCTATAAATTCATTAAGGTTTTATTTTATATGTAGTGAATTGTAATAATATAAGCCCATACTTTACTTTGGAGAAGATTATGAGTAATTCCAACTTATCGCAAATGTTAAAAGCGTCTATCCCAGATTTGGAATCCACTCTCNAAATGAGTGCCTTGNTGGATCAAGTGTTGATACATCGAGACGAATATGGCATTCCACATATAAAGGCGAATTCAATCGAAGATGCATTTTTTGGACAGGGATTTGCTACAGCTCAAGATAGGTTATGGCAAATGGATTTTGATCGTAGGAGGGCATATGGAAGGTGGGCTGAATTTGCAGGGAAAATAGCGCTTGAGCAAGATATTTTAATGCGCAGATTTGCTATAAAAGAGAGTGTTATAAATGATTTTAATTCTTTGAATTCGGATACTAAATCTATGCTAAATTGTTACTCTGAAGGTGTTAATGCTTTTATTAACTCTACAGATCGATTTCCTGCAGAATATCAACTTGTCGATTCAGTTCCAGAAGAGTGGNATCCTTTAGATTCTTTAGCCGTTTTTAAAGTGAGACATATTTTAATGGGTGTTTTTGAAGCAAAACTTTGGAGAGCAGAGGTGGTGAACTCTCTTGGGCCAANACGTGCAGCACAATTATTCACAGGATATCAACAGAATCATTTATTAATAGTTCCCCCTGGTGGGAATTTCGAAGGGCAGGATCTAAATGGTTTGGAAATATTTTCNAATAATCAACTTGAAGCCCAGATTGTTTCAGAATATTTTGACTCCGGAAGCAATAGTTGGGCGATTAGTGGAGATCGTTCTTNTTCAGGAAAGCCCCTATTAGCTGGAGATCCTCATAGGGGTTTAGACGTTCCAAATGTTTATTATCAGAACCACGTTATGTCTAAAGAATTTGATGTTATTGGACTATCTTTCCCNGGTGTTCCAGGTTTCCCACATTTTGGACATAATGGAAAAGTTGCTTGGAGTGTTACACATGCAAATTCTGATTANCAGGATCTTTATGTAGAAAGNTTTTCATCTGATGGGGCAAAATATGAATTTGATGGTGAACTTNGATCTTCAGAAATAAATTATCAAACTATTAAAATACGGGACTTTGATGACCAAGAAATTAAACTTACAAAAACACATCATGGGCCTGTAATTTTTGGGAATCCAGAAACTGGGAATGCTATTTCTTTTAAATATACTGCAACAGATTCTGCCAACTTAGGATTTCAATGCATCAGGGATATGCTTAAGGTTCAAAATATTGNGCAGATGGATGAATCGATGCGCCAATGGGTAGATCCNTGCAACAATTTTGTTTTTGTAGATATTCATGGGGAAATTGCTTATTTACATAGAGGGAAAGTTCCGATTAGGGCACCTGGAAATGCTTGGATTCCAGTTTCNGGAGCAGATCCCAAACATGAATGGATTAGTGAAATCCCGTTTGATGAATTGCCCAGAATTCGTTCTCCGAAAGGTGGAATTATTGTTACTGCAAATAACAAAATTGTGGATGATGAATATCCTTATTATCTTAATTTAGATTATTCCACGGAGTATAGAGCTAAACGGATATTTGAAAGAATCAGTAGTATCTCTAATGTATCGGTNGATGAAATGAGTTCTATACATTCTGAAAGAATATCTATACCTGCACAAACTTTTATTAAGGAAATCAAAAAGATTNAATCTCGTATTAAAGATCCATTTACTGTTGCTGTTGCTGAATCATTGATTAGGTGGAATTGTTCAATGGAACCAACTATGTATGAACCAACTGTTTATAGTGAGTTTAGGAAAATATTGCATAAAAAAATAATTTTTTCTTTAATGGGNGAAAAGTTGGCAAGNAAAATGTTTTTTGGTGGAGGTAGAGGTGCTCCAAGGCATTTATCTCATCTAGGTTCTTTATTTGTTTCAATGATTGAAAAAGGTGATGAGTCTTTTTTGCCAGAAGGACTAACTTGGGACTCAATTATATTGGATGCATTTAATGAATCTGTTTTTGAGTTAAGAAAGTCATTGGGAGAGAACTTAGATAATTGGATTTGGGGTGAAATTCATCAAACCAATCCCAGACACACTCTTTCCGAATCTTTCCCTGGTTATGCAGAAATATTAAATCCTCCTTCAATTTCNATAGGAGGAGATGCTGATACCCCTCAGGCAGCTGGTTATTCTTTTGAATCCTATTCCGTGACAGGGATGTCGGTTGCTAGATATGTTTTTGATACATCAAATTGGGATAATTCTAAATGGATTGTACCTCTTGGNTCCTCCGGTCACCCAGGGAGTAAACATTATTCAGATCAATCTGAGGTTTGGGGTGAAGTTGGATTGGTTCCTATGCTATANAACTGGGATTCGATTATGCAGTCTGCTGAAACTACTCAAATACTTAATCCTTGAATTTTGATTTGATTATTCTGATATAATTTGACCAAGTAAACTATTATATTTCGGAGTCGATGATGCAAGAAATTAAAGGAAAATTGGCAGAAGCCCGATCTAGGATTTCTCAGATAATGGTGCGTCTTTGACTTGCCTGAAAAACGCAGACAAATTGAAGTGTTAGAATCCGAAGCCGCGAAGCCGGGATTCTGGGATTCATCTACTGTTGCACAAGCTAAAATGAAGGATCTTTCGAAATTAAATAATGAAGTTTTTGGTTGGGAAAAATTACTTAATGATGTTGAATCAACTGGTGATTTATTGCAATTGGCAATCGAAGAGAGTGATGATTCGTTAATCCAATCTTTGTTGGTGGATTCAAATGAGGTCATTCAAAGATTTGAACAAATGGAATTCCAATTGATGTTGAGTGATGAATATGATGATCACAATTCCTTGATTGCTATACATGCAGGTGCCGGTGGAGTAGATTCTCAAGATTGGGCTCAGATGTTGTTGCGAATGTATTTAAGGTGGGCGGAAGAACAAGGATTCAAAACTAATTTNCTAGATGTGTCATACAGTGAGGAAGCTGGCATTAAAAGTGCCACATTACATGTTTCTGGTTTATATGCTTATGGGTATCTTAAATCTGAACGTGGAGTTCATAGGCTTGTGAGAATTTCACCTTTCGATGCTGATCATGCGAGGCACACTTCATTTGCATTAATAGAGATTTTAC
The DNA here is from genome assembly GCA_002717725.1 of Chloroflexota bacterium. The sequence continues at coordinate 28,496 of PBBT01000025.1, forward strand.
CCGAAGTTGATGAGAACGTAGATGTTGAAATTGATACCGATGATTTGAAAATCGAGGTATTTAGAGCAGGTGGTGCTGGAGGGCAAAGTGTCCAAAAGAATTCTACTGCTGTTAGAATTACTCATGTTCCAAGCGGAATAAAGGTGAGTTGCCAGAATGAGCGTTCTCAACATCAGAATAAGGAAATTGCAATGCGTATCTTAACATCTCGTTTGGCTGAGTTAGAGATTAAAGCTAGAGATGAAGAAATCAGTCGNTTAAAAGGTGAACACACATCCGCTGAATGGGGGAATCAGATTAGAAGTTACGTTTTNCATCCCTATAGATCTGTAAAGGATCATAGAACTGGGTGGGAGACGTCTGATGCTGATGCTGTATTAGATGGTCAGTTAGAACCATTCATCAAAGCATATTTAACTTCTTCAGTCGGCGAATCAAATTAGAGGAAAATTATAATTTTGGAGTATAGGATTTACGAAATGAGAAAATCATTAGTCTTTACAGCTTTCACTACATTAATTCTTGTCTTGNTGGTTGCTTGTTCTAACGAAGATGATTCNCAGCAGGATGGTTTAACACTTCCTGCATCTGAATCTTCCACTGCTACCATTCCTAATTCAAGTGACTTGTCTAAATCTGAGTTAGATTTGCCNAAACAGCAATCTTCATCNTTAACAGGAGAAGATTCAAAGAGAACTNATCTTCCTTCTAATAAAATAAACGATTCGGANTCCGATAACATACCTCAAGGAGGAATATTAAAACGTCTTTGGTCAGATCCTCCAACTTTAGATCCACATCTCACAAGTGATACTACTTCTTCAGGCATAGTTGTAGAGATTTTTTCCGGTTTGGTAACAATGAATGCAGATTTGCAGTTAATTCCCGATCTGGCAGAAAGCTGGGAGATAAATGAAGATGGAACAGTCTATATTTTTCATCTTCGTGAGAATGCAAAATTTCATGATGGATCCCAAGTCACCGCTCATGATTTTAAATGGTCTATTGAAAGAGCCGCAAATCCCAAAACAGCTTCACCAGTGGCAGGTACATACCTGAAAGATATCATAGGTGCATCAGAGGTTTTGGATGGAAACAGCGTTGAAATTTCTGGAGTTACAGTAATTGATGATCATACATTAGAAATAAAAATTGATGCCCCAAAGGCATATTTTTTGGCTAAGTTAACTTATCCTACGGCTTACTTTGTTCATCAGGAGACTGTCGAAACTGGAGGTAGAGGTTGGTTTTTAGATAATCCAAATGGGACNGGTCCATTTAAGCTTAAAGAATATAGGATTGGAGAACGTCTTGTGCTAGAGCGCAANGATTTGTTTTATAGAGGTCCAGCTAATATTGANTTCATTGAAAATAATTTAGCAGGTGGTCAATCAATGCAGATGTATGAAAAAGATGAAATTCATATCACTGGTGTAGGGGTGAGTGATTTGGACAGAATATTAGATCCTAATAACCCTCTTAATCGTGATTTGGTAGTGGCGCCTCCTAGTTTTAGNGTTTCTTATATAGGATTTAATACCAATGTTCCTCCATTCGATGATCAAAAATTTAGACAAGCATTAAATCATTCTATAAATAAAGAGTTAATTGCTAGTCAGGTGTTGTCTAACTTAGTGGTTCCAGCTTATGGGATTTTGCCTCCGGGATTTCCTGGATATAATGAAGAATTGGAAGGGTTGAAATTTGATCCACAGAAAGCTCGAAAATTATTATCAGAATCAAAATATTCTGGATTTTTGTCTAATATCCCCTCGGATGAACCTCACTATGAATTAGCTCAAGAATTGTTGTCTGCTTCTCAAANTTCTTCAGGAGATCAACTGCCACGAATCATTATTTCTGTTCCAGGAACTGGCGGGAGTGTTGGACTGGATTTGGAAGTGGTTGTAGATATGTGGGAGAGGGAATTGGGAGTGATTGTAGATTTTCAACAGGTTGAATGGGCAACTTTTTTGAAAGATTTGGATAAACAAACATTTCAGAGTTTTGCGGGTTTAGGTTGGGAAGCGGATTATCCAGACCCACAAGACTTTTTAGATGTATTGTTTCACTCTGATAGTGATATAAACCATGGCGCTTATTCAAATCCTGATGCTGATGAGATACTTGAAAAAGCACGTACTTTGAAAGATCCTATAGAAAGATTTCAATTGTACCGTCAGGCTGAAAAGTTGATAGTTGAGGATGCAGCTTGGGTGCCGATGTGGTACACAGGAGAGAGATACGTTCTAATTAAACCGAACGTAAATGGTTACAAATTAACTCCAATGATTATTCCAAAGCTCAAGGAAGTTTATTTTAGTAATAATTAAGATGATTTAAATGTGGTTTTATATTCTGAGAAGACTCATTTGGTTACCATTTCTTTTATTGGTGGTAACTTTCATTACTTTTGTTATGGTCAGAATTGTTCCTGGGGATCCAATAGTGGTCATGCTAGGATCCAGATATGATCCAGAGATAGCTCAAAACATAAGAGATCAATTAGGGCTTCATCGCCCATTTCTAGTTCAGTATTTAGATTATATTTGGGATGCAATGCGGGGAGACTTTGGAGAAAGTTTTCGATTTAGAGGACAAAGTGTAAGTTCTCTATTAATNTCAAAAATGTGGGTATCTCTTCAGGTTAATCTTGCAGCATTGACAGCAAGTGTTTTGATTGGATTACCTTTGGGATTTTTTATTGCTCATAGACAAGGAAGTTGGCAAGATCCTTTAGTTGTTTCTATTGGATTTATTTTAGGTGCTATTCCAATAATGGTAACTATTCCGGCCGTATTATGGATTGGGTGCTTAAAGCTTGATTTATTGCCTTGCTCTGGNTGGGGTGGGGTCTTTGATTTGAGGATTATTGTGCCCATTATTACTTTAGGAATTTTTGGCTTTGCTGGGATTATGAGGCTTATGCGATCTAGTACTTTAGATGTATTGGGTCAGGATTATATTAGGACTGCTAAAGCTAAAGGNCTATCAACTTTTCAAATTGATAGGAGGCATGTGTTAAAAAATGCGCTTATCCCTGTGATCACAGTTTTAAGCCTATCTTTAGACGGGATTTTAACTACTAGTTTTGTTGCAGAACGTATTTTGGGGATTCCAGGAATGGGAGATTTTGCTATTCAAGCAGTTTTCAATAGGGATTATCCAGTAATAATGGCTACTACAATTATAGGAGCTACTGCATTCGTTGTAGCAAATTTAATAGCAGACCTTGCTTATGGATTGATTGATCCACGTATAAGATATGATTGATTTTTGAAGGGAAAAGTTTGATTTCTCGGCAATTAAAACAGGTAGAAGTTCTTAATCAGCCTCAAAAACGACGAGGGCATTTTCGTCGTGCAATNTCACGTTTGGNAAGAAAAAAAATCGCGCTTTTGAGTTTTGTAATAATACTAGTAATTTACCTTGCGGGGATAATGGCTCCATGGATTTCTCCATATGATTACAATCAGACAGATTTATTAAATGCCAAGATGGGTCCTAGTTTAAGTCATTTTGCAGGAACTGATTTAACGGGCAGAGATGTATTCACTAGAGTATTGTGGGGTGTTCAAAATACAGTGATTTTGACATTTATTTCAATGCTTACAGGTAGCCTGGTAATAGGGATCANTTTCGGCTTAATTTCNGGTTACTTTGGGGGAAAAATTGATACGATAATAAATCGTACAGGGGAAATTTTTGCGTCATTTCCCACATTTTTCCTTTTAGTTTTAATTGCAGCTAGTCTTCGTCCGCGTTTTACCACTTGGGCNTATTGGTTAGATGATCATACTTTTCTAGAAGGGGTGGCAAGTTCCGGAGTAGTTGATTATTTCGTAATATCACTTTCTTTAGTTTCNTTCAGCTGGTTTGGTATGTCTAGAGTTGTTAGAGGGCAAACATTAACTTTAAAGTCGAGACAATTTGTTGAAGCTTCGATAGCGATGGGGGCTTCAACTCCTCGAATTTTAGTACGTCATATTTTGCCCAATGCTATTAGTCCAGTTGTGGTATTGGTTACTATGGGAATGGGAAGTATGGTTGGAGCTGAGATTTTACTTAGCTGGTTAGGACTTGGAATACAACCTCCTAGACCTAGTCTTGGNAGGATGCTTTTGGAAGGTGGGAGTATAAGCACATTGAGACAATGGCCTTGGTTGTTATTAGCTCCGGGTTCAGTAGCATGGATATTGGTACTGTGTTGGAATTTNCTNGGGGATGCNCTTAATGACGTTTTGAATCCCCGNACAAGGTAAATTNNCACTCAGNTTATTTAATCAGTGGTACCCCCGGCGGGATTCGAACCCACGCACCTGGCTCCGGAGGCCAGTGCTCTATCCACTGAGCTACGGGGGCATAATTCACAAAAATGAACAAAATTTGCCAGAAATTCACTAATTTAGCTCTTTTCTGTTGCAAATCACCTATAATTGTCCTTACTTTATAAATTAAATTGTGCTAAATTATACTCTAAATACGGGCGGTTTGTTGTCGAGTTGATGGTATCGAAACGATTCCAGAAATATTAATTTTATATGTCCTAATATCTTGACAATCACCGTTCGGAATGAATATTATTGCTGGTGTGTGAACAAAACTGAGTTTTCAGTAAGCTCAAGCTTATTGAATNTCGTGTTTGTGCATCGAAGTTCTCGGATTGAATTATCAGAGAGGGGATCAGATGAGAAAGATTAATATCAAAAGCGCGGTTCTTGCCATAATCGTTTCCGTGATGTCCGTGGCGTTGTTCGTCGGATGTGAGGGATCTGCTGGGCCTCAGGGTACAGCCGGTTTACAGGGACCACAAGGTATCCAAGGTGAGCCAGGTTTGCCAGGCTTGCCAGGCTTACAAGGTATTCCAGGTAACCAGGGACCTCCAGGTGCTCAGGGGCCACAGGGACCACAAGGTATCCCAGGTCTTCAGGGAGCTCAAGGTGTTCAGGGTGATGTGTCTGTGGTTGAAGTTCCAGCCCAGGATAACTCAAATATTAGCGTAAGCAAGACTAATTTGACTACTTCAGAANCTATAACCGTCAANGGTTCTGGTTTTACAGTTGGTGAGTCGATTACATTGTGGCTTGTATTGGATGGAGCCCAAGGAATTATAGTAGGTGGNGGAACTGGTAGCCAAGTTGTTGCTAATGGTTCTGGAGCTTTCTCTGCTAGCTTTGCAGAGATCGGTGGTGGTGCNGTAAATCATGCACGTGCTATCGGAGCTAGAACAATTTTAGCTGAGGGNGCTGACGGTTCACGAGCGAGTGCTGGGGTAAATATTATTGCTAAGGCAGTAAATGTAAGCCCNGCATCATCTCTTGATGTTGCTGAAGGTTACCTAGAGCCTGTCGGAGGTTCAGCTACCNTTAATGGTTCTGGATTCCAGTCTGGTGAAGCTGTTGCAATTCATGCAGTTGCTGCTNCTGGTGGACTTAACGTTCTAGTAGGATCTGTTGCAAGCGTTAATGAATCTGGAGCGTTTTCAGTTGTNGTTACTNATGAAATGANCGCAGGTGTTTATTCATTAGAGGCTAAAGGCACTGGCGGATCAGTTGCTACTGCTCCTTTGTGGGTAGTTGCTAAGTAGCTCTTANCTNCNGNATAATTAAGGTTGAAANATTTTAGGGTTTTCCGANTTATCCTCGGANAACCCTAAGGTTGTACAATTNNTATNGNGTATNCTGATTCCAACTTTCTTGGATGCTTAATTATCAAGAGAGTTGGTTTTTTGTGTACAAATATNCNCCTAAGTTTTTGTTGAAATAATCTATTGGTTTAAAACTNGCAAAATCTCTACNAAGCTACTTGTTTTAGTTTGGATTTNTGGATTNCTTAAAAATTTCAGACGGGTTTNATATTAGTNTTGACGTTTAACNCGTAGAAGTAAAGGTTTNAGATTGTCACTGTTAACAACTTCAATTTGTAGACNATCTGACTCGCAAATGTCTCCAATAGACGGGATTTTACCNAATTGNTCTGAAACATATCCTCCAAGCGTGTCAAAACCATTATTTGTCAAATGAATATTGAGCAATTCATTTAAATCGTCAATACTTATGCTAGCACTTATTAGATAGTTATTTTCGTTAATTTTATGGTACTCGGGACCCTCTTCATCAAATTCATCTTGAATTTCCCCAACGATTTCTTCCAAAACATCTTCAATGGTTGTTAACCCTGATACTCCTCCGTATTCATCCACGACTATTGCCATATGNGTTCGTTTTTGCTGAAAATCGTTTAGTAGTTCTTCAAGAGTTTTNGATTCNGGTATAAATAGTGCAGGGCGCATTAACTCAGATACAGGAGTTNCCAAGTTTTCGTTGTTTTCAATTAGGTGTCTTAGAATATCCCNGGCATGTGCGACTCCACGNATATTATCAAGAGAATTTTCNTAAACAGGTATTCTACTNTGGCCGGCTGCTATNATATTTTCTATTAGCTCNCTTATTGNTGTGCTTTGATCGACTGCGATTATATCAAGTCTNGGTANCATAACTTCTCGAGCAGTCGTTTTGTCGAGCTTGAATACTGCTCGGATCATNCTGACTTCATGCTCTTCTATTTCTTCGGAAGGGGTATCAAATTGGAGNGTAATTTCATTNTTCTGGTTAGTAATTTCANTGTCTGGNTGGNTTNTATTTTTCTTNGNAAACAAATTTGGNNCCGANGTATATATTTTTGCAATTGGTGAAAATATCCAGCCTANTCNATCAATTANTGGGGAAGAAATTTGAATNATGNACTTAGAGTAACGTTTAGCNAAAAAATTGGATAATTCNGTAACNAATCCANTTATNAGTAGAGATACAATTAAGATGCAAATAAAAATTAATAACCAACTTTCTGTAATAGAAGTCAGTATTGAAGCAATCATGAATATNATAGTTGAAGTCATTGAGACNTNTTTAANGATAGGGGCAATTACGTCTTGGAAATTTGACTCAGCAAATGGATTTGGGGATGCATTGGGGTCATNTTCTGCAATAAGGCGCAAATAATCTCTACGCAANGNTTCNACGGATGCGCTGACCAGCGAAATAGCAGTGTATGTTAAAACCGATATTGCTAGTGCTANGAAATATAAATTGGTACTNTCAGGGTCCATTTTTTCGCTCGCGTGTCAGAATTCCTGACCGAAAGCAAACTNTCCTATTAAAATTTGTATCCTATGATTATCAAATTTTTTGCATGTTTTCAACAACTGAGTTTGTTTNTGATTGTATCATCATTGCCAATTCAGCTTCAGCTAATTGAGCAGGATTGTTCACTCCTAGAGCTTCTTGTTTGGTTTNTGATTGTACAGTTTGAATTTCCAAGCCTTTATCAGCAGCGATTTTAATTAAGTCTGTTAATAGTATCTCACCTTTTGCATAAGGCTTGAGAGATCTGATTCCTTCTTGCAACCAGTTCGAGTCGAAACAATAGACTCCTGCATTAATTTCATTGATTTTCATTGTTGCAGTATCAGCCATGTTTTGCTCAACTATTTCTATCACTTTCCCATTATTGTTTCGAACNATTCTTCCTAAACCTTCTGGATTTAAAAGTGTGGAAGTAAGCAAAGTGATTTTAGCATTGGAGGCAATATGGGTTTTAATAAGTTTGTTGATTGTTTCTGGTAAAATTAATGGGGTATCAGCCATTAGAACCAAAGTTGTTTTAAAGTNTGCACACAAATTTTTCGCCTTAGACAATGCATCCCCAGTTCCCAGTGGAATGGATTGCTCTACGAAATGAACAGTTTCTTTGATTGAATCTTTAATTTCCCAAGAGTNATTTGGGGTAACTANGATGATAGAATCAATACCGGTTGATTTAACGGTACGGACCACAATATTAACCATCTCAGTGCCACAAACGGTGTGAAGTACCTTTGGAAGATTAGATTCCATTCGTTTGCCGTTTCCGGCAGCTAGAACTACAGCGCAGATGTCATCTTGCATTGAAGTTCACACTGAAGGATACGCTTGTATAAACTGGTCTATTAGGGATGGTTGAGAAGAAAAATTTAACGTTCATTTGTTTAAAATAATGTACCAATCACACGGCAACATGTCAAATTGCATAGGATATTGAGAAGGGAATGCATAGGTGTTACAATTAGTATGGCTCGCTTAGGCGGGCCATTTTTTGGTTGAAAATGTAAAGTGTTTAAGGAAAAAAATTTAATGGTAGATATAAACGTGGCTATTATTGGGGTGGGCAATTGTGCTTCTTCGTTGGTGCAGGGAGTAAGTAAGTATTCTTCTGCATCAAATACAGACTCGATCCCTGGATTGATGCATCCTGTATTAGGTGAATATGGTATTGGAGATATTAATTTTGTTGCTGCATTTGATGTAGATTCTTCAAAGGTGGGTTTGGATTTAGCTGATGCAATTCATGCTGGGCCTAATAATACAGCTAAATTTCAGGAAGTTGATCCTACTGGTGTGATTGTACAACGAGGAATGACACATGACGGTGTTGGAAAATATATGGCTGATCGTATAAGCAAAGCTGATGGTCCAACCGATGACATAGCACAGATTTTGCGTGAGCGAGAAGTAGATGTTGTTATTAATTATCTTCCAGTGGGATCAGAAGAGGCAACTAAGTGGTATGTTGAACAGGTACTAGCCGCAGGTTGTGGTTTTATTAATTGTATTCCTGTATTTATTGCTAGTGGAGAAAATAATTATTGGCAAAGTAGGTTTGAGCAAGCTGGAGCCCCAATAATTGGAGATGATATTAAATCTCAAGTTGGTGCCACTATTTTGCATAGAGTGTTGACAAGATTGTTTATGGATCGTGGTGTTGAGTTAGAGCATGCGTATCAATTAAATTTTGGTGGTAATGCGGACTTTATGAATATGTTGGAGAGGGAACGTTTGGAATCTAAGAAGATTTCGAAGACACAATCGGTAACTTCTCAGATAGATTATGGGGTTGATGGTGATGATATTCATATTGGCCCAAGCGACCATGTTCCGTGGCTAACGGATAGGAAATGGGCGTATATTCGTTTGGAAGGCAAAAGTTTTGGTGAGATGCCTTTGAACGTTGAAGTTAAGTTAGAGGTATGGGATAGTCCTAATTCAGCTGGAGTTGTAATTGATGCAATTCGATGTGCTAAAATCGCAAAAGATAGGGGCATAGGCGGAGTAATTTCAGGTCCATCTGCATATTTCATGAAATCTCCTCCAGTTCAATATACTGATAATGAAGCTCGTGAGATGGTAGAAAAGTTTATAAGCGGACAAGACTAAAATTTTTAATTGATTAATTAAGCAAGACTAGGAGGTTTTTCTGAACCAAAACCTAAAAATCGCACTAGTTTCTCCTTATGATCATGCTTTCCCTGGCGGGGTTGCTGATCACGTAAACAATCTTAGCAATCAATTTTTGTCACTTGGCCACGATGTAAAGATCATTGCTCCATGTAGTGACCTTGAAAAAGTTCCCTTTGAAGGTTTTATTAGCATGGGACGTGCCGTTCCTATTCCAGCTGGAGGTTCTACAGCTCGCGTTTCGTTGTCTTTGTGGTTGAGACGCAAAGTCAAACAACTAATGATTGACGAACAGTTTGACATAGTTCATATTCATGAACCAGGTTCAGGTGTGATAAATCTTTGCATGTTAGCCTATGCATCAAAATTTAAGTCGAAATATATAGGAACATTTCATACTTATGAAACTCACAAATTATACAAAATTGGTGGCCGTCGTTTTTTTGGTAGATATTATCAACGACTTGATGGAAGGATAGCCGTTTCAAAAGCTGCACATAAGTTCATTAGTAAATATTTCCCTGAAGAATATAGGATTATTCCTAATGGGATTCAATTGGAAGAATTCAGATTATCGGTCCCATTTCAACACTTACGAGATGGCAAGATAAATATTCTTTTTTTGGGAAGATTAGAAAGACGCAAAGGATTGAGATATCTTCTTTCTGCATATAGTCAATTAAAATGGAAGTGGCCCAATATAAGGTTGATTGTGGCTGGAGGAGGTCAGATGGATGCTGATTCATATAGAATCATTGGTGAAAGAGGTTTGTCCGATGTTGTGTTTGTAGGACGAGTATCTGATGAGGAAAAAGTGAGATATTATCATTCTGCAGATATTTTTTGTTCCCCTGCAACTGGAGGAGAAAGTTTTGGGATAGTTTTGCTAGAGGCAATGGCTTCCGGGACCCCAGTAGTTGCTAGTGATATAGATGGTTATAGTGAGGTTTTAGGGTCGGGGGAATTTGGTTCTCTTGTTCCTCCAGGTGATGAGGATGCATTAGTTGGAGCATTGAATGACTTAATTGAGAATGCCCATACTAGGAATGACTTTGCAGCAGTTGCTAGAAAAAGAGTTGCTGAGTTTTCGTGGGATACAGTCTCAGGCCAGGTAATGGACTACTATTTGGAGTGTTTGGAGAAAGATACTTAAAAGGAAGTTTTGAAGGGTAATGAAGTGGATAGAAATTCAGTAAGAAATTTAATAAATAAGTATATTGAATTACCAGTGGTGAGTGTGCTTTCAAAGTTGGGAGTTTCGCCTTCATTTGTTACGATGACCGGATTGTTTTTTGCAATCATTGCTGCTGTTTTGATTTGTTTTGAATATCTTTGGATTGGAGCCTTGGTGATGTTGTTTGGTGGAATTTTGGATATGTTTGATGGGGCTTTGGCTAGAGCCACAGATACAGTTTCAAGATTTGGAGGATTTTTGGATTCCGTGGTTGATCGAATATCTGAAGCGGTGATATTAGCAGGCGTATTAGGTTATTTTCTAGTGAACTCTGAGACATTAGGAGTTTTCTTGGCATTTTCTGCTTTTGCTGGTTCCATTATGGTAAGTTATTGTCGGGCTAGAGCAGAAGGACTAGGAGTAGAATGTAGTGTTGGAATAATGACTCGTCCTGAAAGAGTTGCTGCTCTCGGGATTGGTATTTTTGTTGGGCACTGGTACCCACTGGTAATATGTTTGGTTTTGGGATTAATTTCGATTCTTACGATATTCACAACTATTCAAAGGATAATAGTTACTAAACGGGCACTCTCTTGAAAATCTAAAATCGTGGAAAATCTTTATGGGATACTTGAGCAGAGAAGAAAAAAAATATTTAAATCGAACTCCAAAGTCTGCTGACATGCAGGATCGAGCAATCAAATATTTGCCTGGAGGCAGTTCAAGAGACGCATCATTCTTTGAACCATACCCAATTTTCATTGAATATGGAGAGGGTTCTTATATTTATGATGTGGATGGTAATCAGTACCTCGATTTTATGATAAATGCAACTTCACTCATTCTTGGACATTCGCATCCTGAAATTGTTAATGCTTTGAAAAGACAGATTGAAATAGGTTTAAGCTTTAGTGCGCCAACAGATGCACAAATAATTTTGGCGAAGACACTCACTGAAAGAATTCCATCAATTGAAAAAATTCGATTTACAAATTCTGGAACTGAAGCTACTTTGAATACTATTAGGCTTGCTAGGGCATTTTCAGGAAAATCAAAAATAGCGAAATTTGAAGGTGCATATCATGGATCACATGAATATGTTGCTGTAAGTGTTCGCCCTTCAAGTAGTGATTTGTCGGCAGATTTTACTAATCCAGTTGCAGAACATCCTGGTCAACCTAAGAGCATACTTGAAGATGTTTTGGTACTACCATATGGAGATTCTGAAAAGTGCGAAATGCTACTTCGGAAATATTCTGATCAATTGGCTTGTTTGATAATGGAACCAGTATCATCAACATTTGGATATTTGCCAGCGCACTCTGATTTTCTAACATTAATGAGAACTTTAACATCCGAATTGGATATTGTTCTGATTTTTGATGAAGTTCAAAGTTTTAGGATTGCAAGTGGCGGAGCTCAAGAAGTTTTTAATGTTGTTCCTGATCTCACCGCTCTTGGGAAAGTCATAGGAGGAGGACTACCAGTAGGGGCTTTTGGAGGTAAAAATGAATTGATGGCATTATATGATCCAACGCTTCCTGGTGGCTCGAAAATTCCTCATGCGGGGACTTTTAATGGTAACCCGATGACAATGGTTGCTGGTCAGGTGGTAATGAACCATCTAACTGATGATTCATATGTAAAAATGAATCATCTAGGGGATATATTAAGACATCAACTCGAATCAGTGTTCGATGAAATTGGATTTGATACACAAATCACCGGTATTGGATCATTATTCGGAATACATTTTTCCTCACATCCCATAAACGATTACAGATCGATAGTTAACTCAGATCAGGATCTTAAAAAGGCATTATTCTTTGGTTTATTGAATGAAGGGGTTTTGTTACAGTCTTCTTGTGCAGGTGCTTTGAATATTTTGTCTACAGAAGATGACGTGAATCAATTAATTGATTCAGTGCGTCGTGTTGCTATAAGATTGAAAAACTATTAATCTTCAGGTGTTTCAATAAGAGTGGGTTTTATGGCGACCGCAGTAATAATAGTATTATTGATCAGATTAGTAGTTCCGTTAACGATTTTTAAATATCGTATTTCTGGAGCAGTTGCATCGATAGTTGTAGATGCTCTGGATGTTGTGGTAGTTGAGGCACTACAGTCTCTATTTGGAGAGCCTAGGGTTGGTTTTGGGGATTACTATCAAGCATTTGATAAATGGTTGGATATGTATTATCTGGCTATAGAAGCAATAATTTGCTTAACTTGGTCAAATCATTTAGCCCGAAATACCGCAATCATATTATTTTTGTTTAGGCTTACAGGAATTGGTCTATTTGAAATTACTGGGGAACAATTCAGGAAATTAATATTCTTTTTCCCCAATTTGTTTGAAAATTTCTTCTTGTATTACATTATTTGCGAGAGATTTTTCCCAAGACTAATTCCGACAAGAATCCGTACGTTAACTTTGGTGTTGGTAATTTTGTATATTCCGAAGTTTGGTCAAGAATATTTGCTTCATTTTACAGAAGCAAAACCATGGCAATGGATTAAAGGTAATTTGTTATAAAAAATATGGCACCCCTGCCCGGACTCGAACCGGGCCGCATGGTTTAGGAAACCATTGCTCTATCCGCCTGAGCTACAGGGGCACCGTAATTAAAATTATATTCCAGACGACAGTAATGGGCAATCTAAAAGAATTCCTAGAAAACTTATACAAACTAAGATTAACTAAGAAACTTTAAGAAGGTCCTATATATCTTAGAAAAAGGTCCTACAAATGGTCCTACTTTCTATTTCTTAGCTTCTTTCTAGCTTCTAGTGCTTGGGTTTGGGTGGTTGGTTCTTCGTCATTTGGAGTCATAGAGGGCGGGTATGTCTTGTACTTTATGTTAGTTAGTAGTGGATACGCGTGACAATTTAATTTTTATAAAAGGGCGTGTATAATCCGCAACAACTTTATTATCACTAGCTACTGGATAAGTTATTAGGCAAATAAAGGAGCAAGTATGAGCGATAGTTCGAACGAACCAGAAATTCGAGGTGAATTAACTAAGAAGATAGGTAAGGTATGGAGGCCATTTTTGATAGCTGGTTCAGTAATTTCCTTGATACCTGCAGTATTTTTCATGTGGGATTCCTATTCGTTATGGTTCGCTGATTACTCTGACTACAGGCAAGACCAGCTATTCTGGCCAATGCTTTTTTATGCGATGTATCATTTCGCAGTGCTTCCATTTCTAGTTGTCCCATTAATAACGCTGATTATATTTGCAAAATCTAATAAGAAACTGCGCTATGCTCCTGCATTATTGATAGGTATATATTTCATTTCTTCCGCAGGTTGTTTCGGTATACAGAAATAAGGAGTAGGCATGCAATCTTGTCCATCATGTGAGACTGAGAATTCTGGTCTAGCAAAGTTTTGTACTGACTGCGGAACTCCATTACCAGTGAAGAAGTCAAATAAAGTCTTAAATATCCTACTT
>PBBT01000026.1 GCA_002717725.1 Chloroflexota bacterium
AGTTGGTAGATCATTAGAGGCTGTATCAAGGTATATTGGAGGGGTGTATGTGAATAGATCTACCCCTGATCAGGTAACAAATTTAGACCCATATGAACCAACACCAACCGAAATACAGAAACAAGCTATGGAAATTCTTAGAGAACATGCCTTCTCACCTAGAGCATTTCCAGTGAGTAGCGAGGTCATAAAGCTTCTTCAAAAAGAAAGAAGAGGTTTTGAACTAAGAAGAGAACATGAAGACCCACAAATTCACAGGAGAATATTAAGTATTCAGGGTGCTGTATTAAGACACCTCCTTGATGGTTGGGTTTTGTACCGATTATCTGATACCAAACTTTATGGAAACAACTATTCCCCGAGCGAAATGTTAACTGATCTAACAAATGCAATCTTCCTAGAAGATCAAAATACTTCTGTAAATAGCATAAGGCAAAATTTACAAACCTTTTACGTTAGAAGATTGTTAATGATTCTGAGCTTAGATTATTACGATGAGATTTCAGCTGCCGCTGCGTACAACTCCTTAAGAAATATAGAGAAAATAGTCAAGAAAAGAGGAAAAGACCCTGCTACTGATGCTCATCGTCAGTTAGTATCTTGGCTTATCGAATCAGGACTAGATAGAGCTCAATAATGATTCTATTTATAGAATTGGCTTACCCAAATTCTAAATTTATTTATAGGTCCATCACCGTCACATAAAACAGGCTTCTCTCGATAAGTTTTATTTTCCCAAATAGGGATATCATCATAAAGTCCATTAGCTATTCCATCTATAATAGCTTTACCTACCTCATCTTCTATATTCTTAGTTACACGCATTTGCCATCTTAAAATAGAATTCTCTCTATCAACTGGAGTTGAAACATTCAACATAACAAATTCTCCACCGCTTGGAGGCAAATTATTCATTCTAAGCAGAACTGTTCCTAATCCCCAAGATTCCCTAGTAAAGGTTGTTACAAACTGATCTTTGTACAACTCTCTATTTTCTTCAGAAACACTTTCATTATTAGAAGGATCCATTAAAGTTTCAGCTACTGTTTTTCTATATATTCCTTTTTGTTCAGTATCGGTTTCTGGAAGAGAAGGTGAAAGATGAACAGTAGGAAAATGAGCTTGATCTACATCATTCTCAGCTATTTCTTGAAGACATGTTCCAATTTTATATTCAAAAGTAAAAAGTTCTCCCCAATTCTTGTCAGGTTGGTTGAATTCTTCTATATAAGGTACCTCAAAGTAAGGTGATCTATTCTTTTTATCGTGCCAACACATTAGCATTCCATTTATTTCTTCTAAATGAAATGTTTCTAAAGCTGGTTTAAGGGCAGCTTTAGGAATTTGATCAGAGTAAGGGACTTCTGTACATTTACCTTCAGCATCCCAACACCAACCATGAAAAGGACATTGGATACTGCTGCCTTTAACTTTACCCCCTTTTCCTAGGTGTGCACCAAGGTGAGGACAAAATGGAGATGTGGCAACTGCCTTACCTTCTTCGGTTCTAAATAAAACTATTTCTTGATCACAAAAATTTATCGTTTTAACGTCACCTGCTTCTAAATCTTTACTCCAACACAAACCAAACCAACCATGAGGTATAGGCAAAGGAATTCTTACATTAATATCCATTAGAGTATTTCTGGTGGAGATGGGTTTTCTTTTTTTAATACGCTTTGAACATATGCTTTATAAGCTGTTTCAGAATCTTGATTTTGCGGAAGTAACCAATAATTGTCTTTAAGAATTCCTTCTAAACAGAATTCTGCTACTTCATCTGGTTTTGTGGTTTTTAAGTCTTTCCCCATTGCCTGAACCATCTCTTTCATTGCTTCAATGGTTTCAATTTTGAAAGAAGGCTCTTTTTCTTGGGGTAAATCTTCAGGTCTATTTCTATTAGAAGAAAAAAGATCTGTTTCTACAGTATGGGGTCCAGGAAATAAAATAGAAACCTTCACATTAGACTCAAGAGCTTGAAGTTGAAAATATAAAGCTTCTGTTATTCTAGTAACTGCAGCTTTGCTAGTTGCATATATAGGGGTAGATGGGTAAGTTATCAAACCTCCATTACCTGATGTTGTGTTAATGATCCTTGCTTCTTCATTTTGATCTAACATTATTGGGACAAAAACTTTTATTCCATGAATTACTCCCCATAAGTTAACCCTTAAGCCCCACTTCCAATCATTTAGAGAAAGGTCCCATAAATTAAATGAAGCTTCCTGAGGTGCTACTCCTGCGTTATTAAATAGAAGGTTAACCTTACCAAATAATTTTTTTGTTTCAGAGGCAAGCTCCTTTAAAGAATCTATGTCTGTAACGTCTGTTTTTTTAATAGCAACTTCAATTCCATCTGATTGTAATTTATCTCTAGAGTTATCTAGAGCTTCTTGCTCTATGTCAGCTAACATTACTTTAGCTCCTTCAAGAGAAAGCTTTTTTCCTATAGCAAGGCCTACACCACTTGCTCCTCCAGTAACAACGGCTACTTTGTCTCTAAATGTTTTCATTTAAGGTTTAGGTCCTCCATTTAAACCTGGCCATCTAGACCCTCCTATCGTATCAGAAAAAGGCCAAAATCCTTCTCCATCTAGTTCTCCTTCAAGAGTTATCTCTCTTCCTAGAAAGATTGGTGTCCAGAGATAAGCAGAGATTTGTTCTTCCATTGGGAGTTGGGTAGCAATAGGATCCCAAGGGCTTTCTCTTAAAACAATATCTCCTTTTAATTCTTCCATAAAACTTGTTCCGTATGTACTTTTAACCCTGACAACATGAGGGGGGAAGTCATATTTTCCTGGGCTCATATCTACTGAGCGTAAACATTTAATCCACCATTCATTATGTTCATATTCTGGAGGGTTAGGAGCTTGACCCACAACTTCTCCACTAAATTGTACAAAAGTATGACCCTGATGAATTACCTTAGCGTCTACGTGATCTCCCATTCTAAAATAATGAGTTTCTGCTAAGTATTTTGGCTGACCCCAATGTTCATGACTGGTGTAAATAGCTGCCTCCTGGTTAATACCTATTCCTAGAGTGTAGTCCCCTTCAATATCTTGATATTTAGCTGATGCATTAACAACTACTCCATATTCTGGCTCATTATTTACTGGGAAATTATAAATAGTTATTGTTACTAAGGAATCTGATATAGCCTCAATTCCTGGCGGAAGTAATTCAGCTAATTTATCTTTGTTAGTCTTGTAGGTTAACCTTAACATTGGCCAATTGAATATCTCTCCTGGATTAGATTGAGGTCTTGATTCTTCGTTTGTATCTTTTGTCATTACACTTCTCCAATGGATTAAAAATTTGTTTTTAAGATAAATTTATTCATTCTACGCGCATTATGATGAAAATAATCATAAGCAATATCGTCAGTTAGTTCTAAAGATGGAAACCTAGAAAATACTTCATTAAACATAACTTCTACTTGTGACCTTACCAAAGTAACACCTATACAATAATGAGGTCCTTGACCAAAGCTTATATTATTATCTTGATTTCTCAGAATGTTAAATTTTTCTGGATCTTCGAATGCTTCTGGGTCTCTCCCTGCTGTTGAAGTTATAAGCTGTATCATTTGATGTTTTTTAATCTTATTGCCTTCTAACACTATATTTTCAGTTGCATAACGAGCTAAACCAGTTTTTCCTGAGCTTTGATGTCTTAAAACTTCACTAATAGCATTTTGAATAAGATTTCTATCTTTCAAGACTAGATCTAGTTGTTCGGGGTGCTCTAAGAGGGCTTTAATTAGGTAAGAATGAAGATCAACTGCCGTATCAGAACCTGCTGCTAACACAGAGCCTATCAGAGCACACATTTCCCAATTATTAAGCCTATCCCCCTCTTCTTCTGCAAGAATTAAAGCAGATAAAAAGTCTTCTCCAGGTAATTTCCTTCTTTCTTCTATTAGGTCATTTAGCATATTAAGACCTTCTTCAATCCCGGAGGTAGCTTCCCCCCTTTCTTCATCATCAAGCATAGGATTAATTCCCCTTACAATACCATATGCAAGGTTATCAAAAATATCAAAATACTCTTCAGGTACTCCCACTAAGCTTGCTATAGCTTGAGAGGGGATAATCTCTGCAACCTCTTTTGAAAAATCAAACTTCTGAACTTCTCCTATTTCTTCTAATCGTTGTTTAACTAATTTAGCAAATTTCTTTTTCATGAAATCCATTACTCTTGGAGAAAAAGCTGGTAAAGCCAACTTCCGCAACCTCAAATGGTCTTGTCTACTAAGAAAAAAAAGATTGTTATCCATTAATTTTTCAAAATGGGTTTTCTCCTTATCCATTTTTTTAGGTGGAGCATATTCCCATAAATTAAAATCTGTAGATAATCTCCTATCAAGCAAACATCCTGCTATCCTTTTATTCCCACTTATTAACCAACATTGCCATTTTTCAAACCAAGCAATAGGAAAGTCGCTTAATAATTTATCAAGATAAGGGTGTGGATTGTGAATAAATTCTTTAGACGTTGGATCAAAAAAATCATCTACTTTAGACATTATCGCTCTCAAATGATTTATTAGATTGTCCGCCCCACCCTACCATAACTAAAACAATTAATGAGCCTATAATTAGAGCTTTACCTGGTTCTAAGGGAAAAGAAATTAAAAGTACAGCCATAAGGAGACAAGACCCGCGTTCTGCAGAGGTTTTAACTAGGGACATTGCAACTTGGCAACACCCAATAGCAGTCAGAACCATAAATTGTGTAAAAATAATACCTTGTAAGGATACAAGAAATGTCATCAGAGGAACAACAAAATAAAACCAAGGAAATCCAAATGAAGTATATGAACCTATGCCATCAAAAATAGAGTTCATTTCTTTTTTTCCCTTTTTCCATCTATCAACAATAATAATATGAGGTCCTGTAGCTAAAATGCCTTGATAACTAAAGAATGGTGCAAAAATAGCTGAAATTGCATTGCGAATCCCCATAGATAAATTTGTTCTATTAATATCAAAGTGTTGAGGGTCATCAGGCCTTTTTTCCATGACCTCTTTTGTTATTTCATTACCAGTAATAATGTCTCCAAAACAAATAATATAAGCAATAAGTGCTAGTGGAGCAGCTTGTAGAAAGAAACTTAAGTCTGGCCAGCCTTGTGAAATAGGAGATACTTTATGAAATAAAGAAATAAAATCTATCTCAGCCCATCTCCATTGAGGAAAAAATTCTATCTCACCTAGAACATAACCAAGAAAGCCAGCTACTACCATTCCTGGAATTAGACCTAGTGAAGCTATTCTTAAAAGAAATGATCGATCTTTAGCGTAAAATTGAAAAATTGTTGAAGAGGATAAGAAAAGAGTTAAAAGAAGAGCTGTTATAATAGCAATTGGCTGCTCATTCATTAATTCAGGGCGATCAATAAAAACAGCTTTCAAAGCCGCTATAGCAGCACCTAAGATTATTCCGGCTTTTAATGCATTAGGTATGGAATTAATAATTTTAGGGCCGAATCCACTTATGCCTAAAAAGAAAGAGATTAAAGCAAAGTCTAAAGATAAAGCTATCATCATAGCAAGATTATCACCTGTAGAACCTAACCCCATTGGGGTAAAAAATGCTATTACTAAAGGAAAAACTGGTGTCATGAGCCCCACCATTAGATTTTCTCCAAAGATAAGGGGTGAAGAAGCTGTAAGAAAGGTGCTTAAGAAAAGAAAGGCTAAGGCCTCATCTTCTGTTAGGCCAAACCAGTTTACTAGCATAGGTAAAAACAGTAATGCAGCAGCTGACCCAGCTGTAACCCCTTGTATATACTCAGACCAACTAAACCTTGTATGAATTAAAGGAATTCTTAAAGTAAAGGGTCCCCAAGGTATTCCTTTCTTATCCATTTGTATTTCAGTCTAATTTTTTAAGGAAATCTAAAATTATTTTGTTAACTTTCTCTGGTGCTTCTTGTTGAGTCCAATGACCTATTCCTTCAAGCTCCTCAGCAATTAACAGGTTATCGTAATTTGAACCTATTCTGTCTATTAAGTTTTGTTCACTTGGTACAAAGAAATTAACTGGGTCTAGACTGCCTGTAATAAAAAAAGCTGGTTGAGAAATAGTTTTAGGTAAATGAGATAACTCATTCCAATCTATATTTTGAGCTCTATATCGATTTAAAGGACCTCTCATTCCACTTATTTCAAATTGACTAACAAAGTAGTCAATATCATCTTGGCTCAACCAATCAGGTAATTCATCAAAATCTTCCATACCCTCTAGAAAGGTTGAATCAGGACCTTTTTTAGGGCTAACACCACTCATTATTTTTTCTGAAGCTCTTGCCATACCCCTTCCATCACTATTGATATAACAAAGTCTAAGAAATCTTTGTAGATCAGCTTCGAATTCTGCCTCAGCAACTCCTTCTTCTTGGAAATAAAGTTGATAGAAAAACTTATCTTTATAGATTTCTTTCCAAAGATCTATGGCTGGCATAGGTCCTCTACCCATATAAGGAACAGACATAGTTCCAGTGGCTGAGATTACCTCTGGATGTAAAGCTGCGGTAGTTAATGCAATAGGTCCTCCCCAGTCATGACCGACTGTTATTGCATTCTCGTACCCTAATGCTTTCACAATACCAATAACATCAGCAACCATATTAAGCATCGTATATTCTTTTATAGGGTGGGGTTTATCTGACTCACCATATCCTCTAACATCATAAGCAACTGCTTTAAACCCTTCTTCTGCTAAGGCAGGAAGTTGGTGACGATAGCTGTACCAACTCTCAGGCCAGCCATGGCAAAAAATAACTAACGGACCCTCTCCTATTGTTGCCAACCTAACATTTATTCCATTAGTGCTGACTGTTTGAAAATCAATTTTTTCCATAATATCTCTTTATCCTGGCTGACAATTAAATACAGGTATATTTCTTTTAGTTCTCTTCTGATATTTATCGTAATCGGGATAACAGGAACATATGAGCGGCCAAAGCTCAGATTTTTTTTCATCATCTACTTGTTTAGCAACTAAAGATAACTTCTTGGAACCTACATAGGCAATAATCTCTGGGTTTGCTTTTAGATTCCAATACCAAGTTGGATGAATGTCTGCTCCGCCTAAAGAGGCTACGAGCACTACACCCTCTTCAAAAGGTACAAGCATTAAAGGAATAGATCTAATTTTTCCTGTTTTTACTCCTTTCATTTTAATAACACAAATCTCAGAACCATTTATAGTTTTCCATAAATAACCTCTGGAAAGCTTAAAAATAAAAGCCTGTGAGCGAGTGAAAAGCCTAAACATAAATTTACTTGTAGGATAAAACCTAGGTGCTAAGGGTTTTTTATTAATTTTATTTTTTGATTCATCGTCAGTCATCTTATTCTTTCTCCTCAATCCTAAGCTGTAGCTTACCATTTTCTCTAGAGATAAATATCTTTTGATCTTTATGAAACCACATGCGAATAGGTAAACTACCAGCTGTTTCTTTATGAGATCCATCACACAAAGGTTCTTTATTACTAAGACCACAGCTACACCAAGAATACCTTTTATTGGCTTCAACAAATATGCATTTTTCTTTAATTATTTCTTTTCTCTCTTTCACGAAGATTACCTTAAACAAAAATTCTATGTCCTACCAGAAAGAAGTATAAGAATTTAATTTTATAACTCATGAGTAGATTGGGTAAAATAGAAACATTAAAGAGAGATTTAAAAGATGAATAATGACTTATATCTAGAACAGATTAAATTAGGGCCTATGGAAAACTTTGTCTATTTAATAGGCTCAAAAAGTACGCGTGAGGTAAGTGTAGTAGACCCTGCATGGGAAATTAGCTTTTTACTAAAACATTTAGAAGAAAAAGATCTAAAGTTATCATCTATTTTAGTTACGCATTACCATCCTGATCACATTGGAGGTGGATTTGCTGGTCAATCTATAGAAGGAATTGCTGAACTAATGGAAAAAGAACCTGTAAGGATTTATACCAATAAACATGAAGCAGAAGGGGTAAAAAAAGTTACGGGTGTATCAGATGTTGATCTAGTCAAGGTAGAATCTGGGGACCACTTAAAAATAGGAGAAAATGATATAGAATTTCTTCACACACCTGGACATACACCTGGTTCTCAATGTTTCAAAGTTAATAATAATCTTATATCGGGTGATACTTTATTTATACAAGGCTGTGGAAGAGTAGATTTACCGGGTTCTGATTCAGAACAAATGTATAACAGCCTTAAGCATTTGTCTTCCTTACCTGATGAAACTGTCCTTTATCCTGGGCACCATTATAGTGAAGAAGAATGCTCAACACTTGGTGAAGTAAAAGAAAAGAACGTTCATATGAGAATTCCAGATCTTGATACCTGGAAACAACTTATGGGGTAACATCTTCCCAAGGCATCTTCCTTCCAAAGTCTTGATCTTGATAATCTCGCATAATCTCTCTTAATATTTCTAAATAAAATGTAGAGCTTTTTTCTTCTATTTCCTGATATAGCTGCTGATAGTATCTTTTCTCTTCAAGAAGTGAAGAAGCTGAATAATGGTTTGAATCTTCTAGAAATTTTCTCGGAATATTGAGCTTTTTAGAGAAATCTACTTTTAGTTCTTTATTTAGAAAGTTTGATATTTTATTTATCCACTCCTTATTATTTTGGAGAACAAAGGATTCAAAAGGGATGATAAGAAGATTATCTTCATTCAAAGAATTTAATGACATCATACCAGTTTTTAAAACTGTTAAATCTCTTAAACAAATTATAGCTCTATCTGTTGGAGATGCATTTAAATATTCCTTTTCATCTTTTATAAACCAAGGGATGTTTCCTTTCTTTCCATGTGAGGGAGTAAATTCCTTTGGATCCTCTCCTACTCTTGGAAGGTAGCTTTCCCAATAGGACATTAAATAAATAGGATGTTTCTCAGAAACTATTAGCTTAAGCCTTTCTTTAAAAGCATTTATCAATGGATTGGATATCGGCAAGATATTGTGACTCATTATATTTAAACTAGGTTTATCTTTAATAAGATGATCAGAAAAACTTCCATCATCTTTTTTAAAAAGATTCTTGAGATATCTCAAAGTATGTGGATTTTCAAAAACACTTGTAGCTTCATTTATTCTAAAGTTTACTTCCCTAGAAGATACTGAATAAAAAGAAGCCCTATCTGCTAGTAAGCTTAACAACTCAGACGAATCTTCAAGAGAACTACCTTCAAGAAAATGTAATACACAGATGTATTCAAAAATAGAGTCAATTTTCTGTTTCTCAACATTTTCAAAACCACTAATTAAAGGACCTAAAAGAGATTTACCACTACCCCACATCCCGTCGATGAAGATAATCTGGTTTCCATAGCTTTGAGCCCTTCTTATCATTTCTTTAATTATAATCCAAAAAACTGATTTAAATGGAGCGGGTAACCGGAATCGAACCGGTATCATCAGCTTGGAAGGCTGAGGTAATAAGCCGTTATACGATACCCGCTGTAAACTGAATGCGAATTATACAGAATTCGTATTTAGATGTTGAAACAGGGAGGTTTGGTTAGGTTAGAATATTTTATTCACAGCCAGGTGGTCTATAGTTAGGACCTTTATTTGGGCCTTGTATTACAAAATTTATTGTAAAACTTGTTTTCCTGCTTGAAGGAAACGAATCGTATTTCGCCTTCTTTATAGCTTTAATTGCTGATTTTTCAAAAATCCCATTAGGTTGAGACCTAACTACAACTGGATCTTTAACTTCGCCTCTTTCAGTCACTATAAACTCCAGTATTACACAGCCTTCTATTCCATTTTTCTGAGCCTTTCTAGGATAAACAGGAACTAGTTTAATAGGAGCAATTGGCTCTTCAGTGATAGCACCATTTTTGCTTATACTGCATCCTATAGGATATTGGAAATATTCAACTATATGACAGAAAGGCTGCATTTCAAGATTTTTACCATTAGCTACATTAATAGCAAGCTCCTTTATTTTGGATATCATTTCTATTTCTTTTCTCCCATAGTAAGAGCACCACCTTCCGCCTTTTTCTTCAACATAAGTAACAAACAAGCCACCCATACTCCGGTTTATTCTCTGTAATAACTGATTCAAATCCACACAATTTTTCATACTCATTCGCTTTACTTCTTTTTCGATGGACATGTCCCAAACATATCTAATGTGACCTAATCCTTTTGAAATTACTTGAGAATCTATTACCAGTTGACTGTCTTTAATGCTTTCATCTGTTAATGCTAAAGAAAGAGCGTCTGTAAAAGGTTGAATAGAAGAGCTAAAGCTAGCTAAAGAAGTATTGTCTATTCGACCTGGTAGAAGCCTTAAAGCTTCCTTTAATTTAAATTCATAACTGTTTGTATTTTGGACTTTACCGGTAAAAATTTGTACACATCCAACATAATCTTGTACATCTTTACATTTTTCATGCACATCATCAGGAATAGATCCCCGAACACCACCAGCAAACAGGATTAGCAAAGATGATAGAACGAAGGAGATTTTTCTCATGGTGACCAAATATAAGTTAATGATTTAGAACATTCTTGTTCTATCATTGGCTTATATGTAATAAGTGATTTAGCTGCCTCTCTTTGTAACTCTGACTCTGAAGAACCACCTCCAGAGGGATAACCATATAAAGCTGAATTTAAACCTCTCTGTGCATCTGAATATTTTTTAAGAGCCGCATACTTGTTGTCAATCAATCTCTGAGAGTTATATCTTACACATTCCGCTATTGCTCTTTCTTGTGCTGCTCTTTCTTGTGCTGCCTGTTTTTTAGCTTCTTCCTCTGCAGCCTGATTTCCACAAGCAGTTAAGACAAAACAACAAAGAAAGACTAAAGCTGATAGTTTTTTCATAATACTCTCCCCTAATCAAAAAACTCTCCAACACCACTATACCAAATTTATATCTAGACTAGGTATAGACTACAAAAAAATGCAAAAAACTATCCAGACTAGGTCTTAGACTAGGTGTTTTTTTAAAATTTGAGAAAACTAGAAAACATCTGATATGTTGATTTAAAGGGATTTAAAAGTTTTTCCCCCAATCTATAGAACCTAGCTAAGTATCGATGATGTCAAAAATCCTTATTGAAGGTGTGTTTTCACATAAGCTAGCTATTACATCTAAAGTTCCTTCTTCAGACCTAAATTTCAAATACTTTTCGTAATGCTCTTTAGATTCCCAAATTTCATTAAAAACCCAGTTATTACCATCCTCTGTGTTGTAAACCAAATCTATATGTTTACAGCCATCAAAATCTCGAGTTACTTTAAATGCTTCTCTACACATTTCTGTAAAACCATCCCTCTCACCATCTATTAATTGTCCTTCTACCAAAGCACTTACTGTCATAATTATTTCTCCATTTATATTATTAGTAATCTAATTCAATATATATTTAATAAACTTTTGTTGATTCAAAATCTACTGGACCACCCAAAGTAGATCTATCACTCCTTGGATTCTTACCCTCTATATCTTTAATACCATAAGATTCACCCAATTCTTGCATTATTAATACTTTTCCTGAATATCTCATATAATCTGAGTCTTGTGATAGTGAGTCTATAACCAAACCAGCATATTGCTGGCTAGCTCCCCCTTTTAAAAATTCAACATAAGTATCATCTTGATTCTTACTAACTAATTCAGTTTTTTCATCCAACACAATGCCTGACCAAAGAGCAATAGAGGCAACATTATATGGTTCAAAATCACAAGCCATATCAAATGACATTTTATCCATACCAGCCTTTTGTGCACCATAAGCAGGTCCATGCATATAACATCTTGCTCCATGAGATGAAATGTGAATAATCAATCCCTCTTTTTGTTTAACCATTAGAGGGGCGGCATAATAAGATAAAATATAGTTAGACCTAAGCCCAACATCTACTAAAGACCACATATTTATAGATTTTTTCCAAAAGGGAAGTGGTTTAACTAAATCATCATGAATCTGACAAGATGAATGTACAATAATATCTAATCTGCCATATTCTGAACTTATCATTTCTACTAATCTTTTTACTTCTTCATCGTTATTTTGATCAAGCTGATAAGCAACAGGATGGGCTCCTATTTTAGATAAAGCCTCTGCTGTTGACTCTAAACTACTTTCAAGTGTTAAACCAAATTGACTTACTGAAGTACCTTTGACTAAAGAGCGTCCCGTTATAATTATCGTGTCTCCTTTTCTAGCAATTCCTAGAGCCACCCCTTTTCCTACTCCCCTGCTTGCTCCAGTTATTAAAATAACTCTATTTTTTTTTAAAGCCATAATTTCTACCTATTAAATTTTATTATTTGTACTCTACTGTCCCTGCAACAGTTTTATCAGCTATAACTTTTTTAAGTACATCTTGAGAATAATCTAAGTGAAGGGCTGATTTAAACTCTGTAATACTAGAAACAATTTTCCATTTGTTATCTATCTTTTTATACTCATCATGATAAAAAGCACTAACAAGTGTTACTGTATTATCCAGCAAATTAATATTCCTATAATTTAGACCCCACAAACCTTTTGCATTAGTATCGTCAATTATCTTAATTTCTGGGTTCGAACCGTGATGAAGATCCATAATATAATCATGACAACCAGCAGATTTATATAATTCTGCGAAACTTTCTCTAGTTTCAAAAAAACCCACATGTCCCATATCTATTGTTATCTTACCTGAAGCAAAACATCTCATAGCCTGATCAGGATCTTGTGCATCACAAGCATTTAAATATCTAGACTTTAAGTTTTTAATTTCTTCAATATCTTCTAATATCTGAATGCGTCTATCTATATTCATATTCTAAATGAACTCCCCCTGATTAAAACTCTCCAACACCACTATACCAAAACTCAACTACTCAAGTTTTTTCCAGTTTGTCTCTCTATAAAGATCATAATTGATGAATTTTGTCTAAGTAACTCAATAAAACTTTATTGAGCTCTTCTGAAGCTTCTAATGCAATCATGTGCCCTACATTAGGTATCATCGTAACCTCATGTAGTTTTGGAAAAATTGCTCTCATTAACCCTATAGGATCATCACCATGAAATCCTTCTAGATCAACATCTTTTTCACTACCTATAAACCAGGCATCTACTTGACTTTCAACTCCCTCAAAAGCCTTACGTTCCTCCCATTTCAAGTCCATAGAACGATACCAATTGAGACCACCCGTAAAACCTGATTGACTATACTCTGCTACAAAATATTCAAACTCTATTTCACTAAGCCAATCCCATGGAAATGGAGGGGGCTCTGCCATGGCATCTATATAGCTTGTTCCTGGTGGATGTTTAAAGACATCAAAATAATTTGCCTGGCCACTAAGTATCCACATGACTTTCTTTAGGAATTCTCTTGGAGAGGTTGCTAACTCTATATCTGCACGAGGAGGAATTCGGAAATACTCAATATGAAGGAAATGTTTGGCGCCCATTTCTGCGTATTCAGTTAAAGGAGATTTATTAGGATTATGCGGAGCTGCAGGATTTTCGAGACATATTATAGAATTTACACGTTCTGGATGTCTTAATGCAAAATCTTGAATTGCAAAGGAACCAAAATCAATTCCGACAAAAATTGCTTTATCTATATTGCAATGATCTAGCAAACCAAGTAAATCAGCAGTAATTTTCTTAACGCTATACTCTTCTGGTTCTAGAGGGCTATCTGTCCTTCCCATGCCTCTCATAGAAGGAGCAATTACTCTATAACCTGCTTCAGCAAGGACAGGGATTTGACGATGCCAACTAAACCATAACATTGGAAATCCGTGACAAAAGATAACAGGTGATAAATCACTTTTATGATTAGAAGCATCCTCGACATAATGCATCTGAATGTCATTAATTTGAGCAAAGTGATGTATCCAATTAGCTTTCATAAAAATCTTAAATTTTGCAGAACTTTTATATTGTTTTCATTAGTTAAATATCCCAACAAAGTATAGAAAATTCATAAGTTTTCTCCCATTTGTAGTTTCAATCTAACTGGAACGCCTTTACATGTTGCTCTGCTAGATGAACCTAAAGAAGTAATCTCAATAATACTATCACCTATCCCATACTTTTCTTCTCTTAATTGATGGTAAATGATGTGGGCATTGAAATCTGGTGAGGCTAAATATTTCTTTTGTTCTCCATTTCTAATAAGGGAAATTTCTGAATTATCAGCTAACTGTTTTATCCAAAAGGAATCTTGGGTTCCATGCTCTACCCATGTTTTATCATCAATATCTACTATCCATAACCTTACTTTTTTAGTCGTCCCATCTTCCTCGGGTCTCAGCAGAGTCACCACCTCCCCTGTTAACTCTGAAGCTCCAAGAACCATGGCAATCCAAATTAAAATTATTCCTACTAGGGTAACTATTAATCTAAAAAATATTTTCATTTAAATATAAATTTTACAACCCATCTCAGTCGCTATCTTCTGAAACCCTAGCTTTAGGTTAATTTGGAACATAGGATTGTTTGCTTCGTTTCCAGTAAATACTTTTTTAAATCCTTTTTTCTTTAAATCATCTAAAGCAAATAGCTTTACTGCCATACAGATTCCTTTATGGCGATATTCAGGAAGTACTCCGGTTAACTCCGTACTAACCGTATCATTTGTTACATCCGACCTATTGTAACTAGATAAGGCAATCCATTGCTCTCCATCTATAACAATATATAAATCTTCATATTTAAACCAAGGAGTAAACAAATGCTTTCTCCATGAATTTATATCTTCCCCTGGCTCTATGTTATCCATAGGAACATCTTTTACTATCCTGTGCCAGAGGTCATAGAGCTTTTCTTCCCAGTTAGCATGAATCTTCTGAAGTTTCTTTAAAGTAGAGATCTCTAAAGGACTTTCCTTAAATCTAGATACATACTTATCAAAACTTTTTATCTTAAAATCTTGTAATGAAATTAGAGACACGTACTCAGTAATAGATATTTCAAAACCATTTTGTTTATAAAAGTCTTTAAAGAAATTATCTCCGTGCCACAACCAAGCTCTAAATGTTTTAACCTGCTCCATTTTTCTTGCCACAGATATTTGGTATTCAAGGTACTCTTGAACATAAGGGAGGTATTTCTCTTCTCTTGGAAAAGAAATATTAGAATCTAACAATGTAGGATCAAAAGCCCATTCTTGATGACTCGTATAACCATAACCAAATACTTCATTGTTTAAGCTTAAAAAATTGGTCTCGGGTTTGCATTTTTCAGGGATTAAACTTGCGTGGTACTTTAACATTTCAACAGTCCCCCAATCTTTAATATGATAATCGAGAGAATTCTCTAATGTATAAAGTTTTTGGTAAGCTTCATCGCTACTATCAAAGGGGATAATCGTGAAACCTGATTTAGTCATTAAGCTGTTTGATTGTAGAAGACATTTCTTTTACGTTTGAATATCAGTTTTTCATACTTTTACTACTACCTTTCCAATATTCGAACCTTCAAACAGCTTAGAATATGCTTCAGGTAAATTGCCAAGCCCTTCAGTAACCTCTATTGGAAGTTTTAATAACCCTTGGTTAGTCCACCTTCTCAAAATAGGGTTTATTTCAAGTTCACGATGATAAAAATCAGGGGAAAAGAAACCCTCAAACCTTAGTCTTTTCATAAGAATAAGATCATAGTTATAAGGACCTGGAAGACGTTCAGAAGAACTATAATTTTCTAAAAGCCCACAGACTGCGATAGTTCCAAAGATAGCCATATTCTCCAACACAGCATCTAGAATAGGCCCAGCAACATTATCAAAATAAACATTAATACCTTCCGGACATAATTCTCTAAGTTCTTTAGAAACATCATTTTTCTTATAATTAATGGATCCATCGAATCCATAATCTTTACAAATTAGATCACATTTAGCATCTGTGCCTGTTATACCTATAACTTTACAACCTGAAATCTTTGCTATCTGGCCAGCCATTAAACCTGTACAACCTGCAGCCGCTGATACAACAAAAGTATCTCCAGCTTTAACTTTTCCTGTATCAATAACCCCTGTATAAGCCGTCCATCCATTAGCACCAAAAATCCCCACATAGTTAACTAATTCAGTATTACTAACATCAACTTTACTTGGATACATTGAATGTGGATCTACTAAAGAATAATCAGACCATTGACCATAAGACCTTAGTTTCTCTCCTACTTTATAATCCGGATGTTTGCTCTCTATAACTTCTCCTAAAACTGTTCCCATTAATTTCTCTCCAATGGGAATTGGAGGTTGGTAAGAATCTTCTCTGTCAGTCATATACATTCGCGTTCCCGCATCCATAGATAAATAAGAGTTTTTTGTTACAAAGAAACCTTCCGGTATTTCTATCTCTGATTCATGTTTTATTTCAAGAGCATCCTGAAAATTATTTCCAACGGGCAGTTGCTTCATAACCCAAAATCTGTTTTCAATTTTCATATTTCTAATAATACCATTTACTTTGATGAGAAAAACTTGTCTTCTATGATCTCAATCTATTCTAAAGAAAAAAGCAAAAAAAAGGCTGCTCTAGGCAGCCTTTTTATTCATTTAATTTAGAATCTACCAGATAATTCAATTCCCCAGTTTCGTCCTGCTGTTGCTTGACCATATTGCATCAAAGGCGCTATATCAACAGTGGAAACTATTACTTCGTCAGTAATATTCCTAGCAAAAAAACTCAGACGATAACTTTCAGATTCGAAATCCACTGAGGCATTCCAAAAACCAGTTGAATCTACATGACCTGCAACAAGGTTTTGGGTGTTAGTTTCAAGTTCATCTACCCAATCGTACTTAACATTTACAGACATTACACTAGAACCTATATCTCTAGAGTAGTTAGCTCCTATTGCATAAGTAAGTTCAGGAGCAAACTTTACAGTTAAATAGTCATTATTCGTGGGTTCAAGAAGACCAGTTACAGGATCTGCACCATCTAGATCAGATACAAAACCGTCATATTCTGAATCTAAAGTTCCTAAAGTAGCAAACCAATTGAAATTAGCATTTACAATACCTTTCAATTCAAGCTCAACACCAGAGTATTCAACTCCAGCAACATTATCCACTACTGTCACAACTGTAAGTGTAGTTGGGTCTTGCTTTATTGAACTGTCTTGTTTATCTTCGAAATCGTTATAAAAGTATGTAGCATTAAATTGCAGTCTATTGTCCATCCACTGGCTTTTCATACCTATTTCAAAAGAGTTTGCATATTCAGGTTCGTAGGTATTAGCAAAATCTGCTGCATTTTGGTTACGACCAAAGAAGCCTCCGCTATGGAATCCTTCTGAATAGGAAGCGTAGTACATTAAATCCTCTCTAGGATAATGAGTAATACCTATCTTTGGTGAAATTTCACTCCAATCCATAGTCATGTTGAAAAGTCCTTTTGCATAACCACCTCCTTGTATGTCACCAAAGTTTTGAACATTCACTCTGTTTAATGGGGCTAGATAAGATTGACCAGCCAAAAACTCTTTTTCTTCTTTTGTATATCTTATACCAGTTGTAAGAATAGTTTTCTCAGAGATATTCCAATCTATTTGTGCAAATAAAGCCTGGGAATTAACTTCTTGGTGTTGGTAAAGTTTTTGTACAAATCCAGGCCCAAGTCCTGGTCCTGGAGCTCCGGTATCACAACGAAGGGCACCTAAACCTGCAGCGTTCTGACAAAGGAAAAGAGGCACAGAGCCATCTACTAATCCAGGAACTAAATACTGCCATAGGTTATAAGTATCCCAGTATTGGGTATACTCATTTTCCCAAAGGAAAGCCCCCACAACATAATTCATAGAGTCATTACCTCCTTCAAACCTAAATTCTTGGCTCAACTGCTCATATTGGTTATTAGCAACAATAGTAGTAAATGCTGCTGATGTTCCATCCAAGTCCCATCTAGTATCTTCACTTTCATCTCTAAAGCCAGTTACTGATACAAATCTAGTGGTTTCATCAATATCGTGGGTTAAAGTTAAACTAATCGCATCAGTATCATACTGACCTTCGTTCATTCTTTCGGTGCTATATTCTTTCTCACCATCATTCGGATCGGTAGCTTCACAAGTATTGTTAGCAGTAAAGAAAATAGCTCCAAAAGGTACGCAAACTAAATGAGTAGCATCATTTTTATTTGTTGCTGCGCCTACATCACTTCCATCGTCATAAGTTTCTACAGTAAGAATGGCTTCAGTAACTTCGCTGGGACTAAATAGAAGACTAACACCAAAGTTTACATAATCTACTTTAGGACCATCCTCATTTAGAAAGGTGTTGGTCATATAACCATCTGACTCTGTACTGTTAAAGAAAAACTTAGCAGCTAAGTTGTCACCTAGAGCTGTATTAAGGATCCCTTTAAATTCTTGTCTTCCCCATTCTCCTCCAGCAATCTTATATTGACCTCCGAACTCTCCAGTGGGTTTAGATCTAACAACATTAATTACACCCCCTACAGTATTCTTCCCAAATAGAGTGCCTTGAGGTCCTCTCAGAATCTCAATTCTATCTACATCAAAATTTTCTATAAGTTGTCCAGAGTTAGTACCAATAAAAATACCATCCAAAGTCACAGCAATTGGTGAATCAAAAGATTTATCAGTTTCTGAATAACTAATGCCTCGAATAGTAATAGCAGAGCCTCTAGCTCTAGCTGCTGCCTTTCCTATCCTAACATTTGGTGCATAACCATTTATATCTACTAAATTTCTAATGGTTGATTCTTGCAACTCTTGACTCAAAGCTGTGATAGCTATTGGCACAGATTGTGCGTCTTCTTCTCTCTTTTGAGCTGTAACAGTAATCTCTTCGATTGTTATACTTTCTTCTTCTGAAAATATGCTAAAAGGCATAAACAAGAACAAAAAGGCAAACAAAGATAGTTTTCTTATTTTTGAAACATGCATCACTTTCTCCCCTGTAAGTAATATA